>DASPIZ010000019.1:0-90047 GCA_035628875.1 Ohtaekwangia sp. | reverse complement strand
TATGAAAAAAAATAAAGAAAATATCAGAGCGGAAAATGACCGCCGAAACAGTGAGCCGGAAGAAAATAAAGGGTTACCTGGCAATTATCCGCCATCGGAAGATATCATGAACAGGATGAACAAAGTAGAGAGAACGGGTATTGATCCCGATCACCTGACCCGTACGCCTGGTGCACCATCAATGGAGCGGGAAGATAGCGAGGATGTTTTTCCACCTTCGCGCGGAACACATATAGTAACGAAAGGTCCTGCTGACCTGAATAAGGAAGACTACGAAGCACTCGGCCCTCGTGACCTGAGTCTGGATGGTGGTGACGATGAACAGCTTAAGCACCGTACATGGCCAGTGGATTTTACTGCCCGCGATATTGACATTCCCGGTAGCGAACTCGATGATCGCAACGAAGCAATCGGTTCGGAAGATGAAGAAAATAATTCCTACAGCCTCGGCGGTGATGAGAAGGATAGCCTCGAGGATGATCCAACCCGTACTTTCGGGTGATTGCAATAATCCAGTTTAACTAAAAGTCGTCAACTAAGGCGACTTTTTTTATGCCTGCTTTTGCTAAGTCATCATTATCTCGCATGAACTTCCTGCGCATGTTGTTTTGTAACGTGTTGCGAACACAGTTATCACTTTTGATCAGAGAGGCTGATTTTCAAAGTAAAATATTCTAAGTTAATTTGTGGTGGCATTCCTACGTGAATGATCAATACACCTGTAACACAATTTATCAAATGAGTTCTGAAACTATACTTTACGTTATCCTTGCCATCACAACGGTTAGTTATCTTTTCGAACAGATTCTCGATTACATCAACCTGAAGGCTCAACGGAATGAAATTCCGGCTGAGATAGCCTCTTTTTATGATCGCGATAAATATCTTCGGTCAATGCAATATCATCGCGAGTTAACCAGGTTTTCCTTTCTTACATCTACCTTTAGTTTCATCGTTTCCTTTTGTATGCTAGCCCTGGGTGGTTTTGGATGGCTTGATATTTTTTTACGAGACTTTATACAGGATGATATTTTATTAACGCTGGCATTCTTTGGGATATTAATGTTGGCCAGTGATCTGATCTCCATTCCATTTCAATGGTATAGTACGTTTGTTATTGAAGAAAAATATGGTTTTAATAAAACTACTGTAGGCACATTTATATCAGATAAGCTTAAGGGTTATCTTCTTGGTGCGCTCATTGGTGGTGCGCTCATCTCGCTTATGCTTTACTTAATACAACAGATCGGCCAGGACTTTTGGATCTGGTTTTCAATCGTTGCTGCATTATTTGTCTTGTTTGTAAATATGTTTTACACCTCGTTAATTCTTCCCTTGTTTAATAAACTCACGCCTCTTCCGGATGGAGAGTTAAAGCGTTCGATCGAGGCATTTTCTAAAAAAGTAAACTTCCCGTTGGATAATATTTATGTGATTGATGGTTCCAAACGTTCGAATAAGGCTAATGCTTTTTTCTCCGGGATCGGCAAGAAGAAGATTGTACTTTACGACACACTGATCAACAATCACTCAACAGAAGAGTTGGTGGCCGTACTGGCGCATGAAGTTGGTCATTATAAAAAGAAACACATTATTTTAAGTTACGTCTTATCGGTGCTTCAGATTGTATTCACGCTTTTCGTTTTGTCGCTCATGATCTTTAACAGAGATGTGTCGGTTGCGCTGGGTGGGAATCAACTTTCCGTAGCACTCAACCTGATGGCGTTCGGCATTTTGTTTTCACCAATTTCTGGTATTACCGGAATCATTATGAGTATGATCAGTCGTAAAAACGAATACGAAGCAGATGCTTATGCGAAGGAGACCTACGATGGCCTTGCGCTTTCAAATGCGTTGAAGAAACTCTCAGTAGATAATCTCAGCAATTTATACCCGCATCCTGTGTATGTATTTTTTCATTATTCTCATCCGCCTTTACTGAAAAGACTCGCGGCTTTATCTGTTAATTAGGCGACTGTCCCATTTTGAAAATTTTATTCCCAATGCAAATTGTTTTTGGCAAGGTGATTTTATCTTTATCAGTATAAAATATTACATCCCTTAAATTTTACCGAATAATCTTTTCCTGAGCACATTCTCAGATGGTTTATATTAGACAAAGGCTTTTTGGGCGTTGTTTTGCAATAGGTGCGGAACCATACGGTTCTTTATGACAAGTTTTTTTGAACATCAGCGCACAAAGTACAAACGAAATTATATCAGAAACCTGATCGCCCTTGCATCTACTGATGGAGATCTGGATTACGAAGAAAAGCGGCTCATTTTAACCATTGGCCTACGCCGTGGACTTAAAGAGTGGCAAATCAATGAATTGCTGGAAGATACAACCAATCATGAATTCTTTGTGCCGGATTCTGTTGACAATAGAATGAATCTGTTATATGATGTGATGCAGATTGTTTATGCCGATGGCAAGGTAACGCAAAGCGAAATCAACTTTGTTAAAAACATCATTTTAGCACTAAGCCTTGAAACTGAAATTGTTCAGGACTTGCTTAATTTATTTGAAAGTCATACGCCAAGCCCGGCCGAATGGAACGATTTTATGGAAAGTGTTGTCGAGGACAAAAAGAACTTCATAACAATCCTCTAGAAAATCCGAATCGAATCCAGTTCTTCGGTTAATTTCTGGCATCATTGCAATTTCATTCTATTTTTGTCTCGATCAAAAAGACAATTATGGAATTAACATCAAAGATAACACGTCCGGTTCGCCAATTTTTGCCTGAGCCTTTTGTTGTAACTACATGGGCTCAACTCCAGCCTTATTTCAATAACCTTCTGGAAAGGAATATCGCGTCCGAATCGGATCTTAAAAAATGGTTTTCAGATCGGAGCGAACTTGAATCGGTGATAAGCGAAGATATGGCATGGCGTTACATTCGGATGACATGTTATACCGAAAATCAGGATTACCTGAAAGCATACCAGGACTTCATCCAAAATATTCAGCCGCAGATCGCACCTGTTTCAGATCAGCTCAATAAAAAAGTAGCTGCTTCTCCATATCTTAACCAGTTGGAAAGCCAACCTGGGTTTGACATTCTGATCAGAAGCCTCAAAAAAGAAATTGAGATTTTTCGCGAAAAGAATGTTCCGCTGTATACGGAAATAAATACCGAGACGCAAAAGTATGCACAAATCTCCGGTGCGATGACCATTACCTATGATGGAAAAGAATTAACGCTTCCGCAAGCGGCTGTGTTGCTCATGTCTACAGACAGAATTAAACGTGAGGAAGTGTATCGTAAGATAAGCACGAGGAGACTTGAGGACAAAGAGCAACTTGATTCTTTATTCTCGAAGCTCATCGCATTGCGTCATGAAGTGGCTACAAATGCAGATTTTCCGAATTTCAGGGATTACATGTTTAAGTCGTTGGGTCGTTTTGATTACACGCCACAGGATTGTTTTAACTTTCATGAAGCTATACAACAAGAGTTGGTGCCTATCCTGGATGATTTGTCGAAAGAAAGAAAACAATTATTGAAAGTTGATGCGTTAAGGCCATGGGACAAAGCGGTAGATCCTGAAGGTCGCGAAGCATTAAAACCATTTAGCGATGGAAAGGAATTGGCGGATAAAACGATCGAAGTGTTTCGCCGATTGGATCCTTTCCTGGGTCAATGTCTTGAGATTATGCGCGAGATGGGACACCTCGATCTGGAATCAAGAAAAGGTAAAGCACCCGGTGGATACAATTATCCACTTGCAGAGATTGGTGTTCCGTTTATTTTTATGAATGCCACATCAACCTTACGGGATATGGTTACCATCATGCACGAAGGTGGTCATGCGATTCATAATTTTCTAACGCGTGATCTCCCGTTAAACGATTTCAAATCAACGCCGTCCGAAGTCGCAGAACTTGCCAGCATGTCGATGGAATTGATATCGATGGATCACTGGGATAGTTTCTTTACCAATGAAGCAGAACTAAAAAGAGCCAAACGCGAACATCTCGAAGATATTATCGAAACCCTTCCATGGGTTGCGACCATAGATAAATTTCAGCACTGGATTTATGAACACCCAAACCAGTCTATGGAAGATCGCAAGCAGGCATGGAATTCAATATTCGATGAATTTTCAGACCGTGTAACGGATTGGTCCGGGCTGAAAGATGCGAAAGATTATCTGTGGCAAAAGCAATTGCACCTCTACGAAGTTCCCTTCTATTACATTGAATATGGGATGGCCCAGTTAGGTGCAGTCGCCGTGTGGAGAAATTACAGGAATGATCCTGCAAAAGGCTTACAAGGTTATCAAAATGCATTGAAGCTTGGATACATGAAAAGCATTCCAGAAATCTATAAGGCTGCCGACATCAGTTTTGATTTCAGCAGACAATACATTAAGGAATTAATGGACTTTGTTCGAAGCGAATTAGCAAAGATCTGACGATGACGAAGATTATATTAATTACAGGTGGTAGTCGCGGTATCGGCGCCGCAACTGCGGTGATGGCTGCTGCACAAGGCTTCGATGTAGCAGTAAACTATCGTGACAACAGTGTAGCTGCTGAACAAGTGGTAAAACAAGTTACGGCCCTTGGTAGACGAGCGATTGCCATAAAAGGTGATGTTGCTGTCGAAGCGGATGTCAAGCGCATGTTTGAAGAAGTGGATACAAAGCTCGGATCAATCACAGCGCTTGTAAACAATGCCGGCATCCTCATGAAACAGGGCCCGGTGATGTCCATGGATGCAAACCGGTTGCAAAAGATTTTTTCAGTGAATGCGATTGGTCCTTTTTTGTGTTCGCGTGAAGCCGTAAGACGAATGTCGTTGAAAACTGGAGGTAGCGGAGGGGCTATTGTAAATGTAACGTCGACAGCAATTAAACAAGGTGGCGCATTTGAATACGTTGATTATGCAGCTTCAAAAAGTGCGCTTGAAACGTTGACTATTGGATTGGCAAAGGAAATTGCTGCGGAAGGGATCCGCGTGAATGCGGTAAGACCGGGAATTGTGTACACCGAAATCCACGCAAGTGGGGGAGAGCCCGGTAGAGTTGACCGTGTAAAACATAATATTCCAATGCAACGCGGTGGTCAACCAGAGGAGGTTGCCAAAGCTATTTTGTGGTTATTATCGGACGACGCTTCATTTAGCACCGGCGCTATTCTCGATGTTTCGGGGGGACGGTAAATTATTCGATCGTTCGGAAATTCAGCATGATGTATGAGGATGGCAGCGCTCCAATGTCAATCTTTTCCATGAGGTCAACTTCGATGCGTGCATTTTCCGCCGGACTGTTTCTACCCGGTAGCCTTACAGCGATTTCATCACCGGAATTTGGCGTAGATGTAACCCCGCGACTGTATTCAACAACATGCTCCACGTGGATTACCATTACATCAGTTCCAGGATTTACTACAGTGGCAATCAACCTTAAACTATGGGCTGGTAAATGTTCATAATCATCAACGTCGGTAGAATCCTGAGAGCGTACGGCTGCTGAGAAAACAAGTAGGAAAAGTAGTAAAATGAAATTTTTCATGATTAATTATCATTACGACGCTACTTAATCACTTCAATTTTACTGCCTGTGGATTTGGGGTTCTTTAAGTCCCGCGACTTTTGTCGAGCAGATTGCTGAGTTGCTCTGCTTCTTCTTTGTTAAGTGATAAGATCATATCCATCTCTTTTTGCTTATTGGCCAACTTGTCTAAAAGGGTCAACCCGGCAGAGGTTATGAATACGTCGCTCGCACGTTTGTCGATCGGACAAGTTTTTTTTTCGATAAGCGCTTTTATAACAAGACGGTCGAGCAGGCGGGAAACATCAGAATTTTTATCAAGCATTCGGTTTTTAATTTCGGTGCCGGAAATGCTGCTGGGATGTTGCCCCTTTAAGATGCGGAGGATATTATATTGCTGCGGGGTAATCCCGTAAGGTTTAAATAATTCCTGTTGCTTATTGTGAAGCCAGTTGGACGTAAAGATCAGATTGATCAATGCTTTCTCGTTGGCTGATTTGAATTTTGGTTGCCGTATCTCCTCTTCAATTTTCATCGTCAAATAACTTTATGATGCTCCCATTAAACACATGAATACACTTGAATAATTGGATGCCACGGCAGAAAGAAAGTCGTTCCTTAAAGGTCACTTTCGGAAAGCAACGGTTTAAGAAACGACATTAATGTTTATGCTTTTTTATCCAATTCTACTTTAATGGATAATTCTACGTCATCACCAACTACAAGTTCGCCAGTAGCCACTTTGTTACTCCATGTCAGGCCATAATCCTGACGGTTGATAACCCCTGTAAACTTAAAACCTGATTTAATCCCACGGCCAGTATCCACAGTGGAACCGCCCGTAACATCAAATTCAACCTTCTTGGTAACACCATGCATGGTGAAGTCACCCTTTAGTTTATATTTTGCACCGTCTTTAACGAGATTACCTTTGAATGTAATTGTAGGATATTTCTCTACATCGAAGAAATCAGCAGACTTAAGGTGTCCATCTCTTCTTTCATTGTCTGTATCGATAGAAGCCGCTTTAGCACTGAAAGTTACCTCGGCACCATCAAAATCTTTGGGGGATTTGGTTACTACTGTTCCTTCGTATTCACTAAATTTTCCTTCAGTTTCTGCTACACCCATATGGGCTACACTGAAACCAATCTTAGAATGGACATTGTCAATGGTCCATGTAGTCTGAGCAAAGGAAACGCTACCAACGGTGAGGAGGGCTAATAAAAGGTTTAGTTTTTTCATAAGTTTTTAAATTTTATATGCAAGTATAACGGAAGTTTGTAATTGTATGTTTAAACAAGTAAAAAATATTTTGTAAAACTTTGAGTTTCAATTAGATAAAATTATAGAAACGTCTTTTTTTCTTTATCTATTTCCTTCTTGCCGGAATATTGTTCAGAAATCTTTTTATTTAGAAATGCGTTATTTTCTTAAACCATCTGTTTATTTCTATAAACAAATTGCCGTTATGAACAATTGTATTAGAAATTTACTCACCGGAGCCTTTGGTGGTGCTGTGCTTGGCGCTTTTTTAGGCGTATTGGGGTCAATCAGTGGTTCTATTCTGGGTGCTGTTATAGGCGGTGTTGCGGGTGCAAATTCGAATAAGTCACCAAACTCTTCTTATAAAAATACGGCAGCAAAAGCATCCCATTAACCGTTATAATAAAGTTGGTTGTTGATTTTACAGATACCACAACGCAGGGTCTGATTAGTGGTACAGGAACTATCATTATTTACTTAGTCATTAAGGGCTACAATAAAATTAAGCCTGAGCTGTTTCTACCATCTGGAATACATGCAAAAACAGAAATCTTCGATCATCTTAAGCTTTTAGGTAAAACGGACCTGTTATTTGCCTGTATTTAAAAGACCATTCTTCGCCTTCGTTAAACAACGCAAAGTCTCCTTCTTCGCACTTTCCTTCTCTTCTTGAAAACTCAAAGAGGAAACGTTCTACTGGTTTTCCTTTTCTACCACGGAAGGACCAGCATCGCGTGCAATACAATCCGGAATCAATGGCCATTTTTCTGAAAGCCAATCCTTCGGTATACGGTAATACTACATTAAAAGTACCCGCTGTGTTGAGCAACCGAAGCACAGCTTGAAGCAACTCGTGAAAAGTTAAAGCGGTTGTATGACGTGTTTTAATTCGCCTTTCATCCGGTGGTTCGTAGCTGTTACTGAAGTAGGGAGGATTACTAATGATGAGATCATATTGTTCTTCGGGAAGAAAATTTTGAATGGCTGTATGATGAATTGTGATCTTTTGTGGCCACGGTGAATTCATAACATTAAGATATGCCTGGTCCGCATCCTGTTTTTCAATTTCTACGGCATCGATTTTCGCTTCGGTGGCAGAACGCTGTGCCAGCATGATAGCGATCACACCCGAGCCTGTGCCGATATCCAATATCCTTGCTGCATTGTTAAGATGTGCCCACGCTCCAAGCAAAACACCATCGGTGCCCACCTTCATGGCAGATCCGGTGTGGTCAATTGAAAATTGTTTGAAGTGGAAGAGTCCGCTTCTTTTACGCATACTTTCTAAAAATGCTTAATTTACACGCATCCGCCAAAAGGATCTTATTATGAGTCAAAAAATACGCTGGGGAATTTTAGGTTGTGGTAAAATTGCCGCCAAGTTTGCCGCTGATCTGCGCCTGGTAAAAGATGCCGTTTTGCATGCAATCGCTTCGCGTGATGAAAATAGAGCAAATGATTTCGCCAAGACTTATGGCATAGAAAGGGTTTTTACCAACTATAAAGAGCTGGCCATGTCCGATGTTGATGTTATTTACATTGCAACACCGCATGGCTTTCATTATGAGCACACCATGCTTTGCCTTAATCATAAGAAGGCGGTATTATGTGAGAAAGCATTTGCCTTAAATACGAAACAAGCTCGTGAGATGATCGATCTCGCCAGGACGAACCAGGTATTTTTGATGGAAGCGTTTTGGACTAAGTTTCTTCCACAGTATAAAAAAATTATCGAAATCATCGATTCAGGTGTGCTCGGTGAACTTCGATGGCTTCAGGCTGATTTTGGTTTCTATGCACCGGAACCACTTGTGCAGCGTCTATACGATCCGTTGCTCGGAGGAGGGTCATTGTTAGATGTGGGGATTTACCCGGTGTTTATGGCACAATCGCTTTTCGGTAAACCGGAAGATATTCAGGCGATGATGATTCCTTATCCTAGCGGAGTGGATGAGCAATGTGCTATGACGCTAAGACATCGTGAAGGAGTACTTGCTTCACTTTCGTCTTCGTTTGCTGCTGATACGCCGGTGCAGGCCACGATTGCCGGTACGGCTGGAAGAATCGAGATCCGGGATCGCTTTCATAATGCATCCTCAAGGATTTTTCTTGGCATCGGAAAAGAAGAATTAAAAGAAATAGAAGTTTATCGCGAAGATGGCTACGGATATCAGTTCGAAGCACAACACGTAACGGACTGCCTGCTTAAAAACATAACAGAGAGCCCTGTGATGACACATCAGGATACACTCGATCTAATGGAAACACTGGATGCCATTCGCAACGTATGCGGTATACGTTACGGTGTGGATAATACCATTAGACCGTAAACATTATTGCGGTAAAGCTGCCATCACACCATTGATGAGATTACCATGATTAAAATTTTTATTGTGCGTAACACCCAATCTTACGACGACTAATTCTTTGGAAGGAATGATGACTACCGAGTTCCGTTCAAAACCTTCAAACAAAAAAGCTTCATTCGGCAACCCGGTGAATTCCTTGTCTTCGGGATTATTTTCATTTCCGAGATTTAACCAGATCTGTGCGCCATATTGTTGTTTGGGAGCAGGTGGAGCAGGTGTTGTTGAGTAAGCTATCCATCCCTTGGGAAGGATTCGTTCTCCGTTCCAGACACCATCGTTTAAATAAAGTAAACCGAATCTGGCCCAGTCACGAGCGGATGCGTAGCAGTAAGAAGATAACACGAACGTTCCGGAAGCATCTGGTTCGATAATGGCGTTATTCATCCCGATCCTATGAAATAATTTTTCGTATGGAAACCGATAATAATTTTCGTTACCAACTTCGTGTCGAATGATGCGCGATAATAAGTTTGTATTTGCGCTGGAGTATTCGAAAAACGTTCCGGGCTGTTCTTCCAATTCCAGCGATGCTGCATAAGCCGCTTTGTCATCGCTACGGATAAACATCTGATGAAAAGGTGCAACCGGATTAAAATAAGATTCAGACCACGCCAATCCGCTTGTACCGTTGAGCAGGTGATTAATCGTTATTTTTTTGCGTTCATCTTCCTGCCACTCCTGAACCGGAGCAGGGTCGTCCACATCCAGCTTGTTTTCTTTTGAGAGTATGCCCATCAACGCATTGGCTATGCTCTTGGTCATTGACCAACCCATCAACCTTGAGTTGTAATCGAATCCAGCCGCATATTTTTCTGCGATGAGCTTACCTTTGTATACAACAACGACGGCATGCGTATGAATTGGATTTATCGGATCAATATCAACGAACGCTTCGTCAACGGCGTTTTGTAATACAGTATAGTTTACGCCACTCAGCTTTATCGTATCACGTTTATTGCCTTGTGGCCACGGTATTGTATCCTGATTAACAGATGGCGCTAAATCCGGACGATTTATTTTTTGCGCGCGTACCGCCTCTTCGGATTTTTCATAAAGCAACGTACATCCTAAGCCTTTCCGGAATATGGCTTTGCTTCTATTCCATAATAAGGTAGCGGTTACTGAAGAATCCTTTTTATTGACCGTAATGTCTGACCATGTAAGGCCAGGGAAAACCCGAAGTTCCTTTTCCAGGACACTTTCCGGGGAGCGGTGCGTCACAAAAACACAGGAACACATGGTCTTTGCTCCCATACCGGTCATCACAGGAGGAAAAGTGATCAGGACAAAGCCAAGTGCAAGGACGAACACACTTATCATGATGAAGACAAATACTTTCAGGAATTTTTTCATGAGGAAATTAACACGTTAAAAATCAATGTATTTAGTTGGCTTCCAATACACCTTCTCCGCAACGGATAGATGGGAGACACCATAAAAAAACAAACTCATTAAGCGACATTATCTTAAATATAGTTGATCAAATCAAAAGGCATTTGAAACTTTGTTGGCACCACTAAAAAAATAAAGTATTGTTGTGTTATGGGGCGGTCAAAATTTTCAGCAGCACAACTTAAGGAGCTACTCGACGAAAAGGTTGACCTGTATAACCGGCCTGAATTCATTGAACATGATCCGATTGTTATTCCCCATGCGTTTACGAAACAACAGGATATTGAAATTGCCGGATTTTTTGCTGCGGTGCTCGCCTGGGGCCAACGCATTACGATCGTTCGAAAATGTCGTGAATTAATGACCTTGATGGATAATGCGCCGTATGATTTTATATTGAATCATACGGAAAATGACCTGAAGCAGTTTCTTTCATTTAAACACCGCACGTTTAATCCCACGGATACACTATACTTTATTGCGTTTTTCCGAAACTTTTATAAAGTCCATTATTCATTGGAGGCTGCGTTCAAATTGGATCCGGGTGATCTTCATGTTGAAAATGCATTGATCCATTTTCAGCAGGTTTTTTTTAGCCTGCAGGATTTTCCAACCCGCACACGCAAACACATTGCCAGTCCGGAAAGAAACTCTACGTGCAAACGGCTCAACATGTACCTGCGGTGGATGGTACGAAACGATGATAAAGGCGTCGACTTCGGTCTCTGGAAGACTATAAGACCATCACAACTGATTTGTCCGTGCGACCTTCACGTTGTCCGTGTAGCGCGATTGCTCAAGTTGATCAAAAGAAAACAGACCGATTGGCAAACTGCGCTTGAACTCACTAACCAACTCAGACGTCTTGACGTAAGCGATCCGGTCAAGTATGATTTTGCATTATTTGGATTAGGGATCGAGGAGGGATGGAAGTAACTGATAGGGAGTTACCTCGTTTCTAATCACTTTTTAATAAAGTGAGCGGCTGATCCTGAAAATGCGTAACGAAAAATTACATCGAAATTGCATGTCAAGTTAGTTAGAATCATTCTAAATTACTTTTTTAATTCAGTTAATCGCAATCCATTTTTACCTTTCGGCACTTTTTGCAAAGAGTGCAAAATCGCTTATAATTTATGGTCTTACGCTCCAAATTAAATTTGAAATAATGAGTTACGATAGTAGATTTGCGCTGCTTGTTTTGAAAACGGACATTGAACCTAACATGACCAAACACTTTACTTCCTCCGCTTGCAAGTTTCTCCTCTTTATTTTCGTTTTCGCTTTATCCCATTTCACTCACGCTCAGGACATTCCTACTGAACCCGCTGCCATCAGTGCGGGTGAGTCTTTGTTTAATGCGAACTGTAAAGCTTGCCACCGTGTATCTCAGAAACTTGTAGGGCCAGCGTTGGCCGGGGTGGATGAAAGAGCACCATCCATCGATTGGATTATAAAATTTGTAAAAAATTCCTCGGCGGTTATCGCCAGTGGAGATGACTATGCCGTGAAGTTGTACAATGAGTACAACAAAACGCAGATGACTTCTTTCTCGAGTTTTAAAGAAGAGGATGTGATGAATATTCTCGCCTATGTTAAAGCTGAAGAAGCAAAAGCAGCTGCAGGTCCAGCACCTACAGCGCCAGGCCAGGCTGGACAACCTACTCCGGATGGAGGTGGCAACATCGCTGGCAATTACCTGAATATTATTCTCATTGGGATGGTCATTATCCTGATACTGTTACTCACCATTCTTGGATTTTTAGTTTCAGCATTGAAACGCTTCCTCGATCAGAAAGAACTTACTGAAGAGGACCGTGAAGTGATTCATTCACCGATCACAACGACTTCAATATTTAAAAGCAAAGGGTTTATTTTCATTGTTGTTTTCCTGGTTAGCGGGCTGACATTCAAAGCCGTGATCGCAGCGTTGTTCTCCATCGGTATCCAACAAGGCTATGCGCCGAAACAACCTATTGCTTTCTCGCATAAAATCCATGCCGGTGAATATGAAATAGATTGTAAGTACTGCCATACCGGTGCAATGAAAGGTAAGAATGCCACCATCCCTTCTGTGAATGTGTGCTGGAATTGCCATAATCAGATTAGAGAGGGTACCCTTACCGGGCAGAATGAAATTGCAAAAATTGTAAAAGCATACGAAACCAATACACCTATTGAATGGGTGAGAATCCACAACCTTCCTGATCTTGCTTACTTTAACCATGCTCAGCACGTGAATGTTGGCGGTCAGGAATGCCAGACTTGCCATGGTCCGGTTGAAACCATGGATGTTGTTCGCCAGCATTCCTTATTGACCATGGGCTGGTGTATCGATTGTCACCGTAAAACCGACGTGAATTCAAAGGGCAACAAGTATTATGACAACCTGGTTGAGTTGCATAACCAGGCCGGAGATGGTGCAATGAAAGTAGAAGATATTGGTGGGTTAGAATGTTCTAAGTGTCACTATTAATATAGAAGATTAAAATTTCGATCACGAGTCGCGATAAGGATTTATGGAAGAATCTAAAAAGATATACTGGAAAGGTATAGAGCAACTGGCAAACAATCCTGAGTTTGTAAAAAATGCACAGCATGAATTTGCTCAACCTGGTCCGGAGGAAGACCTCGGTCATTCACGCAGGGATTTCTTAAAGATGATGGGCTTTGGCATGTCGGCTGTTGCGTTGGCTGCCTGTGAAGCGCCTGTGCGCAAAGCCATCCCTTATGTAAATCAACCAGCGGATATTACACCAAGTATTCCGAACTACTACGCGTCATCCTATATTAATGGAGGCGAGTATTGTAGTATAGTAGTAAAAACCCGGGAAGGCCGGCCTATAAAAATCGAACCGAATGCACTTTCTAAAGTAACCAGAGGCGGGATCAATGCACAAGTAGAAGCTTCCGTTCTTTCACTTTATGACAATGCACGCCTTCGCGGACCTAAAGCCGGAAAAGACAGAATCAACTGGGAAGATCTTGATAAACAAATCGCTTCCAAATTAAATGAAATTGCCGGGCAGGGTGGACAAATCAGAATTGTAAGTAATTCAGTAATCAGTCCAAGTACAAAAGCAGTATTCGCGCAATTCCGTACAAAATTTCCGACAACACAACATATCCAATACGATCAGTCTTCGCTGTATGGTATGCTCAAAGCCAATGAGCAAACTTTAGGTCAGGCTATTATTCCGTCTTATGATTTCAGCAAAGCAAGTGTTATTGTAAGTATTGCTGCTGACTTCCTCAACAGTTGGGTAGCACCGATTGAGTCTACTGTGCAATACGGTAAAGCACGCGAAGTGAGCGAAACGAAGAAAGACATGGCTCGCCATTATCACTTCGAATCAATCCTGTCGTTAACCGGAGCCAACGCCGATTACAGAACCCAAATAAAACCCTCCGAAGAAGGTGCTGTAGCAGTACAGTTGTATAACCTGCTGGCAGCAAAGGCAGGACGCGCAACAGTGAATGGTGGAACTGCAAAAGTTACCTACCTTGAGAAAGCTGCGAATGACCTGTGGGCCAGCCGTGGTAAAGCACTTGTTGTGGCAGGATCAAATGATAAATCAATTCAGGTTGTCGTGAATGCCATCAACGACATGCTTGGAAGTTATGGAACAACAATATTACCTGGTGCTCCTGTAAACTATAAACAAGGTGATGATCAGGCGATGGCCACGTTCATCAACGATGTTGAAGCGGGTACGGTAGGAGCAGTTATCTTTTATAACTGTAATCCTGTTTACGATCACCCGATGGGCGATAAGCTTCAAAAATCACTTGGTAAAGTAAGTCTGTCAGTATCCACTAACTATAAAGAAGATGAAACCGGATCGCTGGCCAAATACCAGGCTCCTGATCATCATTTCCTTGAAGCATGGAATGATGCTGAACCGGTGCGTGGACATTTCAGTCTTGCACAACCTACTATTCGCCCTATCTTTAAATCACGTGCGGCGCAGGAAAGCTTCCTGATATGGGCAGGCGAAACAGATGTTGATTATTTTGAATTTGTAAAAAATAATTGGAAAACATGGTTCGGCGGAACACTGGCAACACTTGATTACCAGGCGTTCTGGGATAAATGTTTATACGATGGCGTTTATGATACAACGGAAACAAATCAGGCTGCACCGGTAACGGTTAATGCAGATGTGGCAGCCGAAGCCAACGCGATTGCTTCGAATTATAAGAAGGGTACCTGGGAAGTGGTTGTTTACGAAAGCGGAAATCTTGGAAATGGTTCTCAGGCTAACAATCCATTGCTACAGGAATTACCTGATCCGATAACAAAAGTAGTTTGGGATCACTATGTTACTGTATCACCTAAAGATGCAAGTGCAATCAACTTCCAGGAAAGCATTTCAAAAATTGCTACCATCACGATAAAAGGTAAACCACCAATCAAACTTCCTGTTATGGTTCAGCCTGGACAGGCACAGGGCACGATTGGTATTCCTGTTGGATATGGTCGTACAAAGGCCGGAAAAGTGGCGGATGGAATTGGGGCGAACGCCTATCCATTAATCACACTGGTAAATGGCTCACTCAGCTATAACGCAACTGTTGATTTTTCAATCACGGATGAAACGTACCAGTTGGCGCAAACACAGACCCATAATACATACATGGGCCGTCAGACGGTGATCCAGGAAACTGACCTCGAGAACTTCAACAACGGCACATTTGGAAAGAAAAAATATGCTCCGCAGATCCACACGTGGACTTCTGAAGATCATCAGGTTGATCCGGAAAAACTGAACATCTGGAAGGGCCACGAATATAAGCAACATCACTGGGGCATGGCCATCGACCTCAACTCATGTACCGGTTGTGGTGCATGCGTGGTGGCTTGTAACGTAGAAAACAACGTATCGCTTGTTGGCCGTGAAGAAGTGATCAACCGCCGTGAAATGCATTGGTTACGGATTGATCGTTACTATAGCAGCAGCGCCGATATCGATGACTGGAAAGGCCTCGAAGATGCGGCGGATAACCCGGAGGTTGTATTTCAACCGATGCTCTGTCAGCATTGTAACAATGCACCTTGCGAAACAGTATGTCCTGTAGCAGCGACAACACACAGTACGGAAGGTCTTAATCAAATGACCTACAACCGTTGTATCGGTACACGTTACTGTGCAAATAACTGTCCGTATAAAGTAAGACGCTTCAACTGGTTCAAGTATCACGATAATGAACAATTTGCAAGCGCGAACCCGCAAATGAACACCGACCTTGGTAAAATGGTATTGAATCCGGATGTAACCGTTCGGTCACGTGGTGTTATGGAGAAATGCTCTTTCTGCGTTCAGCGTATCCAGGCCGGAAAACTTACAGCCAAGAAGGAAAGAAGGCCAATGAAAGACGGTGAAGTGGTTACTGCTTGCCAGGCCTCATGTTCTACCGGCGCCATTGTATTCGGGGACATGAATAACCCTGAAAGCAAAGTTTCAAAACTTCTTCAGATCCGTCCATTGTATGATGAGAAGGAAAAGAAATATATAAACGACAAAGAAGCAGATAATCCACGCGCTTATGCGGTGTTGGAAGAGATCGGCGTGCGTCCGAATATTTTCTACCTGGCTAAGGTGAGAAATAAAGATAAAGCCGACGCGTAAGCATATTGGACTTGTAAATAGATAACGATAAACGATAACTTTTAACTATACAATGCAGGTAACGTCATCAGTTCGCGATCCTCTGGTAACCGGTGGTAAAACGGTGAAAGATGTTTCGCACGACATAAGCCGCCAGATTGAAGCCAAACCTACGATGTTGTGGTGGATGGCGATGGCCATTTCGCTTGTTTTGCTGGCCTTTGGATTCTATTGTGTATGTATGCTGGTATGGCATGGCATCGGGGTGTGGGGTCTAAACAAAACAGTAGGCTGGGCCTGGGATATCACCAATTTCGTGTGGTGGGTCGGTATCGGTCACGCCGGTACATTGATCTCTGCGATTCTGTTATTGTTCCGCCAGAAGTGGAGGATGTCCATTAACCGCGCTGCGGAAGCGATGACAATTTTTGCGGTTATCTGTGCTGCAACATTCCCTGCGTTTCACATGGGTCGTTTATGGTTAGGCTTTTACTGGGCATTACCACTTCCCAATACTTTCGGTTCCCTTTGGGTGAACTTCAACTCGCCACTGTTGTGGGATGTGTTTGCGATCTCAACATACTTTACGGTATCGCTTGTATTCTGGTATATCGGTCTCATCCCGGATTTCGCCACGATCCGCGACAGGGCAGTGGTACAGGGAAATAAAATACGTGCCACGGTTTACAATGCCTTAAGCTTTGGATGGCAAGGTGGCGCGAAAACATGGATGCGTTATGAATCCGTAGCACTCATTCTGGCTGGTCTTTCAACACCACTCGTACTATCGGTTCACACCATCGTATCCATGGACTTTGCAACATCCGTTATTCCCGGATGGCATACCACGATATTTCCGCCGTACTTCGTTGCTGGTGCGATCTTCTCTGGTTTCGCCATGGTATTAACGCTGCTTCTGGTTACCCGTGTAGTTTTTAAGCTGCAGGATTATATCACAATCTATCACATTGAACTGATGAACATCATCATTATTGTAACCGGTTCAATTGTAGGTATCGCGTACATTACAGAATTGTTTATCTCCTGGTATTCCGGAGTTGAATATGAAGGTTATGCTTTCTTCAACCGGATCCAGGGACCGTATGCATGGGCTTACTGGTCAATGATGACCTGTAACGTAATTTCACCACAGCTTTTCTGGGTTAAAAAAATAAGAACAAGCATTGTGGCTACCTTCGTATTGTCAATCATTGTGAACATCGGGATGTGGTTCGAGCGTTTTGTGATCATTGTAACTTCACTTCACCGCGATTACGTTCCATCAAGCTGGACGCAATTTCATCCGACGATTTACGATATCGGTCAGTACATATTCACATTCGGTTTATTCTTCACTTGCTTTTTCCTCTTTGCGAAATTCTTCCCGGTGATCAACATGGCCGAAGTAAAAAGTATTATACGGTCAGATTCCGAACGTTTACACAACGAGGGAACGCCTCGTGAAGTTGAAAGAACACATTGAAAAAATATTGACACAACATACTGAATAGATATCATGGATGTTAATAAGAATTTTATAGTAGGCGTATTTGACGATGAGCAGTCAGTGATTGATGCCGTTCGTAAAGTACGTGCTGGCGGTGTAAAGATTCATGAAGTGTTTACCCCCTTTCCGGTTCACGGCCTTGACGAAGTATTGGGATATAAAAGATCACGGCTGCCAATTGCTGCTTTTTTGTTTGGCCTTACCGGAACAGCCCTTGCTTTAACCATGCAGACCTGGATGCTTGGTTACGACTGGCCGATGATCATCGGTGGTAAAAACCATGCGTCACTTGCAGCCTTCATTCCGGTGACATTTGAATTAACTGTGCTATTATCGGCCTTGGGTATGGTCGCGACATTTATCCTGGTAAGTGATATGAAACCTTATCGCTGGCCACGTCAATTTGATGTGCGCAGCACCGATGATAAACATGTGATGGCAATCGATCTGGCAACAAATAAACGCTTTAGCAAAGACGACCTCACAAGTCTGTTGCAAAATGCCGGCGCGTCTGAAGTAAACGAAAAGAATTTTGAATAATCATCGAACATACACTATGCATTTTGTAAAAGGGTTGTTATTGGGTGTTTCTGCGGCTACGTTGCTTGTGGCCTGTAGTGCCAGTGGAGATGATCAGGGCGTTGAGTATGCGCCTAACATGTACCATTCGGTTGCATACGAACCATACACGCAGATTAAGGACTGGGACGCCGGACGCTGGTTAACATCTATTGATTATCCCGTACCGCAGGGAAAAGAAGAAGGACATGCCGAGTTTTATAACTCTAATATTTATAATCCTTCTCATATGAACATGCGGGAACCTGCTCCCCATACGGTTAGCCGTAATCCGCAGGGATGGTTGCCTTATAGTATCCCGAATGACTCATCTGGGTTACGTCTTGCGAACAGCCTGGTTAACCCACTTCCAGCGTCAGAAGAAATTGTAAGTCAGGGTAAAGTCTTGTATGAAACATATTGTGATCATTGCCATGGTGCAAAAGGTGCCGGAGATGGAAAAGTAGGCAGTGGTGTAACCATTGATGGTGTAGAAAAGAAGGCATATGCAGGTGTACCGAATTACAATTCGGATGCATTAAAAAATATTACAGAAGGACATATTTTTCATGTGATTACCTATGGCAAAGGGCTGATGAAGCCGCATGATTCTCAGGTTAACCCGGAGGAACGGTGGAAGATTGCACGATATGTTAAAACCTTGCAAAAGTAAAGCGTAAACTAAAAAATGATACGATAAATCCTGCCTGTGCAGGGGCTAACGAATAAAAGAACAACAATGGCTCATCAAGTAGTAGTTACGGAAGAAAGATACATATTCAGGCCGCAGACAAAAACAAAACTGTTTATCCTGTTAGGAGCAGGTATATTTTTATTTGTTGTTGGATTGATCATGGCCATGTACAGCGAGGGTAAAGAATCCCATGGTGCACACGGTGCATTGCATTCGCAGGAACTCGTTGCCAGTACACAACCCGAAGCAGCCCACGCAGGTGAACATGCAGCTACCGGTCATGAATCTAAACTGTGGGTAAAACGACTGAAGACCAGCTTATGGATGAACAATATCTACTTCCTTGGTTTCGGATTGATCGGGTTGTTCTTTGTCGCGATTCAATATGCAGCGATGGCGGGGTGGTCTGCAGGCGTTAAGCGTGTAGCCCTTGCGTTTGGAAACTGGATACCGATCGCCGGTATTCTTAGCCTTGTACTTTATTTTGTGGTAAGTGGTGACGTGTTCCATTGGACACACAGTGATCTGTATCATGAAGGTGAACATTACGATAAGCTCATCGCCGGTAAGGCACCCTATTTTTTCTGGCCATTGAGTGGCGGTTCCTTTCCTTTGTTTTTTATTTTTCGCATGGTTCTTTTCTTCGGTATGTGGGCCTGGTTCTTCTCCCTCATTAAAAAGAACATGGTGGACGAAGATATTCATGGCTCTAACGCTTACTGGTACAAAAACCGCGGTACTTCAACATGGTTTTTATTATTCTTCGCGGTAAGTTCATCTGTTTGTGCGTGGGATTGGGTAATGAGCATCGATACGCATTGGTTCTCTACCATGTTTGGATGGTATGTATTCGCGAGCTGGTGGGTGACTGGATTAGCTGCAATTACTTTGGTGGTAGCCTACCTGAAAGATGCCGGCTATCTGAAAGTTGTGAACGCAAACCACCTTCACGACCTTGGAAAATTTGTTTTTGCATTCTCTATATTCTGGACCTATATCTGGTTTGGACAATACCTGTTGATCTGGTATGCAAACATTCCGGAAGAAACTGTGTATTTCATTGAACGTATGGAGACCAGTCCTTACAGTTGGATATTTTATCTCAACTTAATACTGAATTTCGTGCTTCCTTTCCTGTTGTTTATGACCCGGGATGCAAAGCGCCAGATCTCCATGTTGAAGGTAGTGTGTCTGATTATTATTGTTGGTCACTGGTTTGATTTCTATAATATGATAACACCTGGTGTAATGCAACAACACGGAGGCGTTGGATTACTCGAAATCGGGATAGCATTGATCTTCGCAGCAGCAGTTTTGTTGGTAACCCTGAGTGGCCTTGCCAAACTTCCGCTATTCGGGAAAAATGATCCTATGTTAGAAGAAAGCCTTCATCACCACATTTAATTTATAAGAAACCGCTATGACGAGTGTGATTATTATTCTTAGTGTTGTCCTCATCCTCGGGATCCTTTACATGATCTTCAGGGTTGGAAACCTGATCAGTATTGCAAAGGGAAGAAATGATGCGAGCAGGGTTGAGCCAGACAATGCAATTCATGCCTTCCTGTTCATTGTTTTTATGGTGGTGGGGCTGATCGGTTTCTTCTGGTATTCTTATGTAAATTTTGATCGTTATCAATTACCTATTGCGTCAGAACACGGCGCTGTGACTGATCGTCTTTTCTGGATCACAATGGCGGTAACCGTAATTGCTTTTACTATCATCAGTATTGTGATGTTTGTATTTCTGTATAAGTATCAATATAAGGAAGGAAGAAAAGCAAGTTTTTATCCTGACAATCATTTTCTTGAGCTAACCTGGACGATTATACCAGCCATTGTATTGACTCTCCTGATTATAACTGGTTTGCGGGCGTGGAATGACATTACAAGTCCAGCATCAAAAGATGCTGAAGTAATTGAAATCATCGCACAGCAATTCGCCTGGACGGCCCGTTACCCGGGAAAAGATAATCAGCTGGGTGCCTATAACTACAAACTCATCGACGCGATTAACGAGTTTGGTCTCGATCTTGGAAAAGATAAAAATACTTACGATGATTTTAAATCACTTGAGCTTCACCTGCCGGTAAACAAAGAGGTTTTGCTGAAGATCCGAGCCAAGGATGTAATTCACAGTGTTTTCATTCCGCATTTTCGTGTGAAGATGGATGCTGTTCCCGGGATGTCGACGCAATTCAAATTTGTCGCAACAAAAACGACAGAAGAAATGCGGACAGAAACCGGCAATCCAAACTTTAATTATGAATTAGCATGTGCGGAGATCTGCGGGCGCGGCCATTTCTCGATGAAGATGACGGTGATCGTTGAGGATCAGGAGTCATACGACCGGTGGAAGGCTTCACAAGAGGCATGGTTGAAACAAAATCCGGACTACCTGAAAAATGTTCCGGCTGAGTTGAAAGAAGCCGCTATGATTAAAGCAGGTATTGAGAAAGATCCAGGGGCCGTAGCAGCCGTTCTGGAGTGAGCGTTAAAAAAGGAATAATTAAGATTAATCAACGACATGGCAACTACCGATATTCACCTTCATCACGACGTACACCATCACGATGATCATGAGCATGAACATCACGAAGGTAACTTTTGGACCAAGTATATTTTTAGCGAAGACCATAAGATAATAGGCAAGCAGTTTTTAATTACCGGTATTTTCTGGGCTTTGCTTGGTGGTACATTATCGGTGATCTTCCGTTTGCAACTCGGGTTTCCTGATATGGATCTGAGTTGGTTAAAACCTGTATTAGGTCAATGGATTACACCAGAAGGAAAACTTGATCCGGAATTTTACCTCGCTTTAGTAACCATGCATGGTACCATCATGGTGTTCTTTGTGCTTACCGCCGGATTGAGTGGTACATTTTCTAACTTTTTGATTCCCTTACAAATCGGAGCCCGCGATATGGCTTCCGGTTTTATGAATATGCTTTCCTACTGGTTCTTTTTTGCTTCAGGGGTTATCATGTTCAGTTCTTTATTTCTTGAAACAGGACCGGCCGGTGGAGGATGGACAATTTACCCGCCATTGAGCGCGCTTCCGCAGGCAATAAAAGGTTCAGGCCTGGGAATGACGATGTGGTTAGTATCCATGGCTTTGTTTATTGTGAGTTCACTGTTGGGAAGCATTAACTACATCACAACAATTATCAACCTGCGTACGAAGGGAATGTCCTTTACCCGTATGCCACTTACCATCTGGTCATTCCTGTTCACCGCCATTGTAGGTGTGCTCGCTTTCCCGGTTTTGTTTGCAGCAGTTTTGTTGTTAGTCTTCGATCGTAGTTTTGGAACAAGCTTTTACCTTTCTGAAATCTTTATTGGCGGAGAAGCATTGGCTAATGTTGGTGGAAGCCCGGTACTATTCCAGCATTTGTTCTGGTTCCTTGGTCACCCCGAAGTGTACATTGTATTGTTACCTTCACTTGGAATATGTTCAGAAATTATCTCGACCAATTCACGCAAGCCGATCTTTGGATATAAAGCCATGATTGGTTCAATGCTCTTCATTGCCATACTTTCTTTTGTGGTTTGGGCGCATCACATGTTCGTTACTGGTATGAATCCGTTCCTTGGATCGGTGTTCATGTTACTCACGCTCATCATCGCCGTCCCATCAGCTGTAAAAATATTCAATTATGTAACAACGCTATGGAAAGGTAACATTCGCTTTACATCCGGAATGTTATTTTCCATCGGTATGGTGTCCTACTTCCTGAGCGGCGGTATTACCGGGATTTTCTTAGGGAATTCGGCCATCGATATACATTTGCATGATACTTATTTTGTGATCGCTCACTTTCACCTTGTGATGGGAAGTGCCTCGTTCTTTGGTATGCTGGCAGGTATCTATCATTGGTTCCCTAAAATGTTTGGGCGTATGATGGATGAACGCCTTGGCGCAATCCATTTCTGGATAAGCTTCGTTGGTGTGTACATGGTATTCTTCCCGATGCATTACATCGGTATTGCAGGGTTTCCAAGAAGATATTATTCGTGGACAAACTTTGAGACATTTGATGGGTGGGCTGACCTGAACATGTTGATCAGTGCTGCAGCCGTCATTACATTATCTGCACAATTCATTTTCCTGTTTAACTTTTTCTATAGCATTTTTAGAGGAAGAATTGCACCAGCTAACCCATGGCGTGCAAATACACTCGAATGGACAACACCAAGGGTGCCGGGCCATGGAAACTGGCCAGGCGAAATTCCATCAGTATACCGGTGGCCATACGACTATAGCAAGCCTGGTGCAGCGGATGATTATATTCCACAAACTGTCCCGTTTTCGGAAACACCTGAGTCCAATCTTCCGCATGAAAATGAAATGATCAAGCTTGAATCATCCAACGGCGACGGCCCGATCATCGTTGAAGGCGATAAGCATTGATAACCTTGTTTGACGTTTAAAGGTTAAGCTCCGGTTCATGATACATTCGTAAACTGAACTTGCTTAAACTTTAAACTTTCAAACCGATATTTAGTGATCCGTACTTCACTGTACTTTGCATTTCGTATTTCGCACCTCGTATTCGTACTTCGTCCATTGAATTAAGAACATGCAGTCGTTTCGCAGACTTACAATTTCGACGCTGATCGCGGTATACGTGTTGATCCTCGTCGGCGGTATCGTTCGAAGTACCGGATCGGGTATGGGGTGTCCGGACTGGCCGAAATGTTTTGGTCAATGGATTCCACCTTCTTCTGTAAGCGAACTTCCAGAAAATTATAAAGCCGTTTATTCAGCGTACCGTGCAAAAAAGAATGAACGCTTCGCCGACTACCTCAAATTAATTGGCATGAACGAAACCGCCCATGCCCTGCTAAATAATCCAGCTGTGCTTCATGAAAGTGATTTCAATCCGTTGAAGACTAAAATTGAATACATCAACCGTTTGGTAGGTGTTACCATCGGTTTTTTCATTATCGCTGTTTTTGTCGTTTCACTTAAATTTCGAAAGTCAAATCCGAAGCTTACGATAATCGCATTTTGCTCGCTTGTACTCGTTATTTTTCAAGGATGGATCGGGTCGTTCGTCGTTTCCTCTAATCTTACACCATGGACCATTACGGTTCACATGTTCCTGGCCCTTTTACTTGTTGCCCTGTTGATCTTTCTGCTACACTGGAGTAGTGGTTCAGACCATCTTCCGTCATCTTTGGGGTTCTGGTGGTTGCTGGCGTCTATGGCCTTGCTTCTTGTGCAAACGCTGTTGGGTACCCAGGTTCGTGAAGCACTTGATCATATTGCCGACGATATCCCCCGTGAACTTTGGATTAACGAAATTGAAGGGGGGGCTTTGTCGATTCATCGTTCCTTTTCCTGGATTGTATTGCTGGTACACGTTGGATTAATCATAAGATTGCATAAAACACACGGGTTAAAAGCTTTTCCACTTACCTTAATCCTGTTAATTTTGGGCACCATTTTAACCGGAGTCGGCATGGCATATTTTGCTGTTCCGCCTTTTCTTCAACCACTGCATTTGCTGTTGGCAACGGTGACTTTTGGTGTTCAGTTTTTGTTTTTATTGAAATTAAATAAAAGAATATTCAGCCTTTCATGATCACAGGACAAATCCATACTTTATCCGGAATTGCGTTCGCAGCAGCCAAAACAAAAGCGTTTTGGGAATTGTTGAAATTCCGTTTATCGCTTTTGGTGGCATTTTCCTGTGCCTTCGGATACGTCCTTGCGTCGCCGCGGATTGAATGGGTAAATCTCGTTATGCTAATTGTTGGCGGATTTCTACTATCCGGAGCTTCAATTGTGATCAATCAAATTAAAGAAAAAGAGTTTGATCGTGTAATGACGCGAACGATGAACAGACCGCTTCCAACGGGACGTCTATCCGTTCAGGAGGCTTCGGTGTTCGGCGTTGTTTGTCTTATAGTAGCCATCGGAATTTTGTTAAAATTTACAAATCCGCTAACCGTGGTGCTCTCCATTGTGTCCATGGTGTTGTATGGGTTTGTGTACACGCCGCTAAAACGTGTTGGACCCATCGCCGTATTTGTTGGTGCGATTCCAGGTGCTTTACCACCACTCTTAGGCTGGACAGCCGCGACAGGAACAATATCTCATGAAGCCCTCATCATTTTTGGTATCCAGTTTATATGGCAGTTCCCACACTTTTGGGCCATTGCTTGGGTGGCCGACGATGATTATAAAAAAGCAGGCTTTAAGTTACTTCCGGCAGGAGGTACGAAAGATGTTAATACAGCCATTCAGATCATGATCTATACCATGTTCCTCATTCCCCTTGGGTTACTACCTGCGGCTTTTGGAATAACCGGTATGGGCTCGGCGATAGCAGCAACGATATGTGGCGTATTATTTTTCGCGCAAACTTTTTCACTGATGCGTTCAGGTGATAGAAAGTCTGCGCTTAAAATTATGTTTGGATCATTTTTATATTTGCCGATTGTGCAGATCGCTTATTTGCTTGATAAAATTTAACGAAAGAAGGGGAGAATATGGCAGCAGAACTTAAAATTGTAGAGGAAGCCAGCAGGCCGTTATCCATGCAGCCGAAAAAATTCGCGTTGTGGATTTTTATGGCGACGGTGATGATGTTATTTGGTGCCTGGACCAGTGCATATATCGTAAAGAGAGGCGATGTTGGTTGGAATGAAGTCGTTTTGCCGTGGCATTTCTGGTTAAATACCGGTGTCATAATGCTGAGTAGCTTTACGATGATATTGAGCAGCAGGGCAGCAAGAAAAGATAACCTTGAGCAGCTGAGGTTACTTCTTGGAGTCACTACCCTGTTCGGGATCGCTTTCCTTATCGGCCAGTATTTTTCCTTCAGTGAATTGATATTCTTAAAACAGTATTTTACAGGCGGATCCGCTTCTCATTCATTTATTTATGTGCTCACCGGTGCGCACGGTGCTCACGTGATTGGCGGGGTGATCTATCTGTTGATTGTATTGGTGATGGCATGGAAAAATCAACTGCATTCTAAAAACATGACGGCGCTGGAAATGTGCTCTACTTACTGGCATTTTTTGGGCATTCTTTGGCTATATTTGTTTGTCTTTTTATTATTGAACCCATAAAAACACGTCAGGTTTGGAAGAACCTGAAATTGAAAACGAAAACTAAAACCAAATGGCAAGTTCTACTGTGACACCGGCACCGGGCCGGAGCGTATGGGATGGAGGAGTATCACCAATGGGTGCCAGCTATGGCAAGCTCATGATGTGGTTCTTTCTGCTTTCAGATGCATTTACTTTCTCTGCATTATTGATCACTTATGGGTTGGTTCGCTCTTCCCATGCAACGTGGCCCATCCCTGACCATGTTTTTAATGCCATGCCTTTTCTCCATGGTGTAAATGCGCCTTTGGTGTTTGTTGGTATCATGACTTTTATCCTCATCATGAGTTCTGTAACCATGGTACTTGCTGTGGAAGCAGGGCATCGCATGGATCGCGCTGCTGTTGAAAAATGGATGTTGTGGACGGTCATTGGCGGACTTACATTTTTAGGTTGTCAGGCATGGGAATGGACTCACTTTATCCACGGTCATGGTGGCGGAATAGGAGCAGGCCTTTCGCAGAATGAGTATGGTCCACCGGATTTTGCTGCGTTCTTTTTCTTCATCACCGGTTTCCACGGCTTTCACGTCTTCAGTGGCGTGTGCCTTAACTTCCTGATTTATTATAACACCGTAATGGGCGTTTACGATAGGAGAGGTCACTATGAAATGGTTGAAAAAGTCGGCTTATACTGGCACTTTGTCGATCTCGTATGGGTATTTGTTTTTACCTTCTTTTACCTTGTTTAATATTGAATTCGAAAAACTGAAAATAAAATTGTATGGACCATTCAGAAGAAACTACAACGGTAAAAGTGCTGCCTCCCGATAAGGAAAAAATTAAAAAGTTATGGACTGTGGCGGGCATACTCCTCCTCGTAACCATCGTTGAATTTATTATTGCTTTTACGGTTTCTACAGGCACGCTCAAAACAACAACATTTATTTTGCTTACGATCGTGAAGGCTGCATACATTGTAGGTGAATTCATGCACTTACGTTATGAAGCAAAAGTTTTATTCTGGTCGATCCTGGTACCTTTGGTATTTATCGTCTGGATGCTTGTAGCATTCGTGTATGAAGGCTTTTCGATATTTGATAGTCGGGGATTTTAACAGAATGATTTATCCAGTAAAAGAAAAAGAGGTTGTCTCAAAATCAGGGGCAGCCTCTTTTTATAATTATTCATTTGATCTGTTTTATTTTAACACTAACCGATGAAAGGCAAAAAAATTGTACTGTTAATTCTCGCTTTACTTTTACCTGCCTGTATTTTTTTAATGCTAAAAAGGTTTGGCAAAAACCAATTTGATGTCACGCCTTTATTTACCGAAGAAATTCCTGAATTACCATCAGATTGTTCTGAAAGAAAAGTTTCCATTCCCTACCACATACCAGACAGTGTACTGAACAGGTTACCGTTTAATAGCGATAGCCTCCTCTGTATCCATTTTGATGAGGGTTCTGCAGAGGCCAATGATCAGCTGCAACGCGTAGTAGAACAGTTTGCTACGGATCCGCTACAGGTTACGTCTTCCAATAGCTTAACAAATTCCGATTGGCGCCAATGTATTTTCTTCCTAAAGGAACCTTTTAACGTAGTTGTGGTTGATAGGAAAGGAAGAATACGCGGCCAGTACGAAGCTGAAGACCGCGACGAAATAGACCGGCTGATTACGGAAGTAACCATTCTTTTAAAAAAGTATTAGTGATGGAAAGTTCGCTAACAAATCAAAATAAAGAACCTTACAGGAAGCTGATTATCGCCGTTTCCATTGTTATCCCGCTTCTCATCGCTATCCTCTTCGGCGTTAAGATTCCGGGTTATGATTTTTCTTTTCTTCCACCGGTATATGCGTCGTTTAATGCGCTTACCGCTGTGCTACTGGTTATGGCAGTGATTGCCATTAAGAATAAAAAAAGAAAATTACATGAAGCCCTGATCAATTGTTGTGTGCTGCTGTCCACGGCCTTTTTAATCATGTACGTTCTCTATCACATGACCAGTGAGGCCACATCTTTTGGTGGCGTAGGGGTTATACGGTATGTATATTTTTTCATTTTAATAACGCACATTTTACTTTCAATTATCATTATTCCGATTGTATTGTTTACTTATGTACGGGCGTGGTCTGGTAATTTTGAAAGACATAAGGCATTGGCTAAATTTGCTTTTCCACTTTGGCTGTATGTAGCCATCACCGGTGTTGTCGTTTACCTGATGATAAGTCCGTACTACGCATGAAAACGCCTATGAAAAAAATATTGCTGTTGCTGGTGGGAGGAATCATGTTACCAGCTATTGATCTATATGCCCAATGTGCAATGTGTCGTTCAACATTGGAAAATAATTTATCAAACGGAAACCCTGGCATTGCTGCGGGAATAAACACGGGAATATTGTATCTCCTGGTGATTCCCTATATCGCAGTCATGGTATTGGGATACATGTGGTATAAAACCAGTAAAAATGCAAAAAACGACTTACGTAGGAGCCTTGCTGCAAAGTAAGTGTCCACGATGCAGAGAAGGTAACATGTTTATATCCTCAGCGGCCAATCTCCGCAAATTTTATTTAATGAACGAGTTTTGCCCGCATTGTGGTGTGCGCCTTCAACCGGAACCCGGGTTTTATCAAGGTGCTATGTATGTGAGTTATGGAATCACAGTAGCGTGCCTTATCGTTGTTAGTGCTATTCTATATTACGCGCTCGGTAATCCCGACCAGTGGGTGTATATCATATCAGTCATCGCCATTATGATCTTATTGGCTCCGTTAAACTTTCGCTATTCCCGGGTGATTTACCTCTACATGTTTGGGGGACTCAAATACAAAGGATGATGGAGTTAGAAGTTCAATGTTTCGAAATTGTTTGAGGTTTCGACGTTGAGAATTTGTAGGAAACGGATAAGTTGTTCCCTCTTTTTACCGTCATTCAGATGCGTCTGTGCTACGCAGGCATGCAGAAGGATCCGATCAAACGGGAAACGTCTCGTAGGAAAATCAAAAGTTCAAAGTTCAGGGTTTCATATTTCAAAGTTCAGAGATTTTGATGTTGATAAGGTTTCCGAAATTTTGGAGTTTTGGCGTTTAAGATTTGCGGTATAGAAAGTCGATGAGGGGTTCGAAAACATAATCGTTATGCCTCAGCCTAAACTCGCCTTTGAAGTTTCAGCAACCACTCATTCCCTGGAGAGATTGTTCTTTTTAACCAATTTACCGGGCACTGATATATTTTAAATGAGTATCTTTAACAACGTCCTAAACACTTTGCGCTGTTGAAATCTCGCACAACGATTTATGCATTATTGTCGGTAATATTTCTGGCAGCCTGTCTTGTCGGAAATTATTTTTTTCAACGCCCGGCATCGCCGGAGAAAATTGCAAGGGAGATTGGCGTTAACTTGCAAGAAGAACTTGAAGAAGTAGAGGCTCAGGCGGCTCAGTTATTAGCCCATTCCGATCCCCGCGAATTGCTTGTATTACCAGCCAATGAAAATTTCGCATTTTATTTAATTCAGGGCAACAGCGTAATTGCATGGTCTGATAATAAATTCATACCGAGTCCCGCATCAATCGCTGATTTAAATTCGCTTAAACTAATCAAGAGTGGCGGAAGTGATTACCTCGCAAGAAAGTGGATAAAGAACGATAAGCAAATATTGGTTGCAGTTATTCCACTGTTTAAAAGGTATCCCATTATCAATGATTATCTTAAGCCGGAATGGAATCTGGATATTTTTCCTGCAGGCAATATCAACATTTTTGAACCTGGCGCGGTATCCGGCATCCCTGTGTGTATCGAAGAAAACTGTCCTTTTAAAATTGGTTTTAGCGAGGGAGAATTGAAGGTACATGGCGTCGCCAAAATATTTACATTGGTAAGCGCATTATTTTTTCTTGTCTTTTTGTTGGGCTTCTTATTTGGGGTTATTAGAAAATTTAAAAGTCCGGACTTGGGGCTGGTTGTGTTAGCAGGAACATTAGCCGCCCTTCGGGTTTTAATGACATCCAGCGATTTCCCAGGGGCGTTATTGCCAGGTAATCTTTTTAATCCTCAGGTTTTTGCAGCCTCTGCACTGAATGCGTCTCTGGGTGATCTGTTACTCAACGTCCTTGCGCTGCTTGTAGTATGTATTTATCTGTTTAAATACCTTTTCCATTTCTCCGTAGTAAAGTACTTCCATCGCAACACGTTTGGCAACTGGATACTTTCTATACTGGCCGGTGTTTTTGTTTTGTTTGCCATGTTGTTTCCGTTTGTGGTGATTCAAACATTATACAACAACTCCACCATTGTTCTTGATCTTTCGGAATCGCTTCAGTTTGATGATTTAAGATTGGTGGCCACAGCGATTATTCTGATTGCAGGCCTATGTTGTTTCTTTTTTGCCCACACGTTTATTCGTCTGCTCATCGGTGACGAGAATAAAAAGCGCGTAAGCTTTTCTTTGTTGGTAGCGATCGTATTGTTTGCATCACTTAATCATCTTTCAGATCAACAATATTATTCATCGTTGCTGTTTGGCTTATTGTACATCGTTGTTGTTTCTCTGTTAAAGTTATACAATAGTTTAAAGCGGTTGAGCTTTACCACCTTTACCTATTTGTTTGTTACTATATTATCCATTTCTGCCAATGGTTCTTTCGCAATCTATCAATTCAGCCGGGACGAAAAAATCGATAATCAGTTTCGTTTCGCCAGGAACTTTTTAATTGAACGGGATTACTTTGCAGAGTACCTGCTACGGGAACTGTCTTCAAAAATATCCAATGATGCTTTTATTCAAACGAGAGTCAATACACCGTTTTTAAGTAAGGATGCAGTGCGCCAAAAGATAAGACAAGTTTTCCTTTCGAATTATTTCAACAAGTACGATGTAGATATTTATATTTTCAACGCGGCTGGCGATCACATTAGTGCAAGGTCTGACATTAATTTATCATCACTGCTTGACCTGTATAACAAAGATTCCTATCGCACAGCATACGAAGGTATTTATTATGTGAGTAGCCCGGCTGCGGATGTTACACAAAAGTATCTGGTCGTAGTTCCGCTGCTGAAGTCCAATGTAGCGGCAGGGCATATTGTGATTGAGTTGTCCTTAAAAAAAGTTATCCCCGAAAATGTTTATCCCGAACTACTGGTGGATAACCGATTTTTACAATTCTACCGATCTCAGGAAATTAGTTATGGCGTTTATGTGGATAATAAATTGTCTTACAGTTCCGGATCCTTCAATTATGAAGGACTGTTCAATAAAGCGTGGTTCGGAAATCCAGCGCTCCATACGGAAGGAATTTCAAGGTCGGGATACGACCACATAGCCGATGAAGACGAGTTGGGAAAGATTGCTGTTGTTTCTTCGCGGGTAAAGTCTTTTACGCATATTCTGTCTAATTTTTCTTTTTTTCTCGTGCTTGGTCTTGTCGCCATTCTTGTATTTATTTTCTTTCATGCTATGTTAAATTACTGGAGCGGAAGTAAACTTTATTTTTCGGCCCGAATTCAGTTATTTTTAAACCTGGCGTTTTTTCTTCCACTGGTCATTGTGAGTATAATGACGCTTCAGGTAACAACGCGATCATCGTTAAATCAAATCAATGATGAGTACCTGAGCAAGACGAAAAAGTTCAGTGAGCAAATTGCTACTGTATTAAACAACAGGAACGGGTTAACGCTTGATCGTCGTGTAAACTTCGAGAACCGATTGACGAATCTTGCTCAACTTGGTAATCTTGATGCCAATGTGTATCGTCCTTCCGGATTACTAACAGCAACAAGTCAGCCGCTAATCTTTGAAACAAATTTATTTTCAAATTATATTAATGCATCAGCGCTGCAAAAAATTCGGAATGGTGAAAATCTTTTTATTGAAGATGAATACGCGGGCAACCTGCATTATTATACCGCCTATGCAGCAATTAAAGCACCGACTACAGGCGAATTGATCGGTATATTGGGAATACCATTTTTTCAGTCGTTATATGCGCTTGAAAAAGTGCAAATCAATATTCTGGCGAACATACTGAATATCTTTTCGTTGATTTTTATAGCACTCGTTGTATTATCGTATGTAGTAACAAAGTGGCTTACATTTCCACTTACCTTCATTACACAATCATTGCGCAGGACTTCCCTTACCAAAATAAATCAACCCCTTGTTTGGAAAACCGACGATGAAATTGGTTTGATGGTTAAAGAATATAATCAGATGTTATTTAAGTTGAGCGAAAGTAAAGTTGAGCTTGAACAAACGCAGCGCGAACGTGCGTGGCGTGAAATTGCACAACAAGTAGCACATGAAATCAAAAATCCGTTAACACCGATGAAGCTTACGCTGCAGCAGCTCGAAAGAATAATTCAATCGGGGAATAACGTAACGGATAAAATGCAAAAGGCCATTCCTTCATTGTTAAGTCAGGTGAACACGCTGGATGAAATTGCATCTTCATTCAGTTCTTTTGCCAAAATGCCGGAGCCAGTAATGAAACCGCTGGAATTGATCGCCTTATTGAAACGGATCATTGACCTTCATAGTCATTCTGGTCAGCTTTTATTCGAATCAACTGTGAAAGTAGCCAATATTCAAGGGGATGATCAACTGCTGGGAAGAACGTTTTCCAATATCATATTGAATGCATTTCAGGCTGCCGTTCCTGGTGAAGCCGCGCTCGTTCACATTAAAGTAGAAGAGCGGAACGATAAGGCATTCATCCAGTTCAAAGATAATGGACGTGGCATAGAACCGGATGTAGCTGAAAATATTTTTATTCCACATTTTACAACCAAAAAGTCTGGATCAGGATTGGGACTTGCCATAGCGAAACAAGGAATTGAACAGATGAAAGGAAACATTTGGTTTGAGACCACAATAGGGAAGGGAACTACTTTTTTTATAACGTTCCCGTTGATTAAATAAACTTTTTCGATTTCCGTAGTGTCGGGTTTTTCGATAAGCTTTGGCTACAGGCGTTAAGTTACAAGTGGGTTTCAAAAAGGGAGTGTATTTTGAACACTTTAACTTTAACCGTTAAAGCTGTACGCTTAAATGTTCTAAAGCCAGTGCAGTTGCAGTAACTTATAGCATAAAGCGCAGCGAATACTTTTTTACATGCAGTCTATCCCATGATGAGCCTTACACGATGAACTTTGAACCTTAAACTATAAACCACCTAATGGTTATAATTTTACACAGTCTTGCCCAGGTATAATCATGAGCCGGTCTCCGGAAGTTCATTGCTTACATAACGTTTTCCATTTAACAGGGAGGGATGAGGTGCAATCTTGATATCACGGTATGATGTGATGATTTGATCCGGAGGATATTTTTCAATTTTCCGGATTTCCTCTGTTACGGCCTTTGATTCATCCGTAGAAAGTATAATGTACAACGGATCCTCATTGCGATTTTCTTTTTTATGCCGTTCTATTAACTCATCTATGGCGCGAAGGATCGAACTTTCCATAATTATTTGTTTGATCAAGATTTAAAAAATCAAATGCCCGGCAGTTTATGCCGTGCTGGCATTCAAATTTTAAAAATAGAGAAAGATTAATGGAATCACTATGAAATTATCTTATGCAATCGGGGGACTTGCAGGCGCATGTGCTCTTACGTTAATCAACCAGGGTGTCGCACAATTTGATAGAAAAGCACCAAGGCTGGATTTACTAGGGATGAATGCGGTAGCCAAAATTTTTAAAAACGCGAAGACCGCACCTCCTTTAGTACGTACATTGTTTCCTGTGGCGGTAACTGGTGACCTCGTGAGCAACAGCTTGTATTACGCACTGGCGGGCAGCCACGACAAAAACACCACATTATTAAAAGGATTGTTGTTAGGCCTAGGCGCAGGCATTGGTGCGGTTTCTCTACCGAAAGCCGCAGGGATTGATGACTCGCCTACAAATTATTCTGATCGCACCAAGTTAATGACGATTGCCTGGTATATACTGGGCGGGCTGGTCACCGCGGCAACGATCAATGCAATGGAAGATAAGAAGCTTGCCGACAAATTAAGTTTGGCCCAGTAACATTATTCGGTATCCGGTAGTTATGATTATTTCCAAAACCAAAGATGAAAATATCGTTGTAGTCGAAGATGACCTGGATGATCAATTCTTAATTGAACGTATCTTTGAACGAATTGGAATTTCCACGCCGCTTTTTTTTAATAACGGAAAAGAAGCACTGGATTATCTAAAACAAACGAGTGACAAGATATTACTTATCATCAGTGATATTAATATGCCGATAATGAATGGCCTGGAATTGCGTAAGGAGATCAATGAAAATGAATACTTGAGAAAGAAAAGCATTCCCTTTATCTTTCTTTCAACCGCTGCACGTCCAGACGATGTCGAGGCTGCCTATGATATGACTGTGCAGGGATTTTTTCTAAAAGGTTCAACAGTAACTTCTATGGAAGAATCGCTCCAACTGATGTATACGTATTGGAAACGTTGTAAACATCCCAACTCAGTGAGAAGATAGTGTTCTTACTTTGCCAACCTACCAATTAGGATTCGCATTTGAACCAAAGTTCTTTTGGGATTCTATTTAATAGCGGTCGTATTCCCATCGTCGTTAATGAATATAAGATGGACCATGAGCGCCCGGGAAGTTGTAGCATCAACGCATCGGTAGCACACTGAGAGCGAATAGTGATTTCATAAATCAAAAGCTAAATGCCCGTCTTTTAGGTGTTATCAAATGCTATTGGCGCAGCAAGGCAAGTTTCCGGAATCTTAAATGCATCCACAAGTGGTACCGCGTCCTGACGGATATCCCAACACAACTGATTTACAAGTTTGCGGATTGCTTTGGTTTTAACACCTTCCATATATCCGCTTTCCAGATACCACCCTTTGTTTAGATCCATTTGTGAAAGGGCAAAGAGCTGACATAATTTCGTTAGTATTCTTTTACATCCTTCGTCCTTTGTAGACTCGACCTGAAGTATGAATTGTTCAAGCACAATGCGTTCAATGTATGCGTGCCCTGTTTGTACAAGGTGATGCTGACATACATTGAAAGCATCAAAAGAATCCATCCCTTCATCAATATGCCTTTTCAAACGTCTGGCCGCTGATGCAAGAATACTTCGTTCCCTGTATTTAAAAGCATTCAACTGGAATTCGAAATCAAGTAAATGTGCTTCGTCTGTATTTCGCACAATCAATGGATTCATTTCTGTTAATGAAGTTTTCGCCTGATCCGCCACATAGTTTATGATGCTAAATAAATTCATCGTGCCAAATTCCTGTTTAAATTCAGTAAGCCTGCTCTTGGCCACCAGTTGCATCAGCACAGTGTTATCGCCTTCAAACGTAGTGAATACATCGGTATCATTTTTCAAGGCATCAATCCTGTTTTCAGACATATATCCTTTTCCTCCGCAGCATTCCCGACATTCCTGTAGGGTGGCCGTTGTATTCCATGTGGCAAAAGCTTTCAGGCCGGCGGCGAGTGCCTCAATTTCCTGCATTTCTTCATCTTTTCTATTGAGAAACCGATTTGTTAGGTACTGCAGGGAAAAATGGATGGCATAAGCGTTTGCGAGCAGGGGAATCAACCTGCGTTGATGTGTCCGGTAATTTAATATCGGAACTTCTGCGCCGCCTTCAGGACCAAATTGCCTGCGCTTGTCACCATAACGGATGGCGATGGCTATGCCAGACTTCGAGGCACTTAATCCGGATCTCGGTATGCCTATACGCCCACCAACAAGCGTACCCAACATGGTGAAGAATCTTTTATTATCGCTTGTAATGGGACTTGTGAAAATACCATCTTCTGTAACCTGCGCAAAGCGATCCAGCATGTTATCATAAGGTATCACTACTTCACTGAATATGATCTTTCCGTTATCAACGCCGTTCAATCCCATTTTTATACCGCAGTCCTCAATATGAACACCCGCTAACAACTTTTTCGTTTTATCACGCAGAGGAACAAGAAAGGCATTCACACCATAATCCTTTCCATCGATTATTAGCTTCGCGAATACGGTGGCCATTTCACCATGGCATGCTGCATTACCAATATACTCCTTCTGTGCATTTTGATGTGGCGTATGAATAATAAAAGAACGATCTGCGTGTCGGTAAGTAGCCGTTGTCTCAATGCCACGTACGTTAGATCCGTGACCTGTCTCTGTCATTGCAAAACATCCGGGCAGGGTAAGCATACCAATATCTTTCAAATATTTTTTATGGTGCTTTTCTGTTCCGAGAAAATATACACTCATGCCAAAGAGACCGAACTGTACACCATACTTGATAACCATGCTAAGATCATGGTAGCTGAGCGTTTCCATGATGGCAAAATAAGCACTCATATCATCGCTTCCGCCATATGCTTTTGGGTACGCCATTGCACCATATCCTTCGTTCGCAAGAAGCTGACACCACTTCAACACTTGTTCCCGATAATCAGAACACGATGTGCTCAATGGTGCATACGTGAATGCAGGCCTGGAAAGAACTGACTTTACTTCATGAATGATTTTAGCATGTTCACCATCCAGTATAGCAGCTAATGCATCGACATTAAATTGGTGGTGGGTCGTTTGTTCTTGTGTAATGGTTTTTCTCCGTTCGGGTTTAAATCTGAAAACAGATTCGTTTTGAATCAGGCCGAGCTTTTCTTCCAGTTGCTGTAATGAAGCCTGCGCCTGGACCAATTTCTCGGTGAGTACATCGCCGTTGTGGACCCTCGCGAGTTTCACCCCGATATCAGCAAGACGATTACGATTGTGAATGTCATCCGTATCAATAACTTGTTGGATTTTCTTAAACCATTGTTTGAATTCATCCGGCGATGGATGTGCACCTGGATCAAGTCTTTTATTGAGAAATTCTTTTTCTTCTTCACTTAACCATTCTTGTTCGAGAATCATGTCTTTCAGTGTGCTGATCTCATGCGTCGTTAGGATGGAGTCAGACCATACCGTATACAGTATTGGAAGAAAGACATACAGATTTGGATTTTGTTGTAACTCTTTAGAGGCGATCATGGCGTTGGGATCTTGAGAGATAGATTGAGAATTAAAACTGAAGGAGTGAAAGATTATAAGATTGAAAAATTAAAATATTATAAGCGTGATAGGAAATATGACATTGATGTTATGATTCTAAATTGCATTTCCAATCTCCAATCTTCCAATTTCTAATCTCCTAATCTTTCAAGTTTTCATTTCCCCGGGATACTTGGGCGCACTTCTATTTTACTGGGTAGCGTGCGCGGATTCATTTTTAGTAAGTCAACCACCATCTGGCCAATATCTTCGGGTTGAATCTTCCACGCATCGCTGCTGTCGGGATGTGCTCCATTAAAGTGTGTGGCTACGGAGCCGGGCATGATCGTGGTAACTTTGATACCAAAATTTCGGAGATCCATCATGATGGCCTGACTAAAACCTACGAGTCCGAACTTGCTGGCATTATAAGCGGATCCTCCAGCGAAAAAGTTAGTACCAGCGAGACTTGATATAGTAATGATATAACCTTTTGATTCCTTTAATGCAGGAATAGAAGCTTTAACACTATAGAAAACACCGGTGAGATTTGTATCAATTGTTTCCTGCCACTGTTCGTCTGTTAGCGTTTCAACAGATTCAAAATATCCCAGACCGGCATTGGCTACCAATACGTCAAGTTTGCCCCATTTTTTAATTACATTTTCGACGGCAACCTGTTGCGCTTTTGAATTGCGCACATCGGCTTCTATTGCCAGCGCCTCACCAAGACCAAGGTTACTTAATGATTTTACGGCGTCGGCAGCAGCTTGTTTTGACCGACTCGTAATAGCAACTTTGGCGCCTTGTTTCATCAGCACTTCAGCAATACCATAACCAATACCCTTCGTTCCACCTGTGATTAGTACAATTTTATTTTTAAGACTCTCCATGTTCAATTTTTACAGCAATATAAGGGTTATTACAAAAAATGCATCACGACCTATTGCCGGGTGGTCGTTTACTATTTTGCCACCGGTATATGTGGCTTTTTATTTCGATATGGAAATGATTAGTTTAGGTGTTAATTTCTGTCGATGAAGCCAATACTAAGCTTTCTAACATTGGGCGTGAAAGACCTCGATATGATGAAACGATTTTACAAGGAAAAATTCGGATGGACTCCGATGAAAGACAGTGATGGGATTGTATTCTTCAAGCTTAATGGATTTATTCTGGGTTTATTTCCTTCCCATGAACTAGCCAGCGACATTGGTACCTCACCGGAAGGAAAAGGATTCAGAAATTTTACTATGGCAATTAATTTCACTTCCGCAGATGAAGTTGATCATGCTGTTGCGGAATTGCGTTTGAGTGGAGTTCGCATTGTTAAAGAACCAACAAAAATTTTCTGGGGTCGATATCACAGCTACATCGTCGACCCTGAAGGTAATTATTGGGAATTGGCGTACAATCCTTTTCTGGTTTTTGATAAAACAGGAAATGTAGACAAACACGGATAACAAATGTCACTGAAGTCACGCAATATCATACGCACTGTATTAATTGTAATTGTGCTGCTGTCAAACATCAGTTGTGATCAGCTATCGAAAAGGATGGTTCGGAAGCATATACATTACGACGCACAGATTGAATTAATTACCAATCATGTTACATTGACCCGTGTTGAAAATTCCGGAGCATTTTTAAGCCTTGGTAATGCACTTCCGGCCATGGTTAAATTCATTGTGCTTTCCTTATTACCCTTAATGGCTTTACTCTACGGACTGGTATTCGTTTTTCGCACCTATGCGCTTCCACGACTTTCTTTGCTGGCTTTCTGTTTTGTGATTGGCGGTGGAATCGGAAATATCTACGATCGGATCGTTTATGGCTCAGTAACGGATTTTTTGCACATCGATTTCGTTTTGTTTGAAACGGGTATCTTTAATATGGCTGATGTGTCTATCATGGTAGGTATTCTCTTGATCCTGATTACCCTCTTACGCAAGCCGCGTGTCTTAATTTGATTTATACCTCCAATGTATATCCAATGTATAGTGGATAAGCATTTCGAATCCACTATACATGAATGAAAATTCAGTAAGAAACCGTTAATTCTTACCCTTTTTAGCTTTCTTTTCCGCTCTTTTTTCTTTAAGCGTTTTCGTTGGCTTCTTCTTTGTTTCCTTTTTGGCGTCCTGTGATTTTGACATAGTGGTAAAAAATTTGTAACCGCATCTAAATTATCGGATATTATAACCTCTTGCAAATTTCGGCTTACTAAAATGTGTAACCTGGTAAGCCGCTATGATTTTGACTGCCCCAAACCTTTCGTAAGATACCATTCCCTCCATTTTGCCAGCTTAAATGTAGTTTAAGAGTCAAAGCGATTCGCGTTTCAAAACCTGGTATAAATTTTTATCTGATTCAGGTATAATCAATTTATGGCTCGCATTTTCTTGTTCCTTATGTTATTTTGTTTCGGATGTCAAACCGGCATGATCCCATGTCCGAAGGCACAAAAAACGCGATCACAAAAATTTGCATCCAGGTTAAATCCCTCAATGATTACCGCCGAGGCACAGGAAGAGAATGCAGACCAAAAATCAATTAGGCGGAATACCCACTTTAGGGTAAAAGAGGTTAAAAATGTATCCATAGAGGAGTGGGATTGCCCCAAGCCGGGATCACGCCGTTACATGCCGAGAAGCGTTAAGGAAAATATTAAGAAAAACCTTCAAAAAGTGAACGGAGGACCTGATTCAACTAAAGTTGGCTTCGATCATTATTGACCCAATGTGTTGGGAAGTTATTTACGCGATTCTTTTTCTCTAAATCAAAACCTGTACGTAATGTGCGCAAATTCCTGGCTGGCATGAAAGTTCAAGACAGGTAGTGAAAAGCAAATGTTATGGAAGCAAATAAATCATCCTTTAAAACAAAAAAAGCAGAAATTATCATAGAGGCTATCACGTGGACCGCTCTGTTTATTATCATAATGTGGTTTTAAATCGCCGTGAATTAATTAATAAATTGGTTTTCAGGCTGATATATGAATTTATAAGGCTTGCCTTTTAAATATAATTTACTTTTAACTGATCAAAAATATGCGGTTATTTCGGCTGTTTATACGCTTTAATCAACCATTTTATGGATCTATTAAAAATCTTCAAAACGGATCATAACGGCATCCGGAGAAGTCACATTAAAAACCTAATAACCGTCGCAATGGCCGATGGGAAGCTGGAACCGGACGAATGGGAGTTATTGATCTCCATTGCCGTTCAACTCGGCGTGAGTAGGGAAGAAATAGAACGAATTAAAAATCATCCAGAGCAAGTGACATTTGTTCCACCGAGGAAATATGAAGATAAGGTGGAGCAGATTCAAGATTTGGTAGCGATCATGACGGTTGATGACCATATCAATTCCAAAGAACTTGAGTTGTGTAAAAAGATCTCCCTTAAGTTAGACATTCTACCACAAATGGTGGACGAAATTGTTTCGAGTCAGTTCCTTAAAAAGCAATAATGCATAGCGTCTGTGTAGAACCATATCGTATCTACATAGAAATAAAAAGATTGGTAAGGCTGGTTATTCAACTGCTTTACCAATGCTTTCTGCTAATCATCTTTTTTGTTTGATTCTTTAACGTCGGCTACTGTCTGTGTACGCACGGCGGTTAAGCCATCTACGGTGCTCCAAATGACTTTGTTGTTACAACGGACTGTATACACGCAATTATGCTGTCTGCAATTTTAAAAACAACGACTTAAGGCATTACTTTTTACCGGACCCTGTATACAATAACTTAAAACATTTTATTATGGCAGCTAACTTAAAATCAACAGTGGAAAATTATAATCCACAACATAAGGAAGGTCCCGTCGCGAGACAGATCGAAGAACAAACAGCCAAACTACCATCCGATACTTTTTTATGGATGTCACTTGGTTCTATGGCTACGTCGTTGACGCTGAAACTTTTGAAAAAAGACGATCTCGCATTATTCGTCGGTCAATGGGCAGCGCCATTTCTGTTGCTCGGGATTTATAACAAGCTTGTAAAATTAGAAGGACATGATCTTGAGTCCTAAGTGATCTATTGGTTCCGGTGAAATTCCGGAACCTTTTTCGATACGTATCACGGAGCAAGTGCAGTTTTTTGAAACGTAAGCATTGTCGGATCTGTGACAAGCAACCGGTTTTCAATCAGCCGGTTATTATACTGCTGAACAATTGCTTTAATTCTCTGTTCCATTGGTTTTACAATTTCCGGATTGTTTTGAATAACGTTATGGGAACACATTTTATCCCTTTTAAAATCATAAAGTCCCAACGATTTCTTTCCGTCAAACACCAACAGGTGGTCACCTTCCAGTAACTGATAAGTATTGTCTTTACAATTAAAAGCAAAGTGTGGTAACGAATCGTCGAACACACTTCTGCCAAACGCCAGGTATTCTTTATCGTAGTTTAAATAATCCAGTATGGTTGGCATGATATCTACATGGTGAATGATTTTTTGATCCATACCCTTGAGACTGTGATCCGGTTTAAAAAAGATCACGGGCACGGCATATAATCCACTGTTCGATTTATATTCTTTGTACTGGCTTAAACTTGTGTGATCAGCTGTAATTACGAATAAAGTGTTTTCATACCAGGGCATTTTAGATGCTTTCGCAAAAAATTGTTTGAGTGAGAAATCTCCGTATTGAATACACCGTTGTAGTTTAACAGGACCACCTTTAAATTTGTCCTTGTATTCTGCAGGCACACTGAACGGATGATGCGAAGTCAATGAAAAGATTACGCTGACAAAGGGTTTATCAAACCCATTAATTTTTTCAGCTGTATAGGGCAAAAATTTATGATCCCAGATTCCCCACCAGCCATCATAATCGTCATCGTTTCCATATTCCGTCATACCATAATATTCGTCCACACCGGCCATGCTCATAAACGATTCAAAACCCATTGAACCATTGGGTGCACCATGAAAGAATGCCGAATGATATCCTTTGTCTTTAAGGAGCGAAGCCAGGCTGTTTATCTTGTTTCCGGAAAAAGGGGAAAGTACATATTGAATGCCCATGTTTGGTATACCGCTCATCACCGCAGGAAGCGCGTCGATTGATTTGCGACCATCGGCAAAAGCGTATTCAAACGTTTTGCTGTGCTGGATGAGCGAATCAAGAAACGGCGTGTAACCCTGATAAGTACCGCCTTCGAGATCCTTGTTAAAAGTGCGAAAGAATTCCCTTGAAAAACTCTCCATGATAATGATCACGACATTTTCCTTCCGGAATGATGCGGTCTCCACAGGGCGATGTATGGGTGTAAAAATTGCTGAAGCTTCCGTTTCAGAATAGTACTTCACTTTTTTGATTTGCGTTTTACCGGTAGTACGGTAAATGCAAAAAGGTGTATTTAAGACCAGGCTGATGTCTTTGGGATCATTCACATATTCGCCGGCATCGCTTAACGTTAAAGGACGATGATCCGTCCACAGGCCTCCTTTTACACCACCAATAAAAAAGAAGACGATAACCGGTATGGCGAAAACGGATGCCATGTAATATGATTTCGTGTTCTGGATCATGGGGCCGGTGACCTTTATTTTTTTATAACCCAAGCTTAGCAGCAAAACACAGCAGACCCAGAATAGCACCGCATACCAGTAATCAAACATGAAACGGGCGGTGAGTGACCCCATGTTCTCTTCATTTTTGAATTGTTCAAAAACATCAAAAGTGGTTCTGCGTAGGGTAAACTTAAAATAGATGAAGTCGGCCACGTTGGCGGCAAGGGCAATGCTGTTAGTTATGAAAAAAATACATTTTAGTGAACGCTGATATGCCTTATTAAATTTCGATTTAATAGGCAAAATCATTAACACGATAAACAACAGGTTGGTGTACAGCACGGCGCTGATGTCGAACTTCAATCCGGCAATCATTAAAGGCAATAATGATGGGTAGGTGAGGGATGGAAAAAAATCCAAGTTAAAAAGGTAAAACCCAATCCTGCATAACGTAAATACAACCATCACAAGGCATAAGTATAAAACGAGGGCATAATAAATATTACCCTGTAGCCGAAGGTCTCTGGTGAAGTTAGGTAGGGGTCTCACAACAAACTGTTTGGAATACAAAGGTAATGCGTATTTAACAATTTCGTAACAGTGATGTAATATTCTTTGATCCCGCCGGAGTTTCTTCGGGACTCTACCACCATACTGACTAAGCGATCCTGTCTATGTTGGAAGTAGTCGCCTAAAAAAGGTTTATGACTACATTTCCGATTCCCATTTAGTCTGTATTCGCGTGCGTTGTGATACTTGTTCTTTGGGAATAAACAATTAATGATATTTTTGAAAAAATAAAACATTGTAATTTTTGACAACCATTTTACAAATCATGACCCTTTCCTTTCGCTTACACTTCAGTTTACTTCTTGTCGTTAGTACTTTTAACCATATTACTTTAGCGCAAACCGGTCCGATGTTTCAGGGAACCTCCGGACACTCGGGCTATTATTCGGACACAATGCCAACATCGTTTGGGTCACCGCTTTGGAAACTGAAAACTAAAGGGAAAATTTTTTCCTCTCCTGTAATGGCTGATGACGTTCTTTACGTTGGAAGTGAAGACGGTTTTCTTTACGCCATAAACGCATCAACAGGGACTGTCAAATGGAAATTCAAAACACGCCGGGCGGTGCATTCAACCCCATCAGTTTATGGGAATATGGTTTATTTTGGAAGTTTTGACGGACATTATTATGGTGTCGATATACGCACCGGTAAAATGAAATGGCGTTTTAAAACCGGCGGAGAAAAATGGCAGGGTGGAAGAGGATATCTGGGGCTGAAACCGGATACCCTAATGATGGACGATCCATGGGAATACTTCTTATCGTCTCCCATAGTACAAGAGATCGACGGTATACCTGTCGTATTTTTCGGTAGTAGTGATAGCCATGTTTATGCTGTCGATGCTTTAGATGGAAAATTAGCATGGAAATTCAAGACTGGTGACATTGTGCATACAACACCTGCCTTCGACGATGACAACTTGTATATTGGAAGCTGGGATACATTTATGTACGCGCTTAATAAAAGAACCGGTAAAGAATTGTGGCGTTTCAAAACTGGTGATCAAATTGGTATGAGTGGTATTCAGGCTTCACCAACTGTTTATGAGGGCAAGCTTTATTTCGGTGCGCGTGATGCTCACTTCTATGCTTTAAATACCGGTAAAGGTGAACTGCTCTGGAAGTATGCTGCTGAAAACGCCTGGATATTAAGTACCGCAGCCATTGATCGCGATAACTTATATGTAGGTACCTCAGATTCCTACCTGCTACTGGCGATAAACGCAACCAACGGAAAAGAAGTTTGGCGTAGTAAGCTTAAGGGATATGTTTTTTCTTCCCCCGCGGTCACAAGAAACGCTGTTTACATCGCTGATTTTACTGGCAATGTATATGCTATTCGTAAATCAGATGGCAAAATTCAGGATACGTTTTCCACGGAAGGAAGACTAAAAAACGGTCCTAAGATATTAACGACAGAAGATCGTATGGACTTTATGAAACTAGCCGCCGGGAAAGATCTGTCGCAGTATCGCGTTAACATGGACGTGATGAGAGAACTTTATAAACTCGGCTCTATTGTCTCTTCGGCGCTGATTCAGAAAAATATGTTATACGTGGGTTCGGCTGATGGGATGCTCTATGCGATCCCGTTAACCGAGACGCCCGCCGCTGCACAACCCTGATCGAATGTTTTTTTTAAATGGAAACAGATTGGAGATTAAACGCTAAATGCCGGCTTGAACATTGTGTCGATTCGATGAAGATGAAATTGATTATTCAAAGATCGTATTGGTAAATAGATTGTGTAAAGCCGGAAGTTATTTTGGGCATTAGTTTATTCAGTCCGAGTACCGGAAGATTCATTTGGTATTGCATCAGATTTATCGTCATCCCTGCGTCTGTTATTCCGGCGCGTGAAGAAGGCTTTTAATTTTCGTAAGGTGATCGAATGTTTTGCTGTTCCTTCGGTTCCAATGAGGAATGCAATAGGTTGTGTGGCAGGATCATTCTCCAATACGATTTTGAGTATGCCCAACAACGGGATAATAACAAACATACCAGGAATACCCCATACCATCCCGGCTGCAATAATGCCAACAATGGTAACCAGTGGATTTACCTGAACACTTCCGCCGGTGATGTTGGGTGTGAGGATATTATTTTCTGTAAGATCAACAAGCACATACATCAGCAATACCCATAATGTTTGATGGGCGGAATCACCTGTGAAGATTGCCATCGAGAGCGGGAACACGGCGCCAATCCACACACCAAAATAGGGCACGAAATTGCAGAGTGCTGAAATGATTCCAAGTAACAATGCGAACTGCACCCCGATGAGGTATAACCCTAGCGAATTAATAACACATAAGATTAATACAACCGTAAACACGCCGCCCATATAACGCCTGGTTACCTGAGATACTTCCTCAATGGTATGATGCATACGCGATTTCTTTTTGACCGGCCAGATCATAATCAGAAAATTGTAAAACTTGTTCCTGTAATACAGAAAAAGAAAAATATAAACAGGAAGAATAGCCAACGCCATTATCGTGCCTGCCGTTGAGGGAAAGATATAATCCATGAAGAGGTCGCTGTTCTCGGATACCCCGGCGAGTCTGGCGTTGGCCCAATCCTTAAATTCGTGCGTACTGACGCCAATTTGTGAAGAGATGGTCTCTGTTACCGCATCGATATTTCGTTGTGCTTTTTCGTTCAGGCCCGGCAAAGACCGGATCAGCAACGTACTTTCGGAATATAGAATATAAGCCCCACCCGCAAGCACCGAAAAGCAGCCGGATATAATGATGCAATTGGCAAGAATACGGTGGCATCCATGTTTCTCCAGCCACTTACCAACAGGATAGAGTAGATAGGAAAACAACACCGCGATCACAATGGGATACAACAGCGTACGCGCCTCCACCAGCGAATAAATAAAAAGAATCAGGCATAACAAGATCACGCCGGTCTTATAAATTATCCTGTAAAGTTTACTCATAAACCAAATTCAGCCCTGATGTGATAAAATGACTTTCTATACAGGGTTAAAATGACATGCCTGTTTTGGTTCAAATTTCAATGTTCAATGGTTCAAGGTTGAATTTCGGTAACGAAGGGTTTTCGAATTTGTTTGACGTTCGATGTCTGATGTTTGAGGTTGGGGGTTACGAAAATCGATAGATTGGGATTTTCAAAAGTAAAGAATGTCTCAGCCAACTACCTCCGGTTTAAGAGACACGCTAAAACGAGGTATCACCAAAAAATTTCCCAGCGAGAATCGAAACCAATCAGTTACAATCAATCAAACTCACAGCTCGAAGTCACAGCTCGCAGCTTTGGCAAACCGTACTCTTACCTCGTACATGTTACCTCGTATTTCGTACCTCAACCAAATACCTCTAAAAACTTTATGCTTTCGATCATGTTTTCCTATTCAACATTTCCCTATACTTGCACGCGTATTGGTTCTGTACCCCATCAGGTACGGATTAAAAGGGAATACCGGTGAAATTCCGGAGCAGTTCCCGCTACTGTAAACACGATAAAGCGTTGCCGAATCCACAGTCACTGTTCTTTAAATAGAATGGGAAGGCCAGCAACAGCGTGTAAGCCAGGAGACCTGCCAGTACAATGTAATACATCATGCTTCGGGTAAAAAGCAACGAGTGTTAATCAGAGCTGCGTTTACATTGCAGTATTCGTTTCACATTTCAGCCTTTTACTCTTTTTTCAAACATTAACCTTTCACAAATGAAAAAGGAGAAAAAAGTCTGGGCAATGACATTGATTGCCTTTTGGTGGCTGGCGCCAAATCTAACCTTCGCCCAGCAGGATTCTTTAGCACAAAAAACACTCGATGAGATTGTGGTTACCGCAACCAAGTTTCCAAAGAGCCAAACGGAAACAGGGAAGGTGCTTACCGTAATTACGGAAGAACAACTTTCACGAAGTGCTGGTAAAGATGTAAGTCAATTGCTTAATGAACAAGTGGGCCTGGTGATCAACGGCTCGGGAAGCAATCCGGGAAAAGATAAATCAGTTTATCTGCGTGGTGCGAAAACAGACTACACGTTAATCCTCATCGATGGGATACCAGTAAATGATCCGAGTGCCTTCGGTGGTGCTTTTGACTTGCGTCTTCTTCCGGTTGATCAGATTGAACGTATTGAAATCTTGAAGGGAAGCCAATCGACACTCTATGGAAGTGATGCCATTGCAGGAGTGATTAATATCATCACAAAGAAAAAAGGGAATAACCCATTTGGTGTATTCGGATCATTGGCTTATGGCAGTTACGACACAAAACGTGGCAATGTTGGTATTCGCGGAAGTACAAAATTGCTGGAGTATAACGTAATTTATTCACGCCATAAATCACAGGGTTTAAGTGAAGCCAAAGATCCGACAGGGAATCAAAACTTTGACAAGGATGGATTTGATCAACAGGGAATCCAGGCAAGCGCGAGTATTCGTCCCGTTGAAGAATGGGTAATATCACCTTTCTTTCGGATGAATGAATTTGATGGTGACTTCGATGGCGGTTCTTTCACAGACGCGCCATCGAGTGCCTTGACCGAAATGAAAAGCACGGGTTTAAATAGTCAGTATAACTTTAACAAAGGAGCGGTTTCGCTTCAGTATGCGTACACCAGGTCAGAAAGAATGTATGATTATACTAGTTTTAAAGTTAACTATGATGGCCGGTTTAATCATGCTGAAATATATGCTAATTACAATATAACTGACCACATACAGGTTCTCGGCGGCATGAATTTGCAACATCTTCGCATGGTGGATGAATCGGCTTCGGCAGATACTTCTGTTTTGGTGGCAAGTCCTTATGCTTCTTTTTTTCTCCGTAACGTGAACGGCTTTTCTGCAGAAATAGGAGGGCGCTATGTAAACCATGAACAATTCGGAAATACATTTACCTACAGTATCAATCCATCGTATTTCCTTAACCAACGCTGGAAATTTTTTGTAAGCTATTCAACAGCATTCAAGGCACCTACGTTAAGTCAACTCTATGGGCAGTTCGGCGCAAACCCTGATCTTGAACCCGAAAGAAGTAAACATCTTGAAGGTGGTATTCATTTTATTTCATCAGAGAAAAAACTTGACGTTCGTGTAACAGCTTTCAAAAGAGAGATTGACGATGTTATTTTATATACAAATACGAAGGGTCACGTCAATCTGGATGAGCAAGACGATTACGGTGTTGAGTTTGAACCCACATTTGAATTTAATCAGCGATTTAAAGTAGCGTTGTTCTATGCTTTCGTAACAGGTGAATTAACAACAAAGATCGCCGGAACGGAAAAAGATTCAACATATAATAAGCTCCTTCGCCGACCAAAACATTCGTTTGGTTTGAATACAGGATACCGCGTTAATGACCGGTTTTATCTAAGCATAAATGCAAAAACATTTAGTGATCGTGCCGATCAGTATGTTGATAATACGGATTTCACCAGAAAGTCGGTAGCATTACCGGGTTACTATTTTATCGATCTTTATGCCGAGTACAGTATGTTAAGGAATAAAAATATCAAATTTTTTCTTGACCTGAAAAACATAACAGACCAGGATTATACAGAAGTTTACGGATACAACACCAGGGGCATTAACGTGATGGCCGGGCTGTCGTTCAGTTTTTAGGCACACAACCGTTAAGGCAATACTTTATCCATTGAAATGTAAGGACAAGCGCATGTTAAGTATATGTGACTGAATTATTAAGTGATTTAACATAAACTTAACATGCCGCTTTCTTGCTGGCGGGCTGTTACCCGTACCTTTGACCAAATTTATTTTGGCATATGTATTTAAATTCAAAATTGCTGATCCTGATGCTTTTATCAGGTATTCTGCTGACGGCTTGCGGTTCTAAGGATAGCGCAGGAACGTCTTCCGATAAACTTCAGGGCGCGATCAGTATTGACGGATCAAGCACGGTTTATCCTATAACGGAAGCAGTAGCAGAGGAATTTCGTTTGGAGCAGCCGGATGTAAAAGTTACAGTTGGCGTTTCAGGTACCGGCGGAGGTTTCAAAAAATTCAGTCGTGGCGAATCCGATATTAACAATGCTTCGCGACCAATAAAAGAACAGGAAGCTGCCGCGTGTACAGAAAATAGCATCAGATATGAATCTCTAAAAATTGCATTTGATGGCTTGGCAGTTTTGGTTAACACGGAGAATACCTGGGTGAATGATATTACCGTTGAAGAATTAAAAAGGATATGGAGTCCCGATGCACAGGGGAAAATCACGCGTTGGAATCAGATTAGACCGGAATGGCCTGATGAAGAATTTCATCTCTATGGACCGGGTGTAGCTTCTGGTACCTATGATTACTTCACTGAAGCCATTGTCGGCACAAGTGGTTCCAGTAGGGGCGATTTTACAGCAAGCGAAGATGACAACGTGTTGGTACAGGGAATCGCCGGTGATAAAAATGCATTAGGCTTTTTTGGATTAGCGTACTACGAGGAAAATAAAGAGCAGCTTAAATTAGTGGGTGTAAATAATGGGACGGGAGTGATTCTGCCTTCAACACAAACTGTAAAGGATGGAACATACGCGCCGTTGTCCAGACCGGTTTACATTTATGTCTCTGATCGTGCAGCAGAGCGGCCTGAAGTGTCGGCTTTTATCACATTCTACCTCAATAACGCTGCGGAACTGGTAGCCGATGTTGGATACATTGCATTACCTGATGCGGAATATAAAAAGGAAGCTGAGGAGTTTGCTGCCTTTACTGGGAAGTAGTAGTACTGCCTCAAATGGTTTTGCGGTATGAATAAGCATTCGTCGGATGTAGTTCAAAAAATACGCTTGAAAAAGTTAAGTGAACAGGTCATTGAGAAACTACTTGCGTTCAGCGGGCTTGTCACCGTGCTTACCACCATTGGTATCATCTGGGTTTTGGTTTCCGAATCGTGGGGGTTTTTTGCTAATGTCCCGTTAACAAAATTTCTGTTCGACACCGAATGGACCCCACTCTTCACCAACAAACGTTATGGTATTCTTCCGTTGCTCACCGGAACAATACTCACAACGTTCATCGCAGTTGCAACAGCATTACCGCTGGGTATTATCATCGCAGTTTATCTCAGTGAATACGCCAACAAAAGTTTTCGAAGGAAAGTAAAACCCGCGCTTGAAATTCTCGCCGCGGTACCAACAGTTGTTTATGGTTTTTTTGCACTTACAGTAGTAACACCTTTTCTTCAGTCTTTTATTCCGGGTGTAGGGAGCTTCAATGCACTTTCCGCCGGGCTTGTCATGGGTATCATGATCGTTCCGCTGATCAGTTCCCTCAGTGAAGATGCCTTGTATGCTGTTCCTAAATCGTTGCGGGAAGCTTCTTATGGTATGGGCGCAACAAAGTTTCAAACGGCTTTCAAAGTCGTCGTACCTGCAGCTTCTTCCGGAATTATTGTTTCCATTATCCTAGCAGTGTCGCGTGCCATTGGTGAAACCATGGTGGTTGCCATTGCCGCAGGACAACAACCCAAGCTCACGTTCGATCCGCGCGAATCGGTAGAAACGATTACAACGTATATCGTTCAGGTGAGCCTTGGGGATGTACAGCATGATTCGATGGAGTATAAAACCATTTTTGCAGCAGGTATCACACTTTTTGTTTTTACCTTCTTGTTGAATAACCTGAGTTACTGGATCAGAAAAAAATATCAGGAGCGCTATGAATAACATCAGGATAAACCGGTGGAAAGATAATGCCTTCAAGTATGTTGGTATCCTCTGTACATTTTTAGGATTAGTGATTCTGTGTATTTTCATTGGTAAAATTATCTATGACGGTGTAACGCGTATCGATTGGGATTTTTTCACAGGATTACCTTCACGCCGGGCAGCCAAGGCTGGCATCCTTACCGCCTGGACAGGAACCGCTTGGATACTGGGACTTACTGCCATCATTGCGATTCCACTGGGTGTATCTGCCGGAATTTTTTTACAGGAGTATGGACGTAAAAACCGACTGGCATCTTTTATCGAACTCAACATCAGCAATCTGGCCGGTGTTCCATCAATCATTTACGGATTACTTGGTTTAGAGATCTTTGGGAGAATGATGCACATGGGCGGAAGCTTACTGGCCGGTGCATTTACATTGGCGCTGCTTATCCTTCCGATTATAATAGTCGCTACGCGTGAAGCGTTAAAAGCAGTACCCAATTCGTTGCGTGAGGCATCTTACGGTATGGGGGCAACAAAATGGCAAACCATCTGGTACCAGATTCTTCCTGCAGCATCGGGCGGAATTCTCACCGGAATCATCCTCGCATTATCCCGTGCGGTAGGAGAGACCGCTCCGCTTATCGTGATCGGTGCATTGGCGTATGTTCCCTTCGTTGCAAAAACACCTATGGATGAGTTCACGGTGTTGCCGATGCAGATCTTTAATTGGGTGTCTCGTCCGCAACATGCATTTTTGATAAACGCAGCAGCGGCGATCATCATCCTGCTCGTCATTACGTTTTTAATGAATGGTATTGCCATGTACCTGCGAAACAAATGGCAGAAAAAAATTAACTGGTAGTTATTAAGGTCCGATGAAACTTATTGAAACGAAAAATGTAAATGTGTTCTACGGCGACAACCATGTGCTTAAGGATATTACCTTAAACATTAAGGAAAATACTGTCACCGCTTTTATCGGTCCTTCGGGTTGTGGGAAGTCCACTTTTCTGCGCACGTTAAATCGCATGAATGATTACATCGATGGTTTTCGAAAGAAGGGCAAGATCTATATCGATGATGAAGATATCTACGACAAGAAAGTACGTGTAGAAGAATTGCGAAGAAAAGTCGGCATGGTGTTTCAAAAACCCAATCCGTTTCCAAAATCAATTTATGAAAACGTTGCCTATGGCCTCCGCATCCATGGCATCACCGATAAAAAAGAAATTGATGAACGTGTGGAGAAATCACTGAAGCAATCTGCGTTGTGGGGAGAGGTAAAGGATAAGCTTCACAAACCAGCACTTTCCCTTTCGGGTGGACAACAGCAACGTTTGTGTATAGCCAGAACGTTGGCGGTAAAACCAACTATAATCCTGATGGATGAGCCTGCTTCGGCTTTGGATCCGATCTCAACATCCAAGATTGAAGAACTGATCCACGAGCTGAAAGAAAAGTATACGATTGTGATCGTAACCCATAACATGCAACAGGCTGCGCGGGTGAGTGATACGACAGCGTTTTTTTACCTCGGCGATCTCGTTGAGTACGAAAAAACCAGTGAGTTGTTCACCAATCCAAAAAGTAAACAAACAGAAAATTATATTACCGGAAGATTTGGTTAACGCCCTCCTTTATGGTAATTTTTTATAACTTTTAGATTTATTCCGATGTCACCATTAGAACTCGAACTACAAACGGTAAAAGATAATCTTTGCGATATGCTCGACATGGTGCAATCGCAGTTGGTGAAATGCAGGAAAGCCATTGATGAAAAAGATGTCGAGCTTGCCGCTGATGTTATCCACCTCGAGAAGAAAGTAAATATACAGGAGCTTTCAATCGATCGCGATTGTGAAAACATCCTGGCGCTCTACACACCGGTAGCAACCGATCTTCGCCTGGTTCTTGCCACCTTGAAGATTAGCAACGACCTCGAACGTATCGGCGATAATGCAAAAAGCCTTGCACGTTTTATAAAAACTAATATTAAAAAGGTTCCCGGTGACTTACTCAATGAATATCACCTTACCGATATGTTGGATACACTCACCGGCATGTTACATGATATGGGGCAAGCCCTGCGCAAGGATGATACAAGACTCGCACGGAAAACAGCGAAGAAAGATGAGGTGCTGAATGCGCATAATAAGAAAGCCGTCAAAACAACAGCAAAACTGATCAAAGAAAATCCGGGAGAAGCGAAAGCATTGTTAAAGCTATTTGCCATCACCCGCAACCTTGAACGCGCCGGTGACCTCACCAAAAACATCGCCGAAGAAATTGTATTTCACATCGAAGCAAAAGTGGTGAAACACACGAAGGAAAAGTGATGCGGGGTTTATGTACTGTGAAGCGTCTTTAGAAAAGCTTTGAGTCGCGAGCTTGATTGACAGTAACTGATAATTTGCAGATAAGCTCACGGCGAAAATACCAAAAGTCAAATATCGACAACCCAAAACGTTTCCGAAAACCAAACCTCAAACCTCAAACTTCTGGCCTCAAACAATTTCGCAATCCCATCGTTTGGAACATCCCAAACTTTGAACCTTAAACTTTGAACCTTGAACTCACCACTATTCCAACTGAAAGAAGAACTTCCCGTTCACCGGAAATGTTTGTTCGTTCGACAGGCGTTTTGCGTCACCCGATAATGTGGCACCGATTACATCTCCTGAGGTTTCTCCCAGCGAATTAAAAACTACGTCCACCGGTCCGGAATACATACCGATGTTGTCGTGGCTGATGTACAATTGCATCGCAAGTTCGGTATCGAGTTCAATTTCAAAACTTCCAATTTTGGTGAGCGTGGATTTATAAAGTGTTTCGTTGTCCTGGAAGTAAAATATCAATGTGTCGGAATATTCGCCTATCCCATTTGCGTTTACAAACCGGTCTGCGGGAATATTTATCGCGAATGTATCTATAGGGATTGAAACATCGATGTATCCTTCTCCGCGGGATGCCAGGCTCCACTGACTGAAGTGATCTGTTTGAACCGTTATCGTTTTTGTTATTTTGTCCAACGTAGCATTTGGCTTCGTGATCCATTCACCACCCTCTTCGCGGAATACGACAATCAGGAATTCTGGTTGCATACCTGCTGGTAGCGATTCATCGGTGTAACTAAATGTGAGGGTAACAGGTTCTTCAAACTGATCAACCGCGGATTCGAGAGTAAACATTGTACCAACGCCATCCGGGTGCTCATTCGACTCATTCACAGTTACAGTAACAGATGTTTCGTCGGTCATGACACCGGCGGGAATATTGATCACCAGGTTATTATCCGCAGACGTAATAGCACCACCTTCATCGCCGATAATTTCGGTAACACCTTTGTTGCTAGTTTTAGTATCATCGTCATCATCGCTGCCACAAGCGCTGAACAACATGCAGACCATTCCCGCAGCAAGTAACATGCGTGTAAGTTTTCCTTTTATTGTGTAGTTTAAAAAGTTTTTCATAACTGTATATATCATTTATAAAACGCTGAAAAAATTTGCGTCGTGAACTGAAGATAACGAAGCCAGCATATTTAGTTTACATTTTATCGTTAAAGTGGAGGTCAGGGCTTTGGTACATCTGATTTATTGGTTCAAGTCGGATCTGGAGACATTGGCATAGGGGCATCCTTTGCATTAAGGGTATCATGCTTAATATATCTGCCGTAAACAGCAATCGCTTAATACTGAAAACAACCTTGAGCTTTAAAGGTAAATTGAGTTCAATTGAGCTGTAAGGTTTATCTGGATTATTATTTTCTGTATAGAGCTGCTTTTTTTTAAATTTATACGTCCAAAGGTGATATATAAACGTAACAATGATTGCCAATATTTATCTTATTGGTTGCTACAGACACCACCTTGCTCTCAACTAATTTTTTAATCAGGGTTTTCTGTCGTTTTTTTATTTCAGTAGGATTAAGACTAGCATTAACATGACATACATGAGACACATTTCTGCCGTCGTAAGCTTTCTCATCATCGTGACACGATGCGGATCTGTAGCATCTGATGAAACAAAAGCAAATCATTGTGTTGAGATTTGGCGAGAATACTCATTTGACGAAAATGAAACGGAGTTCGATACAACGTTAGTAAAAGGAACCATTACTAAGAAGGTGCAGTACAATGGAGACGCTGGTATCATGTCCTCGACTAAATTTTCTGTATCGCCTGACACGATTAAGAAAGTCACGATTTATGATAGCAATGGAAATTTGAAGACTGTTGAAACGTATTATGGTAAATCTGATACAAATGGTATAATTGAAGAAATTACAATGATTCCAGAGGGAATCCAATTAAGAAGTTGGTTAGTAATATTGAAGCTGGCAAGCGAACAATTTCTATTGAATTTGATATTGTGAATGAGTATAGTTTGGATGGAAATATAGTAAAGGTTACATTGATTCCCGGCGGCGATACTTCGAAAGCATCGGTAACGAAGAATAACTACAATGAAGACGGAAAAATTCTTCACAGTATTTTAATGGATCATTCAGGAAACATTATTTCCGAAGTAAGAAATGCATATAATAAAAGCGGCGATCTTATTTATCATACGTTGCACGTAACAGATATGAATAAAACCAAGGAAATCGATATTGAGTATATTGATGGCATGAATAGAATTGAAACAGAAAGGATAGATGGAGTGGTACATAGGGTTTCCAGCTTTAATTATGAAGACGGTCATCTTATAAAGATAGATGTGGATGAAATCGAGCAGCGAGTAAAGAAAGTGATTTATATTGATAGAAATGACTAGTTTACTTTGAAGACATTAAAAGATACAACTTGTAGTCGTCTTACTGAAAGATTAACAGCAGGTAGTTCTAGGAGAATTGGATTAGAAATGAACGCTTCAAAGAGAGTGAAATTGATTCAAAGAGGTTTTCCAGGCTATAGCGGCGCTTTGCGCATCCAAAAAATGGAGTAACGCGCCGAATCGGAAACAGCTATTGAAATATTAATATGAAGAAGGTAACAGTAACGTAATATAAACTGCCTATCGGAAGTATTCCATTTGAGGAGATCCCTTCTTTAGAGAGGTTTAGTTCTAAATATATTTATTGCAGCTCATTTCCTTTAATAAATTTTATGGGATTGGATTATGATTTGCTGAGTGTATATGAGGCCTTTGATAATGATATCGGAAATCTTGATGAATTAAAAAAAAAGGAGCTTTTATTTGGAAAAGTTGTATCAGATAAACTTGCCTCACGAGGAAAAGTGAAATGTATAAAAGTCGGATCTATTCATAAAAATATTTCCAAGAAGGATTTGCCTCACCTGAAATATAATTCTAGTGATATCAATCAATTAGATGGAAGTTGGTTTTATATGAAAGATGGTAAATACGTGATTTTTTCAGGTATTAAATCAGAGCTAAAAAAAATTAGACATTTAGAGGGAATTGCCGTATATGGAGATAATATAATACGGCTGCGGTTGGTTATTGAGTTACTTAAGAAAAATGTTAAGAACGGATTACTTACGCTGTCGGAGCAAGACTATAAGAATATTGCCTATAAGGTATTAAAAACAGACCCTACTTTATTAAAATCGGATGAAAGCATAATAGAGGATGGTGTGAACAACTGGCTTCCCACAATGCTTTTAATACCCTTGTACGAAGACATTTTATCAGAAAATAGAGGAAGGATACTTCGCTAGTTCTTCGAATGGTATTGTTGTTTCGCAGTCCGTCAATGGAAAAATTATCAGTCGGATATCGATAGGTTCTTTGATGCCAACTAACTGAGTTCGAATGTTCAATCTTTACACCCCGAACATAAACGCCTTTTGGTGACGGGCTGAATACCCGGTCTTGGAATTGAGTTTTTGTGGAATGCATAAATAGTGAAATTTTGTCATCGCTGTTTCTAAACACCTCCGCCTAAAATTCGCTTTCTTACTCAAAATAAATCACAATGTGCTTGTGTGTCCGTTAACATGCTGCTACTATTGCATATCAACATAGAACCTGCTGGTTATATTTTTATGTTTATTTTCAAAGAAACAACAATATTATGGCGCAAATAAAATTTATTCTCAGAAACCGCATTCAGTTTAGCCTTATAACGCTAATGCTGTTGCAGTTCTTTTTAGTGGGTTGCAACAAATCAGTGGAAACTTCACCGGAAGCCAAACTTGCTTTTGAAAGTTTGATTCCTAAACCAGTTTCCGCGGAAGCTACTGGGAAAGCGTTTTTTATTACAGCTGAAACGGAGATTCATGTAGCTGAAGAACACTTGGTAAAAGCAGGTGAATTTCTTGCTGGTAAACTACGACCTGCTACTGGTTTTGCATTGGAGGTCAGCGTGAACAGCGAAAAAGCAGATAAAGGCATACTGTTAAACTTGTCAGGTGAAGCTACATTGGGTGAGGAAGGATATACCATTACGATTCTTGAAGATGGTCTTACACTTTCGGCGCATAAACCTGCAGGACTTATTCGTGGCATTCAAACCATCAGGCAACTACTTCCTGCAGGCATTGAATTGAACACTGTTCAGCAGGCATCGTGGGAGATTGCTACAGGTACGATCACAGATTATCCGCAGTACGTATGGCGCGGCGCTATGCTGGATGTTGCGCGGCATTTCTTTACTGTAGATGAGGTGAAGCGATACATCGATCTAATCAGCTATTATAAAATAAACATCTTGCATCTTCACCTGAGTGACGATCAGGGCTGGCGAATCGAAATAAAATCATGGCCGAATCTTACAAAAATCGGGGGGAGTACTGAAGTAGGTGGAGGAGAAGGCGGATTTTATACACAAGCAGAATATGCCGACATCGTCGCCTATGCACAGGATCATTATATAACGATCGTACCCGAAATTGATATGCCGGGCCACACCAATGCTGCATTAGCTTCATATCCCGAGTTGAATGAGGGTCCTTCGATAAATCTTGAAGCAAGTCCGACAAAACCGGTAGCCGGGAAGTTGTATACCGGCGTCGAAGTTGGTTTTAGTACATTACACATCAAGAAAGAAATTACGCTGAAATTTGTTGAAGATATCGTGCGCGAGTTGGCCTCCATTACACCTGGTCCGTACCTGCACATCGGCGGTGATGAGGCTGCTGTCACGAAGAAGGATGATTACATCCAGTTTATTAATCAATTTAAAACCATCGTTGAATCGCATGGTAAAAAGATGGTGGGCTGGGAAGAAATCGCGCAGGGCGATATTGACGACAATGTCATGGTGCAATATTGGCATGCGGAAAAGTATGCTAACATGGCGGTTGATAAAGGCGCAAAATTAATTCTTTCACCTTCGAAGAAAGTGTATCTCGACATGCAATATGATTCAACTTCACGAATCGGATTACATTGGGCTGCTTATATTGAAGTAGATTCATCGTATCAATGGGATCCGGCGAGTTATATCAATGGTGTTTCGGCAGAACATATTGCGGGCGTTGAAGCGCCGCTATGGACTGAAACCGTACAGACCATGGATGACATTGAATACCTTGTATTTCCAAGGCTTCCAGGTGTAGCCGAAATTGGATGGTCAGCAGCGGCTGCCAGAGATTGGGATACTTATAAAGTTCGACTTGGTAACCAGGCTAAACGATGGAAAAACATGGAGATCGATTATTATCCATCTTCGGTGGTTCCATGGCAAAACTAATTTCGAGATTCCAAGGAATATCTGGCGATCGGTTTTGTAAGAAAAAAAGTCGTCAATAGGAATAGCTTGGGTTCATTGAGGAATTATTAGTCTTCTATGAACCCAAACTAATTATTGAGATTATTTTTTCATCAACGCGCGTTCTTAACCGCCAAGGCGGAGAGACGCAAGGGCATGCAAAGATGAGCCTAAGGCACCTCTTGACTTTACACCTTCAACTTTAAACCTCGAACTAAATAGTTGTTTCGTCGTCGATTTCGATTGGCGATTCACCCAATAGCTTTTTGTTGGGATCCTTATCCTTATCGGCTGCTTTTCTCTTTTCAGCTTTAGGTTCCTGGTCTGGTTTTCGCTCGTCGCCTGGTTTCCCGGGATTCATGTTTTGAGGCGGGGTGGGCGTATCTTCCGGCCGGTATGGCTCGTTATGGTTTTCTTTTTTCTTATCCATGGTTGTATCTGTTTGTCTAGGGATGGGAATCAAAAATTCATGCCGTTGTGTTTTTTCAACCAACGCTTCCGCTACTGGCACTTGTGCATGTTGTTCTACAATTGTTTGATTGAGAAATATGTGTTTTCGAATTGCTGCAAGCTTAGGCTACAGGTTTTAAGGCGGGTCCATGATTTATGACATGGCGAGAAACGTTTGAGATGTAAGTTTCGAGCCGCGTGTTGTTTTCGATAGTGTATGAGTTGGGGACATCAAAGTTAATTTCAGACATTTCCGAAATTCTGCCAATTAAAGAAAAGTCCGATCTTGAACGTGAACTATGCTTCTTGTAACGAATCATTATTACCCTGTTCCGGAGAATCCTTCTGCATGCATGTGCGTGGCACATGCGCATCAGGATGCGGTAACGGAGGAGGGGAATAGCTTTGAACTTTTAGCTTCGAGTTATTGAGCCATAGCCCAAGGTTACGAGGTACGAAATGTAACGTGTGAGTTGTGCTATTGCTATTCAGGTTATTTTTGCTAAACCCAATAAGGAAACAAACTTTGAACTTTGAACCCTGAACTTTGAACTGTCCCCATGGACTGCGATATTGTGCGCTTATTAAATAATAATTGATGAAACTGTTTGTCCCAACATTTACGCTTTTACTGCTTTGTTGTTCTGTGTTTGCGCAACAATCACAAACTATTAACTCACCAGATGCTAAAATTAACGTTACGATTAACGTAAAGGACAAACTGACCTATTCAATCAAACATGAAGGTGATGTGCTTTTAGCACCTTCTCCAATTTCAATTAAACTTCAGGATGGAGAAATTTTTGGTTTAAATCCGAAATTAAAAAAGATCGATAAGGAGAGTATGAGCCAAATGATTAAAGCGCCCATATATAAACGTTCAGAGATTAAAGATGAATACAATGAATTGACCTTATCATTTAAAGGCGATTATGCGGTTGTATTTCGGGTGTATAATGAAGGCGTTGCTTATCGATTTAAAAGCTCCCGTAAAAAAGACTTTCTTGTAACATCGGAAGAAGTAGCGTTTAACTTTAATTCAGATCATAAGGCGTATATTCCATACGTTAACAAAGAAGCTAGTGCGTCTTTCGAAGAACAATTTTACAATTCATTCGAGAACACCTACACCCACGTATCACTTTCACAGGCCGATCCAAAACGACTTGCGTTTCTTCCGGTGCTGGTCGAAATGGACAATGGGAAAAAAATCTGCATCACAGAAGCTGATCTTGAAGACTACCCGGGTTTGTACCTCAATAACGCGGACGGCGGAAAATCGTTTACGGGTGTTTTTGCTGCTTATCCAAAGACCATAGAGAAAGGTGGACACAATCAATTGCAGGAGATTGTGAAAGAACGCGAACCGTTTATTGCAAAAGCAACAGGTACCCGCAATTTCCCATGGCGTGTTATTGCCATATCAACATCTGATAAACAACTTGCCGATAGTGACCTTGTCTATAAGTTGGCTTCGCCCTCAAGAGTGAAAGATGTGTCCTGGATTAAGCCAGGTAAAGTGGCGTGGGACTGGTGGAATGCATGGAATATCTATGGTGTCGATTTTGTGTCAGGTGTAAATACAGAAACGTACAAGTACTACATCGACTTTGCATCTAAAAATGGAATTGAATATGTGATCCTCGATGAAGGTTGGGCTGTTAATCTCAAAGCAGATCTCATGCAGGTGGTTCCTGAAATCGATCTTGAAGAGATTATCGCATATGGCAAGAAGAAGCATGTAGATATTATCCTCTGGGCCGGATACAATGCCTTTAACCGCGATATTGAAAGTATCTGTCGTCATTATGCTGCGCTTGGTGTCAAAGGTTTTAAGATAGATTTTATGGACCGTGATGACCAGGAGATGGTACGGTTCTATTACCGTGCTTCTTCTATCGCGGCGAAATATAAAATGCTTGTTGATTTTCACGGTGCATACAAACCAACCGGATTGCAAAGGACTTATCCAAACGTAATTAACTTCGAAGGTGTTCATGGGTTGGAACAAATGAAATGGTCAGAGCCTTCCGTCGATCAGGTTACGTATGATGTAACCATTCCCTTTATTCGAATGCTCGCTGGTCCGATGGATTATACCCAGGGGGCTATGCGCAATGCAACGCGGTCAAATTATCGCCCCATCAACAGTGAACCCATGAGCCAGGGAACGAGGTGTCGTCAATTGGCACAGTATATTATTTTCGAGGCACCGCTTAATATGCTTTGCGATAATCCGTCGGCTTATATGGATGAACCAGCATGTACAAAGTTCATCGCCGCAGTACCGACCACATGGGACAATACTATTTCACTTGATGGTGCAATCGCCGAGTATGTTGCAATAGCAAGACAAAAAGGAAATGATTGGTATGTGGGTGCGCTAACAAACTGGGATGCAAGGGAACTGGAACTGGACTTTACGTTTCTTCCAGAAGGAAATTACAAGGTTGAACTCTTTAAAGATGGCGTCAATGCCTCCCGTATAGCGCGGGATTATAGACATGAAACGATTGCGCTTCCCGCACACCGGAAACTGAAAGTATCGCTTGCTCCTGGTGGAGGTTATGTTGCCAGGATCTATAAAGCAAAATAGGTTTCCATTAATGTGTTCCGTTGAGATTTTTTGTCGCTATCATTCCCTGCTATCGAGGCTGCGTATAAATTACTTTAGGAAACGATATAGTCGAGACCCTGTGAAGTGAATTGAAAACTATGCTATAAAGAAGCTTAGCACAACGATACCTTATTTCATAGGTAACATTAAAATCATGTTCTGACATTAAAGCAGACGTGAACACCTTTCAACGATTTTTTTTATTCATTCACCTGAAAGAATTTGATGTTGCTGAAATTAGTCACGGAATTGCTTAAATTCAATGCTCCACAAATACACTATGGCATACGCGCAATCTATTGTACTCATTGATGACGATGCAGATGATCAGGAAATATTCCGGGCAGCTTGTAACCTGATTGGTGATTCCATCCAACTCATTCCTTTTGATGCGGGAGAAAGCGCACTTCATGCCATACCTTCAATTACCCCATCTCCGGATTTTGTACACAACTTACTTCAACCAACAGGTGAAAGAAACGTGCTTCTCATTAGGAGCTCTGGATATCATTGAAAAACCAAACAATTTCGAGGTGCTCTGTACAAAGATCGAATCCCTCCTTGAAATGCTTCGCCAATCTGCTTAAGCCGGATCCATGACCGGTACTTATTGACATGTATGAATAAACGACTTTTATCAGTTTATGCCATTACTTTTGTTCTTATTGGCGTCATGTTTTATTTATACATGGTCAGCTATAAGCGTATGCTCGTATATACACACGATGTTAATACAGAGAATAATGTACTTGTCAAACTAGAAAGGATTCATGGATGGATCTTTAGCTGGTTAAACCATGATAAGATTTCAGACGCAGCATCAGGTGATATTATTTCTGCAGACGTATTAGCCGATAGCACCATGAACACCATTGCAAACGTGCAGCGCATCGTGCTGCACCGTGAACTGCACGATAGATTGGATACATTACGTCATGCAATTCTGGAATACCAAAATTTTAAAAGAACCATAACCTGGGATGAATTAAAATCAAATGCATTCAATGCGCACCGATACCGAATCATCAAACTTACAAATACAACAATTAAGTTTTCGAAGATCCGACTGCAGCAAAAGCAACATGCACTGGATAAATCCGCAAAATTGCTGGACCAATGGCTAAGATGGCTCTTGGGCTTGTGTGGCATTTTGTTGTGTGTAGCTACATACTATTCTTTCAAATATTTACGACAGCGTATGCGACTTGAGGGATTTAATCAGTCCTTGCTTGAAACCATGGGCTATGGCGTTGTAAGTTTTGTTCCATTATGGAAAGCAAATATAATTATTGATTACCGCATCACATATTGCAATGAATCCGCATTTCGGCTACTTGATCTTGACTCCAGGAAGAACAAATTATTATCGCAAATCATACCGTCAGGCATCTTTAAACCAGTGCTGGCAAAATTTAATGAAGTTATTGCAAATCAAAAGCAGGCCAAACTGGAAGGTTACTTAAACGTTAATGACCAGCGTAACTGGTTACACGTGTCTATTGGCCCATTGCACGAGGGGGTGATCGCTTCGCTCCATGATCTCAATCCGGTTAAAATCTATGAACAAAAACTTACTTACAAGATTACGCAGCTTGAAGTGTTGAATGAAGAATTAAAACAGTTTGCTTTCGTTACAAGTCATGATCTCCAGGAGCCACTGCGTAAGATCCAGATGTTTAGTGATCTCGCCATAAAGACTACCGGGCACAGTGATAAAGTGTTCCTTGAAAAAATTCAGTTTTCCGCTACGCACATGCGTGAACTCATTCAGAGCTTACTGTCTTTCACCAACAGCACAGAGCAACCACTACATACAGAACAGGTGGACCTTAACAATGTATTGAATAAAGTACGTGTAGAGCTGGAGTTAATGATACGTGAAAAGAAAGCAGTGTTTAAAATATTGCCGCTTCCCGTGGTAGAAGGTTCGGAGGTTTATTATGGTATTTTATTTTCAAACATCGTTTTGAATGCATTGAAATATTGTAAGGATGAAATAGCTCCTGTCATTACAATTCGGGCACAACCGCTTACCAGGGCAGAGGTGAATGAATATCAGTTACTCAATCAATTTGTGAATTACGTCAGGATCAGTGTATACGATAATGGTGTGGGTTTCAGAGAGGATTTCGCGCATAAAATATTTACCATTTTTCAACGGCTCCACAATAAACGCAATACACCAGGCGCAGGCATTGGACTGGCAATTTGTAAAAAGATCGTACAGCGCCATCATGGACATATTTATGCTGAAGGAACCGAAGGCAATGGTGCTGCTTTCCATATTTTAATTCCGCTTACCCAGCCGTCTGATCTGGATTAGTATAACAATTTTTTGAGGCATGTCTTTTTGTGGAAGTATCCATTAAACAGCGTTATGAAAAAACACTGGTGGATCGGCTGTTCAGGTTTTTATTACAGGGGATGGCGCGAAAAATTTTATCCCAAAGGATTACCACAACGCAAGTGGTTCGAATACTATTGTGAATTCTTTAACACGGTTGAACTGAACGCGACGTTTTACCGTTTCCCCAAGCTGGAATCCCTTCAGGCGTGGTATCAGCGTAGTCCTGTGAATTTCAGATTTACGGTTAAAGCACCTCAGTACATCACACATTATAAACGATTCAATAACGTAGAGCAGGATGTGAAAGCCTTCTATGATCGTGTTTCTCTTGGCCTCGATGACAAACTTGGTACGATTCTGTTTCAACTTCATCCGCAGATGGAATTCAGCAAAGAAAACCTTGAAAAAATTACAGCATGGTTGGATAACGCGTTTTCTAATGTGGTTGAGTTTCGTCACCCGAGTTGGTGGAACGACGCTGTTTTCAAAACATTAAGGAAGAAAAAAATAACCTTCTGTAGCATCAGTTATCCCGGCTTGCCTGATGCGGTTATAAAGACAAAAAATACCATGTATTACCGGTTTCATGGTGTACCGAAACGCTATCTGTCGTCCTACCGTAAGCCTGCGTTACAGCATGTTTTTGAATCTATAGATTCTCTTTCCGGTGTGAAAGACGTCTATGCCTATTTTAATAACGACATTAACGTCGCGGCCGTAAGTAATGCAAAAATCCTTCAGAAACTGGCAGGAACGGCGATTTCGGGTTGAATAAGCTTTATTGAATGGTACATCTATTTTAAGGGCCGGAAATGAGGCACGCTTTATTAATTTATAGTCATCCAGCATTAGAAACGCGCTTTTTTAGGGATCTATCTGTTATGCTATCATTTTCCCAGGTTATTTTTTGTGATTCTTTCCGAAAAAACTTACACAATATTTTTATAATAATCTATATTTGTAGCGGCTTTAAATTACCGCTTTTGGCGAGTTATGTGTGAATGGATCAGCGGCTAGTCCTTTGTATTTGCTTTAATCAAATAGTCTATAGTATGGAAAAAACTCTACTCCTTTCAAGGCATGTTTTACTTGCCACCCTGCTCTTTGTATGCGCCTCCGTTCAGGCAGGAACTTTACCCAACGGTTTTGCTGAACTTCGGCTTGCGGAAGGCCTCGATGGTACTACCGTAAATTATGCACCCGACGGGCGATTGTTTGTAACGCAAAAAAAGGGACTCATCAACGTCATTAAGAACGGTGTCATGTTAACCACACCGTTTCTCGACCTTCAGTCGATTATTGATAACCGGAATGAACGCGGTTTACAAAGCCTGGTGTTTGATCCGAACTTTGCCACAAACGGATACATTTACGTTTATTACTGTGTGAATGGCCAGAGTAGAAATCGCGTCAGCCGGTTCACCGCCAATGGCGATGTGGTAGTACCCAACAGTGAGCTGGTATTGATTAACCTGGATGTGCTCTCCGGAAGTATTCACAACGGCGGCGCTTTATTCTTTAAAGCTGGGAAGTTATTCATCACCACCGGTGATGGTGGCAACGGTAACAACTCTTCTTCCTTTAATTCCTTATTAGGAAAAGTATTGCGGATCAATGCCGATGGTACCATACCAGCAGATAATCCTTACTACACTACGCTAGCCGGAAATTACAGGTTGATTTACGCCCTGGGCTTACGCAATCCGTTCCGTGCTTCGGTTCAACCAGGTACAGAACGTGTGTTTATAAATGATGTGGGTAATTCCGCTTTTGAAGAAGTAAATGAATTAATGCCTGGAAAAAATTACGGTTGGCCTTCCATCGAAGGTGTGAGGACCACGCAAACACCACCTGCAAATTATCAGGATCCTTTTTATGCTTATTCGCATGCCTTGGGTTGTTCTATTGGTGGCGGTGCATTTTATAATCCACAGAACCCTGTTTTTCCTTCAAAGTATATTGGAAAATATTTTTTCGGAGATTATTGTGGTAACTACATCAAGGTGCTTGATCCTGAAACCGGAGAAGTAATTGAAACGTTTGCCACCAATGTTAATCGTCCTATTTCATTCTCTGTGGGTAACGATGGAAGTCTTTATTACCTCGCACGTGGGGGACTAGCCGGGGGCTCAAGTGAAGCAAACTCACAGTCATGTTGTTCAGAAGTATGGAAGGTATCATTTACCAACAACGGAGCGCCTACCATTTCTGCGAATCCTTCTGATCAGTTAGTTTCTATCGGAGGGTCAGCCACTTTCGCTGTAGGTGCTTCAGGTGATGCACCGCTTACATACCAATGGCAACGAAACGGTGTCAACATTCCTGGTGCTACAAATTATATCTATGAATTTACGAACGCCACACTGGCAGATAATGGCACAGTGTTCCGTGCGGTAATTACCAATCCATTAGGAACAGCAACCAGTCTTGGTGCAGTATTATCTGTTACTTCCAATCTTCCTCCGCAACCGGTTATCGAATTGCCAACAGAAGGAACGGTATATGCTACGGGTACACAATTGGACTTCGTTGGCTCTGCCACAGATACAGAAGATGGCGTGCTTCCGGCATCTGCATTCACGTGGGAAATAAATTTCCATCATGATACACATACGCACCCGGCCATGGCACCAACCTCAGGTATCACGAGTGGCACATATACATTGTCTCCAAATCACGACCCTGCTACCAATGTTTGGTATCGCATTTATTTAACTGTACGCGATTCTCAAGGGCAGGAAACAACGGTGTTTCGCGATATTCATCCGGTACTGGTAAGCGTTACATTAAGCACCAACAAGCCCGGGCTTAAGTTGAAGATCGATGGTGTAGAAGTCGATGCGCCATATATATTCGAAGGCGTTGCCGGCATCGAACGGTCTATAGAAGCACCAACACCTCAAATAGTGGATGGTATTACCTATGAGTTTTTGAACTGGTCCGACGGTGGTGCAGCTGAACATCATATCAATACACCTTCATCAAACCAAACGATCTCGGCTTTTTATCTTCCGCTATATCTGGAAGCAGAGCAAGCTTTATTGTCTGGCGCCACAACGCGATGGACATACGCCGGATTCACAGGAACTGGCTTTGCAGACTATGATACGAACAATGGCGGTTACATCGAATGGACTGTGAACGCACCACATGCAGGAAACTATCGACTTGCTTTCCGAAATGCCAATGGAAGTACAAAGAATCGTCCTTTACGCCTTACTGTTAATGGCGTAGAACGGGTAGCAAGTCTTGCATTCCTTTCTACAGGGCTATGGACCAATTGGGAATATGTAGAAAGTGTTCAGGCGCTGAATGCCGGAACCAACAAAGTAAGATTAACATCAATCGGATCTAACGGGCCAAATATTGACTACATGCTGGTGTACCAGGATAGCGCGCCAGTGCCGACGGTAAGTACACCACAGTTTACACCTGCGCCCGGTACGTACACCAGTTCACAACTTGTTACAATTACAACAGCTACTTCAGGTGCGTCGGTCTACTACACACTTGATGGAACTACACCGACAACATCATCTACGTTATATTCAGAACCGTTGACAATAAGTGCAACCACAACGTTAAAAGCACTTGCCGTTAAATCAGGGATGGACAACTCAGTAGTGCAAACCGGACTGTATACAATCAATTCAGTGTCTACGGTTAACACGCCTCAGTTTACTCCGCCGGCAGGTACGTATACCGATTCACAACTCGTTTCAATCAGTACCACAACTACTGGCGCAACAATTCATTATACGTTGAACGGAACAATACCAACCGTTTCTTCTGCTGTATACACTACACCATTAACGATCAGTTCTACGACGACGTTGAAAGCCATAGCTGTAAAAGCAGGTATGACCAATTCTGGAGTGCAGACTGCGGTATATACCATCAGTGATGATAATCAACCTTTCACTACCACACTAGAGGCTGAAAATGCTACGCTGTCGGGAGTATCGGTTAAAGCTTCTGGTACAGGATTTACCGGAACAGGTTTCGCTGATTATGATGGCAATTCAGGAACGTACATTCATTGGGCTGTAAACGTACCGGCTGCGGGTCAATATCGCCTTGACTTCCGTTATGGAAATGGATCAAACAAAAGCCGACCATTGGCAATTGCAGTTAACGGGACAACGACTGAAGGTAGTAAGCCATTTCCTTCAACCGTTTCCTGGGACAACTGGTCGATCGTTTCAAGCACAGTTCAGTTAAATGCAGGAGCAAATACGATTCGCGCGACAAGCATTGGTTCCGGGGGTGCAAATTTCGATCACCTTGTAGTAACCGGACTTGCCTCAATTCCGGTTGTTAATGCGCCGGTCTTTACACCAGCGCAGGGGGTTTATCCCGATGGCGTTAGTGTAACGCTTTCTTCTTCAACAACCGGATCAACAATATATTATACGCTCAACGGAAGTACACCTTCAGCTTCGTCCTCGGTTTATAATGCAGCGATAGCAATAAGTGCTACTACCACCATTAGAGCAATTGCAATTAAAGAAGGAATTTCTTCTACCGTGGTATCTGCAACTTACACGATTGAAGAACCAGGTTCTTTTGATGATATTTTAGAGGCAGAAGCAGCGACACGTCAGGGCGTTTCCATCAAAGCAAATTATGCTGGATTCACGGGCACAGGTTTTGGAGACTATGTAGGAGCTTCAGGCGATTATCTGCAATGGAATTTTAGCGTTCCTTCAGCAGGATTGTATACCTTACAGTTCAGATATGCATTACCTACCGGAAACAGACCTCTTCAAGTCATGGTAAATGGTGTGATCGTAATGGCTGATCGCGCTTTCCCTGGAACCGGTGCCTGGACAACATGGGCGGTTGTAGATGCATCCGTATCCTTAAATGCAGGAAACAATACTGTTCGCATTACTGACATTGGATATAGTGGCCCCAACGTAGACCATATGCGCGTTACGAATTTGCCTGGTATTGCTTCAATGGCACGTGAGGCGTCCATACCTCCTGCATTTATAAAAGGAGAGGGCGAAGATGAAATTGAAGTCTTGCTTGAGACTGAGGATGATGTAAATATATTCCCTATCCCGGCTAAAGATATCCTCACCATACGTTCATCTAACGACATTCAGTTTGTTAGTTTAGTACATGCCGATGGCCGTACAATGAATACACGCGTCGAACAAGCGTCGTCTAATGAAATTCTACTCTATGTTAACGTACTTCCCGACGGTGTTTCCATTGTAACGCTTCGTTCAGGAACCCGCTACATCAGAAAGAAAATAATTATTGAAAAATAGGCTCAAGCTGTATTTGAAATTTAGGAAGCTGCATTATTGTGCAGCTTTTTTTATGGACACGAAGTCACAAAGATTTGGGCCACGAAGTTACGAAGACACAAAGAATGCTTGATGATTGCACTTGTCTTTCCTTAGTGCCCTTGTGCCTTAGTGGCGAGAAAACGGATTGGGCCACGAAGTCACGGAGACACAAAGAATGTTTGATGATTGTACTTGTCTTTCCTTAGTTCCGTTGTGCCTTAGTGGCGCGAAAACGGATGGGCTACGAAGTCACGAAGACACAACGAATGTTTGATGATTGTACTTGTTTTTCCTTAGTGCCCTTGTGCCTTAGTGGCGAGAAAACGGATTGGGCCACGAAGTCACGGAGACACAAAGAATGCATGGTGATTTTATTTGTATTTCCTTAGTGCCCTTGTGCCTTAGTGGCAAAAAAACGGATTAAGCCACGAAGTCACGAAGCCACAAAGAATGCATGGTGATTGTACTTGTCTTTCCTTAGTTCCCTTGTGCCTTAGTGGCAAGAAAACGGATTGGACTACGAAGTCACGAAATCACAAAGAATGTTTGATGATTGTACTTGTCTTTCCTTAGTGCCCTTGTGCCTTAGTGGCAAAAAACGGATTAACCCACGAAGAATACACGAGAATTGTATCAGTATATTTCCTTGTGTCGTAATTTAAAAGGAATCTACTTTCAGCTCGTTTAGTTCCAGCATTTTGTGAACGGATGTTTTCGCTTCTTTCGCCTTTTTTGCTTCTCCAATTTTTATGGGGTCACCAAAAATGTAAAAGAGTTTCATACGAAGGCCTTTGGCTTCTTTCACATCGCGAAACATATCAGCATATTCATGGAAATTGATATAAAGCGGATTTGCTTTATTCGAAATGTTATGGGTAATGCCATAGACAACTTGTTCTTCTTCCGGTTGATAGGTTTTAAAAATACGGTCCCAGATAATAAACGTGGCACCATAATTCTTGTTGATGTATTTTTCCTGTGAACCGTGGTGTACACGATGATTTGACGGCGTGGCGAAAATATATTCAACCACAGGATGTAATTTGCGGATATACTCTGTATGAACCCAGAACTGAAACAATACTGCAATCTGATTTGTTACAAAAATGATGATGGGATGAAACCCAATAAACGAAACAGGTAGAAAAAAAATTAGTTTTATGTATTGCACCCAGCTCAGGCGAAAGGAAACAGTGAGGTTATAATATTCACCGGAGTGATGCGCTACGTGAGTTGCCCACCAGAAGCGTTGATGGTGCGAGATACGGTGTGCCCAGTAACTGCACAGATCGAAAAGAATGTAACACGGCAGAAATGTCCACCAGTTAAGTTCCATTCTCCAGGGAATGAGGTTATATACCCAGATCAGCACGTAAAAAAGTAAGAGTTTAATGGCGGCGCCAATAGCCACGTTACCAAGCCCCACTGCAATGGACCCGATTGTTTCTTTTTTTTCGTAGTATTCTTTATGTTGACGCCTGGAAATAATGTATTCAATCAATACAAAGAAGAACATGACGGGAGCAGCCCAAATAATAATATCAGGGGCACTGCGTTGAAGATTTTCCGCATGATCCCATGAAATTTTTTCCGCTCCGAATAATGATAATAGATCCATAGTGTAAAGTATTGATCTATTATGAAATAAAAAAATCATACCAATCAGGCATGAGTTTAAGGCCGAGTTCTATTTTTACTTTTGAACAAGTATACCCGCGCTTTTTAATGCGTTGCTTACCTTTAAACCGCGTTTCTCGATGGCATTGCAGTTAATCTCGTAGTTTAATTTTCCTTCTAATAAAATAAAATTTATTGCGCCGCCATTCCTGGCCATCCCCGCTTTATTACTCACGATCAAGGTAGCCTCATTTGGAATTGTTTTAAGGACAGACGCCAGCCACCGGGCTTTATATGCTGGTAAAAACACGATCTGACAACCTTTAACATCGGCTGGATTCGTCAGCGGCTTAACTTGCACATTTCTGCCATTAATTTTTACAGTACGCGTTACACTTTTCAGTTCCTCAACCAGTGGCGGATATTCCAAAACACCGATTACAAAATGTCCGGAATTTGGTAGCGGCCAATGAATGTTTCGGGCAAAGTTTAACAACATCAGTGCGTAAATTTTTTCCTGGGATTGCCCATATGCTGGTTGAAAAAAAAATGAACTCACGATTAAGAGTGCTGAAAATATGCCGACTTGTTCGGACAAAAACATGCGAATGAAATTCATGATTTGGCTTATTGTTATGCCGGCAAAATACAACGGCACGGTTGATTGCATTTTAACGGTAACGAAAGCCTGTGTTAAGAAAGCATGACAATGTTCGTTGAAAATTAATACAGCCATAATAAGGGCCGGTGTGTAAAAATGAATAGGAAAAAAGGAAGCTTCTTCATTTTTCCAAACTTTGACATGATCTTTGTATCTTAATTCAAATATTAGCCAGACATGAATGATGTTTTTGATAGAATACGGCAACCGTGGCCGTGGTATGTGGCGGGGCCGCTGATTGGTCTTACTGTACCGCTTCTATTGATCCTTGGAAACAAGCTCTTCGGGATATCATCTTCATTACGTCACATTTGTGCCGCATGTATTCCGGCGAAGATTTCTTTTTTTAATTACAACTGGAAAAAGGAAGTATGGAATTTATTTTTTGTAGCCGGCATTTTCTTCGGTGGGTACGTAGCCGCAGTTTTCTTAACAAATGATCGGCCTGTGACGATTAACGAAAACCTTCGTGAAGAACTGGCCGGATATGGAATTAAGAATTTATCCGCACTTGTGCCATCAGATCTCTTTCACTTTGAGGCTCTGTTTACCTTAAAGGGTTTTTTATTGATCGTTGTAGGTGGTTTTTTAGTAGGCTTCGGTACACGATATGCAGGAGGGTGTACCTCGGGCCATGCAATTACTGGTATATCGATGCTTCAACTACCCTCCATAATCGCCACAGCCTGTTTTATGATTGGCGGAATTATTATGGCGAACTTCGTTCTACCTTATATCCTGATGCTTTGATATGAATCAACTACATAACCGCCATACAGATACGGATTTTGAAATCCGATTCGTTAATGAATTCGGCGTTAACAACGCTTCCACTACGCACCGGGCATGGCACAATGTCAAATATTTAATCGCAGGCATCTTGTTTGGTATTCTATTGGTGAAGTCCGAAGTTATTTCATGGTTTCGTATCCAGGAGATGTTTCGATTTCAGGAATTTCACATGTATGGTGTGATTGGCTCAGCAGTAGTTGTCGGTATGCTTTCCGTACGGCTGATAAAATACTTTAACATCAGAACTGTGGATGGTGAAAAGATTGAATTTCAATCGAAAAAATTTAAAAAGGGAAATGTGATTGGGGGTTTAATCTTCGGATTTGGATGGGCATTAACGGGAGCATGCCCCGGTCCTTTGTTTGCACAAATTGGGACGGGGGCGGCGGTGGTTTCAGTAACGTTGCTCAGCGCCGTGGCCGGCACATGGGTATATGGATTTTTCCACGATCGTCTTCCGCATTAGCAACTTTTTTCCGAAGCAGTACACGATCAACTGATAATAATGGCGTATATCCGGTACGTTAATTAATCTTATACTTTTTCTTTCCAGGTTTCAATCTGCGATTTCAACGCATCCGAAGCTTTTGCCAACGCTTCTTCAAATGTTTTACATTGCTTTGAAGCAAACAAATCATTCCCCGGGATACCAAGCCGGATCTCACATATTTTATTCTCTTTTGTTTCTGATCGATCAAGTCTTAAAGTCACTGTGGATTCGTGAATCCGGTCACTGAATCGTCCTAGTTTTTCCAGTTTTTCGTTCACAAGGTCGATTAATTTCTGATCCGCTTTAAAATCTGGTGTCTGAATTATTGTTTTCATGATAAACGATTAATGGATGCTTCTTCAAGTCTACAAAATAAATCACAAAATCAGGACGATAAAAATCAGAAATAAACTGCGATTTTGAACCTAAACGTACATTGTTAAATGCCGTAGTGTTCTAACCATGGATTATTCGAATTATTTTGAATAAAGTAAACGAAATTGCAACATTCAGCGTTAATGCACTGATGACGGTTGTTATCGGTAGTAGTCCAGGTTCATAAGGTAGTTGAATAATAAACTGCTGCTTATGTTTACGAAAAGAAAGGAGGTACCATGTCTAGTCCACAGCAAATTTTATCAGTTATTCGTAAGCTAACAATTTCTACAGGTGTGTGGAATTGAGGAGAATGACAACCTCGTGAAAGTTTTAGTTTACAGATAAAATTGAATGAGGATTTTAAATATCCGGGTTGGTACGCCAGCCTGGATATTTTTTTATATCGGGCTTTAGAGTAGAATTTTTTCCAGGTAATGACCCAACAGATAGGCGACTACAGCAGCCGTTGCTCCGAGAAACAGTGTTTCGAGAATACTTTTAAATGGTGGCGATTGGGTTACATACGTTTTAAGGTAACCGATGAGAATGAAGGTCAAGGCCGTAACCATTGAAGAGATCACGAATGGGTCAAGGGAAATGTTCCCAGTGAAAGTGAGTATGTACGCGATCAATGGTACTGCGCCTGCAACGACAAAAGAAAGGAATGTGCTAAACCCTGCCTTGAGTGGCGACTTCACATCCAGCGTGAGTCCAAGTTCGTCCTTCATCATCGTTTCAAGCCATACTTTTTTATTTGAAGTAATGCGGTGAACAACCATATCGAGTTCCTTTCCTTCAAATCCCTTAGACCTGTAAATATCTTCTATTTCTCTGCGCTCAACATCTGGTAAATTTTCGATTTCCCATTCCTCCACACGTTGGTGTTTTTTATAATTATCCTGTTCCGCTTTCTTTGCCAGGTAACTCCCGATAGACATAGAAAGACCATCGGCAAATAGGTTCGCCATTCCAAGAATAAGTACGATATTGATGGTCAGATTGGCCCCTGCAGCACCGGCAACTACGGCGAAGGTGGTTACGATGCCGTCGATTGACCCGTATACCATTTCCGGTAGATACTTTTCAACGCTTTCCAGCCACGCTGAACTGCCATGAAGTAAATCTTCATTGTGATGATTTTCCATAATATTTTTTCCGTAAGGGAATTGGTTCGACGATCCCCTTTGTAGGGCTTTGATTTAAGTGGTAAAGTTGGTGGATTTTAGATTAAATGCGGCAGCCCATTTTCAAATGTTGCAAGTATCATCTGTGCCCAGCCGGCCCTGGAAGGTGAAAAAGCGTGAATGAAAGATTATCCATTAATATTGATCAACACTGAAGGAGGCATACCACTCCCCACACAATTTTTCTGAAAGTGATTTGACGCTCTTCGTGAGTTTATCCCGGGCGCTAATAATCTTAAACCTTAAAGTTATTTCCGGTCCCCGGATTATCGGATACTTTATTTGAAACAGCACAAACATTTAACATGTAGTATGTTTATGCAATTACACAGTTGCCACCTCAATTTCGTTTAGTTTATTTTTTTTCAATATGGATTGTATGCCGCGGAGTGGAATAATTACCCAATCGGGTCGGTTGTTCAACTCATAATTAAGTTCATAGATTGCTTTTTCCAGCAGGAACGTTGTGGTTAGTATTTCGAGCTCTGATTTTTCTTGTGGAATAAATGTACTTCCTTCTACGGTGTCCAGGTATGCCTTCATGAAGATCCCACTCATGTAATGAAACCATTGTTCAATAAAAGGAATAAGTTTCGGATAATCTTCTTTGCGTATCTGGTTGTCGAGGAACAAACTTCCATAGGCGGCATAGTGGAAAGAACGCACCATGCCGGCGACGTCGCGAAGGGCGGCACGTTTTAATCTTCTTTCACTAAAGCTTCGGGCAGGTTCGCCTTCGAAATCAGTGATCACAAAATCTTTACCTGTAAACAGTACTTGTCCCAAGTGGTAGTCACCGTGTATCCGGATTTTAACAACATCAATTTTTTTCTCATAGATGCGTTTAAAGATGGCCAGAATATCATCTTTCATGTTCATTACGTCACGGGCTTCCTGTTTCACTTCTTCGGGCAGTGTTTTGATGTTTCGTGCCAGGTTTTCAAACGTACTGCGGACAAGGGATTGTAATCCCGCGTAGAGCGACCGTTGGTAATGTAATGAATATGGTTCGGGCCGGAAATCCGGATCGGCAATTCCAGATCCAAGGGCGTGATGCATTTCGCCGGTTCTTACACCCAGCATGTACACACGCTCAGCTACGCTGGCTTCTAGCAATTCTTGCATATCTTCCGGTATCTCTTCGAAGTCAATCGGTTCTATTACGTTATCGCGAAGAGGCACACTCGTAATAATCAAATCGGTTTTTGAAAGTATGTTTTCATTAAAATCATCGAGTCGGTCTAACATATATGTCCATGCATCGCTACTACTTTCTATCATTTCCTGAAGTAAGCCGAGTACCATGGTTTCGTTTTCAAAACGCCACTCGATAAAACCTGCATAAGCCGGAATATTCTTGAACTCCGTTTTTGCTGTGAGAAACTGAATTATTTCAACATCCGGGTTGATGGCTCGGTCCACCTTACGGAATAATTTTAAAAAGAATTTATTATCGTAGATAATGGAAGTATTACTTTGTTCGCCACCTAAAACCCTTGGCTTAACTTTCTCCTGTGTCCGGATGTATTCTTTTAGTTTTTCTTGTCCGTGGAAGACAAGCGTATTGTGTTCTATCGAAGTAACTTCGTCCGCTGCCATGCGCTGTACAAGTGTCTCCTGTAGCTCAAGACCATAGATGGCATCGTACATTACACCTTCTTCGCCATCAATCTCCAGTCTGGCAATTACAGATTGCGGACACCCTTCAATCAATTTTTGTGCGAGTAATCCCTGAGCAAAGGAAACAGGAAGTTGATACATTTCCGGGAGTCCACTTTTATATCGTACTTCAATCAATAAAATCGTTGCTGGATTTTCGCCTGGCAGGAGGGTGGCGGTGTTAATGATTTTAATATCTTCAATTGCTCTTCCCTTTCCTCCAAACCAACGTAGATTTTGCATATATCCTTCTAGGATTTGAACTTCCAGGATTTCTCTACCTGATTTTGAGATCACCTGCTCCCAGGTTTTTGCCCGGAGCAACGGCAGCGATTTTTCCTGGTTGATCAGCAGGTTTACTTTTTCGAGCACGAACCATTGACAGTCATGTGCACCGAGTGTGAAAAAATAAGGTACAGATTCTTTGATTGCCGGAAATTTATTCCGGCTGAAAACTTCAACCGGTATATGCCCTGTGAATGCATCAAGGTCTATTTCTGCAGGTTGTGTATAACGTGAGAGGTTGGCAAGCACCAGCATTGTTTGATCCTGGAATGTTCTGGTGAAAGCAAGAATTTTCGGATTTTCGGATTGTAGGAAAGTCATATCGCCGCGACTGAACGCAAGATATTGTTTGCGCTTATTGATCAACCGTTTCATCCACCACAGCAGCGAAGCAGTACTTTGTGATTGTAACTCAACGTTAAGTGATTCATAATGATAAAGTGGATCCAGGATTACAGGAAGATATAAGCGATGCGGATTTGTTTCAGAAAATCCGGCGTTCCGGTTTGCACTCCATTGCATGGGCGTTCGAACGCCATCACGGTCACCGAGATAAACATTATCACCCATGCCAATTTCATCGCCATAGTAGATAACCGGTGTTCCGGGCAGCGAAAACAAAAGGTAATTGAGCAGTTCTATTTTTTTTCTGTTGTTTCCCAGGAGTGGTGCAAGCCTGTGCCGGATTCCTAAGTTAATTTTTGCTTTAGGATCTTTCACGTACACTTTGTACATATAGTCCCGTTCTTCATCGGTAACCATTTCAAGTGTAAGCTCATCATGGTTACGTAAAAAGATGGCCCATTGGCAAGTATCAGGAATGGCGGGCGTCTGATCGAAGATATCCGTGATGGGGTAGCGGTCTTCAGTTTGCAACGCCATGAACATACGCGGCATAACGGGGAAGTGATAGTTCATGTGGCATTCATCACCATCACCGAAATAAGCCGCTGAATCTTCGGGCCACATGTTCGCTTCTGCGAGTAAGAGTGTTCCGGGATAATGACTATCTACATGCTCGCGTAATTTTTTTAGAAACAGATGTGTCTCCGGGAGGTTTTCCCCGTTGGTTCCTTCCCGTTCGAAAAGGTAGGGAACGGCATCCAGGCGAAAGCCATCTACACCCATCTGACACCAGTAGTCGAGAATCTTAAATACCTCTTCCTGCACAAGGGGATTGTCGTAATTCAAATCTGGTTGATGGTGAAAGAATCGATGCCAGAAGTATTGCCCGGCAACGGCGTCCCAAGTCCAGTTGGAAGTCTCAAAATCCTGAAAGATGATCCTCACGTCACTGTATTGATGTGGATTGTCTGTCCAGACATAAAAATTTCTGTAAGGTGAGTCTCTCGGCGCCTGGCGGGCACGTTGAAACCAAGGGTGCTGATCTGAAGTATGGTTAATAACAAGTTCAGTAATTACTTTCAGGTTTCTGGCATGGGCTTCTTTGAGGAGGATTTTAAATTGATTGACATCACCATAGGCAGGATTGATCGTATAATAATCCGCGATATCATATCCATCATCACGTAACGGAGATGGATAGAATGGAAGCAGCCAGATGGCCGTGACGCCCAGATCCTGCAAGTAATCCAGTTTTTCAAGAAGTCCTTTAAAATCCCCAATACCATCACCGTTACCGTCCCGGAAAGCTTTGATATGGAGTTCATAGATCACGGCATCCTTATACCAGTGGAGTTTTTCGTCAAACACGTTGCCTTCAGCCATAGCGATACATTTATTAAGTGTTCCAATTATGCGGGTGCATGCTTACGCTTTTGCACTACCGCCAGATAAGTAAACACTTAAAAAAATATACCCGAGCGACCGGTTTTAGGAAATGTTAGAAACCAATGGAATTTCCGCCATCAACAGGGAGAACAGTACCCGTTATGAATTTCGAATCATCACTGGCAAAAAAGTAAGCCGCATCTCCAACATCTTGTGGTAAGCCAAGTTTTCGCATGGGCGTTCGTGAAAGTACCCGGTTTTTTCTTTCCGGGTCGTTATTTAAGGCAATCGCAGACATTTTCGTTTCGATAAATCCCGGTGCGATGCAGTTAACGCGTATACCAAGTGGAGATAAATCAACGGCCAGACTACGGGTCATACCTTCAATAGCAGATTTCGATGCTGTATAGGCGGTAACTTTTGGAATGCCGTAATGAGCAGCCATTGAACTGATGTTGATAATCGATCCCGATTTTGCCTGGATCATAACGTTTGCCACTTCACGCGTTAAGGCAAACACGCCAAGCACGTTAGTACGATAAATACTTTCGAAATCTTCATCCGTAACATCCCAAATATCTTTTTTCATGTTGATGCCGGCATTGTTAACGAGAATATCAATTGTACCATAACGGGAAGTGATATCTGCTACATGCTTTTTGAAAGATGCGGGTTCATTCATATCACAAATCAAGGGAATGCAACGCTCACCAAGCGATGATGCGGCTTCTTCCAGTTTAGTGGCATTTCGTCCGGTGATTATGGTAAGAATATTTTGCTGTACAAATTTGGTAGCAATGGCAAGGCCTAAACCGGAACCTCCTCCGGTTACAAGTGCAACTTTTTCTCGTTTACTGGTCATATAATTTTTAATAATCAAATTTGATAACCCCTTATGCAATAGCGCAGGAGCCAGGTTTAGCGTTTATTTTTTAATAGGCTGAATTATACATGATGTCACCTTACCATTTTGGTCGTATACCAGGAGCAAATGGAAATTTAAGGTCTTGGTAATAAGACAATGGTTTATCCGGGCGTTCCAATGATTTCGGTATTTCTTTTCCTGAGAAAGTCTGAAAGTAGAGTACGCATGAGTTTCGCCACCAAATTGCTTCTTTGTATTGAACGTTCAATAAACTCTTTACTTCCAGAAATCGGTCCTGATCAATTTTTCCTTCCAGGGAATTCCATTGTTGCTGCATCCACTTCACGGAATCAGCACCCTTGTAATAACTGTAGCACAATTCATCCCACAGTGTACGCCCTGATTTCATTTTATAATCCCATGGCAGGTGATGGAACCATAACAGGTATTCATCAGGACATTTTTCCGGTGTGTTAAATTTCTCTCTCACGGCAGGATGATACTGTTCCAGGGCATTGCTTCCGATAGCGGTACGATCGAATCCAACGCCTAAGCTATCCGCACGATGGTAATACACCGAAGTCCAGTCGGCGCGTTGTTTGTTGTTAATCCATGGTGATGGTCCATAATGATGATCCCAACCCATGATGTGGTGTAACCCGAGCGGCGTCATATAATTGACCGTGATTTCCCGCGATGCCATCATCATGTCGAGTACGGGTTTCACGGTTTCTTTTTCGCTATTGAATGTTTGGTGAATCCACTCGCGGGCAATATCTTCTGATTTTAAATCCGCATCCCACGCTAAACGACCAAATGCATACCAGTTTGATTGCCCGAAAGGATGGCCTGTCCAGTTTCGGTCTGTACCGATATTGGCAACGCCCGCGATACCCGAAAGCGTATGATTCTCCAGGGAACCGTCAACTACTTTAGCAACAGTACTTCCATCACCTTTACTGTGGGTATCAGCATCAAGGCATTCTTCAAACAAGGTTGCCAGATAAACCAGGTTAGTTGCCTGGCCCAGGTATTCCTGCGTGATTTGAAACTCCATCATGAGTGGAGTAGATGGCATGGCACCGAACAATGGATGAAAAGGTTCACGGGGCTGAAAGTCAAGGGGACCATTTTTAACCTGTACAAGAACGTTTTTTTCAAACTTCCCATCGAGTGGCTTAAATTCATCGTAAGCTTGTTTTACACGATCAACCGGAACTTCATTATCGTAAACAAAAGCACGCCACATCACAATGCCACCATGAGGTGCTACTGCTTTTGCCAGCATATTTGCACCATCGGCATGTGTGCGATTATAGTTTTGCGGACCCGGTTGTCCTTCTGAGTTGGCCTTTACAGTAAATCCACCGAAGTCGGGAACGTATTGATAAATCTCAGCTGCTTTTTCTTTCCACCATTGGGCTACACGCGGATCTAGCGGATCAGCGGTTGGTAAGCCACCAATCTCAACGGGCGCACTAAATCGCGCGGTGAGATAAACACGAATACCGTAGGGTCGGAAAAGGTCTGCCAGGGCTGCCACTTTTTTGAGGTACATCGGTGTGAGGATAAGCGCATTAGCGTTGACATTGGTTAATACAGTGCCATTAATGCCGATGCTTGCATTCGCCCTTGCATAATCCTGATATCGTGGGTCAATATGATCGGGAAGTCTGTGCCAATCCCACAGTGAGAAGCCTGCGTAGCCACGTTCCACAGTCCGGTCAAGATTATCCCAGTGATTCAGAATCCGATGCTGGATTTGTGGTTTACTTTCCACGGAGATGGAATTGAGGGCATGATTGGTCTGAAGCATGCGCAGTAAGTGGAAGGTGCCATACAGTAAACCGACTTCTGTGTTCCCTGTAACGACGATACAACGCTTCCCTTGAAGGGAAACCGATTCAATGCGAAAACCCTCACCGTCCAGATGTGTTAATTTTTTAGCCCATGGTAAAGATTTCAGCAAAGGTGATTCCGCGAGAACCACCACGATACTTCCTTCTTTAATGGTAGCGCTCTGTGTTATGGTAGTGCCCGTAAAACCCTTTACCGCATCCGTTACCTCACGTGTAACAACGGCCAGGGTAGGCGTACTCTTTTCTATAACGAGATAACGTAGCCGGGATTTGTATTCCTCCAGTCGCGCTTCATCCTTGATCAACGTATACCGAAGCCACAACCGGTAACCATCTTCTGCGTAAGCTGAAAAGGCGACACAGCATAGTAACAGGGTACAAAGATGAAGGCAGCATAATCTTTTCTTTGACATGGCGTATAGTGAGTTAGTTAATTTAAAGATTGAAATTTAATAGTGATAAGAAATCATCATGCTCCTTTAAGAGACGATTGACGAATGATTAACTGGTGCCGCAATACCATTGTATTCAGGCTTGCGCCTTCCCGGTTGTCCAGCCGTCGAATGAGTATAGACGCCGCGACTTCACCCATTTCCTGTCCGGGATAATTTACCGTAGTGAGATTCGGTTCAATCACTTTTGAAAGGGGATCGTTATTAAATCCGGCCACGGCAATCTCCGCTGGTACTTTTATTCCGGAACATTTGAGTTCGCGTATGCAGCTCACGGCACATGAATCGTTGGCTGAAAAAATTGCATCCGGTCGCGGATTCATTCGTTTAATAGCATCAGCTACTTCGATACCTGCCTGATCACTTAAATTGTTATAGAATATCAGATTTTCATCGAATGCAATCCCGTGGTCTGCAAGCGCTTGTTTGTAGCCCCGCATGCGGTCTGCATATACATTTCGTTTTTGGCTTGCTGTAATATGAACGATCCGTTTGCAGCCATTTTTAATAAGATGTTCTGTGACCTCATGCCCAGCTTTATAATTGTCAATAACGATGCTTGTACATTGCGGGAGATCCAGTATGCGGTCGAAAAATATAAGCGGGATACCTTTGTTTAAAAAAATCTGGAAGTGTTCAACTTCTTCTGTATCGTACGCAGCTGAAACCAGAAGACCATCCACGCGGTTATTGAACATGGTTTTGACATTCATGATTTCTTTCTTCATCGACTCAAGCGATTGACTGATCACCAGGTTATAACCAGCATCATTTGCTACTTTTTCCATCCCGGCAATAACAGCAGACATAAAATAGCTGTTGAGGCGTGGCACGATTACGCCAATCGTATTTGTTTTATTCCGACGGAGATTACTGGCAAAAAGGTTGTGCTGATAACCCATCTCCCGTGCCTTATCCTGAATTCTTTTTTTTGTATCCTTCTTTATAGCAGGGTGATCCTTAAGTCCACGGCTCACCGTAGCCGGAGACAAGCTTAAGGCTTCGGCAATATCATAAATGGTGGTCTCTTTAAGTACTCTCATCAGAAGAACTGAAATTAAGGTATCGCAACTTTGAATGACACTACAATATACTCATTGTAAATACACTTTAAGGGGAGCATTTGTCAATCGGTTGCATATAACAATTGTGTTGTAGTAGGCCAAAAATAGCAATAAATAAAAAATAAAATTGCAATCGGTTGCAAATTTTGATTTTATCTTTCATTTTTACTTACGAAATGTGTTTAAACGCATTAGAATATCTCGGGTAAGCGTTTTATGATCGTTTGCCTTAACCGGATTTTCTTTTAAAAAAAAAAAGATATTGAGCAGGGTAATAATGAATGCAAAATCAAAAGAGATCATGAGAAAAATCACAATGGGCGTGATAGGTTGCTTTTTGCTCAGTTCCCTGTGTTCGCCTCTTCATGCGCAGATTGCGCAGGACAAGTGTAAGTTTCTTGGCAACGTCATCGCAGGGAGTGTCCCTTCTGATTTTGCTACTTATTGGAATCAGGTAACGCCGGAAAATTCAGGTAAGTGGGAATCGGTTGAAGGACAGCGAAATACCATGAACTGGAGCGGCCTTGACATGGCTTATAACTATGCTAAAAGCAAAGGCTTTCCTTTTAAACAACACACTTTTGTATGGGGTAACCAGGCTCCGACATGGATTGGAACGCTTACACAAGAAGAGCAAAAGTTTGAAGTAGAGGAGTGGATCAAATCATATTGTGAAAGATATCCGGAAACGGATTTTATTGATGTCGTGAATGAACCCCTTCATGCTAAGCCAGCTTTTGCACAGGCTTTGGGAGGAAACGGTGCTACCGGATGGGACTGGGTGATCTGGTCTTTCGAAAAAGCACGGCAATACTGCCCGAATGCAAAATTACTTTTAAACGATTACAGTATCATCAATGATAATAGCCAGACTAACATTTACATTGGGATAATTAATTTGTTGAAAGAACGTGGACTCATTGACGGGATTGGTGAGCAAGGACATTTTTTTGAGACTACACCCATTAATACATTAAAGTCGAACCTCACTAAATTGGCAGGAACGGGATTACCGATCTACATATCTGAATATGATGTTAATCTTTCGGATGATGAAGATCAGCAAGCAAAACTCGAAGAACAATTTACACTGTTTTGGACAAATCCGGCGGTGCGAGGAATAACATTGTGGGGATATAAACAAGGTGCTATCTGGCGGACAGAAGCTTACCTCTTAAAGTCTAATGGTGTAAAAAGGCCTGCGTTCAATTGGTTGTCTTCCTTTGTGCCCAATGCTTTTGGTGGCAACTTCTGTTATCCTGTTACTGGCATAGAGGATATGGATTTTGACCTGGAAGTTTATCCAAATCCGGCTGTCGATGGAAAAGTTTCTTTGCGAATGGCTACTGGCAATTATGAAATTTGCGTTGTTAATCTATACGGCAATGTGAAAAAAAAAATGAATTCACCGGGTGGAGAAAATGTGTCGATTGAACTGCCGGATAGCCCGGGGGTTTATATCCTGCAGGTTTTCAATGGTGTACATACGAGCTTTAATAAAGTGGTCAGGAATTAACCACTATAAAAAATATTTATCTTTTGGGTTAATTGGAACAAGGGGAGGGCGGAGCAATTCGTCTTCCTCTCTGTTTTCAAAACCGATTCCATTATTATCTTTGAATTTAAACCTGAAACTTTAGATCTTAACTTCGATTTAAATCTCTGAACGCTATGCTCGAACAAACCATGCGCTGGTACGGACCTAACGATCCCGTCAGTTTACAAGATATACGACAAGCCGGATGTTCTGGCGTAGTCACTGCGTTGCATCATGTTCCTGTGGGCGATGTTTGGTCTGTTGCCGAAATCAACAAAAGAAAATCAGTTATCGAAGCTGCCGGAATGACCTGGACCGTAATCGAGAGTTTACCGGTACACGAAGATATTAAAAAACAACGCGGTAACTATGCGCAGTACATTGAAAATTACAAAACCAGCTTACGCAATGTTGCGGCGTGTGGACTCAAGGTGGTCACTTATAACTTCATGCCCATTTTAGACTGGATGCGTACGGATATTGAGTACACGCTTCCCAATGGAAGCAAAGCGTTGCGTTTTGAACGTCTATCATTTGTGGCTTTTGATTTGTTCATGTTAAGAAGACCAGGTGCAGAAAAAGATTATGCTGCACAGGAGGTGGCAGCGGCACAGCAACACTTTAAAAACCTGTCACCCGAACAAAAGGCAACGCTTTTTAGAAATGCATTACTTGGGTTGCCTGGAAGTGATATTCCCTTTACACCGGAAGAAGTACTCAATGCATTAAAAGAATATGAAGGGATCGATGCTAGCAAACTGAAAGCACATCTTTTTTACTTTTTACAACAGGTGGTACCTGTAGCGGAAGAAGAGGGGTTGAAGATGGCGATTCATCCGGATGATCCGCCATATCCGGTATTGGGATTACCACGCATCATGAGTACAGCACAAGATGCGCAAGACCTTCTGGAGGCTGTTCCCATCCCGGCAAACGGGTTATGCTTCTGTACAGGTTCGTTTGGCGCACGGCCAGACAACAACCTCGTGGAAATGGTAAAACAGTTTGGTAGTCGCATTTATTTTTTACACCTGAGAAATACTAAACGTGATGATGCTGGTAATTTTTATGAGGCAGATCACCTGGGTGGAGATGCGGATATGTATACCCTGATGAAGGAAATTGTTTTACTGATGAAAAAGAAAGGTGGTTCTATCCCAATGCGTCCTGATCATGGTCATCAAATGCTCGATGATCTACAGAAAACAACTTACCCCGGCTATTCAGCCATTGGCAGATTAAAAGGATTGGCAGAATTGCGCGGCCTTGAGCTTGGCATTTTCAGATCTTTGGAAAATTGAATACAGTACAGATCAGTAAAAAATATGAAGTTATCTGGATGGTTGATTCAGGCGTGGTAGTTCAACAGAGTTTTGTAGGCACTGGAGGATTAAAGCAAAGCTTCCATAGCCGGCGGGAGAGCTTCGTAGATAAAAAAAAATGATCCATGTTGTGGATCATCGGATAACGAATAAGTACCTGAACGGGCGGATCAAATACTGTTGTAAACAAAGCGATAAAAAAACAAAAGCTGTGTTGTTCATTAAGATCAACACAGCTTTTTGCGTAATTATTCAGCAACAGCAGTTGTATCAGCTTCAGTCTCTGTAGCAGTTGTATCTGCAGCAGGTGCTTCTTCAATCGCAGGAGCTGGAGTTTCAACAGCAACGCTATCAGTAGCATCAGAAGTAGATTCAGCTGGCTTGTTACAAGAAGCAGCAACAGTTACAACAAAAGCTGCTAACAGGAATTGGATTGACTTTTTCATTAGATTTTGGTTTAAAATTTCTTTTGATACAAAAAAATCCCCGGGGTAACCCAATCATCAAAAAATTTTTACCTTGGGTTACCTTCAGAATCAAATTGTATTAAGAACACCTTATTAGATGGCCGAATATTACTTTGACGAGCTGATCATTACAGAAATACGGAAAAATAATGAGGTGGCCCTGCAGGAACTGTATAAAACGCATTATCCGATGGTTTTTCACCTGATATGCTCCAATACAGGAACTGAGCAGGAGGCTAAAGATGTTTACCAGGAAGCTATTATAGCGTTTTACGAGCGGGTGCAGCAGCCCGATTTTGTGCTGACCTGCAAAATTAAAACATACTTGTATGCCGTAGCAAGGAGGTTGTGGCTCAAACGTTTAGGTGAAAAAAAGCGATTTCAGGGCATGGAAGAGGTGGAAACCTTTTTCGGCATTGAAGATGAGATGACCAATCTCGATGAACGAGAAAAAACGTTTCAATTAATGAAGGACGCACTCGACAGATTAGGCGATCCTTGCCGAAGCATCATTGAAGACTTTTACTTAAACAACCACTCCATGGATGAAATCCGGGATAAATTTGGATACACGAACGCTGACAACGCTAAAAACCAGAAATATAAATGCCTTCAGCGGTTGAAGAAATTATTTTTCGCCGGATATAATGAAATAACCGAATGAACGACCAGGACTTAGATTACCAGTTCGACGATTTTGCTGAAGGAAGGCTAAATCAAGATGCATTTGTCGCATTTAAAAAGCGTATGGAAGAGGATGCTTCTTTTCGTGCGAAAGCTGAAGAGCATGTTCGTGTTGTAGAAGCGTTGAAGTTATATGGACGCAGAGAAGTTGTACTGAACACACTCCGCGAAATTTCTTTACCTACTCCTACTTCGGTGCGAGAACTTACTTCGAATACCGCTCCTGTGGCGAACCGGTCAGTGCGAAGAATCTGGCCTATGATGGCAGTTGCTGCTAGCGTAGCATTGCTGAGTATCGTCGGTACTTTGTTTATGACACAGTCGCTGGAAACAAAACAAACAGCTTATTATAAAGAGCTGCGCCGCAATGTTGAGCAGATTAAAAGATCTCAAAGTATGATCATTGCCGACATTGCTTCAAAGGAAAAACCTGCACCACTTCCAGGTCGATATGCGGGTACGGGTTTCCTGGTTTCGGGTAACGGATACGTTGTAACAAGTCACCACGTTATTAAAGGGGCTGATTCGGTTTACATTGAAAACGAATTTTTTGGACGATTAAAAACTTCTGTAGTATTCAGTGACGCCGACAATGATGTCTCTGTTTTACGGATAGACACGTCCACAAATTTCGCAGCATTCCGGTTGCCATTCATGGTTAATGCCGCAGAAGCTAATCTTGGTGAGGCGGTTTATACATTGGGTTTTCCGCGGGAAGATGTTGTTTTTGGTGAAGGCTCTATTAGCGCATCCTCAGGTTACCGCCAGAACCCAAATGCTTATCAGGTGTCTGTTCCTGTGAACCCGGGAAATAGTGGTGGTCCGTTGTTTAATTCAAAAGGTGACCTTGTTGGAATTATCAGTGGGCTTCAGACTGAAACATCGGGTGCTGCTTTCGCGATAAAATCCACTGTACTACTCGATGTCATCAACGAAATGCCCCTGGATAGTTTACAGGCCCCGTTGGTCCTGTCTAAACAAAACAATCTTCGGAATCTTCCCAAAGTAGATCAGGTGAAAAAGTGGCGGGAGTTTGTATTTATTGTCCGCGTTTATAACAATAAATAAACAATTAGGTAGCTACCAAACATAATTATTCAGGTAGTTCTTTTGCTGCACTTTCGCTATAGCAGGCATGCGATAAACAACACAGACATCGTATGCTGTGTTTTGCACTACGTTAATGCGCCAGTTATTATTGAAATGTAGCAGATTAAGTCGTTCTGTATCTTGGTAAGGTATCCGAACATATTACATGGCATCTACCTGCGTTCTGTGTCGGTATTTTTTTCAAAGTGTATTCTTATTGATGGTTGGTGTATCCATCCAGCGCAGCCGGACAGAAACAGATAAGATCATCAAAGCCTTAAAGAATCGCTTGTTATTTTGCTGCAATGTTTCGGTTAACAATCCATCGATTAATTTTGCTCAGGAGAGGTAAAAACCCTTCTTTATTTGATCAAAACCTTCAACCCTAAATGTGTATGGGAGATTGCAAAATGGTAAAGCTTTGTATCGAAATCATTTATGCTATGGTTCGTAAAATACAATTGACTGTTTGGTGCTTGCTGCTGACATGCACTGTTATACATGGGCAGGAACTAAAACTAATTGATTCGCAAGCAACGCCTGAAACCAGGTCGTTGTTTATTAATTTAAAAAAGCTTTCTGAAAAACACATCCTGTTTGGACATCAACATGCCACGGAATATGGTCATGGCTGGTATGGCGAAGAAAACAGGTCAGATGTAAAATCTGTAACGGGTTCGCATCCTGCTGTAGTTGGTGTTGACTTCAGTGGATTTTCAGGAAGACCACCTGAAGTAATACAACGATCGATGGACGCCGTCCGTAAAAATGTAATCGATACTTATAATCGCGGTGGTGTCACAACGGTAGCATGGCATTTCTCCAACCCGGTTTCTGAAGGTGGTTTTTATTGGGTGGATTCGGTTTCGCTTCCTGCTGTTAAGTATATTATACCCGGTGGGGAGGCGCACGATAAATATAAAACCATTTTAAGAAGCATCGGAGAATGGGCACATACGGTAAAAGGAGCGGATGGAAAACTCGTTCCTTTAATATTCCGTCCTTTCCATGAGTTTGATGGCGGCTGGTTCTGGTGGGGTAAGCCACATTGTACGCGGGATGAATTTATTTCGTTATGGCAATTCACTGTTTCTTATTTACGCGATAGCCTGGACGTTCACAATTTTATTTATGCTTTTTCACCTGATAATCAATTCAATTCTGAAGCAGAATTTTTAGAACGGTATCCCGGCGATGACTGGGTAGATCTTGTGGGTATGGATAATTATGGTGACGTTGGCCGCGATCGTTACGCGCCAGATGTAGCTGCTAAAAAATTAAAAATCGTTTCGGACTACGCATTAAAGAAAAGCAAACTTGCTGCATTTACGGAGACAGGACTGGAATCTATTCCAAACAAGACTTGGTGGACAGAGACGCTATTGGACATCGTACGGCGGGATAATATACAACTTTGCTATGTTCTCGTTTGGCGAAATGACACACGCAGTGCAACGCATTATTATGCACCATACCCTGGCCATACAAGTGCGCCAGATTTTATCAAGTTCTATAACGATCCCTATACACTTTTTGAGCAAGATCTGAAAAATATATATGAGACGAAATAATCATTAACATTCATAATCGAACAATAGAACAAGAAACTTCGCCCTTATTTTTTTGTTTGTGCAATCGGAAAAAAATCAATTACAGCTGAATTAATACAGAAGCGCTTTCCGGTCGGTTCGGGACCATCGTCAAAAATGTGTCCCAGGTGACCATCGCAACGACCGCACAAAACCTCAATACGTTTCATACCATGGCTATTGTCTTCTTTGTAGATCACACTGTTCTTTCGTATTGCCTGATAAAAGCTTGGCCATCCGCATGAGCTTGCGAATTTAGAATCAGATTTAAACAACGCATTTCCACAGGCGGAGCAATGATAAATACCTAACCCAAAGTAATCCCAGAATTTTCCAGTGAAAGCATATTCGGTGCCTTTGAGTCGCGCTATTCTATAGACACTCTCCGGAAGAATTTTTTTCCAAACGTTATCCGGAAGGTCTAATTTTGTTGTATCGGTAAGCGAGTAATATGGATTTTTCGGTTCCTCTTTAGCAGCTTTCGCTTGTGCTAAAACGGCATGACTGATGCAACTGAAACTACAGATGAAGGTAAGCAGGGTAAGTATCTTTTTTTTCATGTTTCAATGATTGTATATGAAATAAGGTTGTTTTAAAATGGGTATCAAAAGGTTTTTGAATCGTGACATTTAAAACACCATAAGCCGATAAAATGTTCTTAGTGGCTGATTGCTTATCACAAACATTTCAGGATTTTCCATACACTTTAAAAATTGGTTCACGTAATGCCATACCATGGTCTGAACAAATGAAGGCCATGATTTCAGCAATGACCTGAGGCTTTACCCAGTTATCAAATTCAGCATCTGGCATGGAGGCCCTGTTTTGAGGCGTATCAATGGTACTTGGAATGATCACTGATGTAACCACATTATTTGTGCTTCCTTCCGCATTCAGGTATTCAGCCAGTTTAAAAAGTAGTGATTTCGATAATCCATATGCAATCATATCTTTTCCCTGTTTTGCATTTAATGCCGGTTTAGCACCAACAAGAATAATACGTCCTCCCGAAACCTGTTTCATCATTTGTAAAAAAATCGGACGTGCCGTATGGTATGCCGTTTCAAAATTCAGGGTGTACATTTTTTTTAAGATGTCACCATCTGTATGCGCTATATCGCCCATGGCGAAACCACCCACGAGTAGTATCGCAACATCTATTTTTTTATAGACTTTGATAGCGGTTTCGACCGA
>DASPIZ010000018.1:0-14035 GCA_035628875.1 Ohtaekwangia sp. | reverse complement strand
CACCGGGAAAAGAGATTTTCCGCGCTTTTGATTCCTGTAGTTTCGAGGATGTCAAAGTCGTAATCATTGGTCAGGATCCATATCATGGCCCCGGACAAGCAAATGGATTATGTTTCTCGGTGCGGGATGGCGTGCGTGTGCCGCCTTCACTTCAGAATATTTTTAAGGAAATTAAATTGGATTTGGGTAAACCCATCCCCGTCTCTGGCGACCTTGGTCGCTGGGCAGATCAGGGAGTACTTTTACTAAATGCTACATTAACGGTTCGCGGATCTTCTCCGGGATCACACCAGAAAAAAGGGTGGGAGGAATTTACCGATCAGATAATTCGAACAATCTCAGATGAGAAGGAGCATGTTGTTTTTCTATTGTGGGGTGCTTATGCACAAAAGAAAGGAGAGGTGATAGATCGAAAGAAACACCTGGTCTTAATGAGTCCTCACCCATCACCTTTCTCCGCCGATCGCGGTTTTTTCGGATGTAAACACTTTAGTAAAACCAATGAGTACCTGCGAAGTAAAGGGTTGAAGGAGATTGATTGGTGATGGTGATTGGGTTCAAAGTTCGAAGTTCATGGTTCAAGGTTGGATTTCGAAAATGACGTGCTTTGGTGAAACTGTTTGAGGTTCGAAGTTTGAGGTTTGAGGTTAGGTTACTAAAAATTTATTGGTTTTCGAGAACGAATAGTTTTCGCTATATCGAGACACGCACAGGTTATTGGCCAACAAACTCGAGGCTCGAAGCTCATAGGTTGAAACGCGAGGCGAGTTCCAGGTTCAAAATTCAAGTTCAAAGAGATAATAAGTTTGTTGTTTAGTTAGATTTACTCCGAATTTTAAATTTGAACATGAATCTTTATTTACTTTTAAACTCAAAAATTTCGTACATCGAAAGGCAACTTCAAACGTCATACAGTTTCAAACCCAGCGTTTCGCCCTCCAATTTTGAACTCTTTTTAAAAGTCGATAGGAGTGATTTCCCATCCATAGCTATCACGAAGTACTTGCAGTTTTTGTAGCGCAACTTCGTTTGGAGGCCCGGCAAGTTGATCATCTCCGGGTTCACCAGGAATTGATGTGTATAAAAGACCCAATTGTCCATAAGAAATTTCATTGGCAATTGAATTCGCATAGATATTCTCAATTAGCAAACTCACCTCAGTCGTACTTAAGCGCGATCCACTTATACTAATATCTTCAAGATTCGGGGAAGTCGGCGCGATTATTCTTTCCGTTCCCCTACACTCAAAAACATGCAGCTTTCTGAGGCGCTTACATTGAGATAAATCTATTACTTTTGGAGTAAGGGCTAATGCTAATTCGAATTCAATAAGGCCGCTAAGTAGTGATAGATCAAACTCTTCAAAATTTGCATCGTTATAAAATCCCGTAAGTACCCTTGCGTTAGCAAGGTCGCCTGAAATATGAATTGTATATCGTTTTCCGCTGGCATACTCATGATTAAAATCAGTGATATTTTCTTCAATTGTCCCATCACCCCAGTTAATAGAAAAGCCGGTCCCAGTTGCATCTGAAAGATAGAAATTGAGACTTCTATTCATGGTATAAAAAGGAGTTATAATTGTCATACCTGGTTGTAGGGTAACATTAAGAGTTCCTCCATTCAATTCTTGAATCAATGAGGAGTATGAGACTTGACGTTCATATGCCAAAAAACCTTGTTTACTTATACGCATAATATAAGTTTCATCTGGATCAAGTTTAAAGCCTACTCTATTTATCTGGGCCGCAAGGTTGGTGGTTTGAAGCAACGGAGCGTCCTTCTCAAATGTCAATTTGGCCTCAGTCAGTTTAGGCCCGTTCATAGTGGCGGCAAAAACGGCCACATTAAGAGGATGGACTACGTCAATTGTAAAAGATACGTAACCAAATGCTTCCGGCGTGCTTTGCGTAACATCCATTACTTCCATTTGTAAGGTACGAACAGCACCAGAATTGACAACAAAATCCACATCGAGTGGATTTATGACATACTTTTCATACATCGATCCCCTTCTTGGAGTGGCAAATAGAATTTCGTCAGTTTCATTGATAATCATAAAATCGGTGATCTTATAGGCACCCGGAATAAGTTCCAATGGAGCTGTAATTACACTTCCCCCAATATGCAGCAATTCAACTTCAACGAAAGACAGTATAATTAGTCCAGAATTCGTTTCTATACTTAGCCGGAGTGTTGCACCTAAAGGAATTTCAGAAGGAGATGCTATTTTTCCTCCGGTATTTCTGGTTTCATTAAGACCTAATATAAATTGGACTTTTTCTTTTTGTTGATTCGTTTCTTCTCCGCAACTATTTACCAGAACCGCTGTGGAAATTAACCAAAGTAACTTTAGGACTTTCATAGACGTATTGATCAACGGGTTTATTTGGTTTAATGCTAGTATAATAAAGGTATGAGAATTTTCCTCTTGTCAAACGATCTTGAATTTTATTTGTTTATTCACAAATCACTTTTTGAATCCCTATCGTATCGTCGGTTATCCTAATTTAATTTCCAGCAGCATCCAAAATTTGGGAAGCTCTACGTTTCGAAATACGACCTTGTACCACGAACGATGAGTTTCAATGATAGTTGTTTAACCTTGCGCCATGCACTGTGACGGAGTATATGCGCACGGCAACGAGACATGGTTTACAATTGACTGGAGGGTCAAAACGACGGGTATGCGAAAACTGGTTGATGTAGTTTGCTGAAACTTTCTCGGTTTTCGAGAACGAATGAAGTTTTCGGTTGCATGGAAAAACGCATAGGTTATTGACCAACAAACTCACCAACTCGCAGCTTTTTCGATTCTGCCAGTGCGTTGTTTTTACCTCCGTTCGGGGGATCCTTCTGCGGGCTTTGTGCTGCGCACATGCGCGCATCAGTATGACGGTACAATGGGGTTACAAACATGAAACATCAAACATGAAACATGAAACATGAAACATCAAACATGAAACATCAAATATCAAACCTCAAACCTCAAACATCAAACAACTGGCACGAGCCCATCGTTCTCGAAATCCAACCTTAAACTTTGAACCATGAACTTTGAACTATTCAATAAGTTTAAAGAACCTGTTCCATCGGATTTTGTTGAAGAAGCTTGCGTTGGAATCCAGTGATAGCCAGATGAAGAAAGCTTTTCCGACGATGTGATTTTCGGGAACAAATCCCCAGTATCTTGAGTCGAGGGAGTTGTGTCGGTTATCACCCATCATGAAGTAGTAATCCTGGTTGAAAGTGTACTGCTGTACCTCTTGTCCATCGATGAAGAGTTTGTTTCCTTCAATCTTTACATCTTCATTGAGATCGTAGAGTTGGATGGTTTGTCCGTAGATGGAAAGTGTTGAATCGTTGATGGCAATGGTGGCGCCTTTTTTGGGAACCCAGAGGGGACCGAAGTTATCGCCGTTCCAGTTGAATTTGTGGGGGCCGCGCTCGTGATAAAACGGAAATGCACTACCACCGGTTTCTTCGTTATCCCTTTCAATCGACACAATATAGGGAAGCTTGGCCTCTTTAATCTCTTCGTATTTTTCCTGTGTTAATACGATAGAATAACGGACATTATTGTTTTGTAAAAATTGGGGCTGGTTTGTGAAGTCTTCCATCCCGATTTCAAATTTTTCAAAATTGCGTTCACTGATGCGGTCTTTCGAAACGATATTGTATTTGAACTGCATCTCAGGTGGGTTAGGAGAGGCTGTTCCATTGATATAAACCTGACTGTTGCGAATCCGCAAGGTATCTCCTGGGATGGCGACACAACGTTTAATGTAGTTTGTTTTAAGATCAACAGGATAGTCAACACCTTCGTTGAGAAACTGTGGTGGCACATTAAAGACTACAACATCCTCACGCTTCACGTGCGTGAGACCTGGTAATCTGTATTGTGGTAATTTTATCCACTCTACATAAGAAGGGATATTCGTGAACCAGATCTTCTGATGTGTAAGCGGCATTTGAATCGGAGTGGAGGTGGTTCGTGTTCCATAGTGGAACTTGCTTACAAAAAGGAAGTCCCCAACGAGCAGGGAATTTTCCATTGACGGTGTCGGAATGGTATATGCTTCCATAATGAGCCACCGGATCAATGTAGCCGCAATTACCGCAAACAGAATAGCATCCCACCATTCCCGTGCTTTCGACTTCGGCTTTTGTTCCTTTTCGTCTTTACCTTCTTTTTCCCAAAACTTCCAGTTCATGATCTTATTTTTCAAAATTTCAATAATCTTTTTAAGGCTTCACGGTCAATGTCGTTTAGTTAAGCTTGTTTTTTATGGCCTCACCTTGCGCTTTCCAAAGGAGAGGGTTTATGAAAGCTTAATTCAACGACATTAGATTTCCAATTCCCAATTCCTATTACCTAATGCCCCAATACCTAATGCCCCAATACCCAATACCTAATATCTAATGAATGTCCACAAATAACGTAATTTAAGCCAATCTCTATCGTTAGTCGCAAACAACCACTTAGAATTTCAAGAAATCATCCATAGTTAATACACCTTTTTTATCGCGCATCCATTCGGCCACCAGCACAGCTCCTTTTGCGAATCCTTCACGGGAGTGAGCGATGTGCTTTATTTCAATATCATCAATGCCAGATGCGTATTTTACAACATGTGTTCCGGGTACATCAGCGATCCTGAAAGACTTAATGAAGAGGTCACCGGCGACATCGGTTTCTTCATTCACCCATTGTTTTTTTCTGCCGAGATGTTTTAATACACCCTCAGCCAGCGTGATGGCTGTTCCACTGGGCGCATCTTTCTTTTGTGTATGATGAATTTCATCCATCTCGACGTTATAATCCTCAAAGGAACGCATGATCCTCGCAAGATATTCATTCATCTTAAAAAAGATATTCACACCCAGGCTGTAATTAGAAGCATAGAAGAATGCACCGTTTGTATCGGCGCATAGTTTTTCAATGGCTGGTTTTTTATCCAGCCATCCTGTTGTGCCACAAACAACGGGGATATGCTTCAGTAATGTCTTTCTAACATTGTCGTAGGCTGCATCCGGATGAGAGAACTCGATGGCTACATCGCCTTCGGCTGATTCCAATTCATGTGCATTATCAATATCGATGCGGGCGGAGATCTGGTGACCACGTTCAAGGGCAACACGCGCTATGATTTTGCCCATTTTACCGTAGCCGAGGAGTATTATTTTCATGAAGGACCTTAGCGTTTGATGTTTAAATGCTGTCGTAATATTACGACGGATGCGAAGATAACAGAAAGATTAAAAACGAATAATGAGTGCGACGCCGGTTTGTCGCCCGATCAGTGAATTTTGTTCCATCATCGGTTCTATGCTCACCCGGAGGTTGGGATTAAGATCAAATTCTTTGAGGTGGGCATCTACGTGGGCGTCAATGATTTGCAGGATATACATACCACCCATTAGGATAATCATAAAATCCCTTTCACGCTTGGCCCGGTCTACGGCAACACGATATCCGCGCGTAGTGGTGGGGGTTCCTTCCCGAATTTCGTTTTCCCCAATGCCTTGTTCCAGGTTAATAAACAACTCGTGTTTGTATTCCTTGTAAAGTCCATCATAGAAATTAAGTCCATAACCAATCGCAACAAAACCACCATAGACCAGCGGAAGCTTCCAGTATTTTTTGTTGTAGATCTGACCCAAACCCGGAAGAATGGCAGCATACAATAACGCCTTACGCGGATTGTAGCGGGTAGCATACGATTTTATTAAAGTGGTATCTTTTTGCTCCACAACTACCTCGCGTTCGATAATGACGGAATCTTCCTGCGCAAAGGAAACGAGATTTACCGCAAGCAACAAGAAAAGTATAACCGATGTCTTTGCCATATTTCGTGGCGCAAAGGTAAGAGAAAACCGCAAAACTTAGTGGCGTTAACCGTTCGTCATCTTCAGGATGTCGAGAATGCGATTCAGATCTTCTACTGAAAGAAAAGGAATTTTAATTTCGCCCCTTTTGCCGTCGCTCTTTACTACAACACGGGTGCCAAAGTATGAAGAAAGTTTAGATTGCAATTGTCCTATTTCGCGCGAAGCAGCAGGTTGTTGGGAAGTGCTGGAATCTTTTGAGGGCTTTTCCGACATTTCGCGTACAAGTTCTTCTACTTTTCGAACCGAAAGATCTTCGGCTAATGTCTTTTTAAATATATAAAGCTGCTGATCCGGATTTTCAATGCTGATGATGGCACGCGCCTGGCCCATGGATAATTTGTTATCACGAACAGCGATCTGTATATCGGGTGGGAGTTTAAGTAAACGCAGGTAGTTTGTTACCGTGGTCCTGTTCTTACCAACACGCTCCCCGAGTTCATCTTGTTTAAGACTGCATTCGGTGATGAGGCGTTGATAGCTCAAGGCAATTTCTATGGCATTCAGGTTTTCACGCTGGATGTTTTCAATTAACGCCATTTCCAGCATCTGCTGATCATCCGCAGAGCGGATATATGCAGGGATTGCTTTTAATCCCGCGAGTTTCGATGCCTGGAATCGACGTTCACCCGAAATTAACTGGTATTGATGCTGCGACAATCGACGTACGGTGATAGGCTGGATTATGCCATGCACCGTGATTGATTCAGCTAATTCAAGTAGCGCTTCCTGATCAAAATGCGTTCTTGGCTGAAACGGGTTGACTTCAATCTCTTCGATCGGAATTTCGGCAATGCCACTGGCGGGAACAACGGTAGGGGTAGGCGTTGGTGTACTGGTACGTTCGAGATTAACAGGAATCTCAACTTCGAGTTTGTCGTCGGAAGAGTTGTCGCTTAGCAAAGCGCTCAGGCCTCTTCCCAATGCTTTTTTCTTACTCATTTTTTATATTTTATAAGTCGTTCATCAAGGGTTTTCACAAGGAAAGATGAAGCATTAAGTGAATGCATGGAGTCATCCTCAATTGCACACAACTTAATGTGACTTTAGTGACACATTTATTTACCACTACCATTTGCCGACATGCCATTCTTCGCCAGTATTTCGTGTGCGAGATTCAGGTAACTGATCGCACCTTTGCTTTCTGCATCATGAACGATCACAGGTAATCCAAAGCTTGGCGACTCGCTTAATTTTACGTTGCGTGGAATAATGGTTTTGAATGTCATTTTCTGGAAATGCGTTCGCACTTCCTCCACCACCTGGTTACCCAGACTGGTCCTCGAATCATATAACGTAAGGAGAATGCCTTCTATTTCAAGCTTTGGGTTAAGTCTTGTTTGAATGATTTTAATCGTATTCAACAGTTTTCCGAGACCTTCCAGCGCGAAGTATTCACACTGTACCGGAATAATGATCGCATCCGCAGCTGTCAGGGCGTTGATGGTGATCAGTCCCAGGGAAGGAGAGCAGTCAATGATGATGAAGTCATAATCATCTTTCACTTTGGCGAGAGCCTCACGCATTTTTTCCTCCCGGCGTTCGATGTTTACCATTTCTACTTCAGCCCCAACAAGGTCGATGTGTGACGGAAGTATATCAAGATACTTTAATTCGTTTTTTACAAGTGCGTCTTTTGGATGAACCCCATCCACCATACATTCGTAAATTCCCTGTTCGATGTCTTTCGGATTTTGTCCTAAGCCTGAAGTAGAATTCGCCTGGGGATCAGCATCAACCAGCAACGTCTTCTTTTCGAGTACAGCAAGACTAGCCGCCAGGTTAATAGCTGTAGTAGTTTTACCAACACCGCCTTTTTGGTTGGCAATTGCAATGATTTTTCCCATTCCTTCTTCGTGACGTTTAAAAAATATAATAGTCCGCACCGCGGGAAGGCAAATATAGAGCAAAACTGACGTGCGCGTGGAACACCGTGGAACATATTATCCACAATCGGTTCACACCTCAATCGTCTCAAGGATGAAGCCTGGCAGGCTTTGTTTCAGAATATCCACGATCCTCTTTCAAAATCCGATTTACGGCGTGGGGATAATTTGTGGACAACTTTGTTTGAGTTTAAGGTTTGTTCGGGTTTTCGGTAAGCTTCAGGCTGCAGTTTAAGCTTCAAGGTGTTTGCGAGTATTGATGTGTTTGCAAAATAGCTTCGAGCTGTGAGCTTCGAGTTTGTCCCTCCTCGTTACCGTCATCCTGATGCGCGCATGTGCTCAGCACAAAGCACGCAGAAGGATCTCCCAGCACGGAGGCGAAAACCACTCGCTGGCAGAATCGAAAGAGCTCGAGTTGGTGAGCAGCAACTTATAAGTTTTTCGATCTCCCGCAAGAATTACAAATCAGTTCCCGCCTGATTTCAGGAGGGACCGATCTTCCGACTTGTCGGAGGATCAGGGTGGTTAAGAAGAAGCTTCGAGCTGTGAGCTGCGAGTTTGTTTGGTAGTAACTTATGTGTTATCAACAACTCCCGCGTTTCCTGGTTTTGTCTGACGAATCATTTTTTTTCGTTGTTCCGGGGATCCTTCTGCATGTCTGTGCGTCACACAGACGCATCAGGATGACGGTAACGAAGGGGAACCTCCAACACGTGGCACAAGCCCTTCTCGGACAACCTCAAACCTCAGACATCAAACCTCAAACAATCTGCACACGCCTATCGTTCTAGAAATCCAACCTTGAACTATGAACCATGAACTTTGAACTATTTCTTCTTCTTCCGTTCGTCTCCTGATTTCTTACGCGCTTCTTCGCTTGCTTTGAGGGCATCTTCCAGCTTGGACATAAATTTGGATTTCTTTCCGCCACCAGCGGCGTTCTTTTTCCTGTTCTCTTCCATGATAGCACGAATCTTATCTTCGTCGACGAAACGTTTGATCACCACTTGTTGAATAAATGTGATCAGCGTACTTACTGTGTAATAAAATGTAAGACCGGCAGAGAAGGAATTTAATACGAAAAAGAAAATCACGGGCATTACGTACGACATGGTCTTCATCGGTCCCTGAACTGATGAAATTTGGTTGTTCTGCCAGGTGTAGATCAGGGTGGTAATGGTCATTAATACCGTGAACAAACTGATGTGGTTTCCGAGAAACGGAACGGTGAATGCAAAATTTATCACCGAGTCGTAGGTGGAAAGATCTTCTGCCCATAAGAAGGGTTGTTGACGCAATTCGATACTGGCCGGGAACAAATAGAACATAGCAAAGAGAATCGGCATCTGTAACAATACCGGTATACAGCCACTGATGGGATTAACACCAACCTGTTGATACAACTTCATTTGCTCCTGTTGCACCTTGGTCATGTCTTCACCGACACGTTCCTTGATCTCATCAAGTTCGGGTTTAAGCACTTTCATTTTCGCCATGCTTAAAAACGACTTGTAGGAAAGCGGGAACAATACCAGCTTTAATAAGAACACCAGGATGACAATGATCAAACCATAATTACTGATGAACCCCGTGAGATAGTGGAATACAGGAAATATCACAAACTTGTTGATCCAGTAAACAGGAGGCCACCCCAGGTAAACATTTTTTGAAAACCGATCTGCTACTTTTCCGATGCCCTGATAATCATTCGGACCAAAATAGAATTTAAAATCAGCTTTGCCATTCGTCAATGTTTCTTTTGGAATCGCCAGTTTGATATTGGCACGTTTCACCTGCTTTGGGTCACTTTGATTTACTGCAGTCTGAATCTCGCCAGAAGGAAAATTAGAAGAAGTAGAAATCAATGATGCAAGGAAGAATTTTTGTTTGATCGTCACCCAACGCACCGGTGTGGTGAATGACTCAATTTCGTTGTCTGTACTGGTTTCGGATAAATTATCAAAGTCATCCTCTTCCGGCAAGTAATAAGTAATTGTTGTATTGTTGCGGGTGTCGGTAAGATCTTTTTCCATCAACTTCACGATGTTATTCCACTGAAAGTTCAATGGCCCGTTTGCCAGTTGCTGATCAAATCCTTTGCTATCGAGTTCGTATTTGATTTCATATCCGTTATCCGGAATCGCGTACGTCTGCGTGAATGAAGCGCCTGAGCTTAACTGTACGGTGAATGATAAAACCGTAGTATCACCGTTTCTGCTTTGTGCCGTTGTGTAGAATAATTTATAAAGATCAATATCCTTACCGTTGTATTTTGACAGCAGTTGAAATTGATTCGTTTCAGGCGTGATCAGCTTTAAAGGTTGCTGTCCATACGTTCTGTATTTTTTCAGTTCAAGATCTGTTATAATTCCACCTTTGCTGCTGAAAGCAATGTTCAGAAACTCGGTTTCAACCCGGGTGATTTTTTCTTCGCCGGCAAACGCAGATGAAAGATCACCATATGTTTGTGCAAGAACGCTGTCAGAAACGATCGGTGTGTTTTGTTGTACGGAATCTTCAACGGTTTGTCCGGAAGTCTCTGGTTTATTGGCCTGTTGTGTTTGAGGAGTCGGCGCCGGCGAAAACCAAAGGAAGTAAACCATCAATACCCCGGCAATCAACGTAAGCCCTATCGCAGAATTTCTATCCATTTTCTTGTTTGATGTTTGATGTTTAATGTTTGAGGTTTGGTGGCGTTATACTACAGGTATGGTTCTTCGAGTTCATGGTACTTCGTTCCTTTGATCGAAGAAGTTTTAAGGTATTGCATGAAGCCATTTAGCTTTTTGCCTATTATAAGTGCTTTTTCCGTAAGATCGGTTAACATTGGTTCTGTTATATACTTTCTGTCAAATGCCCTGTATAATTGAGATCGTGATTCACCTGCTGAAGCTTTAGCAATAGCCAGAAATTGTATAAACTCTCGCGTTCCACCACGTTCGAAACCTTCTGCAATATTATCCATTATAGAACCTGACGATGCATTGATTTGGTTTTTTAGTTCAAAGTCTTTTGCAAAACTTCCCGATACCGTAATTTCAAAAACTTCCTTTGCGAACACCCTTGCCAGTTGCCACACTTCAATATCTTCAAAACACGTTATCGTAGCCATAAATAAATCTTTTAATCAAAACCAATAACCTCAAACTTCAAACCTCAAACTTCAAACTTCCAACCTCAAACCTCAAACCTTTAACCTTTAACCTCAAACCTTTGTTCTTTTGAAATCCATCGCTGCCGCTACGAACTTAACAAAGAGCGGGTGAGGGTTTACTACGGTGCTTTTGAGTTCGGGGTGGTATTGAACACCTACGAACCACGGGTGGTCTTTTAGTTCAACGACTTCTACCAGGTTTGATTCAGGGTTTACGCCTACTGCTTTTAAACCCGCTTCTTCCATTTGTTCAAGGTATTTATTGTTGAACTCATAACGGTGGCGGTGACGTTCATGAATCTGACTTTCACCATAGGCGTGATGGGCTTTCGATCCTTTTTTAAGTTTGCAGGCATACGAACCAAGACGCATTGTCCCGCCTTTGTTGGTAACCTTTTTTTGTTCCTCCATCATGTCGATGACAGGATTTTTTGTTTTGGGATTCAACTCGGTGGTGCTGGCATCCAGTTTCAAAACATGCCGCGCAAATTCAACAACACAACACTGCATACCGAGGCAAATTCCAAAGAATGGTATTTTATTCTCCCGCACATGACGAATGGCTTCGATCTTTCCTTCCAGTCCGCGTTCTCCAAACCCCGGTGCAACGAGTACACCATCGAGTCCCTTAAGTGCGGTTTCTACCGATTCTTTATAGATGTCTTCCGAAGAGATCCATTTGATCTTCACTTTGCAGTCGTTCTGAGCACCGGAGTGAACAAAAGCCTCGGCGATGGATTTATAGGCATCCGGAAGCGAAACGTATTTTCCTACGATGCCAATAGTAACTTCATCCAACGGATTCTTTAATCGTCCTAGGAAAGTTTTCCATTGTTCGAGATCAGGTTCTTCTTTAGAGGTAACTTTTAGTTTGGTGAGTACACGTTCGTCAAGCTTTTCCTTACGCATCAGAAGGGGTACATCGTAGATGGTTTCCGCGTCCATGGCTTCGATCACCGAGTTAAGATGAACGTTGCAGAATAACGCCAGTTTCTTGCGGATGTCCATCGGCAACGGTTTTTCTGTACGGCCTACCAGAATATCGGGCTGAATCCCAGCTTCCAGTAACTCTTTTACAGAGTGTTGCGTAGGTTTAGTTTTTAATTCTTTGGCAGCATTCAGGTAGGGGAGCAGGGTAAGGTGAATAACAATGGCATTGTTCGAGCCAAGTTCCCATTTTACCTGGCGTACTGCTTCAATAAATGGAAGTGACTCAATATCACCAACACAACCGCCGATTTCGGTAATGATAAAATCATATTCGCCACTTTCTCCTAATAAAAAAATATTTCGTTTGATTTCGTCGGTGATGTGGGGGATTACCTGAACCGTTTTTCCGAGGTATTCGCCTTTGCGTTCCTTGGTGATCACATTATTATAGATCCTTCCGGTGGTAACGTTATTCGATTGTGAGGTCTTGATGTTGAGAAAGCGTTCATAATGCCCAAGGTCGAGGTCAGTTTCCGCGCCGTCTTCGGTAACAAAACATTCACCGTGCTCGTAGGGATTTAATGTACCCGGGTCAATATTTAAATAAGGATCAAATTTTTGGATCGTGACTTTAAAGCCCCTGACTTGCAGGAGTTTAGCCAGTGAAGCCGCAATAATTCCCTTCCCCAAAGATGAAGTTACCCCACCCGTTACAAAAATATACTTCGCAGTTGTTGACATAATTAAATATAGACCCGCCTTAAAAACGGGGGCAAAGGTAGGGTTTCAGGCGCGGAGTTTAAAGCGCTTGCTGGAATTATGTTGGGTTTTGGTTCTTTCGGTGATTTTGCTTGAGCTGCAGGCTTCAAGCTTTAAGCTGCAAGGCGTTGGCAGTATTCTTAGGAGATTTTTTTAAGCCTCGAGCTATGAGCTTCGAGCTGCGAGCTTGTTTGGTCTTAGCGGCGTGTTTTTCGCTACTAATGGGAGTTGGTTGGTTTCGAAAACTTGTCAGTTTTCGGAAACCAACCTCAAACATCAATCGCGCACTTCAAACGGTTCAGCAAAACCTGTCGTTCTCGCACTCCAAACTTGAACTTTGGACTTTGAACCATGTACCTGTCCCCTCGTTACCGTCATTGTAATGCGCGCTTGTGCTTGCACAACGCATGCAGAAGGATCCCCCGGAAGGGAGGTAAAAGCCGCTCACTAGCAAAATCGAAGAAGCTCCCGAGGTGGTGAGCAGTAACTTATAAGTTTTCGAACTCCTGTAAGCATTACAAATCACTTCCCGCCTGATGTCAGGAGGGACCAATCTTCCGACCTGTCGGAGGATCAGGGTGGTTAGGAGAAGCTTCGAGCTGTGAGCTGCGAGCCACGAGTTTGATGGTCTGTAACTTAGGTGTTACCGACAACTTCCGTGTTTCCTGGTTTTCTAAATTAAAAAACATTCGATGGGTTCATGTTCAGGAACTCCTGCCATGGAATTCCACTATTTCCGATTAATAAAATTCTATCTGGTTCATATTGTTTCTTAAAAGCATCCATTCCTTTCGCTTTCTGCGTTGCTCCACTTTTCACTTCGATACCGATTACCTTGCCTTTTTTTTCCAGCACAAAATCAATTTCATCGTTTCGGTGTCTCCAATAAGTAACTGTATATCCTTCCCTCAACTGGTGATTTACGAGGTGCGCTCCAATCGCCGCTTCAACCCATCTACCCCAAAGATCAGGTTGCAATTTCACTTCAGTTAAACTTGCAGCTTGTTGTGCTGTCATCAATGCCGTGTTGTGAACCTGAAATTTTGGACTCGATGATCTTTGTCGTAATTCCTCTCCGGTAAATTTTTCAATCCCAGCCAGCAACCCAGCTGTGTCAAGCAAATGAAGGTAATGCGCCAGCGTTGTTGTGTTACCCGCATCTTGTAGTTGTCCAACAATTTTTGTGTACGAGAGAATCTGACCTGAATATAAGCAACCCAACTCAAACAACTTTCGAAGCAACGCCGGTTTATCAACCCGCGTGAGCATCAGGATATCCTTTGAGATACTCGTCTCAATCAATGCATCGTTGACATATTTTTTCCACCGATCTTCATCAGTAACCAGACTTGCCGCGCCGGGGTATCCGCCGAACCAAACGTACTGTTCAGGCGTGAAGTCGAATGCCTTCTGCATT
>DASPIZ010000017.1:0-2185 GCA_035628875.1 Ohtaekwangia sp. | reverse complement strand
CGAAAAGGGAGTGTATCCAAATTCAATCTTTTCCTTTTCGGGAACACATCCGGCAATGATGAACACGAGCAAGAACTTTTTCATAATATCTCAGTAACGAAATTGTGTCCCGCACGACTACTAAATTTATCAGAGTAGGCACTACGCCTCGCATAATAAGGTCATTTTAAACTTTTCTTTGCGCCTCCCTGCCTCTGTGGTGAAAATAACCGCTCTCACAAACTCATCATGTCCTTAAACTTCGCTGCCTGCCTTCTACTCACCTCGACTTTATCACCACCGCGAAGCTTTACCATAAGCCCTCCGTTAAACCAGGGCTCTATGCCTTCGACCCAACTCAGGTTCACGATATGCTTTCTGCTTGCTCTGAAGAATGCGCGTTCATCCAATTTTTCATCAAGCGCATTCAGGGACTTGTGAATCATCGGCCGGTTATTGTCAAAATAAACTTTAATATAATTTCCATCCGATTCAAATAGTCTAACGTTGGTGAGACTTACAAACCAACAACGATCGCCATCCTTTACAAAAACCTGATCGCTTAAACCTAATTTTTTCTCCGGTCCTCTGATAGCAGCATTTTTTGCCCGTTCTTTATCAGCAAGTTTAGCAACCGCTTCTGCCAGTCTTTCGGGTTGTATGGGTTTTAATAAATAATCAAGTGCGTTTACTTCAAAAGCTTTAAGTGCAAATTCGTCATATGCCGTTGTGAAAACCACTAACGGTACCGAATCCAATTCCTCCAGCAACTGAAACCCTGTTTTTCCAGGCATCTGAATGTCCAGAAAAAGTAAATCGGGGTTTAGTTCATTTACCATTTGAGTAGCCTCGTCAGCGTTCATGGCTTCGCCAACTACCTCTATGCTGGGATGATCCTCAAGTAACTTCATTAACTCTTTGCGTGCCAGACGCTCATCATCTACGATTAATGCTCTCATGTGTTTTGTTTTGTGGAATTACCAGTTCTGTAAGTACGAAATTATCCTTTTCATTTACAATTCGGAAAGTGGCCTCATCACCGTAAAGAAGTTTTAACCGTTGTACGGTATTCTTAAGACCTAATCCGCCTTTGTTTCTTTTAGTTCCGTTGATCAATTGACCGCTGTTCCGTATATGGATCTTAAGAGAATTATTTTCTACGAATGTTTTCAACTGAATAACGCCTCCGGGAGTGAGTTTTGATATACCGTGTTTAATTCCGTTCTCGACCAATGTTTGAATCATCAAAGGTGGTACCAGAAATTTCTGTGAGTCCGGATGAATATCAAACTCGGTTCTCAAGCGTTCTTCAAAACGAATGCTCTCAAGTCCAAGGTAATCCTTGACGATCTTTAATTCATCTCCGAATTTTGTTAATCCCTTTTTATCAGACGCAAGACTGCTTCGCAAAATGGTTGACAGCTGGTTAATAGCCTGCTTTGATTTCGTGGGGTTCTCATCCACCAATGCGCGAATGCTATTCAATGCATTGAAAATAAAATGGGGATTGAGTTGAGACTTCAGGTTGTTGAGCTCGATCTCAATCATAGTTGCATCATACTTTAACGATGCGTTATACCGTTCAAAATAGTGGAAGCTAAAATAGAAAACCGTCCACAAAAAGAAGAGGAATGCATACAGAAAAGACTGGCCCAGGATCTGGGTGGCGCTAAAAGCAACGGTAAGGTTCAATGTGGTAACGGGCTCGAATATTTTTCCCAGGATAAATGTAATCGGCAATCCCACAAGATAGACCAGCAAGGCCATTGCGATCACGGACAAAATGACGCTGGGTATCACCTTCGGTATTGGTAATGATAGCCACCGGTATCGCTTCATAAGCAACCTAAACCAGTTAGACACCATCAGGCATAATACGGCCTCCAACACAAAGAAAATTACACGCCGCGGAGTCAGGGTACCATATGCGTCATACCAGGAAACAATGGAAAAGATGGCGTATATCATCCACCCTACGATTTGCAATGACCAATATATCCTGTTCTTATTCACGTTCTTCCTAATGATGCGAAATTAGGCAAATCGTGAAAATACGAGGACGATTTTCCTCCGGTGGTTACAAGAATTTAAATTGTAAGACGTAGAGAAAGATGATAGACGCAGCAATTATCAATACCCAGGTCGCTATGGTGAGCGGTTTTCGATAGGACACAAGCTTCGGTTCCCCAATAAGGTTGTTGAAAAT
>DASPIZ010000016.1:0-125319 GCA_035628875.1 Ohtaekwangia sp. | reverse complement strand
TGCTCAACAGTAAGCCCGGCAACAAAACAATGAAGAGAGGTCTTGACCAATTTAAAAGTATATACAAAGGGTGGTACTTATATAAAGCTAAAAAAACTGATGGTGGGTAAAAAGATGTGGGTATAGACAAGCCCCATAGTGAGAATCCGCGTGTACACATAACGTTGTATCAGATAAAGAAGCAAAGAGGCTACTCGCACACAAACGCAATGCTACCTTGATACGTAGAGATTTACCGGCTGTAGAACCAGATTATTTTTTAAAATACAAGATGAATGAAGATCCTTCGTTACGTTTACTTTCAACGTGCACCTTTCCACCCAGTGCTTCGATTTGTGTTTTCACCAGGTATAATCCTAATCCCTTTCCTTCCACATGAAAATGAAAACGTTTATAGAGATTAAATAATTTTGTTTGGTTCTGTTCGAGATCAATACCGAGTCCGTTATCATTGTGCCTTAGCACCATAAATGTTCCTTCATCCGAAGCATCAATGTTAATTTCGGGGATACGATCAGGATGGCGGTATTTAAGTGCATTACTCATCAGGTTATACAGGATACTTTCGACGTATTGTGGCACTGAAATAATATTTTCTGTGCCATTCAAATGAACGTTCAGCTGCGCACCTGTTGCACGAATCTCATCGGAAAGCATGGTCTCAATTTTCTGTATGGCTTTTCGCAGGTTCACTTCAACGAGTAGCTGAGAACCGCTTTTCTGAACACCGAGGATAACACCTAAGTCCCGGATCACCTCATCGAGCTCACTGGCTGAACGAATCATCATCTGTGTTATCGATGTTGCTTCCTCCGGGCTCTTCGCGTGATCAAGAATGGAAGACAAGCCGATAAAACGTGCCATGGGTGCGCGCAGATTATGTGAAATCATATAAGCGAACTGTTCAAGCCTGTTATTGTGCTCGATCAATTCATGATTTGCTTTTTTCAGATCCTGGGTTTGCCGATCCACTTCCCTGGCAAGATCATCATGCTTCACCTGGATTTGGGCATGTTGTTGTTCTATGATCGCGTTTGCTTCCTGTAATAACTGATTCTGATGATGAAGTTCATTTCGCTGATTTTCGATTTCCTGTTGCTGTAACAAAAGTTGATCATTGTGTGCAGCAAGCTCTTCGTGTTGTGAAATAATTTCTTCGTTTTGCGCGAGTAATTCTTTTGTCCTTTCATCCACCTTCTTTTCAAGGTGAAGGTTCTGCTCTTCAACGAACTTAACCTGTGCCTCCTTTGCCCGTCTTAATTGATTTGCAAGTTTAATAGACTTGGTTGTGTAGTATGCTGTGTACATCAGTGTTGGCATGGCAATAAAGAACAGCAACACCTGCAACATATAACTGTTTTGCAACGCCTGCTTGTAATTATCGCGGGCTCTTACGGCTATATCGGTCTCGAATACAATCACATCTGCCTCAAACCGCTTAAAAGCAATCCATGCACGACGCCCAGGATCAGATTCCAATAACTGCATAAAAGCTTCGGTATTATCATTGATCAAATGCATTTTCTTCGCCCTGGCAATCCGATAATAGGATTCCATGGAATCGCGCATCACATTGAATTTTTCCATCGCATAGTGCTGCGACTCAAGGGAATTTTCTAATTGATCGAAGAGCAAGTCTTTTGATCTCAGGCAACTGTCAGCTACATCAAGATAATGCTCCTGTCGAATAAGCGCATAACTTCGCAGGGCCATATCCAGCAAATGTAAATTCCGGATTACTTCAACGGTACTAACTTTAATTTTTTCTGCATTTTCATACATCAAGCGGTTATGCTCAATGGTTTGGCTATTCTTATAGATCACATAAATATTACCGATCAATAAAAAACTGATCAGTATTACTATGCCGTATAGGGCGTATCCTTTAAACCATACCTTTGGGGCCATTAGCTAAATATTAGGTCAGGATCAGCCACTTAACTAAAAACCAACAATTGACTTTCGGTTGGATGGCTTACTTCATAAACGAAACAAGGTAAAGTAAATCCGGTAAATTTTCGCCATGCATAATCCGGATTCCTTACATACCACAAATTAGCCTGAAGGCATATTCCTTAGCCGGGATATGGATAACATCACCCGATCAGGTTTTAATGTAATCAGCGGGTTTATTACAGGGGTTTGCGCATTTGTAATAATCCGGAACTGGTGTATGAACGTCTGTAAAAAAATCGTCATTTCAGCCATTGCAAAATTATTACCAATACACAGTCTCGGCCCTGCTCCAAACGGATAGTATGCTTTATGTCTCCCTTTGCTGGCATCCGATTTCGAGAATCGTTCCGGAAGAAAGCTATCGGGATCTTCCCAGTATTTTTTATCCCGATGCATACCGTAGTAAAAAAGAATAACAATTGTATTGGCCGGAAAACTGAAACCGCTAAACCTATCCGCTGCTAATGATACGCGATCAACGATCCATGCCGGTGGATACAACCGCATAGTTTCCTGGATAACACAATTTAAAGGATCGGAAGAAACAGTTTGTTGCAGATCGATGTCGATGGTGGCCTCCTTTAGTTTTTCGAGTTGGTTTGGATGCTTCGCCAATAAAAAAAGTGCCCATGCAAGGGCGTTGGCAGTAGTATCGTGACCGGCGATGGTCAACACCATAATTTCATCGATGATCTGTTCTTCTTCCATGGGGGTGCCGGTATCTTCATACCGCGCATCCAGCAACATATCCAACAGGTCATTAAATTTTTCCTGGTGCCTTTGTCTTTCCCTGATTATCTCGCGGATAATATTTCTTGCCCGACTCGCCTGATCGAGGTTCTTTTTCATTTCTCCTGAAAGCCGGAACCACCAACGTTTATAAGGCTGTCGAACATCTTTAACCACAAAAGCCTGCGCCTCGTTGATAAACCGACTTAATTCATTACGTTTCTCTTCGGCTACTTCAACATCAAATAATGTATTGATGACAAGTTGAAAAGCGAGTTTGTTCATCAGAGGAAATACGTCTATTTCTTTTCCGACAGGAAAATCAACAAGAAATTCATCAATCGTTTTTTTTATAATACCATACAAGGCCTGAATTTTATCTGCGTGAAAACCCGGCTGAATCAAACGTCGTTGCTTCAACCAATAGTCGCCGTTTGATGTGAGCAGCCCTTTCCCTAAAAACCTTCCCAGTTGCTTTGTCTGTATAGCTGACTTATGGTAATTCCTGTGATTTGTTTTAAGAACATGCGTTGTAAAATCCGGATCCTGCGTTACAATCATCCGGGTAAGCCCAAGATAAACGGAATAAGTTCCGCCGAAATGTTCCAAGCTTTCCTCCATTGAACCGATCGGATCTTTCACCTGCTTGAACATCCGGTCAATGGATGCGAAGAAAGAATATCCGGCTGGAAAGTTATACTTTTTCATTCAAGCGGAATTTAAAACGTTTATATAACACCATTGTATACAAAGCATTTGAATTAAAGGTCCGCTTTGCTTTCAGGTATATTCACTTGTATTTTTTTACTTTTTGACCTTGCTCGTTGCCATGGTTTCCGCTACCCTGAATTTGACTACTTTTTTTATCAACGCCAGGGGTAATGGTTCATCTTTCGGGAACCGTAAACTTCCTTTACCGCCCAGGTAAGCGGCAAGTTCTTTTTTAAATTCAGTGATTCCACTTGGTGCCGGATAAAATCCAATGTGATTTTTGAAGGCCGCAAAATGTACGAGATTACTGCCGTTAACGGTAAAAGTAGGAATTGCGTATTTAATATCTTCTTTTGCACCGGGAGCAGCTTTTTTTATTGTTGCCCTTACCGCTTCGAGCAGTTGCTGAACATCCTTCGGAAAGGCTGCGATGTACTCGTCGATGTCTTTTGCCTGAATTGTACTCATTGATTTTGCCATGATTACTATTGTTTGATTTATGAATAAACTTAAACCATTATGGATATAATCATGCTGTGCATAAACGACATAATACGAGGTTAAATGCGGCGTCTGCCATTGAGGTTATTATGCTTTGCAACGAAGCCAGGGGGTGTTGAGAAAAGCAAATGCCTAACGCTTTGGAACTAATTCACTTTTTCTCGCAGCATCTTTTTCCTTCGTTAGGAAATAATCCTCCGTCATTTGAAGCAAATCGATCTCAGAAATTTCAATTGTATAACCTTTTTTAAAAGGCTTGTCCTCGACAAGAGGGCGAAGCACACCATATTTATCGCGGGGTAGAACCAGAATATACCGATAACCGATTTGCTTCCAATTTTGAAGAATTGAAGGATTAAAAACAACCATAGTAAGTCAGGTTTAGTTTATCTAAAGTATAAACTATTTCTGTTTAAAGCGCCCCTGATTTCTGAGGTATATTTTGGATTTTAGGTGAAGAAAAATGTTCCAATGTGTTTCGAATTTGAAATATATTAGCCCTAATACAGGAATGCCAAGCAAAATAAAAGCAAAAGAGTCCGCGTATTCTTCTGTGCTTCCGTGAGAAAAAGCAGATGAAATTGATCAATCCATTTCCCTTATAATCTCAAGCAGTTCATCCTTACGAACTGACTTAATTAATCCAAGTTCCTTTGATTGCAGACCAACCCAATCTTTTTCAAGAATGATTCCATAAGTTTCAACAAGTTCGTCGTCTTTAAAAACACGCAAGGTACTCGAAGCCCTGGTTACCCCCTGGCGATAATAGATAAACTTCCACTTTCGGATTTTTTTAATCAAATCGGTATTCGTTGTCGAAAACATTCTGGTTTTTAATTTGTGTGAAACATCGACCAGGTCTTCACCAGAAATGCGTATCACCACATGCCAGTCGTGGTTTTTAGGATCAATGAAAGCAAAGGGATGAATGGTATCGCCTTTCACCAGGGATGCAGGATCAAGCACCGCTACCTCCGGCCTTTCGGCAGGTTTTGTACATGAAAAACAACAAGCACAACAGGAAATTAAAACAACAAGGCGAAAACAGATTTTCATGTCAGGGGCTTTTTTTCGTAACACAATTTACGCAATTTATCATGTAGCACGAAACCTGACTATAATGTTGTTGAATGTCTTTTACATACTTAATAAAAACAAAAGGTCCAGCATTTGCTGGACCCTTATAAAAACTAATGAATGATCTTATCTACTGCCGGAAAATCTTACCGCGTTTAATGATTCTACCGTTTTTAGAAATCTGGTAAATGTAAAGACCTCTTTCAGTGAATATCTGGTCGTAAGACGCTGCAGTCCATTTATCGTTGTAGATTGGTTTTAAAGTTTCATTGTAAACAACCACGTGGCATTCGTTACAAGAAGTTAAATCACCCTGTTCAGACTCCTCTTCTTCACCTTTAGTGGTTTCAATTTCCGCTGCCATGGCCATACGTCCTGACGAAGCTGTGGAACCCTCCTTATAAACAATCCTGACATGGTCTATCTCGCGATATCCAAGGCTATTATAAACGGTAAGCTTGAAAGCTTTAGTCGAAGGATTTGTAACACCACTTATGGTAAGTGTTGCCGTATTGGCATTTTTAATATCTACTGGTGTGCCGGCAACCTGTATCCATTCATACGATTCTATTGAAGTTCCAGACGGTGTACTTACCTCAGCGCTTATGTCGACAGAACTCACTGGCAGTTCAACAGTTCGGTCCGGTCCCGCATCTGCTGAGAATGGCCCTATTTCAATCGGTGAGGCTTCCGGCTCATCATCCGATGGTCGCACAGTAACCGTTATATCATCTGCATCCGTGGCAGATTTATTATCCTTCACCGTTAAACGGAACACATATGTGCCCACTTCTAAATCAGCTACATTAACTCTTGATTCTGTCGCATACGTCAAAGAGGCTTTCCCGCCGGAAACCTTCGTCCAACTGTAAGATACAATTTGTCCATCAGCATCCGATCCTGAACCTTGGAGGCTTACCGTGTTGATTGGAATTTGTATGGATGTATCATCGCCCGCATTCGCCACAGGAAGAATATTGGAATCACCATCCTGAGGTCTTACTGTTACCTTGACATCATCGGTACCAATGCCCCCTTTATCATCCTTAACAGTTAAACGAAAAACATACGTACCAGGTTCGAGATCAACGACATTCACTCTTGTGGTGGTCGCTACCTTTATCGTTGCATTGCCTCCCGAAACTTTCGTCCAGGTGTATGAAACTATTTCACCGTCTGAATCTGATCCGGCCCCTGGTAAACTTACTGTATTGATTGGTATTTGTAAAGATTTATCCGATCCGGCATTGGCAACAGGTGCAATATTTGTCGGTTCAGGATTTGGTTTTGTAACCACGGGAGCTTTCACTGTAACGGTTACATCGTCGGTATCTGTTGCGGATTTATCATCCTTCACGGTAAGTCTGAAAACATAAGTGCCTTGAACTAATCCGCTGATGTTAACCCTTGCACTTGTTGCGCCGCTTAAGGAAGCATTCCCACCAGAAACTTTTGTCCAGTTGTACGAAACAATGGATCCATCGGAATCACTTGCCGATCCCTCTAGTGTTACAGTATTAATGGGAATTTGAAGGGTTTTATCTGATCCGGCATTGGCAACAGGTGCCGTATTACTCGCCGCGTTTACCGTTACCTTAACATCATCTGACTTGGTTGCACCATTATTATCCGTTACGGATAAACGAAAAGTATATACACCTTCAACCAATCCTGAGGCTGTAACGGTTGCGGTACTGGCATTACTTAGTGTAGCTGCTCCTCCCGAAACTTTTGTCCATGCATAAGAAGAAATGCTCCCATCAGGATCAGAAGCGGTACCGGTGATTTTAATTGAGTTGGTGGGAAGCTGCACTGTCTTATCTAACCCTGCGCTTGCAGTAGGAGCTGCATTGCTCCCGCTGGACTTAACCGTTATGGTAATATCATCTGTATCAATTCCTCCCTTGTTATCTCTCACGAGTAATTTGAATACATAAGTCCCCGCGGAAAGATCGTTCACCGTGAGAAGGGAAGTCCGTGTTCCTTTTAATTTGGGTGTCGCTCCCGAAACCTGTGACCAGGAGTAATCGATAATAATCCCATCAGCGTCTGTTCCCGTACCTGTTAATACCGCTTTTGTCGTGGGCAAAATAATGGTCTGATCTGCGCCTGCTTTTGCTGTTGGTTTACTGTTGGAAGGGATTGTTCCGTTGTTATTAACCTGGGCCAGCATCCATTCATAAAGATCTGGATCCTGATACATCAGATAAGGATCATATGCTTTCGAATAAGCGTTGTGTCCGAGTCCTTTGTAAATTGAAATTTTTGCTTTTACAGATGCTCCGCAGTTGTTAATGGCATTCACCATGTTTACACTGCGACTCAACGGTATGGTGCGATCCTGATCACCATGAAATGCCCAGACCGGAAGATCAGAATCTGCTATGCCACATGCTTTACCGGTGTTATTTGTACTTCCTGCGACAGGTGCCACGGCAGCAAAATAATCGGGATAGTCCTGTGCTGTAGTCCATGCACCGCCGCCGCCAAGACTGGTACCGGTAAGATAAATACGGTTCGGATCAACCCGAAGATATTTACGCACGTGCTCAATTACCTCCATGACATAAGAGGAAGGCCAGTTACCATAGGAGTTCTTTAACTGAGGGCAAACCAGAATAAAAGGAAAATTTGTCCCCAGTCTCACAAATTTCGGGGGTCCATAGAATACAAGATCGGAGTAGCCCGTCTTTAAAACCGCAGGATCATTACTGGTAGGACCGCTCTGTCCTTTGCCATGAAGAAAAATAACGATAGGGTATTTATCATTGTTTTGATGATAATCGGGAGGAAGGTATTCAATATATCCTATCACTGACTTGGGTGTAGTCTTAAACACCTGCTCTTGTTGAGCAACACAGATAAGGGTTGAAAAAATCAGGCAGCACTGAATTAGGAAAGATTTTATCATTCGTTATAATTTTTTTAGGGCTATGGCGACCCAGAGACGAAAAAGTTAAGAAGACCAAGTGGACAACAATAGACAAAAGATCTGTTGGGCAATTCAGACTTTATGCATTGCGATATATTTAAAGTGAAAAAATAATTTACTGATTGTGAACGGGCGCAAATAAAATAAAATGGTTACGAATCGCGTTGAAGAAACCGACAAACAAACATTGTAACCGTTAAGGTTTAAAGAGAAACGTTGCGATAAGAAAACGAATACAAGCACTAGTTTTTCCGATGATTTATCGTTTCGAAAAATTAGTAGATGTTAAAACTCAAGGATATTTGAAACATGATAAACTATTGCGCTTCATAGAGAACGTAGTTGAGTATTCTAAATTTTTATTTCCACTTTATGTCTTAATGTAACTAGCGACAGTTAGACCATTGATCATCAGGCGTATCAACAACTTATTCTTCACCCAATAATTGCTCAACCCTCCGAACGCTTTTATTAAAGCTCGGTCGCCTGATTCCCAACGGATGGGTTATTCGCCGGATCAAAACCACACAAATCGGGAAAGGAGTTATTCGGCTTCGAGAAAACGCGGATCAATTTTATAGTGATCGTACTGCGTCAGGTTATTCTGTCTGATGATCGTTTCTAATAACCTGGTGTAAGAATTTCTACGTTCTGAATAATACCTGAGATGGGGAAGAAGCGCATACGGGTCAGAGGTTTTTAGCCGGGCCTGGCGTAAACCGCGATATGCCTTTGCCCGGGCCAAAACTTCAAAATAGTCAGTAACCGACATTGACAGATCATCATAAGAACGAAGGTATACCGTTCCGTCTTTACGTGGTTCAGCTGCTGCAATACGCGCTTTTGAAGAGTCTGATGACCAAATGCCGAAGATATTTCTGGCCTGAACAAAAAATCGTGACCTTCCCCAACCGGTTTCTATAGCAGCCTGCGCAAGCACAATGCTATTGGGCAGCGTTCCAATCCGAAGCCTAAGTTCTTCCAACGACTTTGCATTGTATCTCATTTTTAATTCGTCAAAAACAACGGAGTCCCAAGAATTCCAACTATTCTTTTCTGACAAAGAGTTCATCCTCACCCGATGCATGTCAACCTGATGTTTTGCTATCAGGATGGCCGGAAGTATGGCCGAAATAAAGGTGCTTTTTGCCTGGACAAAGGGAAGTCTATCCAAACCAGAAACATTGGTGTACAGGATAGGCTGAACGAGCGAATCACGAAGTGGAATAATCTGACTTAATGAATCTACACGAACTACAGTGGTCTGGACATTATAAATTTTATTTTTTCCACATGCGAAGAAAAAAATAAAAAGGCTGAATAAGAATGGGGTGTTCCAGCGGTTCACAGTCCTCAAAATCTTTTCCACGCTGACTCGTACAATTTAATTATGTGATTGAACGTCGGTGTTTACGAAACTATTTCATGCACGCGTCCCACCTGGCCATCCTCAAGACGCACTTTAATTCCGCGAGAGTGATGGGCGGAACTGGTGAGTATATTTTGTACAATACCATCCGTTGTTTTCCCGGACCGCTGATCTTTTTTTAGAATAATGCGCACCCGTAAACCGGGTTTTATATTGGCACGAACAGTTCCATCCATCAATGCATTCTTTTAATCCAGTTCTTATTGGCGTTCACGATAAGTTGCTTAGGATCTTTATGTTCATCCCACTTCCGTAGACGGTTATCTCCGCTGAAATTATAAAACAAGTACAATTTGCCTTCAATAATTTTGTAAGCTGTAGGATCAATTCTGACACGTTCTCCGGTCGTGGCCACGGTATAGGCACACCATCCACCATACATCGGCTCATACTTTGCGGGATTCTTTTTAAATTCATCACGATTCACTTCACTTGAGAAGTAATACATAATGCCTTTATAATCTGCTTTTATTTTTTCTGTGCCCTTTGCCGGTTTGCCCTTAAAGTAACTTACAGGATCAAAATTTCTTAAAGCGATAAAGTTTTCATTGTTAAAATTCCGGCGTCGTATGGCATTTTCCTGCTGTGCAAACGACGAAATACAAATCAGGCCGAATAGAATACTGAATATTATTTTCATTGCTTTTCCCTTTCTGATACAAAGCTGACAAATGGGCGGCAATACGAAAAACCAATCAGGTTTAACGTCGGAATGAGGCGATTATAGGTGAAGATCTCACTTTGAGTGTAATGATGGAGCGGTGCCCGAACATTGATTTGATTTTATCGCAACAAAATTATCTGCATCGTTTGAGCCTCTGTTTAAGCGCATCATTCTCCCTTCTGAGTTCGATAGCAAGTGAATACTGGCGCTCTCTTTCAATTTCATAATTCAACTCCACTTCATGCGCCGCCTGAAGCGCCTTTTTACACCGAGTTGCCTCGTCTCGCTGATACAGGGCATATACTGAGAGCACAATGAGTAAAGTGAGTAAGACAACGAACAAAAACTTGTTTAACATGTGGTTTTAACCGATTAAAAGCAGAATGTATGGGGTACGGGAGTAGGTGGCCGGTTGTAAGACCTAAGTGTAGCAGCTTACCGCGGATTATTTACAGGATACGTCCATAGAAACAAAAAGTTTTCCTTGTATTGGCCTAATTATTTTTATCAACTAAGAAATCGTTTGCAAACGCGCAAAAGAATATTTCTTAACTATTTAGTAAATTGATTTTTATCATACCAAGCCGATAACTGCTTTGAAACTTCGGGATCTGATCATTGGAAAAGAACTGATTGCGTCGCGCGCCGAATTCAAGCGATTGATGTTAACCGGATATCTTGCCCTAATCAGTATGATTGTCGCCGTCATTTACACGGTTCTTGACGTATCGAACAACGTCTATTACGCATTGCCAACCTACCTTATTCTCCTGATTATACCTGTAATCAGTTTAGTACTTATTCGCAAAAAGCATTTCAAAACAGCCAAAGTGATCTTAATGGCATCGGGTAACCTTGTTGTATTTTGGATTGCCTTGAATGATCCGCTTGAAACGGGCGTGTATTTGTTCTTTATTCCCGCTGCCATTGGTTCATTCGCCATGCTGGCATTTGAACATTATAGGACCGGGATTGCACTTGCCTGCATGACGACCCTTCTTTTCCTTATTGCTTTTTACGGCGACTTTCGTCCGATGCAGTTACCACGACCATCCGATCAATACATTAAGACGAGTTTTGTTGCCAACTACTTTATTTCACTTACGGTCTCCGTACTTATCGTTTACTTTTTGATGAACCTCAACAAGGTATCTGAAACACACCTGATGCGAAAGAACAGACAACTTCAGAAAGTTAATAAGGAGCTGGACCGTTTCGTTTACAGCGTGTCTCACGATCTTCGTTCGCCGTTAAGTTCCATTCTTGGTTTGATCAACATTGCAAAACTGTCCAATGATCCTGGCGAAATGAACCATATCCTAACGTTAATCCAGGGAAGGGTAAATGCACAAGATCATTTTATCCGGGAGATCATTGATTACGCACGCAATGCACGAACAGAAACCACCATAGAAACCGTAAACCTGCAGCAGCTCACAAACGAAGTAATTGATAGTCTTCGATTCAACCAGGATGCGAACCGAATCGATTTTCGGAACACTATTCCGGTCGATCACAATGTTCAATCCGACCGTATCAGGTTAACCATAATCTTAAGCAACCTCATCAGCAATGCCATCAAGTACCACGATTTCACAAAAGATTTTCCCTTTATCGAAATTGGAATAAACGAAACTCAACCAGGCTTTTTTGTTCAGGATAACGGGATCGGTATGCGCCCTGAAAATCAGAAAAAAATCTTTAATATGTTCTACCGTGGCTCAGACCGGTCTACCGGCAGCGGCCTGGGTTTGTTCATCACACAGGAAGCAGTAATTAAACTAAATGGTTCAATTGAAGTAGAATCAACCCACACAAAAGGCAGCATTTTCACGGTGCGATTGTGAATTCCTCTGGCATAGTAGATCTTATCATGGGGAAGGATGAAATCTTAAGTCAGCAAATGTGTGAACCGATAACACCACACTACAACGCTTCCGCCTGGAAGACAAGTTGTATTCCCACTTTTAGACGCGTCCTGTCGTTTGGCAATCTTGGGGAATTGCAGGTATAATTTTTTACGGTGACCTGTAGACCCATGCTTTCAACCATGCTAACGAAAACCACCCTCCTTTTATCATTCTCCCTTTTCTTTCTGTTCGCGAATGCGCAGGTAAAACCGGATTACTTATACAACACAAATATGCCGTACGGTACGCTTGATATCCGAACCAGCATTTCAGCTTCACAATATTACTATTTAGAGGAAGGAATTACCTTTAGCTTCCGCGAAAGCGCACCCGGCGTAAAAACCAATACATATCTTGATTTGACGCATTGGGATACAAGCCCTTATGGTGAAGGAAACATGCGCATGAAGAACGGTGCCACTGACCAGTTTGTAATGAACTACCGGTTATTACAACCGATTGAATATTCGTCAACTTATGAGAATGGATATCCATTAATTGTCCTCATGCATGGCGCCGGAGAACCCGGTAATTGTTATTACGAGGACTGTTACCATGCCGATTGGGATTATGATCCCAATGCTAATGATCCGCCAGCACCTACAGCAGCAGATCATCGGCTCCTGAATAACGATGACCATTTGAATATCGGAGCAGGTCCCCATCTCGATGCCCGTAACCGCGCTGGTAACAAATTGCCTGATGACCCAACCTTACCCGACCGTGCTTTTCCGGGGTTTGTACTCATGCCGCAAATGTTTAACATCTGGGATTCACTGTCCGTGGAAAATATGATTCGCCTTGTCCAACTCCATTGTGAAAAGTATAATATCGATGAGAACAGAATATATATTCATGGATTATCCATCGGCGGATATGCGACCTACGAAGCCATTAAAAGAGCACCATGGCTTTTTGCTGCCGCGCTACCAATGTCGGCAGTACGGGAAGCCGGAAACATTTTTTATCACCAACTCCAAAGTAAGGTTGTTCACATTCCAATCTGGGCATTTCAAGGTGGCGTTGATCCGGAACCAACACCAGCTTATACAGAATCTCTGCTGAAAAAATTTGAGGACAACGGTGGTCTCACCAAATATACTATTTACCCGACCGCGGGTCACAATGTCTGGAACCTGGCGTATGGAGACCAGCATTTTTTCTCCTGGATGTTAGCTAAAAACAAATCGGACATCCATCCCTTATTTAATTTAAAAACGATCGACAGAGGCCAAAACGCGTATCCGATGTTAACGCTGGCAGAAGGGTTTCTCGCTTATCAATGGGAAAAAGATGGTGAAACAATAGCAGATGCTACAACCAATAAACACAAAGCAGTTGAGCCTGGTGCATACCGCGCAAGATTTAGCAGGATATCTTCGTCCCCTGCAGAAAACGAATGGAACAAATGGTCTTCCCCTGTTACTGTAACGGAGGGTACGATACCACCAGGCGAAGTTCCACCTGTCATAACGGGAATCAGCAATCAGGAGAACTTTACATTTTCCGTTTTTCCTAACCCTGCCATAGGTGAAAAAGTTGTTATTAATTTCGAGCAATCGTTTCGCGGACCTTTTTCAATTGAATTAGTAGATGCCTATGGTCGTGAACACGTTCGTATGGGTGGCACAAGCAATCAACAGGTCATGGAGTTACTGCTATCCCCCGCAATTGCTGAAGGCGTTTATCTTTTGCGAATACACAATGGCCAATCAACCCATTCAAAACGAATTACGATCCTTCGTTAAAATCACACACGTTATTCTGATTGGATTGTGTATAAATGGGCACAGCGTTGTTGACTTTTTCAGCAGTTAAAACGATTCATAAAAATTTCTGAAAATCAAATCATTCCAAATACCGCGTAACCTGTATGTCCGGGCGGTTTTTTTCTTATTATCTGGTTTTTCAATCGCACTGTCTTTTTTGGTACAAAAGTTTATCTGTAAAAGGAAACATGTCACATTTAAACTGATACATTATGAAAAAAATATTCTTAATCACATGCGCTGCATTTCTTTTCAGCATAGGCGCAATGGCACAAGTACAAGATGATAATAACGCAACCGACAATAGCTTGCGGGATGATGTTAATCAAACTGAAGAACAAATCGAAGACACTGGCGATGAAGTTGAACGGGATGCCGAAAACACCAGCGATCAACTCCGTAATGATGCGGAAGATGCCGGGGAGGATGTTGAGCGTGGCGCTGAACGTGCTGGTGATAATATCGAACAAGGCGTTGAAAGAACTGGTTCAGAAATAGAAGAAGGTGCAGCGGAAACCGGCAATACCATTGAAGAAGGGGCCCAGGATACAGGCAGTGCCATTGAAGAAGGTGCTGACGATACTGGTAATGCTATCGAAGAAGGTGCAGAAGATACTGGTAATGCTGTAGAACAAGGCGCGGAGAAAACAGGTGATGCCATGGATCGTGGCGCAGAACGAACAGGTGATGCGATCAATGAAACCACTACTGATGATGATACTCAAATGGACGCGAACACTAACGATGAGAGCCGTCAGCAAGGAATCGCCTCCGGACCCGAGATTGAAGTAATAGAATCAAAAGAAGGACCGATGAACGAGGTGGTATATGAACATAAAGGCAAAATGTTTTACGTAGACCGTGAAAAAGAAGAAATCGTTAAAGTTGAAGACGAATCAAGCCTTAACGATGTTGGTGAAAACAAAATCATCACCAGCAACGAAAGGGAATAACAATGGATTAACAAAACTATTATAGTTCTTAAAGAAAAGGATCATGGCTTCGGCTATGATCCTTTTTTTGCTAATCAACAGTAAAGACGAGGTACGAGGTACGAGAGGTACTCAATATAGTGACTTAACATGTCCAGGGGTAAAAATGAGATGAAGCGTTTTAACCATCCCCGTTCAGCCATTCGCTGAACATCCCCCTTAATCAAGGCCTTAATCAAGGAGGGCAATTCGTGTTGTTCCATCTTTCAAGTATGGCCAGGAACATTCAAACAATCTCGCTATCGCGTCGTTTTCAGAGAAACCTCAACCTCAGACATCAAACTTCAAACAATGTCGTAACCTCCTCGTTATTGGACACCAACTTTGAACCATGAACTTTGAGCTATGAACAATAACGACCACTGAAGCAACGTTTTAACCGGAATTCCGTCTTTGATAAACCACGTATCAAAAAAGATGAATAGTTTGTATCGCTTTTACGTATGCTGTGAATAAAACGGGTATTATAGTAAGGCCCTTAGCCATAAATCATGAAACCGCTTGTAATCCTGACGCTAACCTGCTGCTTAAGTTCTGCTTTTGCGCAAGACGAGAATGCAAAAGGATTATCAAAAAGCCAACGACCGGATACCCTAAAAACATATTCAACTGCACGAATCCAGGGAGAGCCTCCGAACATCGATGGCCAACTTAATGATGCGGCGTGGAATCAGGTCTCTTGGGGAGGCGGAGATTTTCGTCAGCTTGATCCGGACAAAGGAAAGCCTGCTTCCGTACAAACCAAATTCAAGATTCTGTATGATGACAAAAATCTTTATGTAGGCATACGGTGCCTGGATCCGAAACCGGATAAAATAATGAAACGGATGTCACGACGCGACTCCTTTGAAGGCGACATGGTTGAAATTAATATCGATAGCTATTACGATAAAAGAACCGCATTCTCTTTTACGGCTTCTGTTTCCGGGGTAAAAGGAGATGAATATGTCTCTAATAATGGTGACAACTGGGATCCGGGATGGGATCCGATCTGGTATCTTAAAACACGTATTGATGCTGAAGGGTGGATTGCAGAATTCAGAATTCCACTAAGCCAACTCAGGTTTGCAAAAAAAGAAGAACTGCGTTGGGGTCTCCAGATCACAAGGATTTTTTTTCGTAACCAGGAACGATCCATCTGGCAATACATTCCTCCGGATGCTGGTGGATGGGTTCACCTTTTCGGTGAAATGAATGGCATCAAAGGGATTAAACCGCAAAAGCAACTTGAGGTCCAGCCATTCCTCGTTACACAGGCAGAAAAATTTCAACGTGAAAAAGAAAACCCTTATCAGACGGGAAAGGCAGCTTCTATAAATGCCGGCCTTGATGCAAAGATCGGCCTTACCAGCGACATCACCCTCGACCTTTCCATCAATCCGGATTTTGGTCAGGTGGAAGCCGACCCGTCTCAGGTAAATCTTTCCGCATTCGAACTTTACTTTCGCGAACAACGACCGTTTTTTACTGAGGGAAATAACACTTTGAACTTTCCTGTTAGCGTTACCAACAACAACAATTTATTTTACTCACGCAGGATTGGCCGGCCACCGCAGATAGAAGCGGATCCTGATCAAAACGGTGAAGACGATATTGAAGAGCATATCAAAGCTAATCGAAACACAACGATACTAGGCGCGGCAAAAATTACCGGGAAAAACAAACATGGATTTTCATGGGCTTTGCTTGAAAGTGTGACACAAAAGGAATACGCACGAATCGACAGCCTTGGCGATAAAAGAACTGAGGTTACAGAACCGCTTACAAATTATTTTGTATCGCGGGCACAACAAGATATTAACAAAGGCAATACGATCATTGGTGCTATTCTCACATCAACAAACCGGCGAATTGAAAACGATCGTCTAAACCTGCTGCATGATGATGCGTATACCGGAGGGGTTGACTTTTTACATCACTGGAAAAAACGAACGTATTACATCAGCGGAAGAAGTTCTTTCAGCTATGTGAAAGGTAGTAAGGCGTCTATCCATCATACACAGCGTTCATCGGAACGATATTTTCAACGACCTGATAACAACTACACGCGATATGATTCAAACCGTACCTCGCTTACTGGAACAGGTGGACAAATTATGATTGGAAAAAAAAGCGGGAATCTCGTTTCCGACCTTGGGGTTTTGTGGCAATCACCCGAATATGAACTTAATGATATTGGCTTTCTTGCCCAGACCGATAACATTAGCCAGTGGTTCTGGATGCAATACAGGGTACTGCAACCGAAGGGAATTACACGGTGGCAACGATACAACATCAACCAATGGCGCGATTATGATTTTGGAAAACGAAATACAGGTTCAGGCTATAACGTAAATGCGCACACACAATTCAAAAATTTCTGGACCATATCAGGCGGATTTACCTGGCAGGAACATACGATTTCAAATGCAGACTTGCGTGGCGGACCTTCCATTCGTTACCCCGGGGGTATCTCCTACTGGGGATTCATTGGTTCGGATAGTCGCAAAAAATTATATGGCGAGTTGTACGGTGAAACTTATCAGGGAGAAAAACATTATGCCCGAAATAATTATGCAAGCATTGGTCTGACATTTCGCCCGATAAACGCGCTGAATGTAACTGTCGCATCAAGTGTTTCCCGCAACCGGAATGAAATGCAATGGGTAGCCGCTCCGGAAGAAAATGGAAAAACACGTTACCTCGTGGGTGAGATTGACCAGACGATTGCCCTCGTTTCGTTACGGGTTACCTACATGCTCACGCCAAACCTTTCCCTGCAGTATTGGGGCCAACCTTTTGGAAGTTCTGGTAAGTATAAAAGCTTTAAAACAATCACCGATGCAAACGCTGGTGCCTACACACAACGCTTTGCCTATGTGCCAAATTCAGCATTAACCCTTATTGACGACGAATATCATGTTGATGAAGACGGGAACGGCATGCGGGATTACAGTTTTGAAAAGCCCGATTTTAACTTTGGTCAGTTCCGGTCAAATATGGTGATCCGCTGGGAATACATCCCTGGCTCAACATTATTTCTCGTCTGGACGCAAGAACGCAACGGAGCTTTCTATGATAAGGATCCTGATCACAACAGATACAGCCTCCATTTTTCAGAGAAAGCATACAACATTTTTCTGATGAAGTTTACCTATAGATTCGTGTTATAAAGGTACTGGGTACAAAGTACGAAGTACAAGGTGAAAGGTATGAGGTGAAGGTACGAAGTACGAAGTACAAGGTGAAAGGGGTACGAGGTACACACCAATCAGTTATCGACAACCAACCTCAAACGTCAAACTTCAAACAATTGGCACAAGCCCATCGTTTTCGAAATCAACTTTGAACCACAAACCATGAACTTTGAACCATGAACTACTAACCTTTCAAAACAATAGTTGCACCTTGAAGGTTTTCGTTTACACGGATCTGGCATGCCAGGCGACTCCTATCGGAGGCGTCAGGCAGGGTATCGATCATATCAAGCTCGATATCAGTAGCAGCGGGGATGTTGTCTTCGCCTCTTTCGATTTCAACATGACAAGTTGCACACAACGCCATACCACCACAGGTAGCAAGAACCGGATAATCGGATGCTTTTAGTACTTCCATCAAACTCAGGTTGATTCCTTCCGGAATTTCTATCACCTGACTTTGTTCTCTGTTTTTGATCTCAAATGTAATCATCATGAAGTCGTACGTGTGAATGAATCAAAAAGCATTAACACCATTGACGGTAGTGTACTTGAAACTTAACTTTTGTTCCGGGTAGACGAACGTGAAGGCGCTTTGCGCCATAAGCGCAGCTTCATGAAAACCGGAAAGTATGAGTTTTAGTTTTCCCTCATATGTGTTGATGTCGCCAATCGCAAAAACGCCTGGAATATTTGTTGCATAGTCAACGGTGTTTACTGCAATTGCATTTTTATCCAGGTTCAAACCCCAGCCAGCTATCGGGCCTAATTTCGGACTAAGACCAAAAAGTGGTATCAAATAATCTGCGTCTACTTCCTCGACTAACTTTTCTTTATTCACGAAGGAAACGGATTTCACAGTGCCATTACCGTTAACCGACCGCAGATTTGAACTAAGTACTAAATTGATCTTTCCTTTCCTGGCCAATTCAACAACTTTCTCAGCTGAATCAGGAGCGCCACGGAAAGATTCATTCCTGTGAATAAGGGTTACGCGTTCTGCAACATTGGAAAGAAAAATCGTCCAGTCCAAAGCCGAGTCACCACCTCCGGCAATCACAAGTTTTTTGTCGCGGAAGAGTTCAGGGTCTTTCACCATATAAACAACGCCCCTGCCTTCGAAGTGTTCGAGGTTTTGAAGTTCCGGTTTTCGAGGTTCGAAACATCCAAGGCCAGCGGCGATCACAACCACTTTACTGTGAATGATTGTTCCGTCGGAAGTCGAAAGGATAAAGCTGCCATCGGCTTCCTGTTGAAATTGATCAACGCGCTCACCAAGCGAGAAAGTTGGCTTAAAGGGCTCAATCTGCTTCATCAGGTTATCTACCAGTTCCTGTGCCTTTATTTCCGGATAGCCCGGAATATCATAGATCGGCTTTTTGGGATAGATTTCAGAAAGCTGACCTCCTATCTGGGGTAATACGTCGACAAGGTGGCAACGCATTTTTAAAAGTCCGGCCTCGAAAACGGCGAAAAGCCCTACCGGACCGGCTCCGATAATACAAATATCTGTGTTGATCATGGTATAAATGTAGTGCAATAATTATTAGTACACTAACATTTATAATACGAAATAAACGCCGCTAAGGTTCGGTTTCCGGCTCCAGGTTATCGTAAATAGTGTTGAGAATTTTTTTGAACTGGTTAAAATCTTTTTCAGAAAGCCCATTCCACGCCTGAAGCCTGATGGCATTTACCTTCGGCGTTAACTGCTGAACCTTTTTTTCACCTTCCTTGGTAAGCTGCACAATGAAGCTGCGGCGGTCATTGGGATGAACGGTTCGGATGGTAAGCCCTTTCTCGCACAATATATCGATGATGCGGGTTAGCGTTGGATTGTCTTTAAAAAGGATTTCCGCGAGTTCATTTTGTTTCATCTCCTCATACTCGTAAAGGTTTTTCAACACGCTCCATTGATCAACGGTAATCTGAAATCCCATGTCTTTGAATCTCTGCTGTGCGAATTGCTTTACTCTTTTGGCAGTACGTTCTAACAGGAAAGAATAGGAATTATACAGATGTTCATTCATAAACGAATAATTAGTACACAAACTTAAGCAACGCGGGGGAATATTCTTCACCTACTTTGCTCACAGCATCAGTTTGTACTTCTTTCGAAGGTGAGCGATTTTTTACCGCAAAGACGCTGAGACGCGAAGTGGCGCGAAGAACACCATAAATAAATCAAATCGTTCCGTGTTCTTCCGTAAATTCTGTGATACAAAAGCTCACTGACTTCATAGAAGAAATTGCAGAAGTTGAGGTTTGGGAAATGACTTAACTTAATATTAAAGTTTAGGTAATTCCCATCCATTGTGATACTCAGGCTTAACCAGTTTATTTGCTTCAGCATTATTTTCAAATTCACCTTTAGCTGGATTCCAAAAAACCTTGGTACCGGTTCGATAGGCAATGTTACCCATCTGCGCATTGATTGCAGCCACACTTCCCGATTGAATTGGTGTGTTCAGTACGGATTGATCGTTCTTCTTTACTGCATCAATAAAATTCTGGGTATGTAAATCCAGGTAGTTTAATTCACCGGGCTTTTTGAAAGCCTCTACCGGTTTCATTTTTGGATCTCCTGTGCTCGCGTATCCTTGTGCTTCTCGTTCAACGATCACTTCATAACCGCCACGATCCACAACCAATGTTCCGTTGTTACCAATAAAAGCGATTCCTTCCCTCCTGTTGTATGGACCGGCATCAATACCGGTAGCATGTTCCCACAGCATATTAAAATTTTTATACTGAAACAAAGCCTGGAGTGTATCCGGTGTTTCAGATGCGTCGTCCGGATAGGCAAGCTTACCACCCGAGGCCATCACCGATATTGGTGCAGATTCCTGCATGGCATACAAAGCGATGTCAATCTCGTGCACTCCCCAATCCGTCATTAAGCCTCCTGCATAATCCCAGAACCACCGAAAATCAAAATGGAAACGATTTTTATTAAATGGTCGTGTCGGAGCTGGACCAAGCCATGATTTATAATCGACACCTGCTGGTGGTGCTGAATCGGGTACCACAGGAACAGGTTTCATCCAGCCCTGATAAGCCCATACTTTAACCAATCGGATTTTACCCAACACACCCGACTGAACCATTTCGATTGCTTTCCGGTAATGAGGTCCGCTGCGTTGCCATTGCCCGGCCTGCACCACTTTACCTGTTTTACGTTGGGCTTCAACCATGATGTTACATTCTTCGATTGAGTTTGCGATTGGCTTCTCTACGTAAACATGTTTTCCCGCCTGTACTGCGTCAACCATCATCCGGCAATGCCAATGATCGGGCGTTCCGATCACGACAGCATCGATATCTTTATTATTCAGCAGTTCACGATAATCCTTATATGCTTTAGCTTTATTTGAACGAAGCTTAGCATAATCCTGCTGTCTTTTGGTAATTACATTTTCATCAACATCACAAATACCAATGAGGTTAACATCGCTCATCTTGAGTAGTGAATTGATATTAGACCAACCCATGCCGTTGCACCCAATTACACCAATGTTGATTTTATCATTAACTGAGACAAGCCGTAAGGCTCCGTTCACCAACGTAGGTGTGATCAATAAACCTCCCGCGACAGCAGTACTGGCATTCTTTATAAAGCTTCTTCTTTTCATGATGTTTATTTATAGAATGAAATCAAGTTAGCAAAATTAAAATAAGAGAATGCAACGAAAGGCTGAAAACATTCATAATTAACGTAAACATACTATCTAAATTAAAAAGCCCTCACAAACTAACACACGCATTGCCCGTCACGGCGGTTGTACGCACCACGAGCGATAGAAGCGGCATCCCGTGGTTGTGTGGTGGGTTGCGAAATGGAACGAGAGAAATATAGCGGATAGCGCGACGCCCTCCCCGAACGTATCTTGATAAATAATAATTATAAATATAGTTGTATTACTATATTTATAGTCATAAGTTTACATCATGGCACACAAAGCATTGACGAAGGCTGAAGAACAGGTTATGCAGTATTTATGGGAGATGGAACGGGGGTTCCTGAAGGATATCATAGCACAATATCCTGAACCGAGGCCAGCATACACTACGGTATCCACCGTGATCAGGGTGCTGGTAAAGAAAGCATTTATTGGATTTAAAACGTATGGAAAGATTAATGAATACTATCCGCTGATTTCAAAGAAAGACTATTTCCAGCATCGGGTTAAACCAATTATTTCCAATTATTTCAACGGATCGCCTTCCTCCTTCGCATCCTTCTTTACGCATGGTAAACTTAATGTTTCCGAACTGGAGGAGATTAAATCACTCATAGACGAGCGAATTAAAAAACTGAAGTCTAAAAAGAAATAATATGGAAGGAACCCTCTACCTACTTCAAGTGAGTATTTGTCTCGTGGCATTCTATATCATGTATTGGGCGTTGTTTAGAACCACAACATTTTTTACGGTCAACCGCTTTTATCTTTTGGCCGCAATCTTGTTTTCCTTTTTACTTCCCATACTGCATGTCGAAACAGTACCCATTGATTACGATGGGTGGACAGAAGAATTTATTTCAGCCACGCCAAATGGCAACGACCTCACGAATTTCAAACCAATCGTAGTGAATCAAGACACGACTTTTGATGTTTTCATGCTATTGATGTCATTGTATTGTGCTGGCGTTGCCTTTATGTCTTTCCGTTTTTTCTCGTCGGTAAACCGAATCCTTAAGATAAAAAAACGGTCAACGACCCAGATTATGGATCAGTTTACAATGGTAAGAGGTGACATCGCCGAACCATTTTCCTTTTTCAATTTTATTTTTCTACCATCACATGATATCAACCCAATGATCGTTGCACACGAGATGGCCCACATCCGTCAACGCCATTGGATTGACTTGTTTATTGTAGAAACCGCCCACGTTTTGCTCTGGTTCAATCCAGTTATGCTATGCTATAAGCGATCTTTGCAAGTTCAACACGAATATAAAGCAGATGCTTCTACCCTTGCGGAAGGCGCTCCTCTGGAAGCATATCTTAACTGCCTGATGCGGCAGATTCAAAATAAACCCTTTTCATCGACCAGTAATTTTTATTCCACAACTATTAAAAACAGAATCATTATGATGACTAAAAACAAGACCTCCCGTAAGTATGCCTGGTTCTACCTTGCTTTAATTCCAGTAGTCAGTACGTTGTTTTTCGCCTTCTCTATCCACATGGAACCAATCCAACCCCATCTAAACCCAGCAAATGATGATCAGATTATGATCGTTGTTGATGCTGCACATGGCGGTCATGATACCGGAGCCGAAACCACCGCTGGTACAAGCGAGAAAGAACTGGCACTCTCTATAGCGAAACACTTACAAAAAGCAGCAGAAGAAAAAGGCATCAAGGTAATCATGACGCGTAACACTGATAAAGCCTTAACGCTTGAGGAACGAGCCAAATTCTCGACGCGTTATGAAGCCGACCTTTTCATTTCTATACATGCCAATTATAATGCACAAGATGTTACAGCAAGAGGCATTGAATGCACGATAAGTGAAAACAATAATAAATTCAGAGAAAGTAAACGCTTTGCGGAAGGACTCGTTAACGAGCTCAGCACTGTAGCTGGGATTAATGTTAATGGAATTAAGAAATCAAATGCTTACATACTTAGAAACAATAAGATCCCTGCAGTTATTCTGGAATTGGGTTATCTATCAAATCCTGCTGACTACGCTTATATTCAAAACGATGAAAATCAAAAAATGCTATCCGGCAAGGTAATTACATCGGTATTGAGGTACGCGAAGTAATCAAATTATTAGCATTCATCCGGGCAATAAATAACTTCCTTAATTTCACGAAGGCGGCCGATGTGCCTTCGTGAATTATTTTGCAAACGCGTACTAGTGACCCTTAGAATCTAGCGATCAATTCCCTGATGTCAGGATCGCGCATGAAGGTACGGGTATTACTCTCTATCGCACACCCTTTAATTCCCTCAACGAGCCACGTACATCTGGTAAGCGATAGTCTTAATACAGAGGCGTTACTCAATGGAGATTCCCCAATTTCTCATGTGCGATAAAAGTAGTTTGAATATCTTGTTTTTGATTTTTTTGAAGATTAGTATTTTAGCTAAGCGTAAACCGGTCAGGGCCAAAAAAACGCATAGCATCAAAACCTGAAAAATCACGACGTAGATGTTTTCCAATCCGGGTATCCATGCGTTACAATCACACATTACCTGGACTGTTTTCAGGTATTCACCTGCAATGGTAACGGTACCGGCAAAACCAATCAGTAGTGAGATCCACACCGAACTAAGCCAACCCAATGGGAAAGCTTTTTCTATAACTGCCGGTACACGCTTATTCAAGCCTGTTTTAAAATCGTGTGACCGGATTTTTCTATAGACGGGCCATGGGTTTTCTTTGCCCTGCTCCGCTCCTGCGTAGCTTCCTTTGATTACCGGAATAACCGGATACTTTAGTTTGAGTTCAGGATCTTCTTCATGCGGATCTTCAATAACATACGACTCCACGATGGGCCATCCCAGTTCAATTGCTTTCTTTTTTGGGAGCACAAAATAACGTTCGAGAAACCGCTGACAATTTCTCCGCCCGAGAAGGTAATCATGTTCACGAAACTCTTCAGCAAGAAATCCACCGAAGCCTGCAAAAAAACCACAGGCAATCGCATGATCTGCCAGCGTATCCGTATTGGTATAACGCACCGGCGCAATGAGAAACCGATCATTGGTGTGACGGTCTGCAGCACGAAATAACTCTTCTGTTTTGAAAAGACTTTGATTCATCAAAGCGCCGATGATCGGACCGATAGTATTGATTAAAGCCGTGTCATCATCCGTGGCATTCTTACCAGGCTCAACTGTGTTAGGAAAAGGGTCTATCATCACCAACGCATGCGGAACAGCCTGCGCCCGGATATCCATGAGCCGACGAACTTCTTTGAAATCATCATAGGTTTTTATGCGTGCCTTTTCTTCATCGGTAGCTCTTTCCCAGGTAGAACGCGCCAGTTCAATCGGTTCGTTGTTGAGGGCGCCACCATCAACAGCCACAAAGTTGTACGTATGATTTTTGCTATCCTCCACTTTCATTAAACCTGAAACATCGCGGCCATCTTTGTAAACGCGCGTTTTATATTCATGCATATCGCGCTGGATTAACCGGCTTGCAAGTCCTACGGGAAAAGCGCCTGTAGCAACAGCAGCGTGGCGTAATTTGATCCAGTCGCTTTTCGGTATATCTGCTTTCAACTCCACATATTGGTAATCGGAATGGTCCATCATACCATATGGCAATCCGCTTTCCCCTTTCATCTTGAATTCGTAAGGAAGGCCGCGGAGATTACTCAACGTAAGGTATAACTTCAACTCAGGACTGATGTATGGCAGTTGTTTAAAAGGAGGAATCCGCTCCGAATCAATCACTTCGTTAGCGAGGTGATCAATGACTGTGGCATCGAGAAGTGACCTGAGGGGTTCATTGTTCTTCAGGTCATTGGTATTCAGCATTTCCCTGATGTCGATCTTTTTTACCCAGGCCTGGTACATCAACGATTGGTAGCCTTTCTGGCGCATAGCCTCTGGGTGATTTGCACGTCGCAAAATCTCAATCGCGGCGATAGCAAGTGTCATGCCCCCCGCGGAGGCACCAGACATCACACGAATACATACTTGATGTTGTGGTATAGCTGGATTGTTTTTTTGAGCATAATGCCAGGCATCAAGCGCATCTAACAGGTAATCGATAACACCTGCAGTGTAAGCACCGGCGGAAACGGCACCCGCCATGACAAGACCAATTTCGAAAGGCGGTTTAGGCGAATTCATTTTATCAGAATGAAAAGCGATTTATCAATTGACTTCTATCAGGGAGTTCAAATCACGTACAACAACCTCAAATAATTTCCCGTGATAATCCAACAACCGGTTCAAGATAGCTGAATTTAACCGTTCTCACGTTTTGGATACTTATATTTTTTTGACTTTGTCTGGAAAGCTCTACGTAGATTTCAATATTCTTTCATACAAAGTATTTGTGATGCAAACAGAAAATGCACCATAAAGAAACACTACCTTTCAAAGATACATTATTCCCCTACCCCTATGGAAGAATATTTAGGCTTTGCGTGGATCGGGTTTGCGCTCATTGGATTGATCCTGTTCTTCTATCTGATTCCGATTAACCTCTGGATTACAGCTCAATTTTCCGGTGTTGACATCAGTCTTCTTACGTTGATTGTGATGCGGTTTCGGAAAGTTCCACCTACGTTGATCGTACAGTCCATGATTCTGGCTAATAAAGCTGGAATTCAGGGGATCACTTCAAATCTACTTGAAACGCATTACCTGGCGAATGGAAGTCTGACCGATGTTATTAAAGCCCTGATTGTGGCTGATAAAGCTAATCTGAATCTAAGCTTTAAACACGCTACTGCAATTGACCTGGCCGGTCGTGACGTACTGAAGGCTGTGCAAGTCTCTGTAACACCCTATGTGATTATTGTACCATCCATTGTTGGTGTTTCAATTGAAGGCATTCAGCTCATTACCGAGGCACGTGTAACCGTAAGGGCAAATATCCAACAACTGGTTGGCGGTTCGGGAGAAGAAACCATTAAAGCACGTGTAGGCCAGGGGATAATTTCCGCCATCGGCAAAGCATCCGGATATCAGGAAATATTAGGCAACCCATCAGATATTTCAAAAGAAGTACTCGCCAACGGCCTCGATACAGGAACCGCGTTTAATATCCTTTCAATAGATATTGCAGATATCCATATAGGTCAAAATATTGGTGCGATCCTTCAGATGGATCAGGCCAGAGCAGATTTAAGTATCGCTCAAGCTAAGGCAGAAGAAAGAAGATCGATGGCAGTGGCTTTTGAACAGGAAATGATCGCACAGGCACAACGCGCACGGGCGATGGTGATCGAAGCCCAGGCACAAATACCCATGGCACTCGCAGGCGCCTATAAAACCGGGCAGTTGTTTGCAAATAATTGATTAGAAAGAAAGGAATCCCGATAAATACTTATCGGGAAATGGATTCAGCAAAGCTGAAGTTCAGCGAGGATTAATTCCAATTCAGATTTGGTTTTACCCAATTTCTCCTGAAGTCTTTTCAGAAAAACTTCTTTATCCGGATCCTGGAAATCCTCATCGGATAAATTCGGGAATCTCCATTTGAGCATAATTTTCTGTTCTCTCCAGCTTCGTAGTATTTTCATTGTAGTATAAACCTCCTGTAAAAAGTGTATTTGTGTGAAGTTAAGAAGTTCTGTTCAGTTAACAACAAATTATGCATTCAAAGTTCATGGTTAAAAGTTTTAGGACAACTTTGAAGCTTTTAACGCATATTTAAGCGTGGGGTATTCTTTTTTCGACAATAATCTGGCGATTTATCCGAATTAATACCGCTGTCAAGTCTGTTAACGACGTAATATGGATAGAAAACGTAGTTTCTATTTCTCAAAGTGCCTTTAAAACACAATATAACTACACCTTTCCGAAAACCTGCATCATTTTAATCATAGCCTGATTGATGTCGATACCTTCTTCAAGAACGCCTTTAAAAAGATCACCTTCAACGCGCAGCCTTTCTATGGCGTTTTTAATTGTAAAATCCCTAATCTGCAAACCTTTTTTAACTTCATCCCAATGCAACGGCATGGATACAGGTGCTCCCGGCTTAGGTCGTAATGAGTAGGGACCGGCAACCGTGGCTTGCGGCCGGTTTTGTAAAAAATCCAGGTACATTTTCCCTTTGCGGTCAGTAACTTTGCGTTCAATACTGGTGAAATCGGGTAACTCCGCATTTACTATCTTAACAATGGCGCGTCCAAACTCCTTGGAGTCTTCATAGACGTATTTACCTCCCAGCGGGATGTATATGTGCAGCCCTGTGGATCCTGACGTCTTGCAATAGGATGGCACATCGATTCCATCCAACACCTGCTTCGTTACCTGTGCTGCTTCAATAACCTGATCAAAAGTATTTTTTACATCCGGATCAAGGTCAATAATACACCAGTCAGGATTATCCGGTGATTGAGTGCGACTACTCCACGGATTCATTTCGATGCAACCTAACGATGCGATGTAAAGTAAGCTCGCTTCATCGGTGCAAACCAGGAAATGTTTTTTACGCTGATCGCCCTCGCTAAAATATTCATGCGTCTCAATCCACGATGGTACTTTCCCCGTAACATCCTTCTGATAGAAACTTTTGCCATGAATCCCATTGGGAAAACGATTCAGTGTTTGCGGCCGGTCTTTCATATAAGGCAACATGAACGGTACCACCTGATAATAGTAATTCAACATGTCGCGCTTCGTAATGCCTTCTTCCGGCCAAAAGACTTTGCTCAGGTTGGTGAACTTAAGATCGTGTCCGTTCACGTTACGTACCTGGGTTTCATCACCTGGATTTAACAATGTCTTACGCTCCCCCTTCTTTGGTGGCTTAATCACTTTATCGCGTATAGGTGAATCGTTGTTTTCAACAACTTCCTGCGTATCCACGGGTTTTTCGCGTACCACGTCACGTGGATCTTTATCTTCACGCAATCCCTTGAATGAAGGGTGGCGCATGGCACCATCCGAGGTCATGGCGCGATAGGTCACCTCAGCTACAATTTTTGGTTTTACCCAAACCACCTCCGCCTTTGGTGGATTGGGGCGGAAGCGCGAAGGCTTATTATAATCCGGAACTTCTGCAAATGGACATCGCTTTGACTCCAGGGGTTTTAACTTTTTTAAGATTTCTGTTTGCATGCTCGTGTCGAAACCGGTTCCGACAGGCCCGATAAAAACAAGAGCATCGTTCTCATACACGCCCATCAACAAGGCGCTAAATTTCTTCCTGGTATTTTCGTTACGCGTATACCCGGCAATAACAGCTTCCTGTTGTTTTTGTGTTTTTATCTTCAACCAGTCTTTCGACCGGATTGCCGGTTTATAAATACTATCCGCTTTTTTTGCGACAATTCCTTCCAGGTGCATTTTTTCAGCCTGGGCATAAACCTCTTCACCAGAAGCTTCGAAGCTTTCACTCATCCGAAGTATTCCTTCAGCAGGCAAAATAGATTTCAATAATGCCTTCCGTTCTTGCAGCGGAACGTTCATTAAATCATACCCATCCAACCACAGCAAATCAAACACATAATATATTAACTGACCATCAGCTTCGCTTCGCCACCCCTGCAGTGCGTTAAAATCTGGAACACCCTGTTCGTTAACAACGACTATTTCTCCGTCAACCACAGCATTTACACCCCATTGCTGTAGGGCCTGGTATAGCGGATAAAATTTCTTACTGAAGTCTTTATTGTTACGCGAACGCACCGAAATATTTCCTTCATTACAATAACTGATTACGCGAAAGCCATCCCATTTAATTTCGTATAACCATTCTTTCTTATCAAAAGGTTTATCAACCAAGGTTGCCAGCATGGGCAAGATATCTTCCGGGCATGCACTTTCTTTTTTCGCCTTTATATTGGTAAGCAAGTCTGTTTTGTCAGCGTTATCACCTGTATTTATTTTTGTTTTGGACGTAGTAGCCTTTTTAGTTTTAGCACCTTTTCCATCCGTGTTAGTTGTTATTTCCTCGATCGTTTTACCCGAAACAACCGACGCCGCTTCGTCCCTTATATCTTTCTCCGTTGCATAGTCGTCACGGTGTTTAATGAGTAGCCAAGAGTTATCTTTTTTTCCTTTCAAACGCACCAGGGCAAATTCTCCTTTTACTTTTTGTCCAAACATTCTGATCTTTATCGATCCCTTTTCAAAATCTTTCATCAACTGCTTTTCCTGTTCTGACTTAGTCCCTTCTGTTTCTATTGGTTCATAAGTCCCTTCATCCCAGATGATCACGGTACCAGCACCGTAATTTCCTTCCGGGATAATCCCTTCAAAGTTTTTGTAGTCGAATGGATGATCTTCTACCAGCATCGCGAGGCGTTTATCAGCCGGATTTAGCGAAGGACCTTTGGGGACCGCCCAGCTTTTTAAAACGCCCTTTAGTTCAAGTCTGAAGTCATAATGTAATCTTGATGCATCGTGTTTTTGAATAACAAATTGCAGCTTATTTTTAATAGATTTTCCACCGGTTGGTTCGGGTGTTCGGCTGAATTTCCGCTTCTGTTTATATTCTTGTAATCCCATGCCGAAAAAAGAAATAAACTAATGCCACCACGGAAGTTCATGGTTCATGGTTCAAAGTTCAAGGTTCCTGTGTATTGCTAATGGAAGAGATTTAGAAGTTGTTCGAAGTTTGAGGTTTGACGTTTGATGTTGGTTTGCCAAAAGTTTATTAGCTACGAAAACAACGTAGTGCCTTTCAAATCCAATCAATAATAGTGAAACAAACCTTGCTAGAGAATCGAACACGCTTAAAGTGTCGTAAACAACTTGTAGCCTATAGCGTGAAGTGTAAAAGCTTGCCGCTTAGCAGAAAACGCCTTAATCGATGAATCAGCTCGCGGCTCGCAGCTCGTCGCTCGCAACTCCTAACTACATTCTTGTAATCTCCTGGTGATAGTCATACTGTAAATCCTCCGGAAGTTTTTCCAGAAGCGCATTGATCTTTTTAACCTGTTGCTGATACAAATTAAAGATCACTGTTCCTGGATGGATGGGTATCTTATTTTCTTTCATTTGAACACAAAAGAAAATCCGCAATTCAAGTTCGGATTGCGGTTGTCCTGAATATTTTGATTGTTTATTTACAAATCGTAAAATTTTTCGCAATGTCTTTTTTACATAATACGCATGCCCTTTAGGAACAGACCGGAACTGTTCTTCAATCTCCACTTTATTTTCCTGAATGAAATTCTGCTCATCGTGAGCCTCGAAAAGCAGGTAGTTCAACAGCTCCTTATTTTCTTTTTTATACTTTGCTAATCGTATACAAAGCTCAACAAGCTGGTCTTGTTCGAGCGTTTGTAATTCGGTCTTAATTTCTTTCAGGGAAGCAACTTTCATGTTAAAGCTAAGTTGGAAGTTCTGGGTTTCTCATATTTGCGGTTTGACAAACTTTCAAAATTTGAATCATAAACGATGAGCACTTTATGTTTGATTTCTAAACCTACATAATTTTCGAAATCCAGCACCATAATTTTCCTCGAACTTTTAGTTTCTGGACTTATTCGCAAGACCTATTCCCTATGTGCAGCGTCATACGTCGAAACCCTGAATCCAACTTCAAACCTCAGACATCAAACTTCAAACAATGTCGTAACCCTTCGTTATCAAAACACCAACTTTAAATTTTGAACCTTGAACTTTGAACCATGAACTCCTAATTAACACACCTCCAAACGCAAACCTTCAAGACGATTCTGGATAATCCATTGCGTTTCTGGATCTTTTTTTATGGCCTCACTCCTTCCTCTCCGTGAAAGGGAGACTTAGGAATCAAGAAACGCAATGGATTCACGAGATTTTTCAACGTCCTTTTGTTCGTTCTTCTTGAAGTTTACGTAAGCTATGAATTATCATAAAACCAACCTCAAACCTCAAACGTCAAACTTGAAACAAATGGCAGTTACTTTTTTATCAAAGCCAATCGGACCCGGTGGTAGGGTCTTTGGACTTTGAACCTTGAACTTTGAACCATGAACTTTGAAATGGCATTTAGATTTAGGCACTCGGTAAAAACAATTTAGCCATGACCTACGAAATAGATAGTTCTGAATTATTGGTACAGATCGACAGAAGTAGAATTCTTGATATCACGGTTGGTGACACCATCGCCGTAAGTGGACTTTCAAAGGCGGAATACGCCTGGACAGAACACGATCAACAATTACTCGAAACCAACCCTGACGCTGAACTCATTTTAAAAGTTACCAGAAAACAGGATGGCAAGGCTTATCAGGCTACCGGACTAATCGTTCGGGAACGAAGCTAAGATTTTAAACTGGCATATTATTTTCGGTTGGTTCCACAGATTAAAACCCAACAACCACTATGAGCAAAGTATATTACCAGGGGAAAGCATTTCCTTACAAAGTAATTGGGGATATTCCAGGACAACGCTGGTATATGTTGTATGAAAACAACGTACTCCGTCATTTTGTAGAGGAACAAAATGTTGAAAAACGATCTATCTTAAAAAGTATTTTCGACTTCTACTACAAAGGTGTGATGTATAACCTCGAATCAAGATCATACTAGTTTGAGGAACTAGCTCTACATTTATACGCATTTTGCGGAATACGTTTGACTTTCAAAGAGTCGTTATCAACTTAAAAAAGGTTGTCGCAGCATAAGGCAACCTTTTTTTATTACGCAATCATTTTTACTAAACGATTGCAAATCCATAACAGAAATTTCTCGGCCTGTGGGAATGAATATCGGGTAAAACAAGAATTGAATATTAAACCTGATCTCGTAGGGCGACTCCAGCGCGCGCCCTTCATCCCTGAAGGGAGCCAACTGCACTTAATAATTTTACACGACATGATGGTTCAACTTAAATCGCAGGGCCTTGCGAAAGTCATACTGCGTCGAGCCTTGCGTACCGTTAGTCCTGGTACTTCCAATAGCGACGAAATAAACCTACTCAAATCGCAATGACTCTATCGGATCAAGTCTTGAAGCTTTACGCGCGGGATAATATCCGGAGATAAGTCCAACGAGTATACAAACGGAAAATCCAATCAACATCCATAACCACGGAACAACAAAGTTTTTATTCCCTAACACCGAAGCAAACACATTTCCAACGAGGATACCGAGAATCACGCCTGCAACACCGCCGATAAGGCATACTACAATAGCTTCAATAACAAATTGTTGTTTAATACGGAGAGGCGTTGCACCCAACGCTTTGCGCACACCGATCTCCCGGGTTCGTTCCGTCACAGACACCAACATAATATTCATGAGTGCAATAGAAGCACCGAGTAATGTTACAATACCAATAAGAAATCCAACCACCTGTGCTTTGCTTGTTAAGCTATCCAGTTCAGCAAGTGTTTCACTACGCTTCAGGTCAAAAGAATCCGGGTTACCCGCAGCATCGCCCCGGATATTACGCATTAGTCCCGTAGCTTCACCCATGGCAGACTCCATTAATGTAGGATCAGAAACACCAACGCTTAAGCGATAATCAAGCCCGCGTCCGCCTGACATTTGATTTCCTTTCACAATGGAAATCATAACCATATTATCAAAATTAGAACTGCCATCATTGAACCCGCCTTTTTCCTGCAGTAACCCAATCACCCTGAACTGCACACCGGAAAAAGTAACGGTTTGATTTTCGATGCTTTCATTGTCATCAAAAACAGATTTATAAACCTTGTGACCCAATACAGCTACGGGAACGCCATTGGTAATTTCGAATTCCGAAAACCCACGACCTTGTGCAAACTCAAGATCCTTTAACGAGAAAAAATCCTGCGTTATCCCCATCACAAATACATTGGGATTGCTTTTTTTCGACTTTCGTTTCACTTCTGCAATGCCGGTAATCTGTGCCTGTATAGCTGTTACCGCCGGAACGTCGTATTGCTCCAGAAACCGGAACGCCTCTCCCATCGTAAGCCGTGGATAATTTTTTTCTACAACGCCCTGGGTATTTGTTCCCCGGTTTTCTTTAGATGTAATATTAAAAGTATTCGCACCCAGTGAAGACAAGCTTGACGTAATAGACGCCTTGATGCCGTCGACGGCTGTAAGCACGCCTACGAGCGCCATGATGCCTAACATCACAATCATGGCGGTTATGATCGACCGCAACATATTGGCGCGTACGGAACGGAGGCCTTCCCTGAAATTTTCAATTAGATCCATGTTTCGGAAACAAATTATGTATTCTTATACGTTGATATCAACGGCAGAATGTTACAAACAAGCCACTTTTTTTTACATAAAACAGAGGTTTTGTATAAAATTATCGTGTTTATGAGCAACGATAGGTAAATTTAACGGGATAAAAAGAGAGAAGTATGATCAGAAGCGCCATTATCATCGGATTATTTTTCTTAAGTGTTTTCGCCAGGGCGAATTCGATTCTCATTCCCATGGATGAGAAGCAAACCAATCACCTGAAGGCGTATGGCGTTACCTATTGGGTTTTGCGGAGCGACACCGAGGTTGACTGGCTTCTCAATTACCGTGGAGGCAGCTTTATGGTTAAGTATCATCCTGCCATTCATAACGAATTGGTGGTGCGTGGGGTGAGTTTTGAAATAATTTCCGATGCTCAGGCAAATCAGATCATCTCCGAAATTGCAAGCCCTGCCGTGAATTATGATGTGATGAAACTGGAGAAATATCCCCGTATCGCCGTTTACTCCCCCAAAAGTAACCAGCCCTGGGACGATGCTGTAACCCTGGTTTTAACCTATGCGGAAATTCCTTATGATATTATTTTCGATGAAGAAGTATTGAATGGTGCTTTACCCAAATACGACTGGATTCACCTTCACCATGAAGATTTCACAGGACAATACGGTAAATTTTATGGCAACTATGCCAATATGCCATGGTATGTTGAACAACAACGCGAGTCAGAAGAAATTGCACGGAAGTTTGGATTCCATAAAGTATCCCAATTAAAACTGGCCGTTGCGAAAAAAATCAAAGAATTTGTCTCCGGCGGCGGATTTATGTTCGCGATGTGTTCTGCAACAGATTCGTATGACATTGCCTTGTCGGCAGAAGGTATTGACATCTGTGAACACATGTACGATGGCGATCCGGCAGATCCGGATGCACAAGGAAAAATCAATTATGAAACCACGCTGGCTTTTACAGATTATCGATTGGTTAAAGATCCGTATCAGTATGAATTTTCTGATATTGATAATCCACCCAATGAACGTGGTCTGCGCCAGGACAATGATTACTTTACCATTTTTGAATTTTCCGCCAAGTGGGATCCGATACCCACCATGCTAACACAAAATCACACCCGCGTACTTGCTGGTTTTTTTGGCCAGACAACAGGCTTCAAAAAAAATCTGATAAAGCCAGACGTTGTGATTATGGGTGAAAACAAAGAGATCAAAGAAGCCAAATACATTCACGGTGTATTGGGAAAAGGTTTCTGGACTTTTTACGGCGGACACGATCCGGAAGATTACCAGCACCAGGTTGGAGAAGAACCTACGGATCTGAATCAACATCCGAACTCTCCGGGTTATCGTTTGATTTTAAACAACATCTTATTCCCAGCAGCAAAGAAAAAGAAACAAAAAACCTGATCGTTTAAGATGCATGGTTCAAAGTTAAAGGTTGGTTTTCGAAAGCGACGGGTTTGTCAAACGTTTGAGTTTGATGTTTAAAGTTTGAGGTTGGTTTTCCGATAGCTTGATTGGTGAGTCATCCCCATCGTTAGTGTCATCATGATCAGTGCTGAAAGGTCATCGAATCAGTTTTCAAATTTCAAAACCGAAACTCACAATCTAAAAAAGGTATGTTAGAAAATAATAAAGCAATATTAGAAGAGGCAAACAGAGCGATCACCCAAGGTGACAATGAAGGGTTTTTATCATTCTGTACTGAGGATACAACGTGGACTTTTATAGGCGATAAGGTCCTGCGCGGAAAGAAAGCTGTTCGTCAATGGATGGTGACGGCATATCAAGAGCCGCCGAAATTTGTGGTCTCCAACTTAATCGAGGAGGGTGATTTTGTAACAGCCCTGGGCAACATAACAATGAAAGACGACGATGGCAACGATACCGATTACGCGTACTGCGATGTTTGGCGATTTCGCGATGGCAAGATGGTTGAATTAACTGCTTTTGTTATCAAGTCAGGAAAGGGTTAAAGGATCTTTGACGCCTTTCCGTCAGTGAACTCTAAGGTCGAACTTTTGCCGTAAACCTTATATATTAACCTGTAACTTTTTGCACGATGTTCGAAATAATATTTTCAGGATCCTTCTTATTAAATCCAGTAGGCTGGTGAGAAAATATTGCATTAGCTGCTAAATTCATAATACTATCTTTGCCACTATCTGTGATACTACGACCTAACAAACCAAAGGCTGCTGCCAAAGAATTTGACTTGTGGTTAGAAACAACATAGTTGTGCATATTATTGTTATAGTTTTTGACGCAAATGGTGACGATAGCGGAAAGAAAAGAAATAGTTAAAATTCGATAGATGATTGCTTTGGCCATTTCAAAATGAAGTAGATCATCTTTACATCCACTGCAAGTTACTTCTAATTGTCTATCATTGGCAAAATAAAAACAATTAGCTTCGAAGCAAAAATGAAAAATAAAAAGAATGAGAACCACTCCAAGCAAAGTAACTGATATCGCAATCCCCACCAGCCACCACGTAGCAGCGTTTCTAAATCGATCTGCATTATCCTTAAAAAGATCTTCCTGCTTAGACAATTCAAGTTTTTTGAGAACATCAGAATATCTTTCATTATATGATTGTAGTTCTTTTTCAAAAGCCTCTCGCTTATGGTTCAACATTTTTAAGTTGTCCTCATATTGAGTGCGCACTTCTAACAATTCACGATTTATTACAGAATCCTTCTCATGATTCAAATAAAGCGCTGCAACTTGTGGATACCAAATAAGTATCCGCTCCTTAAGATCCTCCAGTTGCTGTGTAACCCTCCGATGATCCGAATAAAAATCAGAATTATTTTGAGAGCTTGTAAGTTTCAGTAATTCTGAGGATTGATTAAAAATATCCGAAACCAATTGCGCACTTAATTCACTCGACACTGTTTCCGCTCTCTCGAAGCACTTCCTGCAAAATTTTGCCAATTCAAATAACTCTTGATCCTCTTTGATTTTATCATGAATCCAGTTCATGTTAATATTTCCAATTGATTCAGACAAATAAAACCGTGGATTAGAAATTGCCATAACTTAATTTTGAGTTGAATAATATTTTATAAATTCAGCTGATATGTTTACCACATCCTTATGGACCTCTTCTCTACTTATTAAAAAGTCTTTCAAACATACCACTTGCACCGGGCATCACTGGTGATGAATCATCTTTTAATAAACCGGTATCTGCCCGACTGAAAAGGGATTGCATGATCAGGTGTCTATCCTCTTTATCTATACTTGAATCCTTTACCATAGCCAAATAAACATAGGTGAGTCTCTCCCTTTCCTCTGCATCTCTGGCTAAATGGAAGGCACTAAACGTAACCTTTTTAATCGCTTGGATACCGAACACAAAAAAGAAAAGGAAGGTAATAAAAATTATTGTCCAACGAAGTGCTAAGCTGCGGTCGTCATTGAAAAATGATCTCAACATGCCATCCGGCGTCAACCACAGAAGAGCATATAACGCCAGGGCAGGAACAACAACTAACGCGATTAACCAATACAACGACCGCCATCCTTCTTTTTTTAAATCTATAGCCCGCTGCCGCCAATATTCGGCTGGCTTTTTTAAGCGTAACAATTCTTCATAGGTGCGCTCCAAATCTTCCACATTTTTGGTACTTGTTTCAGAAAATGATTTGAATGTGTATTCTGACCTCTTAAACCAATCGTCAAAATGTTTTTCCTTAGCAATCTTTAAATCCTCCAGCACCCTAATGTGCGATTGCAAGTTCTCCCTAGCTGTACTTAAATAGCTCGTTAGTTCAGCTTCACTTTTGTTTAGATAATTCAAAAATTCGTTTCTGAGGGTGTTTATAGATTTTTTCTCAATCTCCCTTCGTTGACTAAGGCCTGTATGGTCTTTTAAAGTAAACTCATACGCGAGAAGACTTCCGATAATTGTATTCTTATCACTCAAAGGGTTTTGGATATTTCCTACAATAAAATTAAATGCTCCAGGCAATGTACGGCCAAAATCTTTAGATACCGTCAACAAAAAATCGACCTCTGGATAATGATAAGGCAATGGAAATGTGTTGGTCTTACTCACGAACTGTCGCACAAGTTTCCAATTATTGGCAAGGACATTTACGTTGTGCTGCTGATTCTGATGAACAAACTGAATGAGATTGGTTGCTATAGTTTCAAAATATTTTAGGGAGTGTTTTAATTCGCCCGGTAGTTCTCCATGATTCTTCCATCCATCAACCTGTTGCTGTACGAACTCATAAAGGGCTGGTAGTCCGTTGAATGTTTGCGTAAATTGGATGTAAGGGAAAGATATTGTAGTTTCAACATTGTGATTAAACCAGTCGGGCGAAGCAGACTGTGAAATCTTTTCTTTTAGTTCAGATGAAGTCATCATTAAATCTGTTTAATTAGGTCGACTCTGTGCCCGTGGCCATTTCTTCCAGCTTGCGTTAATATAATTTCAACTGGTGTATCTAAACCGAGGGTTACAAAAATATAGGCGGTGGGCTTTTCTCCGAATTGCCGAAGCTTAAATAATGCATGAACCGGGTCGGTATGAGGGCTAAATGCAGCCGAGCTCGCAACATTAAAAAGTGTAGGAAACTCTTTTTCTAAAAAAACAAAGGTAATGGTACTCATGTCTCTGCAGAAAGCGTTAGGGTTCCGAAAATGAAAGATAATAAAATAAGACATCTCAAGCCATGATTCATTCACAAGGATAGGCTTCGCACTCCAAATATTGCGAATTTTCGTTATTTAAAAGGATAGCAGAGTAAATTCGGAAAACGTCAATGACTGAAAAAAAATAGATATTGATAACACATTCATTCGACAAAGGTGAGAATGGACTTCTAAAAATCCAATGATACAACATCTGATGGGTGTATCTAGTTAGTTTTTAAAGTGCAAAACTCCAATCTCCTCAACATTCTAAGTTAAAGTTTTAATTTATGTTGAGTAAAGTTATTCTGTAGTATTACTCAACAAGGATTCTATCTTTATACACAACAATCCGCGCATTGGCATGTTGGGCCTTGTATCGCTCAAGATATCTTCCAGCTTCTTCCGCAGTAGCGAAATTACCCGATAACCAGAATACACTGCCATCGGGACGATCATCGCGGTCGACACCCCAAAGGTACAGTCGCTGTGACGTTAAAATATCCCAGGGTTCCTCGCCTACAACAGTGACATCAAGCAAAACTTTATAGGAAATGCGATCCGGTTGGGGTGTTGCTTTAATTTCGTTTACATGTTTATTGTGTTTAGTATACAACGCTCTTGAATCCGAAACAAATAAGTCATAGGCATCTTCGGATGCCTGATCTTTTACAAACGCCTTGTTCTTTACATCACCATCAGATACGGGAAGCATGTAATAATCTTTCTTTGCATCTGCTGTGCGGTAAACCCATTGCAAATAATAACCGGCGCTATCGATCCTGGTTGTTGTACTGTCTTCGCCGAAGATAACTTTTTCCATTTCCACATAGGCCAATGCTCCACCATCCGTATAGCGCTTCCGTTGGCCGGAAACATAATTCCCTAAAGAGTACGCCACAAACTGATTCTTATTCTTGCGCCATTCCATGGGTTGAATCACATGCGGGTGAGCTCCAATTACAAGCTGTGCACCGTATTTAAAACAATGTTCCGTAATATTCTTTTGCGCCTTAGAAGGAAGCGATTGATATTCGGCACCCCAATGGGTGAATACAATGATAACGTCAGGTTTTAATGCTTTAGCCTTTAACAGATCTTTTCTCATCAAAGCAGTATCAAGCATATTCACAATGTTAGGCTTGTGTACAGGCAGTCCATTGGTTCCATACGTATAATTCAACAAAGCAATGCTGAAACCGTTTTTATAGAGCATCAACGGATGTTGAATTGCACGGCTAGTACTATCCTTATATGTGCCTGCGTGTGGTATTTTAAAACTATCTAACATTACGATAGTTCTTTCAATTCCACGTTTACCACGATCTGCTGAGTGATTATTGGCTGTAACCAATGCATCAAATCCGGATTGCTTCAGGTTGAGGGCCAACACATCCGGTGAACTGAATTGCGGATAACCTTTGTACGGAGGTCCTGCTAAAGTTACTTCGAGGTTTGCAATAGCCAAATCTGCAGATTCAATGTATGGCTTCATCAATTGAAAACACGATGTATAATCATATGCTTTACGCGAGGCATCGTAAGCTGATGCAATTTGAGAATCATGTCCCATCACATCGCCCGCAAAAAGCAACGACAACCGTGTGGTATCCTGTGCCATTACACCAGATACTGAAATCAATAAAACGAAAAATACAATTCCTCTATTCATATAATTTAATTTACAATGCAGTGGCCCCGGTATTAACACGTTGAACCACCTACAGCGATAATTTTGTCTTCCGCGATCACAAATACTTTATCTTCCTTCATAGGCTTAATTCTTGCCAGTCCGGTAAATACGCCGAACGCGGGAAGCAATGCCTGTTGTTTACCAAAATAAAAACACGGCAGGGTAACCGCTTGTCTTCCCTTACCAAAAAGACACACCCCCGGGTGAATATGACCTGCTAAATTATAAAGCCTGTCGTCAATATCCGCTTGCGGATGGTGTGTAAAGATGAATTTATCTATGATCAGCTGATCGTGAAGTTGAATTCCTTTTCGGATATATTGAAGATCACTCATCACATCGTGGTTGCCCAATACCAATTCAAACGACATCATACTAAAGTGTTTCACCACTTCGCCAAAAACCTCCCATTCGGGATTGTAATAGCTATGAAAGAGATCGCCAAGACAGACCACGCGATCAGGTTTTGTGAGGTGAAGAAGATCAAGTAAAACCTCAATATTACGATCATTTGCTTTTATGGGGAGTGGAATGCCCGACTTTCTGAAATGATTAATCTTCCCGAGGTGAAGATCGGCGATAAACAGCATTTTCATTTTCGGCCAGTAAATTGCTTTATGTGGCAATAATTGAAAGACTTCTCCGCAAATCTCGACGTTCATGGAATGATGATCGTTTATTGTTAAATTAAGCCGGAAAGATAAATGTTATTCATGCAAAACCGTACGCTTCTTCTTCTAACCTTATGCTTCTTTTTAAGTGGTATGGTTCTGGCGCAAAAAACGCCACCGCCGTTTAAAAAATTCCAGCATATCACTAATGGTGATACGTTGCCTTATGGTGTTTTGTCGCCCAACAAGGTGGATGCCGGAAAAAAATATCCGTTGGTGATCTTTCTCCATGGTGCCGGCGAGCGTGGCCGTGATAACCACAAACACCTGAAATTTATCCAGATTTTGTTTACGCAAAACGCGCTGAACAAGTATCCATGTTTCGTTGTAGCGCCCCAATGCCCCGAAGGCGAAGTATGGTCTACGTTGATGCTTGGCAAACCATTCAACCCCACGCCTACACGGCCGATGGAATTGTTCCTGCAGGTATACGATCAGTTATTGAAAGAATACCCTATTGATCCATCGCGAATTTACGTCACCGGTTTATCGATGGGAGGCTTTGGTACATGGGATCTGATTGCCAGATATCCAAATCGTTTCGCAGCAGCGGTACCGATCTGCGGTGGTGGTGATGTAAAAACTGTTCCGCTGATCAAACATATTCCAATTTGGGCCTTCCATGGTGCGTTAGACCCCACTGTGCCCCCACGTCTATCGCGAAAAATGATTACAGCGTTACAGGAAGCAGGGAGTTCTCCTGGTTATACTGAATATCCGGGGATAAAACATTCATCATGGCATCAGGCGTATAAAGAACCAAGGCTAATGAAATGGATGTTTGATCAAAGTCTTACGAACAAGAAGTAATTTTTGAAGGACCAATGAACGACCGCCCTACCGGATGACGATAAGGAGGTAGCTGCGAGTTGCAAGCTTCGAGCTATTAGTGTCCGGGAGAACTCATCAAGCGCATCAACCACGTTCGGAAAAATTGTGTGGGGAGTGGTATGCCTCCTTCAATGTTGATCAATATTAATTAGATGATCTTTCATTCACGTTTTTTTCGCCTCCCCGGCCGGCTGGGCCCAGCATACTGGTATTGTCGCTGAACATGATCCACACATGCCCCTTCCAGACCAAAGATAATGTTATGCGACAATACCAGTATGCTGAAGGATAGCGTGGGTGTGCCCTCTTTCTATGAACGATCAAAATAGTTTGTTTTACGATTCTAAATGTGATTGTTAACAATCTTTCATTTTTTCCCGGACACTAATAACCTCAAACATCAAACTTCAAACAATTTCCGCAATCACATCGTTATAAACCAACTTTGAACTTTGAACCTGGAACTTTGAACTGTAAATAGTTGCGAGTTGCAGGCTTCGAGCCACGAGTTTGTTTGGCAATAAATTTAAAGGCTTTCGACAAGCTCATACGTTTTCGCAAACCAACCTCAAACCTCAGACATCAAACTTCGAACAATTCCCAAAGCCCTTCCTTATCGATCCCGGCTACAAACTTTTGAACCATGAACTTTGAACCACGAACTTTGAACTTTTTACTGAAGCGCCATCCTTCTGATCCTGTCTTCCAGTTTTTCCGAGGTTAGTTTTTCACGCATCCGGTCTACCATGATTGGAAATGCAAATGGTGTTGGCTTTTCCGGATAGGTAAGCGTAATCTTTTGTTGTGAGATGCGGTCAAGCGCCTTTCGAAGTCTGGCTTCTTCCAATTGAAAATCCATCACCTCTTCATAGGCTTGTTGCAGTAGTAAATTATGTGCTTCGTAATCGTGAAACACATTGAAGAAAAGTTGTGATGAAGATTGGAGGTGTTTGTCTTTCACTGGTTTTCCCGGATACCCTTTAAATACCAATCCGGAGATGGCTGCAATATCCCTGAACTTACGGCGCGCCATTTCGGTGGAATTAATACTGGCTTGAATGTCATTCATAAGATTATCAATCCCCAGGATGTTTGTTTCGATTGCTTCTTCAATAGGAATGGGCTGATCGGAAAGTAATTCAAATCCATAATCATTCATTGCTATGGAAAACGTAATTGGTTGAATCTGTGCAATACGATGTGCCACCAACGCTGCAATTCCTTCATGTACAAATCGTCCCTCGAAGGGATACATTAACACATGATAACCGTCTGTTGTTTCCAGGTATTCGATCAAGAACTCTTCACGACCGGGTAAATGTGACCGCGTGTTTTGCAATTCAAAAAGTGGTTTCAGGAAGATCATTTCCGGATCATGGGCTTTTCCCTTTACCACTTCATCAATCTTGTTACGGATCATTTCACTCAACTGTGATGATAACGGCATCCGTCCACCCTGCCACGAAGGAACAGCACCTGATTTGCGATTGCTTTTTCGAACATGAGCTTCCATTTCTTTGATGCGCACCAGTTCAAGGTTTCGACCTGCAAACCAAAACACATCACCGGGACTTAATCGCGAAATAAAATATTCTTCTATTGTACCGAGGTATTTACCGGACACAAAACGCACAAACAAGGAACTATCCCCTACAATGGTACCAATGGATAACCTGTGGCGCATCGCAATAGCGCGGTTTTCCACTTTATAAAGCCCCTGGTCAATAATCACTTTCCGGTACTCATTATATGCCTGCAATGAATCGCCACCTGTCGTAATAAAACCAAGTAACCATCGCCATTCATCTTCAGTTATACTGGAAAAACTAAATGTACCTTGTACTTCTTTAAAAATCTCTTCGGCATCGAAGCCATTTGATACCGCCAATGTTATCAGGTATTGCATCAACACGTCAAATGATCGAATGTAAGGTAGCCTGTCCTCTACAATTTTTTCCTGAATGGCGCCGCGTAGTGCAGCGGCTTCCATTAATTCCAGGGAATGGGTAGGAACAAAATAAATTCGGCTCAATGCGCCAGGCTGATGTCCACTTCTACCCGCGCGTTGTAAGAAGCGTGCTACACCTTTCGGTCCGCCGATTTGAATAACCGTTTCAACCGGTCTGAAATCGACACCAAGATCGAGACTTGAAGTACATACAACGGCTTTCAATTTACCTTCATGCAGTTGCTCCTCTACCCACGTCCTCAATTCCTGGCTGATCGATCCATGGTGCATCGCTATGAGGCCACTCAATTCCGGTGCTTTATCCAGCATCTTTTGATACCATATTTCGGCAAACGATCTCGTATTGGTAAATATCAGTGTAGTCGTACTCCCCTTTACAATCTCAATCACCTTTTCCAGTAAGTGTATTCCCAAATGCCCGGTCCACGGCATTCTTTCTACGGTGTCTGGCATCACCGCGAGCACTTCAACCACTTTTTCAATGTTTGATTTAATAACACGGATCTTCTGTTCAGTAAAATAATTGCCAACCAGCGCATGAAGGGCTTCATCCATGTTGCCTATCGTTGCCGAAATCCCCCACACTTTCAGTCCGGCTATGATTGCTTTGAGTCGCGACAACGCTAGCTCTACCTGCACACCACGTTTCGATCCCATCAGTTCATGCCACTCATCTGCGACCACCACTTTCAGGTTCTTAAAAAATTCAGGATATCCTTTTTGTGCCAATAAAAGATGCAGGCTTTCGGGTGTGGTGATTAATACTTCGGGTGGTTTTTCTCTCTGGCGTGTCCGTTCTTTCAACGACGTATCGCCTGATCTCACACCAACCCTCCAGGGAATTTGTAAACCTTCAACAGCCCGATTGGCAGACAATTCAATTTCCTTCGATAAGGCACGGATCGGTGTTATCCAGATCGCCTGCAAGCCGTTGTTCTTTTTTGTTTTATAGTCCCGATTATTTCGAATAAACTCAAGCATAACCGGTAATAAAAGCGAGTACGTTTTTCCGCTACCAGTAGGCGCATTCACTAAACCACTCTCCCCGGAAAGATAGGCCCGCCACGCCTCAAGCTGAAACGGAAACGGGTGCCAACCTTTGCTATCAAACCATGTTACGCCTGCTCTTATGGTATTATCCAAGTTGTTGTTTTTAATCAAGTTGATAGGCTTTTAATTTAAGCAATGTAAAAGAAATGTTGGCCGCCTTCAAACAAAAAACTTAATCGTATTTTTTCATGGTTTTAATTTTTACAGCATCCAGGAATATCTATTAACGAACACCAGATGCAAGCGGATCTGTTAACTGCATTAAACTAAATTCAAATAAGTATATGTATCGCATTGGCGTAATTGGTTCTGGGTTCGCCGGCTTGTCATCAGCTTGTTTTTTGGCGCAGGCTGGATTCGATGTGACAGTTTTTGAAAAAAATGATTCGGCCGGTGGCCGCGCCCGGCAGTTTAAAGCAGCAGGATTTACATTTGATATGGGACCAAGCTGGTATTGGATGCCCGATGTCTTCGAACGTTTCTTCGCTGCGTTTGGCAAAAAGCCTTCCGACTATTATACCCTTCAACGTCTGGACCCTTCGTACCGTGTGGTCTACACGCAAAATGACTATCTCGATGTTCCGGCCGATGCTGAGGCGCTTCGTGCGATGTTTGAACGTCTGGAACCGGGAAGTGGCAAAGCGCTGGATCAATTTTTAAAAGAAGGAAAATTCAAATATGATTTAGGCATGAAAGAAATGGTTTACCGACCTGGTCTTTCGATTACCGAATTCCTTGGCGCGAAGGTTTTGACAGGCGTATGGAAATTGCATGTGTTCAAATCAATTTCAGCCTATATCCGCACTTTTTTCAAACATCCCCTACTCATCCGGTTGTTAGAATTTCCGGTACTCTTTCTGGGTGCAACACCCGAAAATACCCCGGCGCTTTATAGCCTGATGAACTATGCCGACATGGCACTTGGCACGTGGTATCCCATGGGAGGCATGCACCGGATTATTGAAGGCATGGTTGCATTAGCAACATCACTTGGTGTGAAATTCGAATTTAACAGCACCGTGGAAAAGCTGGCGATGAATGATACCTGGATTGAAGGACTACAGGTGAATGGAAGTTTTGTGCCGTTCGATTATATCGTAGCAGGAGCCGATTATCATCATGTGGAACAACAGCTGCTTCCTGCATCATTCCGACATTACACAAAAAGATACTGGAATAGTCGTACGCTGGCACCATCGTGCTTAATGTTCTATATCGGCCTCAACAAAAAAGTAAAAGGGCTGTTGCATCACACGTTGATCTTCAATGAAAATTTCAAACGCCATGCCAAAGAGATTTACGACAGTCCTCAATGGCCATCAGCGCCGCAATTCTATGTTTCATGCCCCTCACAAACCGACGCTACAACAGCGCCTGCCGGACACGAAAATATTATTGTTCTGATTCCGGTAGCGGCGGGACTTAGCGATTCGGAACCCATTCGTGAAAAATATTTTAACTTGATATTAAGTCGTCTCGAACAACTTACAGGAGAAAGCATAAAGCCCAACATCGTTTTCAAAAGAAGCTATGCACACCAGGATTTTATGAACGATTACAATGCATACAAAGGAAACGCTTATGGTCTGGCAAATACATTAACCCAAACAGCCTTGTTAAAACCTTCCATTATCAATAAAAAAATCTCCAATCTGTTTTATGCAGGACAGCTTACAGTTCCAGGTCCGGGCGTTCCGCCTTCTATAATTTCCGGTCAGGTTGCTGCAGAACTTCTTATAAAAAAACATCAAACCTCTAATTTAGCTTTGCATGAAAGACCTCTTTGATCATGTCTCCGCACGATGTAGTCGTTTAGTAACCCATACTTACAGCACATCGTTCTCCCTTGGGATTTTCTGTTTACACCCTTCGATACATGAACCGATATATGCTATTTATGGTTTTGTGAGATTAGCAGATGAAATCGTAGATAGTTTTCATGGTTATGATAAAGCCTCCCTGCTCGCGCGTTTCAAAGAAGAAACATTCCGTTCAGTGGAGGAAAAAATAAGTCTTAATCCGGTATTAAATAGCTTCCAAAAAACGGTGAATCAATATAAAATTGAAACATCGCTAATTGATCAGTTTCTTCACAGTATGGAAACCGACCTGACGAGGTCGGTACATGACACAGAAAGTTTTAAAACCTATATCCTCGGATCTGCCGAAGTGGTGGGTTTGATGTGTCTTAAAATATTTTCGCAACATGACGCTAACCTCTATGAAGAGCTAAAACCCTATGCCATGAGCCTTGGATCAGCTTTTCAGAAGGTAAATTTCCTTCGCGACATCAAAGAAGACTATGTGGGTCTGGGGCGAAACTATTTTCCCGGAATTGAAATTGAACGTTTAAATGACGTTAACAAAAAGCAAATTGAAGAAAGTATAGCACAGGATTTTAAACATGCTTATATGGGTATTAAACAACTACCCAAGCAGGCACGGTTAGGCGTTTATGTGGCTTATGTTTATTATCTTGCGTTGTTTAATAAAATCAAAAATACAAATTCGCATGCCATAATGCGAACGCGGATTCGCATCCGGAACAGGCATAAAGCGCAACTGCTCGCCTATTCGTATTTCAAACATCAATTTAACCTGATGTAATGGAGCAAGTAATTTTAGTTGACGATCAGGATCGTGTTTTGGGAACAATGGATAAAATGGAAGCGCACGAAAAGGGTATCCTGCATCGGGCGTTTTCAATTCTCCTCTTTAATAGCAAAGGAGAGATGTTAATCCAAAAGCGTGCGCGCTCAAAGTATCACAGCGGCGGTTTATGGACAAACGCATGTTGCAGTCATCCCCTGCCGGATGAAACACTTGATGATGCAACAAGGCGAAGACTAAAGGACGAGATGGGAATTGACCTGAAGACAACTTTTGCATATTCATTCTTATACCGTACATCTCTTGATGGAAATCTGATTGAGCATGAGTTGGACCACGTTTTCATCGGTGAATACAATGGAACACCTGATGTAAATCCAGCGGAAGTGGAAGACTGGAAATATGTAGACGTAGCACAACTAAAAACAGCTGTGGTTGAACAACCGGAGTTATACACCCATTGGTTTAAATTAATCTTAAACCATTCGTTTTTTAAACAGCATGTAGTTAAGCGCTCATAGATGCTCTAACAAAAATCTAACAGAAGCACTTTCAGGTAAAAAATAATCCGCATGAGTTTTATAACCTTTATTATTTGTGGCGGAATTGTAGTCGGTACCTTTTTATTATGGGAAGGGATAGCGTGGTTTACTCATAAGTATATTATGCACGGTTGTCTTTGGTCGTGGCACAAATCACACCATACCCGGCACGATCATACCCTCGAAAGAAATGATCTTTTCGCGATCATATTCAGCTTGCCTTCCATTGCCCTTTTTTATTATTTTTCAATTGTTGAATATAACCCGTATATGCTTGCCGTTGCGTTTGGTATATTTTGTTACGGGTTGTTCTACCTGATATTTCACGATATTATTGTACACCAAAGATTAAAATGGCGACCCAGCAAACGAAGCCGGTATCTTAACCGCATGATACATGCGCATTACGTACACCACAGCAAACACACCAAAAAAGGATGCGAAGCCTTCGGATTTTTATACGCACCTAAAAAATATGAACCTAAAAACTTTATCTTTAAGGCTGACCGTAAAGAAACCCAATAAAATCACTTGAACCCCAAATATCTCTACCTCGCGATTGATTTTTTTGTTATTCTGATTCCATTCAGCGCGAGCTTTTATCAAAAAGCACCGTTTTATAAAAAATGGAAACACCTGGCTATCGCCATCATTTTACCTGCCACTGTATTTTTGGTTTGGGACGCAATCTTTACAGACCTGGCAATCTGGGGATTTAATGACCGTTATATTACCGGGGTCACGCTGGGGCCCCTTCCCATAGAAGAAATACTTTTTTTTATATGTATTCCCTACGCCTGTGTATTCACTTATTTCGCCCTGAATCACCTCATTGAAAAGGATTTTCTTTTTCCGCACCAGGACCTCATCTCCGGCATACTCATTATGCTGATGTTGGTATTGGGAATATATCACATGGACAAGGCTTATACCGGCGTTACATTTATTCTGCTGGGAATCTTTCTTGCTTACCAAATGATTAAACTCAAGCCGAGATACATGGGAAGATTCTATGTTGCTTTCTTTGTTACGCTTATCCCTTTTTTTATTGTAAATGGAATTCTTACCGGCGCATTTATTGAGGAACAAGTAGTATGGTACAATAACGAAGAAAATCTTGGTATCCGCCTTGGTACAATTCCAATTGAAGATATGTTTTATGGAATGTTACTGCTCCTCATGAATGTAACCATTTTTGAGTGGCTGGAAGAGCGTGAACGTTTTAAACATTGGAAGTAGCATCCCTTCCTCCCTATTTCGTTGCCATTTCTACACTATTATTCATACCGCAGTGATTGTACCGGATTGATAGCCGCTGCCTTGAAAGATTGATAGCTTACCGTTAACCATGCAATAATAATAGCTGCGGCACCACTAAAAATAAATACCAGTGGATCAACGGCAATGCGATGCGCAAACCCCGAAAGCCATTGCTCCGAAACATACCAGCCCAGTAAGGCTGCAGGCACAAATGCGATCAGCACCAGCATTGTAAAATTCTTAGACAACAACAACGTTATTCCCAGTGAAGAAGCACCCATTGCCTTCCTGATTCCGATTTCCTTTGTGCGTTGTTCCGACGTAAAGGCAGCAAGCGCAAATAAACCCAACGAGGCAATGAAGATGGCCAGCCCGGAAAAGATAGTAAAAACCTCTCCCATGCGTTGTTCTCCACGGAATAGTTGGTCAAATTCTGCATCAAGAAATGCATATTCAAATGGTTCATCATTCGCATGCGCCTTCCATAACGATTCAACTGACGATACTACCGCTTTAGCATTCCCGTTGTATCGTACCAGCAACGTGTTCGCATTTTGCGTTAACCGGATTGATATGGGACGAATTTCTGATTTAAACGATTCAAAATTAAAATTCTTCATAACTCCAATAACGTAAAGTGTTTCCATTCGCTCGCCGTTATTGTAAATGATTTTTTCTCCAACCGGGTTAGTGAACCCAAATTCTTTGGCCGCGACTTCGTTCAACAGAATGCCTGTTGAATCGGAAGGAAAGTCACGTGAGAAATAGCGACCCTCCTTGAGTTGAAACTTCATTACATCCAGGTGCTCATGATCAGCATAGTAAACACTCATAATGTGATCCTGATCAGACGTACCGGAACGAAATATGGTTGTGTTATTTACACCGGGAAAAGTATTGCTTGTATAGCTTAATTTATTCACACCACTTTGCTGTGACAATGCATTACGGAAGGCTTCCTTGTTTTCATGCAATCGCCAGGTGTTGTTTATGATCAGAATATTTTCCTTGTCCAAACCAATGTTTTTGTCCTGCATAAACCGAATCTGTTGATAAACAACGGAAGTAAAAATGATAAGGAATATTGAAAGACCAAACTGACAAACAACGAGCGAGCTTCGTACACCTTTGCTTTTCATCCCGGCCCGAACTTTTCCCTTTAAAACTTCTACGGGATTAAAAGAAGTGAGGTAGAATGCAGGATAACTTCCAGCAATGAGTCCGACAAGGATAACAAGAAACAAAAGACACCCAATGAACAAAGGAGAAGCAAACACCCCCATGCCCAATTCTTTTCCTGTAAGCAAATTAAACGAAGGCAACAGTGTATAGCATGCAATTAATGCCAACAATACAGCCACCAAACTGTAGATGAAAGATTCAGACAAGAACTGTACAATCATCTGGCCGCGGAGCGATCCCAAGGTTTTGCGCAACCCAACTTCTTTTGCACGACCCGCTGATCTTGCTGTTGATAAGTTCATAAAGTTAATGCATGCAATAAGGAGGATAAACGCGCCTATGCCTATAAAAAAGTAAACATGCATCACATTTCCACCGGGCTTAATGTCATCCCGCGATTGCGAATGCAAATAAATATCTGTGATCGGTGTAGCATAATAACCATACGCCGCTCCTTGATCTTTCATTTGCGTTATGGATATACCCATAAATTTCTCTAACTCGGGACCGATGTATTTAACCACCATATTATTAAAAGTGGAATGCACAACATCCAGCGATCCGTTGGTTCGCAATTTAAAATATGTAAACATCCAGTTATTCAACCACTCATTTCTTTTAAGCCGATCATTTGAAGCGGCTGATAAAATCATACTATAACCAAAGTGGCTATTGGAAGGTGCGTTCTCTACAATGCCCGTAACCTTATAGGAATTTTCATTTCCATCAATCGTGATGATTTTGCCCAGAACCGGTTCATCACCAAAATATTTTTGTGCAAGGGCTTGAGACAAGACAACACTTTTAGGCTCTTGGAGCGCTGTTTTGGAATTGCCATGAATCAGTTGAAAACTAAAAAAATCAAAAAAATTAGAGTCCGCGTAAATTACCTCTTCTTCGACAAATGTTTTATCTCCAAACTTAATCGATGGTTCACTGTAATAAGGAACAATACGTGTAGCCGACTCAACATCCGGACACTCATGAACCAACGCATCTGCCATGGGAGAACAGGTTGTTGCTGTTTTGATATCCTGCCCGCCCAGCTTACCGTGCAGTCCCACCTGATAGATACGGGATGCATCAACATGGAAGCGGTCATAACTTAATTCCTCGGTTACAAAAAGTATGATGAGCAAACAGGCGGTTATCCCTGTCGTCATGCCAAGAATATTGATTACAGAATAAAACTTATGCTTGGTAATATTGCGTAGCGCAACGACAAAATAATTTTTAAACATATATCTATTAAATTTTCAGCTTCACTATTTCGTGATGTAAAAAAAAACAGCGGGGTTAAACAAATATGTTATTCATCGCGTAAGGTGTTCACGGGATTCGTATCCGCGGCACGATAGACTTTATACCCAATGGCGGCAGCAGAAATCATGAACATGACCAATACGGAAATAATAAACGTGGTAATGGTAGCAGCCTGATAATACCGCCAGATGCTGGCCATAAGCCAATCTACAGAAAGATAACTTAGCACTGATCCGAGGACAGAAGCAAAAATCAGAATGATCACAAATTCCGTGTTGATAATGCGTGTGATGTTCCCAATGGACGCACCCAACACTTTCCGGACACCAATCTCTTTCATACGTTTGATGATGTTAAGTGACACAAGGGTGAATAAACCAGTGACAGAGAGAAGCAATGCAATGACACCGAGAAACCCAAACATCACAAGGATATTTTGATTTACATCAATGACTTCCTGTAACTCCTGTGAAAGCATATTGCCATTATACAATGAATTTGGAAATATCTCCTTCCACTTCGCCTCCATAAACTTATTAATCGACGCTACACTTTTTGATTCGCCTGTAACAACGATCTGACTATACTTTGTCTTGTCAATATAGCGGATCATCATTGGTTCCAACTCACGCCAGAGACCAAAGGTATAAACATCCTTAACAACGCCCACAACATAGTAATGGGTAGTATCTTTCCATATAATTCGTTTTCCCAGTGGCTCGTCCATCCCGAACATGTCGGCCATCTTTTGAGAAATAATAATTGATTCTTTTTTATCCGTTTCAGAGTCTTTGATAAAATCACGTCCCTGTGTTAGTGTCAGGTTCATGGTTTGCAGATACTGATCACCAACGTCAATAATATCTACCTCCAGATTCTTCGACTCATACTTAACCGGCTGGTGTTCACGGTTTGAAAAAATTCCGCTTGATGCGCCTGCCATAGAGAGAATGTCACGATTAGATTGCAGTGCATTTCGGTAAATTTCAAAATCTTCAGCGCTATTCAACCAGGCGATTACTGAACTTCTCGCGTCGAACCCCAGATCATAATTCTCCTGATATTTGGCATTCTGATAAAATGCAATCGCACTCACGATGGCGATCAACGAAATCGCGAATTGCAAACCAAGCAATGTCCGTGTAAAATGATTTGTTCCGCCGAACTTTAACTTACCTTTTAAAATACTGATTGGCTCGAACTTGCTGATGTAAAATGCGGGATAACTTCCGGCGACTAAACCTGTGACTATTAAAATAATCAGGGCAAAGAAGACAAACTCAGGATTGTCGGCGTAATGCGTTGAGATGTGCATAAATTCCCACATTGCATTCCACCCATTGACTAAAAATTCCGCGATAACAGTACCCACAAGTAAGGCCAGGAAACAAATAAACATCGTCTCGCCAATAAACTGAAAGATCAGTTGTTTCCGCATGCCTCCCATTACTTTCCGAATACCAATCTCTTTCAATCGCCTGGACGAAATCGCAATAGCGGTATTGGTAAGATTGAAACACGCAATGAGCAATATAAGGATGCCCATCGCAGCAGAACCGACCACTGCCGAGGAAGGAGGCGCATCCCAGGTCCACGTTCTTACTTCAGCGGCCCTGTCCTGCATGGCCATGGTTGGTAAGTGGTCAAGTGTAAACTCTTTAACAATAAAATCTTCCCTTACCTTATTATTATTTGCCGTATAGGGCTGGAGTTGCTGATAAACCGTCTTAACCCGATTAGGGTCCTTGATCTGAACAAATACAGTAGCATCTTCCTTCCAGTTTTCGTTCGTTGCCTCTTTAAATTCATCTTTATGATTCTCCGCATTCATATACGATTCGCGGTAATAAAAACTTGAATTTTGAGGTTGTTCTTTAAAAACGCCGGTAATCTTGATCTCTTTTAATTCGTTTCCATAAACCTGCGTAATGACTTTACCGAAAGCTTCAGCGGGTGAACCAAATAAACGGATCGCCATAGGCTCACTGATCACGACACTTGTTTTATCCTCGAAACGCGATGCACTTCCAGCTAAAAACTCAAACGTAAACATGGAAAAAAATTCCGGGTCGACGTAAGCAAGCTTCGATGCGAAAAGATCATCTTCTTTTTTAAAATTTGACCAAGAGAAAAACAAACGCGTTGATTGATCTACATCTTTGATATTTTGTTTTACAACATTAGCCAACGGCTTCGGTACAAATCCAAATTTCGTTGTGTTACGCTCAAATTCGCGCAAAGCACTAATGCGGTATATTGTTTCCGCCTGCCTATGGTTATGATCAAATGTGGTATCGTATTCGTAAACAAAATAACCTACAATACAACAGGCAATTGCCACACCCATCCCCAGCACATTGATTATGATGAACAATTTGTTTTTCATCATGTTTCGCAACGTAATCAGAAAGTAATTTTTGATCATAATCAATTAAAGGATTTGGGAATAGACGATATGCAGCTATGAAGGTTGGACATTGGAAATTCGGCATTGGAAATTCGGCATTGGAAATTCGGCATTGGACATTGGGTATCGGAATGACGAATTCTCTAGTGAACCACGATACCTAATACCTAATACCTAATACCTAATTCCCAATCCCTAATACCTGATCTTAGATATGAAAGTGTTCTTTGATATTCTCCGTTACAACTTTACCATCGAATAAGTTTACAATACGATGGGCATAGTTCGCATCATAAGGAGAGTGAGTTACCATGATGATGGTTGTACCTTCTTCGTTAAGTTGAGATAACAGTTTCATTACTTCCTCACCATTCGCTGAGTCCAGGTTACCGGTAGGTTCATCGGCAAGGATTACACGGGGTTTTGCTACGATCGCACGTGAAATAGCAACACGCTGTTGCTGTCCACCAGACAATTGTTGCGGGAAGTGATTACGACGATGCATGATGTTCATTCTTTCAAGAACTTCTTCGACACGTTGCTTTCGTTCCGCCGAAGGAACTTTCATGTACAATAAAGGCAGTTCAACGTTTTCGAATACGGTTAATTCATCGATCAGGTTAAAGCTCTGAAACACGAAACCTATTGAACCCTTACGCAATTGCGCACGCTGGCGCTCTGAATATCTGGCCACTTCATGTTCGCCAAAATGATATTCGCCACCTGATGGATTATCGAGCAATCCAAGAATATTCAACAACGTTGATTTACCACAACCTGATGGACCCATGATGGCAACGAATTCGCCCTCTTTGATTTCGAGATTAATGTTGTTAAGTGCTGTTGTTTCTACTTCTTCAGTAGTATACACTTTTTCAAGATTCTTAAGTTTTATCATAACTGAGGTATTTACGGATTGATGTTTTATAAATTGTTATTCTGCTTTAGTTAAATTAGTCCAAAAGAAGTACTTCGTTGTTTCCAAAATTTTCGTAAGATGATGTAATCACTTTATCACCAGGTTCAAGTCCTTCCAGCACTTCAAAATGTTCAGTATTTTTTCTGCCCAACTTCACATTCCTCTTTACCGCGCGATTATCATCCGTTAACACAAACACCCAGTTACCGCCAGTATCTTTATAAAATCCGCCTACAGGTAATAATAATTCTTCGGAAGATTGACCCAGTTCGATCCTTAGTCTCAATGATTGGCCTCTTCTGATCCCCGGAGGAACATCACCGATAAATACCATATCTACATCGAATCTACCATTTTGAATGGTTGGATAAATGTACATAATCTCCAGTTCGTAATCTTTGTTGTTAAAGCTTGTAGTGGCATGTAACCCGGTTGAGATCCTCGGCAGATATAATTCGTCAATAGGAACGCGTACCTTATAACTTCCGACCACATCAACCTGACCTAATCGTTGTCCGGGATTAACATTTTGTCCTACATCCAGTTGCGGTCTTGAAAGTTGACCATCAATGGAAGAACGAATAATCAGGTTGTCCAATATGCCGCCGACACCTTCAAGGCTTTGGCTCATTTTGCGTTCAGAAAAATTAAGATCCCTGAGCTGGCGGATTCTGTCCAAAGAATCGTTTTTATATACCTCATAGGTAATTCTTCTGCGTTCAAGATTGTACTGATAATCTGCTTCCGTTTTTTCGAAATCCTGTTTTGCAATCAGCTTCTTTTCGTAAAGTTGTTTCTGACGATGATATTGCGGCTCCAATATTTGCAGCTGGTTATCTATTAATGCAAGTGTCTGTCGTTGTTCAAGGTCATTTCGCGTAATACCAAGTCGCGTATCACGAACGCGGTTAATACTTTCGTTTAGCTGTGCTTCCTGTTGTAAGACTGTTAATTCGCGGTTAAGGTTGCTTAGCTCTAAAATTACATCACCCGCCTTGAGCATCGCACCACTTTCAGCAACGACACGTTTTATCGTTCCGCCTTCTATAGCATCAAGATAAACAGTACGACTGGGTTCGATGGTACCGGTTTGCGGAATGAATTCCTGGAAAACCCCACGCTTTACTTCCGCTATAGTTATTTTGTCCTTTTCAACTTTTAGGGTTGACCTACGGTCGGCATAAATGAACTGGTAGCCAATAAATATGACAAACAATCCAATTCCACCATAGGTAGCAATACGTTTTACCGTCCATTTTTTCTTTACGAGTGCTTTATCCATGCTGCTTAATTCTGTGCTTACTTACTGTGCCACGGTTGCCAACAAACGTGCCAACCACCGGAAGCGATTTAAAAAGCTGTTTTTGCCCGATTATTATTTATTTTGTCGTTCAGATGTGAACGGGCATGTCCGGTTTCGAACGTAAAAATAATCTACGCCATATAAAATCGGCTTTTGCAGCCAGAAACACGTGTTCAGCGCTTTCGGTATGTCGTTTGCCCATTGCCGGACAGAAATTTCTGAAAGCGAACGCTTTAAGATTGAAATAACTAATGTCAGCTGATAAAACATTTACCTTCCCATGGAGCAAAAGCAAGGAAAAATTCTGATTGTAGATGATAACGAAGATCTTCTGAAAGCCGCCAAGATGCATTTAAAACGACATCTGGCACAGGTCGATATAGAAAAAAATCCTGAGGCTATCCCCGCACTGATGCACAATGAGGATTATGATGTAATCCTGCTTGATATGAATTTTACCAGGGATGTAAGCAGCGGTAGTGAAGGGTATTACTGGCTTGAACGGATTTTGCAAATCGATCCATCTGCTGTTGTGGTTCTGATAACCGCTTATGGCGATATCCAAATGGCGGTAAAAGCGATTAAGGCTGGCGCTACAGATTTTGTTCTCAAACCCTGGGAGAACGAAAAACTTCTCGCGACTTTATACGCCGCCATGCGTTTACGTCAGTCGCGCGATGTTATTGAAAATCTCAAAAATAAAAATGAAGCAATCAATTCTGCATTAAATGAACGGTATAGTGAGATTCTCGGACACAGTGCCTCGATGCAGAAAATATTCCAAACGATTGACCGGGTGGCCAAAACCGACGCGAACGTCCTCATCCTTGGCGAGAATGGAACAGGAAAAGAACTCATTGCCCGTGCCATCCACCGAAACTCCATACGCCAAAAACAAAATTTCGTTGGCGTTGATCTGGGGTCTATAACGGAGACGCTATTTGAAAGTGAACTTTTTGGACATAAGAAAGGCGCGTTTACCGATGCGAAAGATGATCGTGCAGGCCGTTTTGAACTCGCCAACGGAGGAACGTTATTCCTTGATGAAATTGGTAATCTTTCCATGCCCTTGCAGGCAAAACTGTTAACCGTTCTCCAAAACAGAAAAGTAAGTCGCGTGGGATCTAACAAGGATACGCCGGTAGACATCCGACTGATTTGTGCCACCAACATGCCCCTATATGAAATGGTAAAGGAGAATCGTTTCCGACAGGATCTGTTATATAGGATCAACACAATTGAAATTGAAATACCGCCGTTACGAGAACGTTTCGAAGACATACCTTTACTCGCCAATCACTTCCTGAAACATTACGCTGACAAATACACTAAACCTGTTTCGACGATCAGCGAAGGCGCCATGTCAAGAATGCATAAACATCCATGGCCGGGAAATATCCGCGAGCTGCAACACGCCATCGAACGGGCCGTCATTCTTAGCAACTCCAATGTGTTGCAACCGGAAGATTTTAATTTCTCACCCACCAACCATAAAGAAGATGGCCAGATAAACCTCGATCAGTACAATCTTGAAGAGGTAGAAAAGTTATTGATCCGTAAGGTGCTCAAAAAATATAATGGGAACATTACACAAGCTGCCACGGAACTTGGATTAACGCGTTCTTCGCTCTATCGGCGATTAGAGAAGCACGGTCTTTGAGTTCAGGGTTCAGGGTTCAAAGTTCACGGTTGGGGTTCGGTAACGATGGGTTTGTGTCAATTGTTTGATGTCTGAGGTTTGATGTCTGATGTTTGATTGCGAACCTTTATTGGGTTAGCAAACACAACTTGAAGCGTATCGCCAAACACTTGATTGTTGCCCAACGAACTCGCGGCTCGAAGCTCCCAAAGGCAGCTATTTCCCTCTGGTTACAGTCATCCTAAGAATTTAAACCTGCAGCTCAAAAAATTGAAATGACAATTCGTGTAAGGCCTACTGAAGAATTTTCGACAGACAGAAGAACCGCTTCGCTAACTAAATCAATGCTCTGGAGGAGCTAAATGTGAGTAGCCATGAGCGCAGCTCGTGGCTCATATTCCGCTATTAAATTGTGCCACAGATGCTTGTAGATCAAGGAGAAAGCCTCCACGGCACACAATATGGAAATCTGCGGTCGACAGGAAATCCAAAACCATGTCCTGATCGACTTCTTCGTCATTCATTCGTCACCTTTGTTGTCATTGGTATGCGCGCATGTGCTCTGCACAAAGCATGCAGAAGGATCCCCCCGACAAAGGAAAAAATGATTCGTTCGTAGAAACAAAAACCAACGTTCATGGTGCAGGTTTTAAGATGTTCGAGACGAACGCTGTAGAAAATTGTTTGAGGTTTCAGGTTTGATGTTTGAGATTTCGGAAAACTGATTCAATCTGCTGTCAAAAATTGTGCTTTGGCTTTGTGTAGGTCAGCGGCTTTGCACCTTCGCGGTTAGGGTGTCGTCATGCAGTGCAGCGTTCAAAAGTTATGTAAAACCCACAAACTATCCTTAAACCAGGAACTTATAACTATCTTACCGCTTGTTTAATGCTGTTTTCAATTGAGATTCGGATTTAAAGATTTCAGGGCGCGTGTCGTTTTACGCGTTATCGGGTTGGCTGGATCCTTGTCGCTGTTCATGTTTATGATCACGCGGCCAAATATGCTGTTTGCCGCTATCCTGATGGGTGCGGTCATTATTTTTCAACATGTCGAATTATTTCGTTTTGTCAGTCAGACAAACAAAAAATTAACCCGGTTTCTTGAGTCTGTTAAATATTCAGATTTCATTTCAGGATTTACTTCGGATAATAAGCTAGGAAGAAGTTTTAAAGATCTCAATGAAGCATTCAATGAAGTACTGGAAGCCTTTCGAAAAGCACGTTCTGAAAAAGAAGAACAAGGTCAATATCTCAACACTGTTGTACAACAGGTAAGAACCGGAATCTTATCTTACGATGTAGATGGCCATGTGCAGCTAATCAATGCTAATGCAAAAAGATTTATGGGAGTAACTTCCATTCGAAACATGCGTGAGCTCATTGAGGTAAACCCAAAATTATACCACAGCATTAACAGTGTGGCTCCCGGAAAAAGTGAGTTATACAAAGGTAGTAATGAGATCTACCTTACAGTACAGGCTACTGAATTGCGGATTCGCGGGAAAGATGTGAAGCTCGTAACGTTACAGAACATTCAGCCCGAACTGCAGCAACAGGAACTTGAAGCATGGCAAAACCTCACGCGCGTACTACGACACGAGATCATGAATTCAATCACGCCGATCTCATCATTAACGTCCACCCTACGTGAAATTCTTGATCATGAAATGAAAAAAGAGGATGGCTATTATACGTTGATGGAGGAAGGCGCTGATGATTTACGCGAAGGTTTAAGCACCATCGAAAACAGAAGCAAAGGATTGATCAAATTCATAGACGCTTACCGGGAATACACATCACTTCCAAAGCCCATTATCAAAACAGTAAGGCTTAAGGACCTAGTTGATAAAGTAACCCAGCTGATGAAAAATGAATTAAAAAAGACAAATATTAATTTCGTTTACGAATGCAATGCTGAATACCTTACTATTCAGGCGGATGAAGAAATGATAGAGCAGGTTTTGATCAACCTCCTGAAAAACGCAAAGGAGGCGCTTTGCGAAACGGAAAATCCAACATTACAGCTCATTGCAAAATATGAAGAAAACGTCGCCAAGATCGAAGTGATTGATAACGGTTCAGGAATTATTAAAGAAGCAGTTGATCATATCTTTGTACCGTTCTACACAACTAAACGAACTGGCTCAGGAATCGGGTTAAGCTTATCGAGACAGATCATGCAGATGCACAACGGTTCGATTACAGTTGAATCAGAACCAGATGTAAGAACGGTCTTTACATTACGTTTTTAATTGGTTCAAGGTCGAAGTTCAAGGTTCAAGGTTCAAGGTTCAAAGTTCAAGGTTAATTTCGTGAACGACGGGCTTGTGCCAATTGTTCGATGTCTGAAGTCCGAGGTTTGAGGTTTGAGGTCTGAGGTGTTCGACAACAATGTTAGCGAAATCAACTTAGAAACGTCCGTAGAATGGTAAATTCAAAAAATCAATGTTCATGATTAAGCTTCAAGATATTCGAGAACGAAGGGTGCTAAATTCTTTGCATCGGCATGTTGCAGGTCATGTTCGACGGCGGTAGCCACCAATCAGTTATCGAAAAATTTCAAACCTCCAACATCAAACATCAAACCTTCACCTACAATTTTTTAAAAACGGCGGTTGCATTGTGTCCTCCAAAGCCAAAAGTATTGCTCATCGAAACCTGTAAGGATGCTTTTACTTTATCCCCTATCACAATATTAATTCCATCCGGAATAGCCGGATCAATTTGTTCGGTATTGATGGTGGGCGGAACAATACCATCGTAAAGCGCCATGATACTGATAATGGCCTCAACAGCGCCGGCACCTCCAAGTAAATGTCCTGTGGCTGATTTTGTAGCACTGACAAATAATTTTTTAGCATGCTCGCCAAAAAAAGCTTTCACTGCTTTCATTTCGCTTTCATCTCCCACCGGCGTTGATGTTGCATGTGGATTAAGGTAATCGACGTCCGCGGGTTGCAAACCAGCATCTTCCAGGGCCCATTTCATACCGAGTTTAGCACCGGCACCTTCAGGATGCGTTGCTGTGAGGTGGTACGCATCGGCAGACATTCCGCCTCCTGCAACTTCAGCATATATCTTTGCGCCTCTCTTTTTGGCATGTTCATATTCCTCCAGGATCAGCGCACCAGCTCCTTCTCCCATCACAAAACCATCGCGGTTAATATCGAAAGGGCGTGATGCGGTCCCAGGATCGTCGTTGCGTGTTGATAATGCTTTCAATGCACTGAACCCCCCAATGCCTGCCTCATTGATTGCCGCTTCTGATCCCCCGGTAACGAAGATATCGGCTTTTCCCCACCGGATGTAATTCATAGCGTCTATGATGGCCGTTGTTGACGTTGCGCATGCCGATACCGTTGTGAAATTAGGACCCATAAAACCATATCGGATCGATATCCAGCCAGAAGCGATGTCTACAATTACTTTCGGAATAAAGTATGGATTGATCCGTGGTGTTCCATCTCCTTTAGCAAATTCCATGATTTCATGTTGGAAAGTAGAAAAACCGCCATTGCCTGAACCCCAGATAACGCCTACACGGGTCTTGTCAATCTTGTCAAGATCCAACGCTGAGTCCTTCAACGCTTCTTCACTGGCTATCATGGCATATTGCGTGAAAGGATCCATCTTCCGAACGTCCGGCTTTGCAAAATAATTGAGCGGGTCATAACCTTTCAACTGGCAGGCAAATTTTGTTTTGAATTTTGACGTATCGAATGTGGAGATGGGCCCTGCCCCGCTCTTACCCGCAATGATATTATTCCAGAATTCAGGAACAGTGTTACCCAATGGCGTCAATGCACCCAGGCCCGTAACGACTACTCTACGTTGTTTCATTTATTTTTAATTTGATTCAATAAAATTCTTATGTGATTAATTACAGCCTTCATGGCAACGTCCGAAGAAGATACACGCGAAATCATGATAGCCCCTTCGATGGCACTAAAGAAGACATATGCCAACTCGCGGCTTTTTACGTCACGCCTGAATTCACAGTTCCGTTTACCTTCTTCTATTAACCCGGAAATAAATCGGATGACATTTTCAATCTCCAGTGAAACGACTTCTTTCATAGAGACATGGTGATCATCTGCTTCAATGGCATTATTCAGCAGTGGGCAGCCACCCTGAATAGGCGGATGAAATACATACCTGCCAAAAAAAAGTACCATGGCCATGAGTTTGTCCCTGGCTGTTTCTTTTTTACAAAGATGGTTCTGAATCGCTGACTTTACTTCGCGAATTGCATATTGAAATGCTGCCAGAGCCATCTCCTCTTTATCAGAAAAGTTTCCATAGAGTGAACCCTTTGTAAGGCCAGTTGCTGCCTGCAAATCTGCCAGCGAAGTACCCTCAAAACCGTTCATGTTAAACACCGGCGCGGTTTTTTCAATAATAAACTGGCGTGTTCGTTCGGCTTTCGTCATGCAGAACAAAAATATACCGATCGGTATATTTTTCCAAATGAAAAGGGATTTAAATTCAGCCACTTATAGGCCACCAGGGTGCTCCAGGAATTCGATTTAAAATAAAGATGACCATGGGCAGGCTTGCAGGTCACTCACGTTTAAACACTTCACCGGGATGCGCATCTTTTTACCCCATCGTAAAAGGGGATCATAAAATTGATGCGGCATGCTCGGTGACTATATCGCTACCTGACGTTGTGTTCCAAGCCCATCGATACCAAGTTCGATCACATCGCCTTTCTTAATATATACAGGTGGTTTAAATCCCAATCCAACGCCTGCAGGCGTTCCTGTTGAAATTACATCGCCGGGAAGTAACGTCATGAACTGGCTCAAATAACTCACCAGGAAAGGAACCTTAAATACCATGTTTGATGTATTACCATCTTGAACTTTTTTTCCATTGAGTTTCAACCACAAGTTTAAATTATTCAGATCAGCTATTTCATCCGTTGTAACAAGATATGGCCCGATGGGTGCAAACGTATCGCAACTTTTTCCTTTTACCCATTGTCCGCCACGCTCGAGCTGATATTCGCGCTCACTGTAATCATTGTGCAAACAGAAACCTGCAACATAATTCATGGCGTCGTTTTCTGACACATACCGTGTTGTTTTCCCAATCACAACGGCAAGTTCAACTTCCCAATCGGTTTTTACACTATTGCGTGGAATGATCAGGTGATCATTTGGTCCGGTTAATGCGCTTGTTGATTTGAAAAAGATGATAGGCTCTTCAGGAAGTTTAGCACCGGTTTCCTTCGCGTGATCCGAATAATTTAATCCAATACAAATTATCTTCGAAGGTCTTGTAAACGGTGCGCCTATACGCACGTCACCGTTGCTTTTTGGAAGTGTAGTATTTTTACTGAGCCAGGACTTCAGGCGATTTATTCCATCGGATTCGAAAAATTTCTCACCAAAATCTTCACCAAAAGATGATACATCGATAATATCCTGACCGATGAGAACGCCAGGTTTTTCAGCACCGGTTTCTCCAAAACGCAAAAGTTTCATGTTATAAAATAAATTAAATAAGTGATCATTACAATGATGGGCTTAATGGTTGCTTCAGCCATTTAGTCGAACATATCCGCCATCGATCAGGTAATCCGACCCGGTTACGAAAGACGCCTCATCCGAACATAAATACAACGCCAGGTTAGCTACCTCGTCCGGTGTACCCATTCTTCCAATCGGTTGTGTCCGCGATAATTTTTCAAACATTTCTTCTTCGTGACCTTTATAATTCGCTTTCAGAAAACCATCCACAAAAGCAGTATGAATCCGGGCTGGTGAAATACAATTGCAGCGGATATTATAGGGAAGAAAATCTTTTGCTACAGAAAGTGTCATGGTGAGAACGGCACCTTTACTCATCGAGTAGGCAAATCGGTCAGCGATCCCCACAGTTGCTGCAATTGAGGCCAAATTAAGAATTACGCCCTTTTGCTGCTCCTTCATATAGCCGATAGCCGCTTTCATGGTATTGAATACACCTTTTACATTCACCGCATAAATCCTGTCTAAATCACCTTCGGTTGTATTTTCAATTGTTCCAATATGTGCAATACCTGCACTGTTTACCAGAATATCAATTTTATGAAACTCATGCACGATGCTTTTAAATACTTCATTTACGTTTTCTGTATTGGACACATTACAGCTATAGGCGTGCGCCTTTCCACCATGCTCGAGAATATGATCTACTGATAGTTGTGCTGCGGAAGGATCCAAATCAAGAATGAATACATCGGCACCCTGACGTGCGAAACGTTCGGCAATAGCCTTACCTATTCCGCTGCCTCCACCGGTTACGACCGCGGTCTTTTGCTGAAGATTGAACATCCCCCAAATATAATAAAGATGTTTATGATGCCCCATTCAAAAATGAATCCCACTCACCTTGCCCATTAAAATGATCCTTAAGAAAAATTGCATACGAAGGCTTCAATGGTTTTTTAGAGAGGGGCATCTGCGCTTCTTCGGGTGTGTAGTCACCCTTTTTTGTATTACACTTTTTACAGGCCGTTACTAAATTTATCCATGAATCCTTTCCGCCTTTTGCACGGGGAATAACATGATCGATGGTTAGGTCTTTGCGTGTGCCACAATACTGGCATTCGTGGTTATCACGTTTAAAAATATTTTGGCGGGTAAGATTAACGCCCTTGTAGGGGGCGTTAACATATCGGTTTAAACGAATCACAGACGGCATCGGAAACGCCCGGGTTACGGAATGAAGCTTATGGCCATTGGCAGAACGTACCATTTCACTTTTATTCAGAAACACGAGGATGAACGCGCGCTCCACGGAACAGACCATAAGTGGACTGTTATCCTGGTTTAACACTAAAACCCTGCTGTTCATGATGGTAATATAATTCCAAAGTTTGGAACAACCAAAACAGAAAGGTCTGCAAAAACGCATGGCTATCGAAAAAATTACCCAGCCTGATCGGGAAGTATTCTTCGGATATGGGAATACCGGTGTGTTGTTATTTTACTTTCCGAATTACAAATGCCAGCATCAGATAACTGGTCAACTCGCACACGGCCTGAAGCATGGATGATCCTGTCTCCACCTAAAAAAATTCCGACATGCACTATTTTTCCGGCATCATTCTGAAAGAATACAAGGTCCGCCGGCTTCATTTCAGCGAAAGTCGCAATGAATTTCCCTTGCCTGGCCTGTTGCCATGCATCCCGATTCAGAGAATAGCCACTGATGCGAAAAACCATCTGCGTAAATCCTGAACAGTCAACGCCAAATGGACTTTTTCCGCCCCATTGATAGGGTGCATGTAAATACTTAGCAGCTGTTGTTTTAAGAAATTCCGCTTCACGCTTTTGTCCGGCATTTTTTGCCTCACCGTTGAAAGCAAATTGTTCTTCCATCTTAAATAACTCTGAACTGGAAATCGGAATCATACTCCCCATGAGAATGGCGAGTGGGATTTTATTGTATAACATCGTTGACGTCAGATCCGTTGTGATCTTGAATTCAGTCCGGTTGATGTGTTCATAATACTCCGGCGTAACTTCGTGGTGCTGCAGGTGATTGATCCATCCTTCGTATTGGTCAGCATAGATCTTGATACGAAGCCATTTTTGATCTGGCGACACCTCGAGAATCTCATAGTGATCGCCAAATAACAATTGAGTTACCTGCTCTGCTCTGTCGGAATTTTCACCTCTTACAGGAACAACGCTTAGTCGGCAAACTCCATACCTCGTATTCATCATGAAATTTTATTCGGTTAGGTTCATTTAAATTAAAGTACGGTCAACGAATCAGAACGTCTCATCCGACGCATATACAAGATGAAACAAATTGTATGTTCAGTTCTAATTATTAGTAACAACATGGAAAATCTTCAGACACGAATGCGGTTTAGCTCCCGTTTGGCATCGCGATCTTTGATGGTTTCCCGTTTGTCATACAGTTTTTTACCCTTACCCAGGGCAATTTCCAGCTTGGCGAGACCACGATCGTTGATAAATAATCGAATAGGCACAAGTGTAAGACCTTTTTCCTCGACTTTACCCTCCAGCTTCCGGATCTCAGACCTTTTCATCAGCAACTTGCGTTCGCGTGTAGCTTCATGGTTATAATGCGTACCCTGTGCGTATGGTGTGATGTTGATGCCTTTCACAAAAACTTCCCCATTGTTCAGGTAGCAATAACCATCCTGCAGGTTCACTTTTCCTTCGCGGATGGATTTGATCTCTGTACCTGTAAGTACAATCCCCGCGATGTACTTGTCCAGTAATTCGTATTGAAATCCTGCCTGTCTGTTCCGGATATTAATATCGTTTGAAAATCGTTGTTTCATTTTTCTTTAGTAGATAACCGGATATTAAAATTTCGTCATATCATTTTCAAAACTTCTGTTCCGGCTTTTTAAAAACAAATTAACCCATTCCGTCCGATGTAATTGAACCAGTCGATAAAATTTATCGCTCATCACGCAACGACATTTTCGTCAGTTTTAAGGTTCATGCTCTTCAGACATGTATTAAATCGGCATTCGCGCGAGCGGGGTTACATCCAACGTAGAAAACTGCTGTTTTAAAAATTTATAATGCGCTGCCATGGCGATCATACCTGCGTTGTCCGTGCAATATTCGAAGGCTGGAACAAAAATATCCCATCCTTTTTTTTCTCCGAGCGCCTTCAAACTGGTTTGTAATCCCGTATTAGCCGATACGCCACCTGCGATGGCAATTTGTTTGATCCCCGTTTGCTCGCTGGCTTCCGCTACACGATCCAGCAACATTTTTACAAGGTTGTGCTGAATGCTTGCACATATATCGGAAATATTCTCGTCGACAAAGGAAGGATTCTTTTGTTTGGAATCTCTTAAAAAGTATAAAAATGCTGTTTTTATTCCGCTGAAGGAAAAATCCAACCCTGGCATTACCGTAACCGGAAATTTAAAAGCATGGGGATTACCGGTTTTAGCATACTTATCGATCAACGGACCTCCGGGATAAGGTAGTCCCATCATTTTTGCAGCCTTATCAAAGGCTTCACCCACGGCGTCATCGCGCGTTTGCCCGATTACTTCCATATCGAGGTAATCTCTTACCAACACAATTTGGGTGTGGCCGCCGCTCACTGTAAGACAGAGAAATGGAAATGATGGTTTCGGATCGTCAATAAAATGTGCCAATACATGGGCCTGCATGTGATTTACTTCAATCATGGGAATATTTAATCCCATCGCCATGCCCTTCGCAAACGACACTCCTACGAGAAGCGATCCCATGAGTCCCGGTCCCCGGGTAAATGCTATGGCGTGGAGATCAGTTGGTTTGATCCTTGCTTTATCCATCGCCTCGTGCACGACCATTACAATATTCTGCTGATGCGCCCGTGAGGCGAGTTCAGGCACCACGCCACCGTATTTTTGGTGAACTGCCTGTGAAGCAATAATATTATTAAGTACCTTGCCGTTTCTAACCACGGAGGCTGATGTCTCATCACAGGAAGATTCAATGGCAAGTAAAACGGGATGCATGGGTTGACAAATGAACTTGCAAGTTATCAAAAATAGGATCAAGAAGGTATTTGCCTATACCATTACGTCGATACTTTTTCTTTTTATTTCAGCATTACTCGTGTTGCAGATGCCGCCTGTGCAAAAATGGGTGATTGCACAATACCTGAAAGGGTTTTCCGAAGTAACGGGATTTAATTCTTCCATCGGGAGCTTTAAGATGTTATGGTTCGATCGCCTTGAACTTGGTGATGTAACCGTTTACGACCCTGCCGGAAATAAAATGATCCGTGCAAAAGAAATCCTGATCAATTTTAAGCTTGAACACCTCATTGAAAAGCAGGACGTCAACATTGATGGCATATATCTCGACAGCGCGCATGTGTTCATGACAAAAATATATGATTCAGATACGTCCCGCGATCTGAATATGAATGTGCTTATTTCGAGAATCAATGAAAATTTTTCCTCTGGATCAGCTACCGGGCGCCGGCCAAGAATTAACATCGGCGAAGCATTCGTAAACAAAAGTCAATTTACTTTTGTTAACCAGGACCAGGATTCCGTTAAAAACGGATTCAATTACAACCAATTTTCGCTCGCCGTTGATGAAGGACAGCTCCAGAGTTTTGTCATTATTGGCGATACCACACAATTCCAGGTAAAGACGCTTATTGCTCAGGATCTTGAAACGAAATTTTCAGTCCGGCAACTTTCTACCTTCTTTAGGGTATCGCAGAAAGCCATGGAGTTCTATGGACTTGATTTAACAGCGGGAAAGAGTATTATCCAGGACACGCTTGTTTTTCAATATGAACGACAACGCGATCTGAATCAGTTTATCTCTAAAGTGAAGCTGCATGCCAATCTGAAAAACACGGTTATTGATCCCAACGATCTGGCGCTTTTTGCTCCCGGCGTTGAGCGGGTGGGTAAACCGATTCACATCAATGGTGTGTTCGATGGTAAGGTCAATAAATTCAAAATCACAGATATGGATATCCGTATCGGCAACACCGCACTCATGGGTACGCTCGACATGGATGGACTTCCGGAAGTGCCAGAGACCTTCATTATCCTCAATATAAAAAATTCGCAGCTTGATCCTGAAGACATCGCCTTCCTGCTAAACGATGGGATTCTTGAGCGGCTTCGGCCGATGGGAAAGCTTCATCTCGACGGACAGTTTTTAGGATACCCAACTGACTTTGTAGCCAATGGAAGCTTTATGAGTCGCCTGGGTTTGATTCGCTCCGACATCAACTTTAAAGTAAATGAAGAAGATTTTAATCGATCGGTGTATAGCGGAAAACTTGCGCTCAATGGGTTTCAGCTTGGGCAATACCTGAAAGATACTGCCCGGTTTCAGCGGGTAAGCCTGGACGGAACAATTACCGGTACGGGACTCACTCAAAAAACGGCCGATTTTAAACTCAACGGCAAAATCAATTCCATTGGCATAAACAAATACAACTACGTAAACATTAAAACAGATGCGCGTTTTGCAGCCGGACTCTTCGAAGGCTTTGTATCGGTGAATGATCCGAATTTGCAATTAACTGCGCGTGGCTCGATTGACTTACGCGACGGAAAAAATCAAATCCGGGTGCAAGCCAATCTTGATACAGCCGTACTACATAAGATCAACCTCACAAAGGAAGAAGTTTTTCTTCACTCATCATTTTCTGCAGACGTGAAAGGATTGTCCCTTGATTCACTCGAGGGCGTTGCAAGTTTTAATGATGTCTTTGTCCGTTATAAGGAACAATCACTGGCACTCAATGAAATTTCAATTGATGCAGAACAAAGCGAAAATTTCAGGTCAGTTCATTTTCAGTCCAATTTATTTGATGCCGAAGTTCGTGGCGATTACGCATTCACCAACCTGGGAAAAGACCTGAAGGTGTTGGCAACTGAAATGCAATTGATCGTCGAGAATGATCAGCGGGAAATCAAGAATTATTATCGGTCTAAAAATCATAAGCCCGGCAAGTACGAAGCGTATGTTGATATCTTGTTGAAGGACATCAAACCACTGGTGGACCTGATTAACGTTGATCTCCGCCTTTCCGAAAACACCCGGCTGGAGGGTCGTTTCTCCAGCGGATACACGACCATCTTTAACTTATTTACCGAATTCGATTCCTTGGTCTACAATGGAAAGACATTCGTTAACACGCAAGCCGAGATTACTGCTTCTAAGATTGCAGACAGTACTGCAGTTCTTGCCATGGCTACAGTTACGTCAGCGCAACAATTGCTGACACCAAAATTAAAAACAAAAAATCTCCTGGTAGAAGGCATCTGGAACAAGAACCACATTAATTTTAGTCTGGATGCAGATCAGGAAGGCGAAACAAACTATGTCCGTTTAAAAGGCGGACTCGATTTCCTGAAAGACAGCACAGTGATCGCGATGGATTCTTCTGACCTTAAGCTGCTGGAACGCGATTGGCGGTTCGCCGGTAACAACTACGTGACCATTAGAGATAGGCAATGGATTTTCAATCGCCTCGCATTGTTTACGGGCCAGCAATCAATCGAACTGAATGGAAGCCTCTCACACGATCCTGCGCAACGGCTAACCATGGAAGTAAATGAATTTGACCTTTCGACGTTTAATGTACTTACGGATAAGAAAATCGCTGGTATTATGAATGCGGAGATCAGCCTGAGTAATTATTTTAACCAACCTAACATTGAAAATAGTGTTGCCATCCGGGGGTTTTCCATCAACGACTTTTTGATTGGAGATTTACAAGGCAATAACCATTGGGATACACTACAACATAAATTCCTCATTAATTTAGGCATTGATCGAAACCAGGTGCGCATGGTTAATGTGCAAGGAGATTACACACCTGGTAATAAACAAAGCCCGTTAAATATCACAGCAAGGCTGCAGGATGCCCAGCTTAAAATTGCCGAACCTTTTCTTACAGAAATATTCAGTCACATCGCAGGAACAGTTTCCGGAGATTTCAAAATAACCGGAACACTAAACGCTCCTGATATCCATGGTGAAGGAACGGTTGACGAAGGTCAGCTTATGGTCAATTACCTTAGAACAATCTATCGCTTCAAAGGCAAAATTGGCCTTACCCCTACCTCTATTTACTTCAAGGATATTGATCTTACTGATGCCTTTAGAAACAAAGCACATTTAAATGGTGCCATAACCCACGACGATTTTGCAGGCATGACGATCGATCTTCGTGGTGATATCGATAATTTCCAGGTGCTTAATACCTCCATGAAAGACAATAGCCTGTTCTATGGGCAAGCATACGCAACGGGGTCGCTACGGTTTTCGGGACCGCTTTCAAACCTGCGGATTTCTTCTATGGCGCGTACGGAGAAGAATACACGGATTTACATTCCCATCAACGGTACATCTTCCGTGGAAAAAAAGGAATTTATTTCCTTTGTAAACTTCAACGACACAACGTTTACAAAAACCATTGAACAGCAAATCAACAGCAACAAAGTATCCCTTACTGGAATATCCCTGAATCTCAACCTCGACGTAACACCGGATGCTTATTGTGAAATCATTTTTGATTTAAAATCCGGTGATATTATTCGTGGACGCGGAAACGGAGACCTGAAACTGGAGATGGACACCAAAGGAGATTTCACCATGTTCGGTCCTTTCGAATTTACAGAAGGGTGGTACAATTTCACTTTGTACGATATTATCAACAAAGAATTCGAGATCGAAAAGGGGAGTAAAATCAGTTGGTATGGCGATCCTTATCAGGGTATTCTTGATATCAATGCGTCATACAATCAACTGGCATCTCTGGCGCCACTTATTCAGGATCCGAATGTAAGCAACACCCCGCAGCTACGCCGCAAATACCCGGTGCAGGTTCTTCTTAAACTGGAAGAATTTATGCTAACCCCGAAGATCACCCTCGATATCGTAGCGAACGATCTGCCAAAGAATATTCAGCTTGCCGAGTCGGGAAGAAATGTAAACCTCGATATTGAGTTTGCCGCCTTCAAAAACAAACTCGATGAGCAGGAACTCGCGCGACAGGTTTTCAGTCTTATCGTACTTCGTAAATTTTCGCCACCAGAATCACTCAATGCTAGTGGATCTGTGGTGAACAGCGTGAGTGAATTATTGTCGAATCAGCTAAGCTATTGGATGAGCCAGGTGGATCAAAACCTGGAGATCGATGTAGACCTGGGTATCATGGATGAAGAGGCGTTCAACACATTTCAACTTCGATTCTCTTACACGTTTTTAAACGGCCGCCTCCGCGTAACTGGCGATGGTACGTTTAATAATTCAAACAACGCCGCAACAACAACAAACCAACCTAACCCTTCAAGTCTTGCCGGTGACTGGACCGTTGATTATATGTTAACGGCAGATGGGAAGTTGCGGATAAAAATGTATAGCAGAAGCAACGTTAATCCGGTGCTTAGTACAGTGAACAACCAAAACGCTTTCACTACAGGTGCCAGTATCATCCATACACAGAGTTTTAATGAGCTGCGCGATTTATGGACATCAAACCGCAAGCGCAAAAAGAAAGAAGGTGAAGAAAATGAAACGATATTTAATGAAGAAGCTATAAATGAAGAAGATGTGGTGGAATAAAGTCTTCTTCACTATGCTGATTTTTCCATTTGCATTGCATGGACAATCACCTGATTCATCCCGAAGCAATGATCTAAACAAAAGACGACTTCGCATTTTTACAGTCGGCGCTGTTGCTGCCTATGGTGGCGCAATGGCCGGCCTGAACAAATTATGGTATGAAAACAATGGACAAACGTCTTTTCATTTCTTTAATGATAATCCCGAATGGAAACAGGTAGATAAGGCTGGTCACTTTTTTTCCGCTTTTCATATCAGTCATGGTACGTCTGGTCTCTTAAGATCTTTTAATGTACCTCAGCAGAAATCCGATTTAATTGGTGCGCTTACCGGGTTTGGCGTTTTACTTCCAATAGAAATCCTGGACGGTCATTCGAAAGCGTATGGCGCCTCCGTTGGAGATCTGCTGGCAAACACCGGCGGGGCAGCTTTTTATTTTTTGCAGTCCCGTCTTTGGTCAGAGGTTCGCATTCATCCTAAGTTTTCTTTTCATCGAACGAACTATGCCAGGTTGAGACCCGAAGTATTGGGTCACGACCTGGCTGAAGAACTGATGAAAGACTACAATGGCCAAACATACTGGCTTTCCGTTGATATTGATAAATTCACTCCTTTTCCCAAGTGGCTGAATCTTGCTGTTGGATATGGCGCCCAAGGCATGGTCTATGCGCGCGATCATCAAAACATAGATGCCGGATTTAATACGCCATACAGACAGTATTATTTATCGTTAGACTTAGACATAACCGCTATCCATACCAATTCAAAAGCAGTAAAAACGCTTTTGTTTCTTATTAATATGGTGAAGATCCCATCACCCGCACTATCCTTTTCAAGAAAAGGTGTTCATTTTGACGCGCTTACTTTTTGACGTAAAGCCGGGTCGACGGCTGGAGCTTCACTTATTTCTCTCATAACCAATTTAATGCTTTTCTTATAGCCGCTTATTTCATAACTTCCGTTTAGATTAAACAGCCTCATTATGGATATTATGAAACATCTGCAGCAATATGCTGAACAAATAGGTGGCCAGTACACAGACTACGATCATACAAAATCAGTAGTGGTAGTACCATTGAACGGTAGCCGGTTTCAAACTGTTCTTGCCTTACAACAGAAGAGCGTTGTATCCGGGCGAGATCGTGCTATTTTCAGTTCTAAAATTTGTGAAGATGATGGCAAGCTGGATTTTAAAAACCTATTGGAACAGAATGCGCGTTTCGATTATAGCAAATTTGTATTGGAAGATGGATTTCTCAAAGTTGAGGCCTCATGCATCACATCTGCTGCCAGTGAAGATCAACTGAAAGAAATGTTACAGGAAGTCGCGCAACTTGCTGATCAATATGAATTGAAACTGACAGGAAAGGACATTCATTAGTAATGGTGGCCTGACGCTGTTAAAAGTGTTTTGATGATATTAATCTATTATCCCTTTGATGGAAACTTTGCTACTTCAAAATTGATTAAGTTTACAGCGCAAGTTGCCTTACCGCCTCGCTGTTTATCAGTGGGGAGGAAAGTCCGGGCAACACGAGCAAGTGTACTTCCTAACGGGAAGGCCTTTCCGGTTAAAGCCAGGAGGGACAGACAGTGCCACAGAAAACAAACTACCTTGACCGATTTATTCGGAAAGGGAAAAGGTGAAAAGGTGAGGTAAGAGCTCACCGGTGATCCGGCGACGGAACACGCATGGTAAACCTTACACGTTGAAAGGTCAAATAAGTCCTGATCCCCCGGGAGTTTTGCTCAAATAATCTGCTTCGGCAGATTTCAGGATGGGTAGACTGATAGATCCTGACTGTGAAGTCAGGACCAGATAAATGGTAAGGACTCTTTACGAGGACAGAACCCGGCTTACAAACTTGCGCTTTTAAAAACCTGTAGTTTATAAAACTCACAGGTTTTTATATTTTAGACAGTTCAAACTAAGCTAATAAGGTTATTCTGAGTATACAATTCGATGTCGTTTAGTTAAGCAGGTTTATCGCCTCACCCTTTCCTCTTCGGAGGCGCGGGTTATAAGGACATTGATGGTAATTTTAAATTAAACACAAGATTAGATGTCAAAAATCCTGGTAATTGAAGATGACAATAAGATACGCGCTATTCTGAAAGAGATTCTGGAAGATAAAAGCCATGACGTAGAAGAGGCTGCTGATGGTCAGGAGGGTTTTAAGAAATTAGAACAAGGAAGCTTCGATCTTTGTCTCTGCGACATCAAGATGCCAAAAATGGATGGATTAGAGGTACTTGAGAAAGCAAAAGAAGCGGGCATACCGACACACTTTATTATTATTTCGGCTCACGGAACTATCGATGTTGCTGTGGAGGCAGTAAAGAAAGGAGCATTTGATTTTCTTCAAAAGCCTTTTGACCTCGGACGGCTGGAAATCACCTTACGCAATGCGCTTGACAAATCCACACTGGTGAAAGAGACAAAGACGCTAAAGAAGAAGATCCACAAAAAATTCGAAATGGTTGGTGAGTCGGCAGGGATCACCACGGTAAAAGAGATGATTGAAAAGGTGGCTCCTACCGATGCCCGTGTGCTTGTAACCGGTCCTAATGGAAGTGGGAAAGAATTGGTTGCAAGGTGGCTCCATGAAAGCAGTAAACGCTCAGGCGGTCCACTCATTGAAGTAAACTGCGCCGCTATTCCATCCGAACTCATCGAAAGTGAACTTTTCGGGCATGAAAAAGGATCGTTTACATCGGCGATCAAACAACGTCTTGGCAAATTTGAATTGGCCGAAAATGGCAGCTTGTTCCTGGATGAAATCGGTGACATGAGCCTTTCAGCACAGGCGAAAGTACTACGGGCTCTTCAGGAAAATAAAATAACACGGGTGGGTGGTGATAAAGAAATCGCTGTAAACGTACGCGTAATTGCAGCCACCAATAAAGACTTAAAGAAAGAGATTGAAGAGAACAGGTTCCGGGAGGATTTGTATCACCGGTTAAGCGTCATTGTAATTAAAGTACCTTCTCTCAATGACAGAAAAGAAGATATCCCCCTTTTGGTAGACCGGTTCCTGGATAATATTGCGGAAGAATATGGTTCGAAAAAGAAAACGATTCAACCACTCGCGTTAAAGGCCTTGCAAAATCATAATTGGACTGGCAACATCCGCGAATTGCGCAATGTTGTAGAACGACTTGTTATTATGAGTTCGGAAGATATATCTCAACAGGATGTAGAGAAGTACCTGTAACTTAAATCTTTTGCTCGACAACTTGCTTTGGTGCTTCTTTCTTGCTGTACGTCGGGCAGGTATACTGGCTGCAAGCTGAAACGAAAGCTGCTAACGCAATAAAAACTAATACTTTTTTCATCGTGGAGGCTTTGGTATATAACAAAAATATAATTCTTTAACGAGAATTCAAATTCGCTTGGTGTCCTAAAAGGGTCAAAACGCTTAAATTCGGCAATTAAAGCAATAAATTACAGCCTCTTGCTTCCGAATTATCCATTCTTCCGAGTACTTCAAAGCCATTTCCGTCGAAAATTTTACCCATATCCTCCGTTTCAATGAATGAAATGGTAGCAAAATTAGCCAGATCGATCACGTTTAAACCGGCTGTTTCTTCGACCAGTCCTTTGCTCAACGGATCGGTAACATCACGCCCAATTACCTTCATCCAGGGCGGCGTTTTAAAAATGTGTCCACCATTCGTATAAGCCTGGCTAAATAATTCCGTCATGCCATACTCAGAAAAAATCTTGTCTGCATTTAGTTTTTGTTTCAAAATGGCATGTAACTCTCCCCTGGTGATTTCTTTCCTACGGCCCTTCATGCCGCCGGTTTCCATGAATAGGCAGTGGCTTAAATCAATTTCATACTGGTCAGCAAGATCAAGCAACGCAAAGGAAACACCCCATAGGATCGTCGGCCTTGCATCATGCTTTAATTTTTCTATATCGGACAATAGGGTATCAATGTTGCTGAGGTAAAAACCTGAATGAGGCGATTGACTTTTACGAATAAAAAAATCGATCATGGCGATCAGCGACGAACCAGATCGTTCCAGATAAGAAGGAAGAAGCGCCAGAAAATGGTAATTTTCTAGGGGGCCAAAGAAATGGTGAAAGGACCTTGTCGCATTGTCTAAATAAAAATCCATGTCCCATACCGCATGTTTACTGGCTTTTTGTTGTGTTGTGCCGCTGCTTGTGAAAAAACTAACTGGCTCCCACTGCTGTGTCATAATGGTATGACTTTTAAAGCATGTAATGGGCAGAAAAGGAATTTGATTTAGCTGATCAACTTCATCTGGATTCATCCTCAAATGATGCACATATTGCCGATAAACAGGATTGTGCCTGGCCTGGAACCGGAATACTTCCAATGCAATATTGGGAAAGTCCTGGTCGTTTAAATCGTATAATTTCGGAATAAAACTTTTAAAAGTATCCAAGCGTTTACTTAACTTAACCGGGCCCAAAGTTAGAAATAAATCGAGGTACATAAACCAACATCGAAGGGGCGCTTTAACCAAATAAAATGAAACTGTTTAAAAATATAATCCTGTTTGGTTGTTTAAGCCTTGTTGCTGAGTCTTGCTTTAACCCGCCGGAATTTCCTGTAGAACCCAAGATAGAATTCGTCGACTGGTACTTTAAAGATTCTCCGGATATTTCTGATGACGACACATTGTTCGTGGTTGTCTCTTTTCAGGACGGCGATGGCGATTTAGGATTAGCATCAGATGACGGTGGTGTAAATCGTTATCGACTAATCGGTATTACCGAAGAAGACAGGCTTGAATCTTATCCTTTTCATGAAAACGAATTCTTTGTCGATGATGGAACAAAGCTTTACCCCATTAGCGAATTAACACCGGCATCGGTTACGCCCAGCATGAAAATAACCACCAAGTCTGCGAGCAATCGAATCTCATTACCTGATTTTTATGGATTTCCAGGTAAATGTAAAAATTATGTGATCGATTCGGCCCTCGTGAGCGCTGATCTTCGTACAACACTTGATGATGACATGATACTGGATGAATATATCTTAAGTAACAACAAATCCTATTATCTTATCGCGGATACATTTTACATTGAACCCAATCCTCGCTATTATAATTTTGAAATCAGATTTTTTACAATGGTTGGAGAAGAGGAAGAAGAATTTAACTGGGAAACTATTTTTCAACCTGAGTGCGGAGATAATTTTTTTGGAAGGGTTCCATTGTTATCCGAGGACGATGAGACAACACCCAAAGAAGGAAATATAATCTACGCCATGCCTTCAGCCGGTTTCTCTCCGATGTTGGGCAATCGTTTATTTAAAGTAAAAATTCTTCTTCACGACAGGGCTGGTCACGTAAGCAACACAGTAGAAAGTCCCTTAAATAGTTTAGATCAAATTGAGCGCTAATAAATAACAAGACCCTTATAATCCATTCAATTTAAGCATACAAAGCCGGATATTTTTCGGGGTCTGCTTCACTCATTACCTGGTATACTTTTTCGAAAACTTCTTCTGGATTGGGTTTTGAAAAATAATCACCGTCGGAAGCATAGGCAGGACGATGTTCTTTTGCTGTAATGGTTACCGGTTTGGAATCCAGGTATTGATAACCCTGTTGTACCTCCAGTACTTGCTGCAGCATAAAAGCGGTGGTTCCTCCCGGAATATCTTCATCAGCAAAAACAATTCTGTTTGTTTTCTTTACCGATTCGACAATGCTATGATGAATATCAAAAGGCAATATACTTTGCGCGTCAATAACTTCGCATGAAATACCAATTTGCTGAAGATCTTCTGCCGCTTCCATTACCACCCGGCACATCGAACCATAAGTAACGATCGTGATATCGTCGCCTTCCATCAAAATTTCCGGAACGCCGATTGGGACTGTGAACTCATTGATATTATCCGGAATCCGTTCCTTCAGCCGATAACCATTCAAACATTCTATAACCACAGCAGCATCGTCTGACTTTAACATGGTGTTATAGAACCCCGCAGCCTGCGTCATGTTTCGCGGCGTTAAAATATAAATTCCACGAAGACTGTTTATCAACATCCCGATCTGTGATCCCGCATGCCATACGCCTTCCAGGCGGTGACCTCGCGTACGAATAATCAATGGTGCCTTCTGTCCACCTTTCGTTCTGTATTGTAAACAAGCCAGGTCATCCGACAAGGTAGCCAACGCATAAATAAAATAATCAAGATACTGTATCTCAGCAATTGGCCTTAAGCCGCGCAACGCCGCGCCTATGCCCTGACCAATGATCGTACATTCGCGAATGCCTGTATCTGTTACGCGGAGCTCACCAAATCTCGCCTGCAGCCCGGCGAAACCCTGGTTTACATCGCCAATTTTTCCAACATCTTCTCCTAACGCAAAGATCAATGGATCACGTTGAAGTGCTGCCGTGAAACAAGCCTGAAGCACTTCTCTTCCATCTACAATAGAAGAATTATCCCTGTATACCGGAGCGACAGCTTCGACATTCAAAGCAGCGTGTTCCGACTGACTATACAAGTGAGAACTGTATCGATCATAATTATCTTTCTCTGCAAATTTCAGCCAGGCAAGAAGGTCTTGCTTTGGGGAATTATTCTCATATCGCATCGTTCTGAGCGCGCGTTTAGCCGCCTTCATGGTCTCGAGCCTGGTTGGATTAACAGCTGAGCGCAATTCATTTTTTAATTCTTCTAATGCTGCGCGATGTTCGCTTTCCTGCTCAGCCTTCGAGAGAATTTGCAAAATGATCTGCTGATCTTTTTTTACGTCATTCATGAAAGCACGCCATGCACGGTCGCGTGAATCTTTGGCCACTTTTCTGGCCTCCTGTTCAATCGCTTCTACCTCTTCCGGGAGAACCATAACTTCATCGATAATCCACTCCCGCATTTTACGGACGCAATCATATTCAGCTTCCCACGCCAGGCGTTCTTTCGATTTATACCTTTCGTGAGAACCGGACGTAGAATGTCCTTGCGGCTGCGTCATCTCTTCGACATGAAGCAATACGGGAACATGTTCTTCGCGGCATATTTTTTCTGCCTTCTGGTATGCTTCAATAAGCGCAGGATAATCCCATCCCTTTACCTTAATAATCTCAAATCCTTTTTCTGAAGCAGTTCGTTGTAATCCGGCAAGTGCTTTTGATATACTCGCTTTCGTGGTATGGAATTCCTGCGGGACTGAAATACCATAGCCATCATCCCAAATAGAAGTAAGCATCGGCACCTGAAGTACGCCGGCCGCATTGATGGCTTCGAAAAACATGCCTTCGGAAGTCGATGCATTGCCAATGGTACCAAAAGCAATCTCATCTCCGTTATTTGAAAACTGCGTACAGTCTTTCAACTCCGGATTTTCACGATATAACTTAGATGCGTAAGCCAATCCCAATAATCTTGGCATCTGTCCTGCAGTCGGCGAAATATCAGCGCTACTATTTTTTATTTTCGTCAGGTCCCGAAAATTTCCGTGTTCATCCAGCGTACGTGTACCGAAATGCCCGGTCATTAATCGCCCCGCTGTTGATGGATCTGCTTCAAGATCGGTATGGGCATATAGTTGAGCGAAAAACTGTTGTATCGTTAATTCTCCGATCGCAAACATAAAAGTCTGATCACGGTAATAGCCTGATCTAAAATCGCCTTCTTTAAAAACTTTCGCCATTGCGATCTGGGCCAATTCTTTGCCATCACCAAATATTCCAAATTTGGCTTTTCCCATAAAAACCTCTTTGCGCCCGATTACACTGGCTTCACGACTCTCTACTGCCAGGCGGAAATCGGCAAGAATTTCTTTAACCCTGGCCTGGGAGTATTTTGTCTTCGCTTCTTTTATAGCACTCAAATCGTTTTTCTTTAAGGGTAAACACGTGTTAGGTCAAAAATAGAAAATCAGAATTACTTTCAAAAACACAATAATCAATGGCCGTACGGTGTTATGGGTTATTCTGACTTTAAACTGTTGCACTTGTCGTTAACGTTTTCTCCTCTCCTTAGGACGAACGACTTGCAAAGTTCGAAGTATTGGGTATCTAAATTGCTTTCATAGTGATCGCTAATATTGTTATTCAGCACCTTTAGGTTTTATCTCCTGTTCAGCACTGGCATGGGAGATAAACAAACTATAATCCTTCAATCGGTAAAAAAAACAATTTACCTAACTAACGATTAATAGGCAAGCCTGCTATATTTACGCCACTAAATATTTATGTATGATCATCGGTGTACCGAAAGAAATAAAGAATAACGAAAATCGAGTCGCACTCACCCCTGCCGGCACGCAAGAATTTGTAAAACGAGGACATACTGTTTATATCCAGCATGCTGCCGGAGTTGCCAGTGGATATAGTGATGAAGATTATGCGTTGGCCGGTGCGTCCATAATAACAGAAGCCGCTGAAGTGTATGCCCGCGCTGATATGATTATCAAGGTAAAAGAGCCTATTGATATTGAGTATAAGCTCATTAAGAAAGGTCAACTCGTCTTCACTTATTTTCATTTCGCTTCTTATGAACCACTTGCACACGCCATGATTGAACGCGAAGCCATATGCCTGGCTTATGAAACCGTGGAGCGTTCTGATGGCAGTTTACCACTACTTGTTCCAATGTCAGAAGTGGCTGGAAGAATGGCAATTCAGGAAGGCGCCAAATATCTTGAAAAGCCGCTGAAGGGTCGTGGCATTCTATTGGGTGGCGTACCCGGTGTAAAACCTGCTAAAGTAATTATTCTCGGTGGAGGAATAGTCGGCACCAACGCCGCTAAAATTGCTGCCGGTATGGGTGCCGATGTGACCATACTGGACGTAAATATTAACCGGCTACGGTATCTCGATGATGTAATGCCAAAAAATGTACACACTGTAGTTTCAAATGAATACACCATCCGTGAGATGGTAAAAGATGCCGACCTTATTATCGGTGGCGTTTTGATTCCCGGAGCCAAAGCGCCCCAACTCATTACACGCGATATGTTAAAAACGATGCGCGCCGGAACGGTACTGGTTGATGTGGCAGTCGATCAAGGTGGCTGTATTGAAACATGCAGACCAACTACGCACGAAGATCCCACTTATGTTATCGATGATGTAGTACATTATTGTGTTGCTAACATGCCGGGAGCTGTACCCTACACTTCAACGCTTGCGCTTACCAATGCAACGCTTCCTTATGCTATACGCCTGGCAAATTCAGGATGGCAAAAAGCTTGTCAGGAAAATCTTGAATTGCGTTGTGGGCTTAACATAATACACGGTGAAGTTGTGTATAAAGCCGTAGCCGACGCTTTTAATCTTCCTTATGTGGATGTAAAAAAATTTTTACAGTAAGATTTTAAGACAAAGCAGGAAAAGCCGGTAATGCGTGAAGCTTTTGCGTTGTCCCCTGCTTCCAGTTGACTTCAGCATAAAGATGTGTTAACCCATTGGTGACAACCAGCATACTAGCTTGCAACGTTTTATTATATACCGCAGCCTGAAAAAGTGTTTCATCACTGATGGAGATTTCTGGTGATTTACATTCTATGATCATCCACGGCTTACCGGTCCTGTCAAAGACGACAATGTCGGCGCGTTTTTTTAACTGGTTAAATAACAAGCCGCCCTCTATCCTGATCAACGACTTTGGATAATCATGCGTCAGCAGATAATGGATAAAATGTTGTCTTACCCATTCCTCCGGTAAAAGCACGATGTATTTTTTGCGGATAACATCAAAAATCCAAAGTTTATCTTCAGCTTTCTTTACCTTATATTCGAAAGGAGGCAAATTGAGTTGTATCAAATTATGACGGAAATGAGGTAGTCAAATAACGCAATTCAAAGTAAAAACAAAATTGGAAGATTGAAAGTTGGAAGATTTGAGGTCCAATTTAATTTTTTAATTTTTAATATTTTAATCACAGGAAAGTGGAACTGGTCTTTACAACGCAAAGAAAATTTAGCAATCAGATAGATTCAGGCAGTTATGAAAACAAAAAAAGAGATTGTCGAAAACTGGTTACCAAGATATACTGGTCAGGCATTGGCCGACTTTGGGGAATACATCCTGCTTACGAATTTCGATAACTATGTTAAAATGTTCGCAGAACTTCACAACGTCCCCGTCAATGGCATTGATCGCCCCATGCGAAGTGCGACGGCCGAAGGTATAACCATCATTAATTTCGGTATGGGCAGCCCAAATGCAGCAACGGTAATGGATTGTCTTAGCGCCATCTCTCCGAAAGGCGCACTATTTCTTGGAAAGTGCGGCGGATTGAAAAAGAAAAACGACATCGGTGATTTGATCCTGCCCATTGCTGCAATTCGCGGTGAAGGAACTTCAAATGATTATTTTCCACCTGAGGTGCCAGCACTGCCTGCGTTTGCCTTACAAAAGGCGATCTCAACAACCATCCGCGACCATGGCAAAGACTATTGGACAGGCACGGTTTATACCACGAACCGAAGAGTATGGGAGTGGGACGAAGAATTCAAAGCGTATCTGCGAAAGATCAGACCACAGGCTATTGATATGGAAACAGCAACCATTTTTACCACCGCCTTTCACAACAAAATACCAACGGGTGCCCTACTGCTTGTATCCGATCAACCCATGGTACCGGAAGGTGTAAAAACAGAAGTAAGCGACATCAATGTAACAAAATCATATGTTGATCTTCATTTGCGCATCGGTATCGATTCGCTCAAACAACTCATCAATAACGGTGTAACGGTGAAACATCTTCGTTATTAGTTCATGGTTCAAAGTTCATGATTCAAAGTTGGCTTGCGAAAGCGAAACGCTTGCGGAATTGTCTGAGGTTCGAGGTTCGAGGTTTGAGGTTTGAGGTTGTGTTCGAAAACTGTTTGGGTAAGCGAAACAACTTCGAACGTAAGCAAGCTCGGAATTTAATACCTGACAAAAGGCAGCTCGCAACGCATAGCTCACAGCTATTTCTCTCCATCGTTAGCGCATCGATGCGCGACAAAGTATGCAATGGACAACCATGCTATGGCAAGTCAACCTTGACTTAATCAATGACTTCTGATCGATAGCCTTTTTCGAATTTTACAGAAAGCAAAAATACCAGCCCGATTACAAAAAACAGGGCAAGTGCGAGTACACTATTGCGCATGCTTCCGGTTAACTGGTTTACGAGTCCATATGAAAACGTACCGATAACAATTGAGAGATTGTACGTCACGTCATAAAAACTAAAGTATGAAGCATGATCGATTGTGTTTGCCGGAATAAGTTTTGAATAGGTTGCGCGCGATAGGGATTGAATTCCCCCCATGATCATTCCCACTACAAAGGCGAGCGCATAAAAATGATATTCATTGGCAACGAAATAAGCACCGACACATACGGCAATCCAGATGCTGTTCATCAGCACCAGAGAGAACCGATTTCCTTTATGATACGATACCCGCGCAAAGAGCCATGCACCGAAGGCGCCGACCAGTTGAATTATTACTACCGTTTTTATGAGGCTGTCTTCTTCAAGATGAAGCACATCGGTTCCGAATAAAGTGGCGAGGTACATTACTGTTTGTACACCCATATTATAAAAGAAAAATGCAAGCAGATATTTCTTTAAATGTCGTTGGTGCTTTAAGCTTAGCCACACTTTACGAAGCTCAGCATAGCCCTTAAACCATATATTACCTTGCGGCTTACGTCCATACGGATTGTCTGGCAAAATACTGAACGGGATGTATGAAAATCCGATCCACCAAAGGCCGACAAGTAAAAACGTAAACCGCGTAGCATGCAGTCCTGCTTCTTTTGGTGTTCCGGTGAATCCGAATGAGAAAGGATTCATAATGATGATAAGGCAAACAATCATGAGAATTACACTACCATAATAGCCCATGGAGTATCCCCGCGCACTGGTTGAATCATAACGATCTTCTGTTACAATTTCCGGGAGGAATGCATCATAAAAGACAAGACTTCCGGAATAGCCAATGCTCGCAAGAATGGAACACGCTATACCCCACCAAAGCATATCGATTCCATCAAAAAAATAAAGTCCCATACACGCGAGACTACCCATCCAGACAAACGCTTTCATAAACGTTTTTTTGTTTCCTGAATAATCAGCCGTTCCGGACAGAAATGGGAGTATCAATGCTACAACGAGAAAAGAAAATGAAAGCGCATAGGAGTACAAAACTGAATTCTGAAGGGTTATACCCAATAAAGTAAGCTGGTCGGAGCCCGACTCTGCGGCTATCGCTTTATAATAAATCGGGAAGATCGCCGTCGTGATTACGAGCGTATAGACTGAATTCGCCCAGTCGTACATGTACCAGGCCCTTACAGTCTTTGGATTGTTTAAATGTGTTGCGGCTACAATTCCATCCATAAAAAAAGCCTCCCGTTGTTAAGTCGGGAGGCAATTTATTTAATACTATGGAAATAATCTTACTCTTCTGCTCTTTTCCCTACAGCGGAATAAAGAACTTTTCTCGCGTTAGCCTTTCTTAATTCGGTTTCCACGTCGGCGATAATGCCGCGTTTTGCTTCATTGTCAACCTTCAGAGAGATGGTGATGGCTTCACGTTGAAATTCTTCAAGTTTCGCTTTTTCACTATTTACCCATTGAATTATTTGGCGGGGTTCGAGAAATTGATCATTACCCTGGATTTTAGCTTCGTCACCAAGTTCTTCTTTTTTTGGCTTACCAATATACAAGTAGGCAATCAATGACTTCTTGGCTAACTTCTTTAGCTGAGAAGCTGCTGGCATCCGCTGTTCAACCGTAATACTGGTATCACGCATTTGCGTGGTCACCATAAAGAAGAACAACAACATGAACACCACATCGGGCATTGAAGAAGTTGGTATCTCCTGTTTTACGTTTGCTTTCTTTTTGAATTTTGACATAATGACTCCTTCGTTTAATTAACCTCCAATTTTCGTTGGTTCAGCAATGGAAATTGCTTTCGGTATCTCTAGCTTTCCATCCGGCGTAAGACCGCGACCTTTGTCGTATATCGCTTTTGTCTCCGGTTGTGGATCAGCAGAAATTTCACGCCATTCTTCTACCGATACACCTGCACGATCAGCATAAATTTCATTATAGGCTGCTTCGGCATTATCTAAAATCTGAATGAATTTTTTATGGGTAGTTCCCCTGTCCGTTTTCAGCGAAACGATTGCATCAGCTGGTGATTCCGACGACTCAGGGTCATTACCGTAATTCAATACAAATTTTTTGATGTTATCGATCATTTCGCGATCGGTTCCCTGCCACGGTTCTCCTTCAACCAGCACATTGTCGAATGAGTTCACCTGTATTTTAAACAAGTTACGCTCGTGAATTTCGACATCTGGTGGCTGAACCTCCGGTGGCGGAGGAAGCGTCGTTAATATCCCTTTATCGTTCGCCACTGTTGTCGTCATCAAAAAGAACGTCAACAGGAGGAAAGCGATATCCGCCATTGAAGCGTTGGGAATTTCCGGTGTTGATCTTGCCATTATTTAAAGGCTTTAGATATTTCAGAATAAAGAAGTGCTATTATTCCCAGCACAAGGGAAAGGTAAAAAAGGATTAACCCTGCACCAATCAATTTTGAAGTACTTTCGGAAACACCAAGTGCACGGTGTGCCGTAGTAACTTCATTTCCAGAGAGTGCATAAGCAACCCCAAACAATGCAAGCAACGCTCCAATTCCGATAAGTGATTTTACCAGTGAGCCGGGCGTTTGTATGGCATTGAAAATCGCAAAACCTACCGCTCCAAGAACAGCAATAGCTGTCATCGCGTAAAAAAGATACAGTCCAAAATCCAGCATATTATCTTATTTGTTTACAAGCTTATGCTTTACTAATACATCAATAAGGGCAATAGAAGCGTCTTCCATTGTATTTACCAAAGAATCGATTTTTGACACCAGGTAGTTATAGAAAACCTGAAGCACCATACCTACAACAAGACCACCTACCGTTGTAAGAAGGGCCACTTTCATACCAGATGCCACGATGTTAGGAGAAATATCACCAGCCTTTGCGATATCATCGAAGGCAAGCACCATCCCTACAACGGTTCCAAAGAATCCAAGCATTGGACCAAGAGAAATCATGAGGGAAATCCAAATCAAACCTCTTTCCAGGCGACCCATTTCAACACCACCATAAGATACAATTGATTTTTCAACCATATCAATACCTTCTGAATAGCGAAGTAATCCTTGTGTAAAGATAGAAGCAACCGGTCCTCTTGTGTTGCGGGTTACATCTAAGGCTGCATTAACGCCACCTTTTGCAAGTGCATCTTCAATTTGTCCTAATAACTTTTGAGTATTGGTTGTCGCCAGGTTTAAAGTAATAATTCTTTCTATGGCGATAGCCAAACCAATAATCATACATATAAGAATAGGTGTCATGTATTCAACACCACCTTGAATGAATTGATCTTTTAATACTTCGTGAAATGATGCTTCTTCTTCAACACCTGTATCAGTAGCTACATCAGTAGTAGCTGCGTCATCGGCAGGGGTTGGAGCAGCAGGTTGTTGTTCTTCAGTTGCTGCAGCTTGAGTAGTATCAGTCGGTTCCTGTGCCAGGAGCGTAGAGGACGCCAGTACCCCTACAAGAGCGAAAATCGCAAATAATTTTTTCATAGTTGAAGGTTTAAAGTAAGCTTTGAAAGCGCCAAAATTAAACGTTTTGTCGATTTCTAAATACTTTTATTAAAATTTTTCTGCTGGCGGCACTCCTTTCAGAAAATTTAGTTTAGAATCAATTTGACAGAATAAAGTCACAGTATAGGCTATTTTTTTTGTAATACCTTAACATTCAGAGAAGAGCGCGGCTGTAAGTAACAACCTAAGCCTTTTGTGGTAAACATTATTTAACATTCCAATAATTTATCAAAATCGTAGGAATGGTTCTGAAATCGAACTATTAAGCATCAGATCGCCACTATTCAAAGCGCAGTGTTTATCAATTATGCCCGCCCCTTGGTATGTTAGCGGTATAACATGACTTGTTTAGACCACTAATGCATGAATGCTGATTGCCTTAATTTCACTTGCGGATAAAAAACACTGCAAAATACAGTGTTTTACATGGTTGCGGAGAGGGCGGGATTCGAACCCGCGATACCCTTTCGAGTATACACACTTTCCAGGCGTGCTCCTTAAACCACTCGGACACCTCTCCTTTAAACAAGGCTGCAAAGAAATCAATAAAATATACAGTTTGCAACTATTCGGAATGATGGTCGTCAATTCAATCTTATTTCTGTTTTATCACCCGGAAAACAAGAATTGAATGCCTTCATTCAGCATGCCTAGAAATCAAAGATGTAATTAATACTCATGTCATCGTTTAATTAAGCAGTCAGTTCGCCGGCTAAGGACGAGCCGATCAATTCACGTGTACGGCTTTCGCCGTATTCTCCAAGCAAAAGCATAAGTTTTGTAACTGCAGCCTCGGTGGTCATGTCTACTCCGCTAATCACGCCGATCTGCTGCAACTTGCGACTGGTTTCATAACGTCCCTGAAGCACCCTTCCACCGGAGCATTGCGATATATTGACGATAATCACACCGCGTTGTATGGCCATTTCCAATTCATCAATGAGCCAGGGCAATGTGGGTGCATTTCCAGATCCGTAAGTTTCAAGAACCACAGCTTTCAGTCCTTCGGAATTCAGTAACGCATGCACAACGGGTTGTGTTATCCCAGGAAATAATTTTAGAATAGAAATGTTCAGATTCAGATTCGATCGGAACTTAACCGGTTTGTCTTCCGCAGGTCGAATGACAGCGAAGTTATAATCAATCTTTACGCCGGCTTTTGCCAAGGGCGGATAATTACCTGAATCGAACGCATCAAACTGCATGCTTTCCGCTTTACTGGAACGGTTTCCGCGAAGCAGTTCGTAATCAAAATAAATACAAACTTCCGGCACGAGTGCCTTACCATCTTTCCTTGCCGAGGCAATATCCAAGGCGGTAATTAAGTTTTCGCGTGCATCAGACCGCGGTTCACTGATTGGTAGTTGAGCCCCGGTGAATATAACAGGTTTGCTTAACCCCTCCAGCATAAAACTTAATGCTGATGCCGTAAATGCCATGGTATCTGTTCCATGTAAAACCACAAACCCGTCATTCGTAACGTAATTTTCATTGATAATTTTGCCTATGGTTTGCCAATGAACGGGATCAATGTTCGACGAGTCAATTGGTTTCTCGAAGGAAATCACGGTCATCTCCAGCAATAAACTCCGCAGTATAGGCAAATGCTCTACAATCACAGAAAAATCGAAAGGAATAAGCACGCTATCATCATTGCTCATCATGCCAAACGTACCTCCAGTATAAATGATCAGAACCCTTGCGCGTGGTTTCCCTGGCAAAGCTGTGTTAATACTAACCTTCTTTAAATCCATAAATCGTAGTTCATCACAAAAATCAAAATTTTAGGAAAATGATTTACATCCGTGAATATTATTGAGAAAAAAGATTACGTGCATTGTCAGACGTAAACTGTTGAACCTGGTCAATGGAAACTTGTTTCAATTCAGCCACCCTGCTTGCAATCAGTGGAATGTACGAAGGTTCATTTCGTTTTCCACGGTGCGGAACCGGTGCGAGGTATGGACTATCGGTTTCCAAAACAAGGTGTTCCATTGAAATTTCCGGCAATACGTTATCCAACCCGCCTTTTTTAAAAGTAGCGACGCCTCCAATACCAAGATAAAATTTCAGACCAGTGATCCGCTTTGCCTGATCCACATCTCCTGAAAAGCAATGAAAAATCCCTGTCAGGTTGTCGTCTTTCAATTGTTCTACAAGTTCAATGGTTTCATTAATACTTTCGCGACAGTGGATGATGACAGGAAGTTTATACTTTTTGGCCCAATTCACTTGTATGGTGAACGCTTCTTTTTGTTGCTCCCAAAATGTTTTATCCCAATATAAATCTGTACCGATTTCACCAATTGCTACAAATTTTCTCCTGGCCAACCATTCTTCAACACGATAAAGTTCACGATGAAACTCCTTTTTTACATAGCAAGGATGGAGCCCCATCATGGCAATACACTGGCCTTGTGACCTGCTTTCCAACTCAAGCATGTTATCAATTGATGTATGGTCAACGTTGGGCAGATAGATTTTTCGAACCTGTTGTTCCGATGCCCGTGCCAGCATATCGTTGCGATCTGCTGCAAACTCATCCATATAAATATGCGCATGGGTGTCTATAAAATCACCTGCATCTAGTTGTTCCGCTTTCATGTTTCAAAAATACACCAATACAAATATCAATGTCGTTTAGTTAAGCTTGTTTTTACGGCCTCACCGTGCCCTCTCCGTGGGAGGTTTTTATGGAAGCTTAACTAAACGACATTACATATTTACTAAAAATAATAATTCCGATGACCGCTGCCACGATGGCGACAATCAGTACCGCCCCGGCTGCAAGGTCTTTAATTCTTCCTGCCAACGGATGGTACTCGGGTGAAATCATATTGACCAGATTTTCAATGGCAGAATTCATGGTCTCCATCGAAAGAACGAGGCCAATTAATAAGAGTATGATGACCCATTCAAATGCGCCTAGACCAACCGTAATACCAAACACAACCACAAAAAAAGCAACAACACACTGGATTCGAAAATTTCTTCCCTGAAGTGCCCACCGTAGCCCCTGGACGGCAAACCGCACACTTTTAAAAAAGATTTTCATTGCTTTTCCTTGTTTGATGAGAAAGTTCTAAGGGATTGAAACGCGTCCATTAGAAGATTATTTTTTTCACTACTATTCCGGAAACCCATATACGCTTTCGACTCTTTCATGGCCAACGCGAGGTCGAACTTATGTTGATCCATATAATAAGCAACGCCCTTCTCCTTTAACCTTGATGCAAGGTACTCCTGCTCTGTTTGTCCTGGTGTGGGTATAAAAATAACTTTTCGTTCCAGCGCCTTCATATCCATTATGGTGCTATAACCACTGCGTGCAATGATCACATTTGCCGAAGGTAATATTTCCTGAAGTTGTTCACTCGTTAGAAAATTAACAATCTCGGCTTGCCCGTTAATCTTATGAACAACTTTTCGGTCTGGCCTTCCCTGGATCAGTAAAAATTTAAGCCCCGATTTATCCAGTTGGTCGGTCAACATTTGTTCAAGTATTGAACGTTGCGGCTCAGGACCTGATATAATTGCAACGACATCATAACGATAGCTGCTGGTCTGAGGAACAAACCGGGAAAGCGAGCCGATGTATTTGACATCGGCATGAAAGGAAATATTTCCAAAACTAATCAGCTCACCTGCAAGGCTGTGATCATCCGGATAGTCTGGTATCCAGCAAAACTGGAATTTATTGATAAGCGACTCATTGGCTATCCTGATCCACCTGCTCATCCATCCAAATCGTTTCGGCATCAGAATGTTGCTCTGATGCGTAATGAAAACAGACGGTATCGCTGCCGACCAGCAGCCATATCGATTGTCGGAAATAACAACGTCGATGTTATGCTCTCTGACTATCTTTTCGACCGCCTCATGTTCTGAACTTATGGCCCTGATAAACTTAGGCAATTGCAAACCCATTTTCCATACCATGAAACTACTTTTAGAATAGGTTGGCGCGTACGCAGGAAGATCAAAAAATTGAAGATCCGGAAATTCGATTTTAAGTAATTGCAAGGCTCTACCACTCGAACCTATAAATACATCACATTTTATCGATAAGAGATAACGAATGATCGGAATACACCGTGTGGCGTGACCGAGTCCCCAGTCCAATGGCGTTATTAATATGCGATTCATTCCTTTAGGCTTTAGGCCCGGCAGCTGCGTTACACGAATTTAAAAGTACATTCTTTCGATGAAAAAAGGTTACACCAGAAAACAACAATCCCGTTGAGCAAGCCATGATGCCACGTGAATTCAGTAGTGCGCTGGCTCCTTTCAGTTAATGGAGTGGGATGTAGATGGTGAAGCTCAGAGGCTCCTTACGACCCATGACCCTGGAGGGAAACATAATTATTCAACGACGCGGTTTGATACTTCAGTTAAAACGTAACTACCAACAAAAATCATAACGATCTGAATGTATATCCTTTTGAAGAAAAATGTTCTAAAAAACGAGGCAATGCAAACATGAGGTTTTGTTCTGCTTTCAGACTATCGTGAAATACAATTATGGAACCGGAACGTGTGGCGGCGATGGTGTTGCGCAAACATTTCTCAGCCGGAAGGTTTTTATTATAATCAACAGAAAGCACATCCCACATGATGATTTTGAAATCACGCAAAGCCGTTATCTGTTTTCGTGTAATCCTTCCGTAAGGTGGCCGAAACAACCGCGTCTCATATTGCGGATTGGATACTTTTATTTGCGCATCGCATTGCCGGATACTATTCACATAATCTTGCACGGGGGTTTTCCATCCGTTAACATGGTTGAAAGTATGATTTCCCACAGCATGACCATAACTATTTACTTTTTTAAACACCGATGGATACTTGCGTACATTATCGCCGATGCAAAAAAAGGTTGCGTGTGCACGCGCTTTATTCAATTCTTCCAAAACAAAATCCGTTGGACCAGGAAAAGGCCCATCGTCGAAAGTTAAAAACAAGACAGGTTCGTTTGTTTGAACGCGCCATGTTAAAGAAGGATATAGCCAGGGAAGAAAAGCAGGTGTACGATGCGGTATCATTGTGTTACCCGGCAAGATAATAGCGTGATATCATCATGATACCCATTTCGCCCTTTGAATGTATCAAGTGCCACGATAATATCCTGGTGGATCGTTCTGAGTTCTTTCCAGCGGTTTTGCTCCTTATTGAAATAATTCAGCAGCGCATCAAAACCGAATTCCGCACCCGTTTCGTTGAGTGTTTCTGTAACACCATCGGTATAGCAAAAGAGAAAGAATTCATCAAGATCAGTAATAAAACCTTCATTAAGAAAAGGTAACGGGTGCATTGCTCCCAACACAGTCGATCCTTCCTCTAACAACCGTATACCGTTTTTCTGATCATACAATATCGGCGGATTATGACCAGAGTTTACATAGACCATCGTCTTGAGACGGATGTCATAGATTGCAGCGAAAAACGTGATAAATTTTTCGCCCTTTGTGTTTTCCAGAACCTGGTAATTCAACGCTTCTATAATATCCGTAAGGTTGGGTGTTTGCCGGATCAATGTACGGAGTGACGCTTGAAAATTGGACATCATTAGGGCAGCCGGAATTCCCTTGCCACTTACATCGGCAACACAAATCAAAAACTGATTTTTATTGATGGGTATATAATCGTAATAATCTCCACCAATGCGATCGTGCGGAAGGTAACTTGCTTCCACTTTTAACAGCGGCGTATTGGGAAGTTTTTCCGGGAAAAGAAACTGTTGTACATCACTCGCAATTTCTAACTCTTTGCGAAGTGCCTCCTGTTCAAGTTGTTTGCGGGCGAGCTTTTTATTTTCGATCGCAACGATAATGATATTACTCAGCGCCTGTATAAACCGGATCCCATCACCATCTTCGTACGTCATGTCATGTCCATCGAGTCCGCCAACAAACACAAGTGCAAGCGTATGGCTTTTATGCGCTACTGGTATAATAATATCAAATTCCGTGAATTCACATTCTCTGAACGCGCGCAAGTGTGTAATATCCTGGATGGTCTTGAACTCGTGAAGTAATTTAACATTCATATAATGATGAACGGTACCAAATTGCGCTTTGCAATACCAGTCGTCATCCAATACGAACAGCGCCAGTTTTTTTATGTTAAGATTTGAACGAAGAGTGAAATTATAAATCTTGTACAGCGATTCTTCAGGCAGATTACTATTGATAGCCTGCGTGATCTCAAGCAACGCATTGAGCTCCAACTCTTTGATTTCAAACTGCTTGCGGATATCAATAGCCTCCATAGATTCGTCGTCAGCCGTAAATTTAGAAAAATAATTTCGTACACTATCCTGAATATCGCCAGCTTAACGAACAGATCCAACGGTAGCCCTTCCTTTCCATGTAAAAGTCATAAAATTCGCCAGCATTCCAATCGTTACGACATATACACTATACGTAACCTGTAATATAAGGAAATGAAATGTACGCCACCTGACATTCAGGAACATACAGACTTTGAAAAGAAATATAAATTCAGCAAAAATTTTGACCAGTATAAGTACCGGTAGTAAAGTTGGATAATTACCAATACAAAGCCACGCCAGGCAACCCAGAAAAAGCAAGTGAAAAAGAAACACACCAATTGCGGTAACTTTAGATAACGAGGGTGCCAACCGCCATTTTCCTGCCCAGCGTATCCGTTGGTGTAGAAAGGACAACAAATCGCTATTCGGTAATGTTTCAACGATTGACTCTGAAGTGTTCAGAAATAAAATTCCCTTGGGATAGATCGTTTTAATTTTCCGCATCAGAAACTCATCATCACCGGAAGCGATATGAAGATTTCCTGCATAACCATTTACTTCCAAAAAGGTTTCTTTACGAAACGCCAGGTTGGCACCATTGCAATACAGTGCCATTCCTAAAGCATGTGCCGCTGCGCCCGTACCAATAATGCTGGCAAATTCATGCACCTGGAGTGATCCAAAAAAAAATCCATTGGACCTCATTCGTACAGCTCCGAAAACCATTTTTACTTCGTGATTGGCAAAACCATTATTTACTTCCGAAAGCCACTCTTTCGAAAGGCGGCAATCACCATCTGTTGTAATGATTATAAATCCTTTCGCAGCCGCTATTCCTGTAGTCAGGGCATGTTTCTTCCCCGCCCCTGCATTAATTATCATCCGAAAATTGACCAGCCCCGAAATTTTTTCCGTGATAACGCCTGCTGTTTGATCGGTGGAGTGGTCGTTTACAAAAATCACCTCAAAGCTCGAGTGCGTTTGATTTTTAAGATCCTCAATAAGAAAGCTGATCGTATCGGCTTCATTTCGCACCGGTATAATAACGGAAAGAAAATGGGTATTAAGAGTTTTCCTTTCTGCCGGAAGCATGGCTTTGCTCCACCCAAACCAAAGCATGAACAGGAAAATGAAATAACCAGTAAAAAAGATAAAAATGACGTAAACCATTTCAGCAGCAATTTCAGAAATTTATAATACCTGCCTAACTTAACGGCGTGGGAAAGATAACAAAAGAGAAAATTATCCTCGGTGTTGACCCTGGAACGAACATTATGGGATACGGACTGATTGTCGTTGAGAAAACAAAGCTCACTTTACTCCAATATGGCGTCATCCATCTCAGCAAATACGAAGGACATGAGCTCAAACTGAAAAAGATATTCGAACGTGTAATCAGTTTAGTTGATGAGTACCACCCCGACGAAGTAGCCTTGGAGGCGCCGTTTTTTGGTAAAAACGTTCAATCCATGTTAAAGCTGGGGCGTGCCCAGGGCGTGGCGATGGCAGCTGCTTTGTCGCGTGAAATCCCGATTATAGAGTATGCACCTAAAAAAGTAAAGCAAGCTGTAACCGGAAATGGAAATGCTTCCAAAGAACAGGTTGCCAAAATGTTGATGACCTTATTTAACATTAAAGAGATCCCCAAATTACTTGACGCAACGGATGCCCTGGCGGTTGCCGTGTGTCATCACTTCCAGAAAGGGCAGGCTAAGAACAAAGCAAAATCGTGGGAAGCTTTTTTGAAGGATAATCCGAAGAAGGTGAAGATTCCTGGTAAATAATAATTCAAGGTTAATCCCAAATTATTGGCGCCGTCTTCTTAACCAAATAATAATCTATACCGGGATTCTAGTTTTTCATGAGAAAATAATTCAAGTAAAGGTTCCTTATTCGGTACGACCAAATCCGATTGAATCGGTTTAATATCAGGCAATAAAAGATACTTCAATCCATTATCCTTAAGATCGTTCAGGGAAACGTTATTTGGATTAAGGTAAACGGGTTTACCCAAGTACATCATCATAAAAATATTGCCATAACCTTGCGGACGGATATGATTCATCACCAAAGCATCACATTCTTTCATGAACTTAAAATATTCATCAAACCCCATGAATTTTTCCATAAAAACTAAAGACCCTTTTTTATAGAAGGAGGCGTTTCGCTTTAGATGATTGATGTAAGTACTATCACCATAGGACGCCGGAATGTATAAATCGGCATCTATTCCGCTTTTTTCAATACTCAAAATTGCGTCAAGGTGGTTGTTTGTCGCTGTACCCGAGTTACCAACGAGTATCTTTCTTTTTAGTGATGCTGTGGTATTTTTCCGGAAATCAGACTCATCGAGTTTATGATATGGAATTTGATTTTCATAAAAGAAAAACTGGTAATTGGCATTTAAGGAAGGAATGTGTTGCTGCGCAAATTCATACTCACTTTTCATCCATGTTAAAACGTTATTCACTTTCGAATAAGCTTTTTTCATGAATATCATATTTGTCAAATAAAGCTTAGCCAAATACAACCAATGCCCCGTGTCTTTCCTTGTTTTGATATAATTTTGCTTTGTAAGTGGCTCAAAAGCATTAAAATCCACAAACGGAAGGTTATACAAATCGCCTCCCCATATCATCCAGTTTAATTCACGAAAGGTATTTTTTGCCACCCACCGAAACATTAACGGGGAGAACTGGTGAATAAAAACACGATCATAAGTTTTTGTTTCTCCAATGAACCGATCCATTGCTGAAGAATACATCTTTGAGAATGGCAAATCATGTGTGATATACCGTAACCGTGACTGATTGGTTCTGACGATAATTTTGTTATTTTCAATCAGCCCAAGTTCCTGAAGATTACGGCAAAATGTATCTGAAAATTTACTATCCGGTACAATATGAAGGTTCATCCGTGGCGTGGTGAATGTTATAAGTCTGGCGTTTGTAGTCTTCTTTTTTCCTGTGCTGGAATGCCGACAACCAGGGTGTTGTCTAAAACATCCCTGGTTACAACGGCGCCTGCGCCAACAATTACATTTTTGCCCACTTTTACTCTTGGTAGTATAACCGAATTTGTTCCAAGTGTGGTGTAATCTCCAATCGCACAATGACCTGTTACCCTTGCTCCGGGTGACATCTCGACAAAATCCCCGATCGTTGTGTCGTGTGAGATTGAGCAATGAGGATTAATAAGGCAGCCCTTTCCAATTGCTACGCCGTTGGTAATTACAGTTCCTGAAAGTATTGTACATCCCTGCCCTATTAAATTACCAAAAGTGCCAATATCAGCGCGGGGACTAATTGCAGAAGTAAGCAAGCCTCCTGCACCGGATAACTTCTTTTGCATTTGAAACCTCAAGAAAGGATTACCGAGTCCAAGGGTGAAGGACCGTTCGCCCTTATCAAAAAAAATCCTGGCTTCTTCAACCGATCTAAGGATTAGAAAACGATCAAATAATTTTGCTGGCAAATCCTTTGATACATCATCAAAAAATACAATATTCTCCAGCCTGTTTTGTTGAGCAAAGATTTCAAGAACTTCTTTTGCTAATCCTTTCGCTCCTACAATTATCATATCAGTTGTTTTGAACCCGTAACATGATTCTACAGATCATATCGATTTCCTCTTTACTAAGCGTATCGTAAAGAGGCAGGCATAATGCCCGTGAAGCAACAGATTCGGCCATGACGCAGCCGGAATTCTTTTTTACATAGGGCAGATTTTCGAGCGAGGGATAGAAGTATCGACGTGGATAGACCCAATTCTGATTAAGAACATCAGTTATCTTAACCAATAATTCTGAAGAATCAAACAACAACGGATAATAAGCGTAATTGTATTCTGTCTCCCGGGTCACCCGTGGTGTAACGGCTTTAAAATTTTTAAGAAAGTTGCTATAGTGATCACACAAACCTTTCCGGGTCTCAATTATTTCTTTGACATACTTTAGATTTACCAATCCCATTGCGGCATGGAACTCAGAGTTTTTTCCATTTATACCCAGATCAGCGAACTTATCAGGTCCGTCGTGCCCAAAATTTCTCAAGTACGCAATACGTTTTAGTAAATCCGGATTTTTCGTAATTATAGCTCCTCCTTCAATTGTGTGAAAAAGTTTGGTGGAGTGAAAGCTACAGGTGCTGATATCACCCCATTCAAAAATAGATTTACCCTTGTATTTTACGCCAAAGGCATGCGCTCCATCATAAATTACTTTTAAGTTGTTCCGTTTCGCGATATCCTGAATAGCTTCAACATCGCAAGGATTTCCGTATACGTGAGTAGCCAGAATCGCGCATGTGTCTTTTGTGATCGACGTTTCAATTTTTTGCGGATCAATATTACAGGTTAATGGATCAATATCAACAAAAACGGGCTCACATCCCTCCCATACGATACTGCTTGTAGTGGCGACATATGAAAAAGGCGTCGTAATAATCTTTCCCTCAAGGTTTAAAGCCTTAATGGCAAGCTGAATGGCAATGGTACCATTCGTTACATAAAGGAGGTGATTTACATCAAGATGTTCTTTTAATTTCAACTCCAGCTCATTAACAAGCGGACCATTATTGGTGAGCCAATTGCGTTTCCATATCTCACGGATGTAGCGCTCGTATTCTTCGATCGGTGGCAAAAAAGGTTTCGTAACTGGAATCATTTATATTATGAGCGAAAATAAGAATTTAACAACACTTAAAACACATTTGACTTAACGGAGGGATTTGAGGGGGTTTATTAGTTTGATTTCATTCCGATATGCCCACGACAGGATTACCCCGCAAGTAACGACATAAAAACCATGAATAAGCGTGGGGTACTTCAGTCCGAATAAGGGTTCCAAAACTATGATCATAATAAAAACGGTCAAAGGAGCTGCTATAACTTTCAAAAAATTGTAGCGGAACTCGAACTTATTACCGAGGTTGAACCTCAGCAAAATTATTTCTAAGCCTGCACTTATTAAAGATGCCGCTATCACTCCATAAATCCCAAGTTTCTGAACGAAAAGAATTATCAGTCCAATTTTCGCTATTGAAACTATGCCATAAACAACTGGCAGCGGTTTTGTAAACTTTAAAATCCCATAGGGTGCAGCATAAAACAATCGCAAAGCGCGAAATATATATAGCAACGCGATATACGGTAAATACGGTATTGCTTTTTGGTAATCTGGGTTGCTCACCAAGTTTTCTATCAGCCAGGGAAAGGTAAATACACATACGCAAATGAGCATCATGATGACTGAGATGAAGCCATGATAATATCGATTGATCTCTGGCGATGAACCCTTAGACTGCTGGTTCATTACGAAACTTACGATTTTGGGGTAAAACGAGTTGTGAAGGCCATTCAAAATAAACTCGATGATCAACAGGCATTTCAATGCAAAATCGTATACACCCACCTGAGCAAGGGCTAGGTAAAATACCATTATAATGCGATCAAAATAATTAATTACCCATTGCATCAGCTGATAAATAAATGTGTAAAAATTAAAACTGAAAGAGGTTTTCAGTAGTGGATAATTAAAATGAAATCCATACTCGCGGAAAATTCGTATTAGTGCCCATGATCCTGCGATCAAAGCAGCTAAAAATCGCCCACCCACGGGACCAGTTAACGTATTAGGATAAACTATCATTCCTGCAATCGTAAAAAGTACAATCAATGTAAAGGATCCTACATTTGACCACAGAAAAGTAACGGGCTTTTCGCGACTTTGAATTAAATTGTTATGGACTTTAAACAACGCTTGAAATATCCCCGTGGCAGCAGCAAGTAATCCATATGGGTAAAAACTGATCGATTTATCACTAAAGACACTGCTGAAAACAAGGTCACCCGTGAGCGTAAGCAGAACGCCAACGGTAAGACCGATCAAAATCATTAACACAAAAGCAGAGCCAACAAAGCTTGCAAGTTTTGGTGGATCCTTTTTAAATTCATGATAATGAATATATAATGAAACATCAAAACTGTACGTAGTGATGTATTGAATCAATAATGAGAAAGCGAGATAGATCGAAAGTGCCCCAAATTCGGATGAGGTAAGATAGTCCGTATAAAAAGGCAACAGAAGGACAGCACTTGCCATCGGTAACGTACCGGCCAGCGTATATATTAGTGATGTCTTTAAAAAGCCTTTGCTTATCCCTACCATTTCAGAAGTCTGTAAAAATACTATGCTTTGAAAGAAAACAAGAACTGGCTTTCAAATAAGTTTGTAGTTTCGCAACCATGAAAAATATTTTAGTACTTGTGTTCAGCAACCTGAAGCACGATGCGCGTGTTACTCGGCAGATCAGGTGGCTAAAGAAAAACCATTCCGTTACAGTTATGTGTTTTGATGGAGATCCAGACCCCCAAGTGAATCTGATCAAAATTAATCAAACGAAACTTACTCCTCTGCGAAAATTATTTCTGGGCGTAGCGCTAATACTCCGTCAGTTTACCTGGGCGTATAATATTTTTCATAGTTACCGACCTGTTGAAAAAATCCTTCATCAGCAAACATTTGATATTATCATAGCCAATGACATCGACACCCTACCCCTGGCTTTCCGATTGAAGAAACAAACAAAAATCATCTTTGACGCCCACGAATATGCACCCCGACATTTTGAAAACAACAAAATATGGAAGATATTTTTTCAGCCCTTCTACCTCTACTTATGCAAAACTTACATCCCCCGAGTAGACAGCATGACGACTGTTGGAAAAGGCCTGGCGAATGAATACGAGAAAAATTTTGGTATAACACCCATAATTATCACCAATGCAACGCGCTATCATGATATTGAACCTAAACGATTAAAAGGCGATACGATCCGGCTTATCCATCACGGCATTGCAAACAAGTCGCGACGCCTGGAACTCATGATCGAAATGATGGCATATCTCGATGACCGGTTTACACTCGATCTTATCTTGCTGACATCGGACTACGCATCACCTCAAACGCGGGTTTATATTGATGCTTTAAAGCAAAAAGCATCAGAGAATCCAAAAATAAACATACTTCCACCTGTAAAAAGTGACTATGTAGTAAGCACAATCAATCATTACGACATCGGAGTGTTCCTTTTGCCACCCATCAATTTTAATTATGAGAATACACTCCCCAATAAACTATTTGATTTCATTCAAGCCAGACTTGGAATAGCTATCGGGCCAAGCGTGGAAATGGCTGCCATTGTAAAACATTATAATATAGGTGTGGTTGCTTCAGATTTTAGTCCTCAAAGCCTTGCAAAATCGCTGAATCAACTAAGCACGCAAGATATGGATCAATTTAAAATTAATACAATACGCGCAGCCAATGAATTAAATGCGGAAAATAATGAAGCTGTTTTTAACACACTTTTGGATACCTAAACCTTTTATAAGTGTGCGAAAGCGATATAACCACCGTTCTATTTAATGAGTTGAACCCAACCCGTATACTTAGTTTTTCCTACGCCAATGAAATAATAATAAACACCCGAAGATTCCGTCTCTCCCTTCCAGCCGTTAACTGGTTTGCTGGTTTCATAAACTGGTCGTCCCCAACGATTGAATATCTGAAGTAAAAAACCATCATCATCTTCATACAAAAAGTAATTTCCATCAAATTTGTAGTACAGCCCGAACACTTCGTTCTTACCATCCTGATTTGTCGTTATGACGTTCGGGATAAATAACTCCACGCGAATCGAAACACTTTGTTCACAGGAAGAAGTACACCCATTTGCGTCAATTACGCTAGCCTGTGCTTTAAATTCTCCTATTGATTTTGTCGTAAAAGCATATTCCGGTGCGGTTGTAATCTGTACAGGTTCTTCACCTATTTTCCAGGAAAAATTGTATGGAAATGTACCCCCTGAAACCTTAACTTCCAATTCATTCATAGCTATAGGGGAAAGTTCGGATGGAAACATGCATTGAATCTGTGGCTGAGAATAGGAGGTCACAATCACCGCTTTCCTTCTACTCTCTCCCTGCCCATTGATTGCGGCAACGTAAATTGTATCCACTGGAGCATTGATTGCATGTGAATAAGGATTTCCTTCAAATAATAAATCCACTCCTGACTCACTCCCGTACCAACGAAAATGACTACCATCCTGTGCAGTGAGCGTAGCTATGCCAGGGCCACAAATTGAAATATTCTCAGCAATTGGTTCATGTATAACATCGATCCATTTTTCGATATCATACGAACAACCATTTGCATCTTTGGCTAATACTTTAACCAGCCGTTTACCAAAATCATTATATGTGTATAACATCTCACCGGAAGTCGAAGTAAAACTATCTGGATCAAAATTCCAGGAAATTTCATATGGAGGACTACCCGTGTCAATCGTTATAGCATACTTAACCGCGTCACGAATCTTTACTTCCTCGGGAAAATCCGGTGTAAAATGAACATCTTCTAAAATGGTTACTTCAACTTTCTGCTTTGCTGTCTCATTCGCTCCATCGACTCCCGCAACATAGAATGAAGTTGACGTTGAAAGATCTTGTGTTTCGTAGGGATTACCACTAAAAAGTAAGTCACCTGAATCATTATACCAGTTAAACTGCGATGCTCCATAGGCCGTAAGGGTAACAGGGCCAGTTCCACATCTTTTTACGTCAGATACCTGAATATCGAAACACGGAATACCATCGGTAAATAAAGTTGTAACCTCCTGGTCTGTAAGAACGCGATCGTATATTACAAAATCATCAATTGCTCCGTAAAAGGAAGAAGTTTTATTGCAGCGTATACCCAGGTACGCCCTTGTGTCAGTTCCATAATATGGAGGTGTCCCATTTGTTGACCCTGTCCTGGTCAGGATACCATTTATGTACATTTTCATTTCATTGTTACCGCGGGTCATAACAAGGTGATACCAAACATCAATCAAAGGCATTTCAAGTGATTCAAGGGAAGTAGTACCTGGTAAACCATCATTATATCCGCCAACATTCCAACCGACAAAACCGTCACTTGCAAACACACGGCTAACGTTTATCGTTTGATGTTTACTATTCACAGCATCACCAATGGAAAAAACAATTCCAGACTTACCCGTAGATGGGTTAATTGACACCTTTGCCCATACTGAATAACTATAATTAAAGTTTTTTAGAATAGACGCCGGAATATCAATATAATCGTCACCATTAAATTCATAGGCGCTGTTAGCATTACCAAACCGATCTTCTGTGAGGCCGGCACCATTTACCTGCCCGTGGTTTTCATTGCCCGATTTATCGTTGGCATTTCCTGTGAAAGCATAACAACCTAATAATCCATTTGATAAATCAACTTGCGCCCAGGAGATAAATCCAGATAAGATTAATGTAATCAATAAAAGAAAAAAACGCATGGACAAAAACATCTGGTATCGAAACTAAAGCGAGGGTTATGCAATTTAACAAAACTGTAATTCTTCACTGCTTTAAAATAATTAATATTTCAGCAAGTCGTTCCGTTATCATACGCCGGGAATAAATCTTATTAAGTTGATTGTTTTTTGCATCGATGCCTTGTCCACACCAACGATCAAAATAAAACGATAATTTTTGCTGGATTTCAACGGAATTACCCCCCTCCACCATCTCACCAACCCCTGCCTGGCGCATCAGTTTAGCAGCATCACCTTCGTTTGGGCCAACACCCAAAACCGGCAAGCCTGTGGCAATATATTCAAACAATTTTCCAGGCATGTAGCCTGCTGCATCCTTATAGCCAGTAAGAATAAGTAATAATAGCGAAGATGTATTATACAGCTTGATCAAATCTTTATGCGGAACCGGCGGTGTAAATGTCGTAATGCGACGCAACGTTTCATCCTCTGTTACAAATCGCTTAAAGTCAGGATGTACTTCCCCTACAAAATCAACATGAACCAAGGCGCTCAACTTCTCATTTTCATTCATAAGATTTTTTAACGCCAACATGGACGGTCGTGGATTGCATTTTTCATTTACGATACCAACATGGCGGATCACAAATTTATCGGTCTTTTGTATGGCAAGTGTTTTAAAATCATCTTCGTCGTAACCGTTTGTAAGCAACTCAACTTTACGGCCAGATAGTGCTTCGAACCTGCGAACATAAAACGGCGTTATGGTCGTAACCACATCTGCAGCGGTAAGCACTTTCTTCTCCAAAGCACGATGCCCCATACGCGCGAGCTTCCCCACCATGAGACTATCCAATAACCCCCATTCACTCCATGGGTCTCGAAAATCGGCAACCCATTTTATATGGGGTGCTTTCTTTTTTAAACGAAGTCCGATGAGATGGATGCTGTGTGGCGGACCTGTCGTGATAATTGTACTTATTTCATTATCACGAATAAAATCGTTTAGAAACGAAACGGCGGGTTTAACCCAAAAAACGCGGGGGTCTGGAATAATGAGATTACCCCGCACCCAGGTGCTGAATTTTTGAAACCTGGACCGCTTTTTACCTGATACAAGATGTGTTGGTGTTGACTTACCTGAGCCACCAAAGATGCTCGAGATTTTAAAAAAAACTTGGTAGGGTTCCCATATCGGAAAATGGATTACCTCTGCCTCTTCGGGGACATCTTTTTTAAGGGACTCATCTTTCACATCAAAGGAAGGATTAGCCGGTGTAAATACATACGGTTTAATTCCAAACTGCGGAAGGTATTTCACAAACTTTAACCAACGCTGCACACCGCTTCCACCTGAAGGAGGCCAGTAGTAGGTGATGATTAAAATTTTATGCTCTTTCATTGATTAGTTTAGGGGTTCAAAGTTTGACGTTTGAGGTCTGAAGTTTAAGGTTGTTATCAATTCTCCTTGAAGCTTCAATCTGAAAGGTCAAAATCAAACAAGCTCGTAGCTCGAGGCTCAAAGCTCGAAACTACTTTCCAATCCATCTGACTATTGCGTTAACGTCACCGGGATTGAACCACGTTGTTTCAGTGTCGCGTTTAAACCAGGTAAGTTGTCGTTTCGCATAGCGTCGTGAATTTCTTTTTAGCAATCGAATCGCTTCTTCCTTAGAATAAGCGCCATCCAAAAAATCAAAAATTTCCTTGTAACCTACAGTCTGCAACGCATTGTGATCCTTAAATGGATAAAGATTTTCTGCCTCATTAAATAATCCCTGCGCGATCATCTCATCCATACGTTCATCGATACGTTGATAGAGCACTTCGCGCGGTAATTCCAGTCCAATCTTCACGACACCAAATGGGTGCTGCAATATATTGTTCTTCCGGAACGCCGCAATGGAAAATCCGGTGCCTTTTTTAACTTCCAACGCGCGAATCAGCCGATGCGGATTTTGTTGATCAAGCGTTGCATAATACTCGGGATCGTTTTCCTTCATTTGTGCCTGTAGCCAACTTATACCTTGCGCTTCATACAAAGCCATTATTTCACGCCGCACTCCCGAATCAATTGCTGGAATTTCATCAAATCCTTCCAACACGGCTTTAATGTATAAACCAGAGCCTCCACACAAGACCACATAATCAAATCGATCAAAGAGCGCATGGATCAGCTTTAATGCATCATTCCCGAATTGTGCTGCATCATAATCATCGTGGATGGAATGGCTATTGATAAAATGGTGAGGTGCGGCAGCTAGCTCTGTATCATCTGGTTTTGCTGTGCCTATGTTGAGTTCTTTGAAAAATTGCCTGGAATCGGCTGATACAATCTCAGCGCCGAAATATCGCGCCAGTGCTATCGCTACCGATGTTTTACCGACCGCTGTTGGTCCAGTGACTACAATTAATTTTTTATTTTTCCAGAAATCCGGCATCGGGGCTAAAATTACCCTGAAATCCTGGAAAGGAGAATTAATAAATAAAATCCACGGAAGGAATTTTAGTCATTCCGCAACGGTTCAGTAAGAAGACATTTTTAATTAACTTACGGGCTGAAAAACCAGTGGAATCATGATCAAGTATACCGTTCAATTTTTGACTAAACTCGAGGATTTAATTGCCGAATCGGATTATACCTTACGCTATGAGAAAGGAAATTTTAAATCCGGTTTTTGTGTATTGAAAGATCAGAAGATCATGATTATCAATAAGTTCTTTACCACCGAAGGAAAAATAAATGCCCTTCTGGAAATTCTGAAAGGTGTTAAACTCGACCCTACACGCTTTACTGAAAAAAGCACAAAACTTTACGAAGAATTAAACGCACAACAATCTGCAGCCGCTTGAAAATAACATTCCTCGGCACCGGTACTTCTCAGGGTGTACCCATCATTGGCTGTAATTGTCCGGTCTGCTCATCGCTGGATTTCCGCGATAAGCGATTGCGCACATCGCTCCATGTTGCGATCGATGATCAAAGTTTGGTTATTGATACCGGGCCGGATTTCAGGCAACAGATGCTGCGTGAAAATATCAACCGCCTGGATGCTGTAATTTTCACCCATGCCCACCGCGATCATACGGCTGGTCTTGACGATGTGCGCGCTTATAATTTTCTCCAGCAGATGGACATGCCGGTGTATGGCACAATACAAACATTGGAACAGCTAAAGGTTGAATACGCCTATGCTTTTGCCAGAGACAATTACCCCGGCATTCCGCGTCTGCAATTGCACGAAATTAGTGAAGACGCGTTTCAGGTTAATGGCATTGACGTACTTCCTTTGCCAGTTATGCACCTGCACATGCCAGTTCTCGGATTCCGGTTCCAAAATTTCAGCTACATCACAGATGCTAAATCTATTGGTCCCGAAACACTTGAAAGGCTTCAGGGAACAGATATCCTTGTACTCAATGCACTGCAACACGATTGGCACATTTCCCATTTTAATGTGGAAGAAGCATTAAAAGTTGTTGCACAAGTAAAACCACGCAAGACATACTTCACACACATCAGCCATAAACTGGGTTTACATGCTGCTGTGGAGAAGCAGCTACCGAGTGATATTTCATTGGCCTTTGATGGTTTACAACTCGATATCTGATCACCGTGCACAACAATTACTACTTTCTTCGTCAGCTAAGTTCGGCATTGGAAAACATCCTGATCGGCACTGTGATCTCTGAGTGCTTTAGCCAACATAAAGATGAATTGATCATCCGTTTTGAAACCCATACGAAGTCATTTTACATCAAGGCAAGTTTATCGCCATCGTTCTCATGCCTTTCGTTTCCTAATGATTTTCAACGTGCCCGGAAAAACAGCATCGACCTGTTTCCTGAAATGATTGGTCACCGGGTAATGCAGATTCGCCAGTTTAACAATGAACGAAGCTTCGCACTTATTTTGGATAACGATAAGTCTCTTTTATTCAAAATGTATGGCAACTGGTCGAACGTAATTCTTTTCAATCGTAATGTAGTCGTCGCGTTGTTTAATAATAGTCTGCCGTCGGATAAAACACTGCAACTGAATGGGCTTGACCGCACCATCGACTGGAGTTTCGAAACATTCAGGCTACACGAAGAAAATCCTCAGAAATTATACTTCACTTTCGGAAAGCTTGTTTGGCAGTATCTGCAAACCAAAGATTTTGATTTGAAGTCAACCGAGGATAAATGGGAATCCGTTCAGTCGGTGTTAACAATATTGAACAGCCCTTCCTATTCAATCGCGCTGATCAATGCACGTGTTCATCTCTCCTTATTGACATTTGGTACAACAGTGAAACAATTGGATGATCCATTATCGGCGATCAACGAATTCTACCATTATTTCACACATGACTTTACACTGGCGAAAGAAAAAAATAAACTTCTTTCCATCCTGAAGGGGAAACTACAAGGGAGCGAAAATTATCATTCAAAAAATCGCAGCAAACTTGCCGAAATAGAAAGCGATACGAATTGTAAAACATGGGCTGATCTGTTGATGGCAAATCTTCACGCTATTGCGCCCGGATCGGAGGAAGTAACACTACCTAATTTTTATAACAACGATTACCCTGCAGAGATTAAGCTCAAGAAAGATCTTTCACCCCAGAAGAATGCAGCTATCTTTTATAAAAAAGGAAAAAATCAGCACATTGAAATAACGCGGCTTCAGGAGACACTTACCGAAAAGGAGCGCGAAATTGAAAGGCTGAAGCAGGAGATCGACGAAACAGAATCGATTACAGATCTCAGAACGCTTCGTAAGAAATCACAATCGTTGGGTTACACGGCTGAGCATGAGAAGCAGGCAGAAACTCTCCCGTATCATGAATTCATTCATCAGGGATTTAAAATTCGCGTCGGAAAAAATGCCAAAAGCAACGATGAATTAACGTTGAGACACACGCACAAAGAAGACCTTTGGCTTCACGCGAAGGATGTAAGCGGTTCGCATGTTGTGATCAAATACCAGTCGGGTAAAAATTTTCCAAAAGATGTCATTGAGCGCGCGGCACAACTCGCCGCGTATAATTCGAAACGAAAAACAGAATCGCTTTGCCCGGTTTTATATACGCCGAAGAAATTTGTCCGCAAGCGAAAAGGCGATCCCCCGGGCGCCATGATCGTCGAACGCGAACAAGTCATCCTTGTCGAACCGAGGCTTTAGTTCAAAGTTCAAGATTCGGAAGTTGTTGTGTTGACATTTCTGGTTTGATGTTCGAGATTAATTTTCGAAAAACTTATTAGCGATCGAAAACCAACCTTGAACCTCAAACTTTGAACCTCGAACCTGGAACTTTAAACCTCGAACGTTACTACTTCACCACATTAATTTTCAGTGTATTGGTGCGGGCTTTTTCGTGTATTGGCATACTGGCCAGGAAGATGAATGTATCTCCTGATTTTACATGTCCTTCCTTTTTCAAGATAGATTCTACATCAGCAATAGTTTCGTCGGTCGACTCCGTTTTATCGTAATGGTAAGCCCGTGTACCCCACACCAAGTTCATTTTGTTGATCAGGCTTTTATTGCCGGTGAATACAAAAATATTTGCGTTCGGACGATGCGACGAAGATTTAAACGCGGTGTAGCCCGACGCTGTCATGCCAACAATGGCCTTTGCTCCAACATCCTTAGCGAGTTTACATGCGGCCAATACAAGGCTGTCATTGATATAAATCGATGAGGTTGGATCCACATCCCGGAAACGGAAGTAGATTTGTGGATTCTTTTCCACTGATGAAACCGTTCTCACCATACTGCGGATCACTTCAATCGGATATTTTCCGGCCGCCGTTTCAGCGGAAAGCATAAGCGCATCAGCACCATCCATTACGGCATTGGCAACATCGTTTGTCTCAGCGCGTGTAGGACGAGGATTTTCAATCATACTTTCCATCATCTGCGTGGCTACGATGACAGGCTTGCCTGCCTTATTACATTTCTCCACCAGCATTTTTTGAACCATTGGAACCTCTTCCAGCCAGATCTCAACACCGAGATCCCCACGTGCTACCATCACCGCATCTGTCGCTGCAATAATTTCATCTATGTTACTTAATGCTTCCGGCTTTTCGATTTTGGCAACGATGCGTGATAATGATTTACTTTCGTTGATCAACTGACGCATTGATTCAATATCAAAAGCTTTGCGCACAAAAGACAAAGCGATCCAATCCACATCGTGTTTGATACCAAACTTAAGATCTTCGAGATCCTTTTCCGTTAGCGACGGCGCAGATACCTTGGTAAAAGGAAGATTTATACCCTTACGGGATTTCAATGGACCACCATAAATTACTTCGGTAACCACATCGACCTCACGTACTTCTTTCACTTTCAATTCAATCTTACCATCATCTACCAGAATAACATCGCCAATCTTAACATCCTTGGGAAGCGTTTTGTAAGATGTAGAAGCAATCTCATTGTTTCCAAGAAGCTCCTGCGTTGTTATCACAAGTTCCTGCCCACGCTCAATAACAATATTGGGCTGCATCTCATTGATACGGATTTTCGGACCCTGGAGATCCTGGAGTAAAGAAACAGTGGAACCTAATTCCTTGTTAAGCTCACGAACATAATTAATGACCTTTAAGTGATCCTCATGTGTACCGTGAGAAAAATTTAAACGAAAAACATCCACTCCTTCATGTATAAGGGAACGAAGCATTTCTTTTGAGTTGGATGCAGGGCCTACAGTGGCAACAATTTTAGTCTTGTTGTAAGTAACTTTTTCAAACATAGGTTTAGGATATGACGAATTGATTGTTGGATAGCGAATAATAATGCACCATGATTAAAAAATAAAGTTTGATTTTGACTTCAAACCATCCATTGGAATAGTCGAAACAAGCTGCACCGCAGGAATGGTCTTAATCAAACGGATAAGGTCTTGATGATCGTGCTTTTCTTCCATGGCCGCCAAAATTATAAAATCGAAATGAGGAAATTCAGGGATTAAAAAATACTTTCCTGAATCATTTTCAAAATGGCGGTTTTTGAACAGTTTCAAACGATTGTGGGAAGACTCAAAGGCGTAAAAAGAAAATGGTTTTTCTTCATTATTTTTAAAACCAACCACCAAATCAGGCTGTTTTACAAGATTTATCTTTAAAACCTGGTTGATTTCCCATGCCAGCCTATAACCCTTAACAACGGAGATAACGCCTAATAATGTAAAGTCATAAACATAATCTATGATAAGCTTACTCTTCTTCATTGTTGTAACTGCTAGTCGACAAGACAAGAATTAAAGGTGGCATTAGCATTTTATAGTTTGAGCATGTATTGAACATCACCTGGCAGCATGAAGCTCATTGATGAATGTATTCTGAATTTTAGTAAAAATAAGGTAACAAGCATAACATTTGTTGCGAACAACCATGCGTGTAACCCATTATTATGCTGGTTGTTAATAACCCCATTTTCATTTTTTCAAAAATCTAAATAATCTGCTTCAATGCCTAAATGTCGCATGTGGAAATACCTAAATTTACCAAGATCAAAAAAGTTTGACAATATTGCCGCAAATCTCTTTCTTTGCACTGATTTTAAAATCACTAAACATTAAAAACATGTCTGAAATCGCACAAAAAGTAAAACAGATCATCATCGAAAAACTTGGCGTTGAAGAATCTGAAGTTACTCCTGAAGCTAGCTTTACCAATGATCTTGGTGCTGACTCTCTTGACACCGTAGAACTTATCATGGAGTTCGAAAAAGAATTCAATATTTCTATTCCAGACGACCAGGCTGAAAATATCTCTACAGTAGGCCAGGCGATCTCATACCTGGAGCAAAACGTAAAGAAATAGTTGATCGAAGCCTTACTACAACACACACCCCCATAAGCAATGACATTGAAGCGAGTAGTCGTTACAGGACTTGGTGCACTCACGCCTATCGGAAGTACCCTGCCGGAATACTGGTCAGGATTGAAAAACGGTAAGAGCGGGGCTGCCCCTATAACACGGTTCGACGCGTCTCTCTTTAAAACGAAATTTGCCTGCGAACTCAAGAATTTTGAGGTCGGAAATTTTATGGATCGCAAGGAGGCGCGAAAGATGGACCCTTTCACGCAATATGCAATGGTGGCTGTAGATGAAGCAATAAAAGATTCAAACCTCCCGCTGGCTGACCTTAACCCTAACCGTGTAGGTGTTATCTGGGGATCAGGTATCGGGGGGTTGTGGACTTTTCAGGAAGAAGTAAAGTCGTATGCGAAAAGCGACGGCACACCTCGCTTTAATCCTTTCTTCATCCCTAAAATGATTCCCGACCTGAGTGCAGGTCACATTTCTATTAAATACGGTTTTCGTGGTCCCAACTATGTAACTGTATCGGCTTGTGCATCATCGACGAATGCCCTTTATGATGCCTTTACATATCTTCGGCTCGGCAAAGCGGACATCATTGTATCCGGTGGTTCTGAGGCTGCAGTTTGTGAAGCCGGCGTTGGTGGATTTAATGCCTTGAAAGCGTTGTCTGAACGAAACGATTCTCCAGAAACGGCCTCACGTCCATACGACAAACAGCGGGATGGATTTGTGTTGGGTGAAGGGGCCGGCGCCCTTATTCTCGAAGAATATGAGCACGCCAAAAAACGCGGCGCGAAGATTTACGCAGAAGTGATCGGAGGCGGAATGTCTTCAGATGCTTACCACATTACTGCACCACATCCTGAAGGAGCCGGAATTATCCAGGTAATGTATAACGCCCTGGAAGATGCCGGTATTTCTGCAGACGAAATTGACTATGTAAATACGCATGGCACTTCAACACCCCTTGGCGACATCGGTGAAATCAAAGCCATTCAGAAAGTGTTTGGTCAGCATGCCTACGACGTCAACATCAGTTCTACTAAATCCATGACTGGTCACTTGCTGGGCGCTGCCGGCGCCATAGAAAGTATTGCCTGTATCATGGCAATTAACCAATCCATCATTCCTCCTACCATCAATCATTTTGAGGATGATCCAGACCTCGATCCTAAGCTTAATATGACTTTTAATGAAGCGCAAGACCGAAAAGTTAATGTTGCGCTCAGCAACACGTTTGGATTCGGTGGACATAACTTCTCTATACTCTTCAAAAAAGTATAATCAATTTACTTAAGGACACACAAGCAACGCATCGCCAAGGAAGAGGGACATTCATGCCTTTTTAGTTCTTGAATACACAAAATTTTTATTTCCGATTCCACCTTTAATGCTATCATCTCTTTCGATTCAAAGAATCTTATTACCTTAGCATTCAACAACTTTGATTTCATAACGCTTGGTTTGGAAAATTCTTAAGATACCGAAGGGAAAAGTTAAACCCGATGACAAGCTGGTGCGTGCAATTAAAAATATTGCTGGAATAAGTCCTTCTAACCTTGCCCTGTATAAACTGGCGACAGTACATAGCTCAATTGCAAAAGAAAATGGAACGGGTTTTAAGGAATCGAATGAACGGCTGGAGTATCTCGGCGATGCAATTTTAGGCGCTGCTGTCGCAGATTATCTTTTCAAAAAATTTCCCTATAAACCAGAAGGATTTTTAACCGAGATCAGATCCAGGATCGTAAACCGAGAGTCGCTCAATATGCTCGCACGAAAAATCGGTGTCGGCAATATCGTTCAATACGATCAGAAAAATGCACATCTTCAACAAGTTATCCTTGGCAATACCCTGGAAGCAATTGTCGGAGCGATCTATCTCGACAAAGGTTATCTTCGTACGAAAAAGTTTGTTATCGATAAACTCATTGGTCCAAACTACGACCTTGAAGAACTGGTTAATTCAAATTCGAATTTTAAAAGCAAGATCATTGAATGGGCACAACGTGAGGGAAAAGAAGTACGCTTCGAAATCCTGAATGTAAAAAAAGGAAAAAACCATAAAGAGTTCACTGCACAAGTCATTGTTAACGACGAAGCATTGGGCACGGGTTATGGAAACAGCAAAAAGAAAGCAGAACAGGATGCGGCGTTTAAGACGTGTGAAATGTTGAACCTGCTTGAGTAAGCGAGGTAGGAAATACGAGGTACGAGGTACGAAATACGAGGTAGAAAGTTCAGATTACTAAAGTACGAAGGATACAATAATGAATTTACCAGGAAAAACAACCTCCTAACGTGCTCACGATAAAGCTTAAATTAATTATTCATAAAGCTTATAAGTTTTTCGCAACCTCAAACCTCAAACATCAAACTTCAAACTTCAAACAATTCCGAAAGCCCTTCGTTATCGAACTCACTTGAACTTTGAACCATGAACTTTGAACTTTCAACCCTGAAATAATAATGGCGATACGAATTGGCGGTGCTACGGTAAATCAAACTCCTTTAGACTGGAAAAATAATACAGCCAATATTATAGCGGCAATTGAAGAAGCGAAACGTCACCACGTGCGCATCTTGTGTCTACCAGAGCTTTGTATAACCGGTTACGGATGTGAGGACTGGTTCTTGAGTGACTGGGTTACTACACGCGCGCTGGCTGAAATACAGACCATCGCCGCAAGTTGTGCTGATATCACGGTTTGTCTCGGTCTGCCGGTCAAAATACAAAACACAACCTATAACGGCGTTTGTGTAATCAGCAATAAAAATATCCTGGGGATTACATGTAAACAATTTCTTGCACGCGATGGTGTGCATTACGAACCTCGCTGGTTTGATGCCTGGATTCCCGACACAATCATTGACTTCACAATCGGTGATAAGACCATTCCGCTGGGAGATGTCATTTACGAAGTCGAAGGACTAAAGTTCGGATTTGAAATCTGCGAAGATGCCTGGCATAAAACAAAACGACCTGGATACAGGTTACGTGAACGTGGTATTGACCTGATTCTTAATCCAAGCGCAAGTCATTTCGCGATGAAAAAAAGTCAGGTACGAGAGGCAGAACTTGTGATTGAAGGTTCTGCTGCTTTTAATTGCACGTATGTGTTCGCCAATCTCCTGGGGAACGAAGCTGGACGAATCGTTTATGATGGCGATATTATTATCGGACAGCAAGGAAAACTCCTCGCCGTAAATAAACGACTATCGTTTCGCGATTTCAATTTATGCCACACCGAAATTGATTTTAAAGACCCGGAAAAAAGTCAGTCGATTACCTCGACGGATAGCAAAGATACCAATGAAGAACTGACCCAGGCTTTATCACTTGCACTGTATGATTACCTGCGAAAAAGCAAGGCAAAAGGATTTGTATTATCGCTTAGCGGAGGTGCTGATTCATCTTCGTGCGCGATATTCGTTGCTGAGATGGTGAAGCGCGCGTCGCAGGAGCTTGGCTGGGAAAAATTCAATCAATCGCTTGGCATCCCGCAGACCATCAACAATTGCACCGCTGCAGTCCGCGAATTATTATCGTGTGCTTACCAGGGAACGAAAAATTCCTCACCCGAAACATTCAACGCCGCAAACGCTTTAGCTGATTCAATCGGTGCAAAGTTTTACAACTGGTTGATCGACCCTGAGGTGGATTCCTTTACAACCAAAATCGAATCGGCTATCGGAAGAAATTTAATGTGGGAAACCGACGATATTACATTACAGAATATTCAGGCGCGAACGCGTTCACCGATCATCTGGATGCTGGCCAATGTGAATCGTGCTGTATTGCTCACCACTTCAAACCGAAGCGAAGGTGATGTAGGATATGCAACGATGGACGGCGATACCAGTGGCAGCCTTGCGCCTATCGCGGGCTTAAGCAAACCTTTTATTCTGCAATGGCTCCGATGGGCAGAGGAAAATCTGGATCAACCGGGACTTCATCTCGTAAATCAGTTACAACCTACCGCAGAGTTAAGACCTCAGGAACGGCAGCAAACCGATGAAACGGATCTTATGCCGTATACTGTACTGGAACAAATTGAACACCACGCTATCTACCTTAAGAAATCTCCACAAGATGTCTTCAATGCCATGAAAGATCACCACGATGTAGGGCTCCTTAAAAATTACATCAGAAAATTTTTCAGATTGTGGTCAACAAATCAGTGGAAACGCGAACGCCTTGCCCCCTCCTTTCACCTAGACGACATGAACGTGGATCCAAGAACCTGGTGCAGATTCCCAATCCTGTCTTCCGGATTTATCGAAGAACTCGATTCTTTATGAGTCTTCAAAGTTCATAGTTCATGGTTCAAAGTCCAAGGTTCAAAGACCCTACCACCGGGTCCGATTGGCTTTGATAAAAAAGTAACAGCCATTTGTTTCAAGTTTGACGTTTGAGGTTTGGATAAACGAAAGCGATAAGCTTTCGTCAAACCGAGTCTGATTCGAAAACACCTAAGTTGCAAGAAAACAAACTTGAGCTCCAGCTCATAGCTCATTCCCCAACCCATCAATAATCGAAACAACCTGAACCTTGCAGCCTGTACCTTGAAGCTTTCCCAAAATCACATTTTTTAGCAATTTCTATTATATTTGCCCCCTATGGTCAGTTATATCATTTGGAACGGAAGCCCCGAGATTTTTACAATTGGATCATTTGCGCTTCGCTGGTATGGTTTGCTCTTCGCACTTGGATTCTTAATAAGTCAGCAGATCTTATACTACATCTATAAAAAAGAAAATAAGCCTGAGAAAGATGTAGAAACCCTGACGATCTACATGGTTATCGCAACAATAATCGGAGCGCGCTTAGGACACGTAATATTTTATCAACCGGAAATTATCTGGGAAGATCCGCTGGGTATTTTTCTTCCTTTTGAATTTGACCCGTTCCGTTTTACCGGCCTTCAGGGACTTGCAAGTCATGGCGGCGCAATCGGAATATTATTCGCATTGTGGTTATACAGTCGCAAAAAGAAACCCGGACAATCATACCTACAGGTAGTAGACCGCATCGTTATTCTTGTCGCTTTAACAGGCGCTTTGATCCGGTTAGGGAATTACTTCAACTCAGAGATTATCGGCCTCCCAACAGACAAAGGATGGGGCGTAGTGTTCACCCACCGCTTTACCGATATGATAACAGATAATCGTGCGGACCATGACAACGTAATCGAATCTGTTGACTATAAACGAAATGATTCTATAGCCTCTGCGGGAACAGGATTAGTGCCGTTAAATATTTATATTTTCTTCAAATCCGGTACCACTGAATTTCAAGCCAAAGAACTTGCAGAACACACTGCGCTAAACTTGTTACACAATTCATTGTATGAATTTTTTGATGCATCGAAGCTTGCCGATACTCAAATCGTGAAGGAAAACGATGGTAATTTCGCCGCCCGCATCACAACAAATGGAATTGCGCGGCATCCGGCACAACTCTATGAATCGATAGCCTGTGTATTTTTATTTCTTTTACTCTATTGGATTTGGTCCCTGTATAAAGAAAAACTGCCTCCGGGGCGCCTGTTGGGAATATTTCTTATCTGGTGTTTCGGATTGCGATTTATATTTGAATACCTGAAAGAAAACCAGGTTGAGTTTGAAAACCAACTTCCGCTTAACATGGGTCAGATTCTCAGTATTCCGTTAATAATTGCGGGTATTATCATCCTGGTATTGTCTTATCGAAAAAAGAGAGTTTAAAACCCAAGATTTTAAAAAAAGTAGCGTTAAACTTGCTGATTGGTGCGTGTGAACAGGGCTACGAATGCTGGCAATTATCTTTTGTTTTTTTAATCTATTTTATACGGGTGATTCGATTTCTTTAACGGAATTGCAAAACACAATACCTGTAGATTCGGTTAAGCGACCGTCAAAAAAACGGCCCGCATCAGATACTACTGCCCGATTTCTAAAAGTTAATCGCATCTTCATTGTAGGAAACCGCCTGACCCGCGATCAAATTATCTTACGCGAACTCTCCCTAAAAACCGGCGATCTTATCTATAGTACCGACCTCGTTAACATTTTGGAAGTCGACCGGAAAAAGCTCATCAACACAAGGCTTTTCAATACAGTCGAAATCAATACCCTCGAACTGGAACCAGGCAAAGTAGATCTTGTCATTGATCTGAAAGAACGCTGGTACACTTTCCCCTCTCCCATATTTGATCTCTCCGACCGAAATTTTAATGAATGGTGGGAGAATTACAATCACGATTTTGACCGGGTCAACTATGGATTAAGGCTCTACCAATTCAACATGCGGGGCAGGAATGAGACGCTTAAACTCGTCGCTCAATTCGGATATGTGAAACGCTTCGAGTTATCCTACCGCTTTCCATACATCGACAAAAATCAAAAACATGGACTTGGTATTGACTTCGATTATTCTGAGGCAAAAAACATGGCCTACCAAACCAATGATCACAAACTCGAATTCATTGAAGGAAAAGAAGTTCTTCGCACGGTCCGTGGCGCTGCGCTCAGTTATGTATTTCGAAATTCTTTCTATGAGACCCATACATTTAAAGCCGAATACCGAAGTAACAGCATCCGCGATACAATTCAACAACTAAATTCCAACTACCTCGGCAACGAAAACACGCACCAGGAGTATCCTGCAATCACGTATCAGTTTATTTCCGATCATCGTGATTATATAGGATATCCACTGAAGGGATATTATCTCAATGCGTTTGCAACAAAATGCGGACTTTCAGATAACGATGATCTGAATAAACTTGAAGCCAGTGTTTCGCAGGCATTTTACATTGATCTGAAAAAGGATTTCTATCTCTCCAACAACATTGTAGGATATCTCAGCACGCCGGATAATCTGCCATATTTTAACTATGGCGCCTTAGGATATAAAAAACAATTTGTTCGGGGTTACGAAGTTTATGTGATTGAAGGGCCTTCTTACGTAATGAACAAAACAACGTTAAAAAAGAAAATTTTCTCACGCACGTATCATTGGAAAGCCATGCCAATCGAACAATTCCGGCACATTCCATTTGCGATCTATTTCAAAATATATGGTGATATAGGATACGTCAGAAATTATGAAAACTACCCTATGGGAAGCCGTCTCTCCAATAAACTTTTGTCAGGTATCGGCGCCGGTTTCGACCTTGTGGGGTCTTACGACGCAGTTCTACGATTTGAATATACGCTGAACGCAGAAGGACAACATGGATTTTTCTTTAACGTCCGCCGCGAATTTTAAGCGATTAAAATAAAATTTAAAAAGTTTTAGTATTTTTAAAACATACTAATTCAACCGTTGTGTTTAACATTATTTTACTTACCCTGTTACTGGGTGTATGCCATACTGCATACGCTCAAAATTCATCGACGATTATTGGTGCACGAAGTAACGGCATGGCCAATGCCTCCTCGTCGCTCTATGATGTCTGGAGTATTTTTGGAAATCCGGCAGGCCTTGCCAGCATAAATCAATCGCGGATTGCATGTACGTATGACGCCGCTCCGGCTTTTGCGCCGTTTAATCGTATGGCGCTCGCAGCTGTGGTCCCACTCCCCCACGGTGTTGCTGCCGCAGGTGTATACAAATTCGGAGATGCACTTTACAATGAACAACTCTTAAGCGCAGGCTATGCAAATAAAGTGGGATTAGCCTCCCTTGGACTTAAAGTCAACTACATTCAATATACGGCCGAAAGTTTTGGGCGAAAAGGCGTAGTGACCTTTAGCCTTGGCGGCATTGCAGAACTAACGCCATGGCTATTGGTCGGAGCACATATCGCAAACATCAATCAGCCTGAAGTTGCAACAGGTGAAAAGCTTCCCACACGTCTTCACGCAGGTATAGGTATCCGTCCTATCGAAAAATGTTTCATTGCTATTGATGTAGAGAAAGACCTGGATTTTGATCCAACCATTAAAGCGGGCGTTGAATATGAACTTTATAAAAAAATAATACTTCGCACGGGCTTTAATCTCTCACCTCATGCCGGATTTGCAGGGATCGGTTTTCGTCCTTCCCGGTTCGAACTTGATTATGCCTATAGTTACATGCTGAACCTTGGCACCCGTCATCAGGCTTCTGTGTCTTACAAAATCAATAAAAAATGAAAGCAATATTATTGTTGTTGCTTTTTCCGTTGAGCTTATATGCACAGGAAGAGGAAAAAACCATTGACCTCGACGCGTTCACGGAACGCATCGCCAACTTTGATGACAATGAAACGGAATACGAAGAGAATCTTGAAAACCTGGCGCTTTTGCTATCCCACCCATTAAACATTAATGTCGCTACCGCAGAAGATTTACGATTTCTAAAGATACTTAGCGAAGATCAAATCACGAATCTTCTAAACCACCGCGAAAGCAATGGACATCTGATTTCCACACTGGAACTACAAGCCATACCTGGTTACGACATCCTAACCATTGATCGTCTCGTCCCCTACATTACAGTTACTGATCCGCTTACTACACTTAATAAAAATCTTATTGAGCGGATAAAAACACAGGCCGATAACTATTTATTACTTCGTTACGATCAGACCATGGAAACAAAAAAGGGATTTTCGTCGTCCGTAAGTGAGTCACAAAAATTTCAGGGTGATCCGGGAAAGATGTACATGCGTTTTCGGTCTTCCCGTCCGGGAGATTTTAGTTTCGGATTCACCATGGAAAAAGATCAGGGCGAAAAACTGAATTGGAATCCTGCTCAACATTATTATGGATTTGATCACACATCATTGCATGCTCAACTGCAACATAAAGGAAGAATCAAAAATATCATTATCGGAGATTATCAGGTACAATTTGGTCAGGGATTGGTTTGGGGCGGTATTTTCGGGATGGGAAAAGGTAGCGAAACAATAACATCAGTTCGTGGTAACTCGATTGGGTTTGTGCCCTACACCTCTGCCTATGAAGCGGGGTACCTCCGTGGTGTAGCCACTACGTTAGAACTCAATAACAATTTTTCCATAAGCGGTTCATGGTCATTGACCAGCCGCGACGGAACCGTTCAGGCAGGTGAAGATGGCGGCTCAATCTCTTCCATCTTGATGACAGGCTTACATCGAAACGCTACAGAACTTGAAAAGAGAAAATCGTTTACAGAGCAAGTCGCCGGGGCAGCCCTTCAATTCCATAATAAAGCGCTCGATGCTGGTCTGGTCTTTCAACACGTGATGATGTCCAAACCACTTGAACCTGCAGCCCGACCCTATAACCAATTCACATTTCGTGGACGATCCAATACAAACACAGGCTTCTATGCAAATTATACATTTCAGAACATCGCCATGTTCGGCGAAGTGGCCTATACATTAAACCACGGTTACGGATACATCGCAGGTACCCTCATTGCGCTTTCCTCGAAAATTGATCTCGCGGTCGTTCATCGCCGGTTTGAAAAAGACCTTTACACTTTTTACTCCAACGGATTTTCAGAGAGCACTAAACCACAAAATGAACGCGGAACATACTGGGGATGGAAATACAGATTAAATAAAAAATGGAGTCATTCCGGATACATTGATATCTTCCGGTTCCCCGGGATAAAATACAGGACGTATGCACCCTCTGCAGGATATGAGTGGCTGTTGCGTGTTAACTGGCAGCCATCCCGGCATGTCGCGTTATTTGTACAGGCCAGGGAAGAACACAAAGAAAAAAACGATACAGCATCGCCATCAAAAACTTATCTTGTTTCACCGGCCACCAAAAATAATTATTGGCTTAATGTAGATTATGGCATTGGACAAAACCTGAGAATGAAGACGCGAATGCAATTCAGCACTTACAGATTTAGCGGACAAAAAACCAACGGGTTTGTACTGGCACAGGATATTAGTGGCCAGTATAAAAAATTCAGGATTACCGCACGTTATGCCATCTTTGATACGGAAGATTACGATAACCGTCAGTATATTTACGAACAGGATGTATGGCTTGCGTATTCGCTGCCCGCGTACGATGGTGTTGGCATTCGAAAATATCTCGTGCTGCAATATAAAATGAACAAACAAATTACCTTTTGGATTCGATACAGTCACACACGATATACCGATCGTAATGTCATCGGTTCCGGAATGGAAGAGATTTCAGGTAACACAAAAAATGATTTAAAGTTTCAACTACGCATCAAGTTTTAAATTTTACACTATGCATGCAATCGATCTGATAACTCCTGAAATACTCCTCACCATGTGCATAGGGGGAATCGTCTTTATCATTATCATGAAAGTGATTTTCCGGAAAAGAAGATAGTCCAAGGTTTAAAGTTCAAGGTTCAAGATTTAAATGAGTTCAAATAACGAAGGGTTTCGGGAATTGGTTGAAGTTTGATGTCTGAGGTTTGAGGTTGGTTTGCTGAAACCTATGAGTTGTCGAAACCCGAAACTTTAGCAACAAACAAACTCGAAGCTCGAAGCTCGTAGCTCGAAGCTAATTTCGCAAACCACCTTGAAGCCGGAAGCCTGCAGCTTGAAGCTTGTCGAAAACACTTCAAGAAACGGAATCAAGTAAGTTTTTTACCAAATACGAACATTGCCTCCTTATTTAAGCGACTAACGCACTGTTTTAGCCGTTCGTTGTATTTTATTATGCTGGTTGAGTTGTTGTTCTTTAAGGTGACAAAAAACCCTACTTAAACATATACTAAAACCGTCATTATGAAAAACAAGCTATTGATTCTCCTATGTCTTTTAATAACGCTACAGGTGCAAGCACAGGTAACGAAAAAAACATTGGAGCTTCCAGAATTTAAAGCTATCTATGTCAACAGTAACTATACTGTTTACCTGAAACAAACCAACAAGCAGGAAGTCTCAGTAGAAGCTTTAACTGAAATATATTCGGCTACTGAAATTAAAGTAGAAGATGGGGTCCTCATGATTAATATCGAACGCAAACCTGAAAGTCCAAATAAAAGTTTGTGGTCTAAGATCGATGATATCAAGTTAAATCCAACGATGAAACTATTCATCAGTGTAAAAAACATATCAGAACTTCAGGTTAACGGTGGTGGAAAAATTATTTCAGAGAATTCTATCGCCGCCGACAATCTGTTATTGAGCCTGTCGGGTAACGGAAGTATGGACATCGATGTGAAGGGGAATAAAATCAAAGCAGACGTAACAGGAAGCGGGGCGATGACATTACGAGGTTATGCTTCAATTATCGATGCGCTTGTCAGTGGTACAGGCACGATCAATGGATTTAATTGTACCGTTGAGAATGCAAAAGTAAAGGTAAGCGGATCAGGTGCCTGCAATCTGAATGTAGCTCAGAATATCGAAGCGCGGGTTTATGGTTCAGGTCAGGTAAAACACAAGGGAAACACAAAATCTGCCACCAAGAAGATATATGGTTCGGGCAGTATTGAGCGTGCGTATTAATAAAAAACTACGTAAACGAAGCATTACTAAAAAAGCCGAAATAGGCTAAATCCTTCACCGCCCGACTTTTTAGAACCGCTTAAAACCGGAAAAAAGTTGCTGTTAAAAGGTTTAAATGGCGTTTTTCATTTAGATATGGAAAATATGTTTACCTTTACTTTGTTAATTGGTTTTTTCTTGACCAGCGTCTTCCCAAAGCGTTCGTAGAGTTTTGATCAGTTAGCATTAATTATTTTCACATTATTATTTAGTAGTACAAATGAACATTTACGTTGCCAACATCCCTTTTAAGGCATCCGAACAGGAATTGAAGGGATTATTTGAAGAGTATGGCGAAGTTTCTTCTGCCAAAATCATTATGGACAAAGTTACGCAGCGCAGCCGCGGTTTCGGTTTTATCGAAATGGCAGATGACGCATCCGCCCGTCAGGCTATCGATAGCTTAAACGGTTTCAACTTCCTGGGAAAAACCCTGGTTGTAAACGAAGCAAGACCTAAAACTGACGCCCCACGTGGTGGTGGTAGTGGTTTTAGAAACGGTGGCGGGTTTAACCGCAGAAACGAATATTAATCTTTAGAATATTCAACCCTAAAAGGACTGCTTTAAAAGGCAGTCCTTTTTTGTTTATGACGTTTTCATTTAGAAATACGAGACGCTCCCGAAGATAGTATGGTAGTCTCTCTCAATATTGCCAATATCAATCAAACCATAAGACGAACTTAGTCGCTTGTTCAATTCTACCATTCTTTCTACTACCTGCCCGTTAAAATTTTCATTAAAAATTCGTAAACTTTGTTAACACTTTAAAAATTACGTTATGAATGTTATCACTGAAGTTGAAAGATGGGGTAACAGTCACCGCCCTGCCTTTTTGGATATCCTCCGTATCGTCTTAGGAGTATTTATCACATATAAGGGGTTCTACTATATCACCCACATGAATGAACTCGAAAATACAACTTCCGGTATCAATGTTTACTTTGCCGGCGTTGTATGAACACACTATGTTGTGTTTGCACATATTCTGGGAGGACCTTTAATTGCCCTTGGATTATTTACACGATTCATCAGCTTCATACAACTTCCGATTTTGATTGGTGCGGTCTTTCTGGTTAATTATCCGAAAGGTTATTTAAGTATTGCGCATCACATGGAATTGTGGGTTTCTGTATTGGTGCTCATTTCCCTTATTGTGTTAATGATCTTTGGTGCGGGCAATTTTTCAATCGATGCAAAGAGAAGAAGAGAAATGCATGCTATTCTTCCATAAAACACTTACTTGACCTAAAACCGGGGCATCTCGAATCATCATCGGGATGCCTTTCTTTTTAGACATTGGTATTGGGTGTTGGGTAGAAATGTTAATCCTGGTCACGATCCTGATACGTAATAAATGCCTAATGCCAATTCCTAATACCATTATAATTTGTTTTATTATCTTGCTCCTGTGAATAATCCCAAGTATGTAATTGGTATAGATATCGGCACGGGCAGCACAAAAGCAATCGCAGTCGATCCTTCAGGAAAAGTTTTGATTACAGCGCAGGTTCCCTATCCTACCTTGAATAGTATACCTGCGGTTTCGGAACAAGTACCGGAAATTATCTGGCAAGCTTTCATTAAATGTATTCATCGTATCAGTTCGGCATTGGTAACACCTCCACAGGCGATCTGCCTCAGTAGCGCGATGCATAGTGTAATTCCCGTTGATGGAAATGGAAACGCATTAATGAATATGCTTACTTGGGCTGATAACCGAAGTGCTTCAATAGCAACCAGGATTAAACAATCAGCACAAGGAAAAAAAATCTATGAGCAGACTGGAACGCCCCTACATGCCATGTCTCCGCTCAGTAAGATCATCTGGCTACAGCATAACAAATCTGACATCACCGACAAAGCATTCAAGTATATTTCCATTAAGGAATACATCTGGTATAAATTGTTTCAGGTCTTTGAAATTGATTACTCCATCGCCTCGGCAACTGGTCTATTTAATATTCACAACTTAACGTGGCATGCGGAGGCGTTAGGCCTTGCCGGAATTGGAGTCAATAAACTTTCGCATCCTGTCAATACGACAAGCCTGCGTTCGGGACTAAACAAAACTGTAGCAGCGCAATTCCACATACCAGCAGAAACGCCATTTTTAATTGGTGCAAGTGATGGTTGTATGGCAAACCTTGGAAGCTTTGCAATTCATCCGGGAATAGCTGCACTTACCATTGGAACAAGTGGCGCAATTCGTGTATGTGGCACAAATCCTGCTCCGGACTTCAATACGATGCCATTCAACTACCGACTAGATGACGAAATTTTTGTTTCTGGTGGTCCGATTAACAACGGTGGCGTTGCCTTGAAATGGTATGCCGAAAACCTCCTTAAGAGGGAGCTTGCTACGCAGGATGATTATTACGATTTACTCGAATCACTTCATGACGTACAACCGGGATGCAATGGTTTACTTTTCCTTCCTTACATTCTCGGTGAACGTGCCCCCATCTGGAACAGTGAATCATGCGGTGTCTTTTTTGGAATTACAGCGCAACACAAGCAAGAACATTTTACACGCGCCGTGATCGAAGGCATAACCATGTCGTTGTACCAGATTGCACGAACGTTGATGTCGGGTGGAATGGAAATCAATCAAATCAACGTAAGCGGTGGTTTTGTTCGTTCTGATAGCTGGGTACAAATCCTAACCAATATCTTTGGTAAAAAAATATGTCTTGTGAATGCGGATGATGCTTCAGCAATGGGTGCTGCTTTCATGGGCATGAAAACCCTCGGTATGATTGATGTCTATCCTGAAGCCGAAGCCTCAGAAATTAAAACTTATCACCCTGAACAGCTTCAACACGAAATTTATGCACATGAAATTTTCCCGCGATTCGAACACCTGTATAAATCGTTAGCCCTTGACATGGCTATCGTTCGTGAACCTATCATTCACGCGGCTCACAGTAAAAACTAAACTAAAATAAAAGTAAGCACACGCTAAAAAATTCAAACTTATGCAAATCGGTTTAATTGGTCTTGGAAAAATGGGATACAACCTTGCCCTTAATATGAAAAACAAAGGGCATGATGTTATCGCATATGACATTAATGAAGAAACACTGAAGAAAATACAAGAAGAAGGAATTAAAACGGTTCGTTCTCTCAATCATTTGGTAGAGAACCTTTCGGACAAAAGGCTGGTCTGGATGATGATTCCGGCAGGAGAACTTGTCGACAAAACACTTGCGTCCCTAAAACCTCTTCTCAACGCCGGTGATATTGTTATTGACGGTGGGAACTCAAACTATAAAGATTCCGTACGACGCGCTGTCGAGCTTGAATCACTACAGATTAGTTTCCTCGACTGTGGAACCAGTGGCGGAACAGAAGGAGCGTTGTATGGTGTCTGCGCCATGATCGGCGGAAATCAGATTGCCTTTAACTATTGTGAATCCTTATTCAAAGATATCGCTGTACCGAATGGCTATGTTTACTGCGGCCCAAGTGGATCTGGTCACTTTGTAAAAATGATACACAATGGTATTGAGTATGGCATGATGCAATCCATCGCAGAAGGATTTGAGGTAATGCAAAAAAGCGAATTCAATCTCAACCTTGAGCATGTCGCCAAAGTATGGAACCATGGTTCAGTAGTACGCAGCTGGTTAATGGAACTCACTGAAAATGCGCTGCGAAAAGATCCAGGCCTCGAATCTATTAAAGGTGTAATGCATTCTTCAGGCGAAGGAAAGTGGACATTGGAAACCGCCCTCGAAAAACAGATAGCCACTCCGGTAATTGCTTTATCATTGATGATGCGTTATCGCTCTCAGGAGTCGGATACGTTTTCTGGCAAAATAGTAGCTGCCCTTCGAAATGAATTTGGTGGGCACGCGGTAGAGAAAGTTTAAAGTTCCTGGTTCAAAGTTCAAAGTCGGTGTTCGATAACGACGGGCTTGTGCCTATTGTTTGAGGTTTGAGGTTGAGGTTTGAGGTTATTAGTGTCCGGGAAAAACTCATCAAGCGCATCAATCACGTTCGGAAAAATTGTGTGGGGAGTGGTATGCCTCCTTCAGTGTTGATCAATATTAATTAGATGATCTTTCATTCACGTTTTTTTCGCCTCCCGGGCCGGCTTGGCC
>DASPIZ010000015.1:0-18587 GCA_035628875.1 Ohtaekwangia sp. | reverse complement strand
TCTTTTACAATATCCGTTGTTCATTTCCTTTGAAGGTAAAGTTAGGTGTCGGGGCAGTACGAAGCCATTTGCTTACCTGCCGGACTGTCTGTTCCTCATTGGTATTGATTTTACCATCGGAAGAGATTTCTTAGTCGGTTTTATCATCTTATTAAACGACGCGAACCTATTGCTTGCTCGCGCTGCTCTCGTGAGTGCAACCAAGCTCAGGATTTCCGTTGGTATGGCAAAGGACTTTGCATCCCTTCAAAACGTTATAAAAGCGGATGGCATTGTTTTTTTCTCAGCTGTAAAGTAGAATAAGTTCGTGATCTCTTAGAGGCGGAAGAAGTAACGATCATTCGGAAAATACATTTAAGAAGATTGATTATGAACAGGGTTTGTTTGATTTTACTCGTTGCGCTGGGTATCAGCACAACGGAGGTGCTGGGTCAGCAGGAAGAAACCGTCAGCTTAAAGGAAACAGTGCTGATGATGAAAAAGAAAAAAATACTGTTGGACTATCTGGATCTGACTGAAGCAGAAAAGGCGGCGTTCTGGCCGTTGTACGATGACTACTACAAGCAGATTCGGGCGCTGGAGGAAGAATCCATTAAGTTATTGATCCTATGTTCGCGGTCCAGTATATCTGAAAAAGATCTCGACCATTATTCAAAAAAATTGTTGTTAAACGATCTGCTCCTGGCCAAGGTAAGGAAACAATATTACCAAAAATTTAAACATGCTGTTTCACCCGTACGGGCTGCTCAGTTTATGCAGTTTGATGATTCCTTCCGCATGATGCAACGATATGAAGCACAGCAACCGAAAACCAATACTGAATTCCAGGCTTCCGTAGCTGACGGGATTCCGGTATTGAAAAACTAAACGTGTTTAGCATACTCGCTCTATAGCCGGGCAACGTCGTATGTTGGTTAACACGGATCAGGTCGTCTAAAAAGAAGTTATCAAAATTATAAAATGAAAAATGTGAAAAAAAACGACTGATTTTTTTTTGCCCTAATAAAGAAATCAAAAAAAAGTTTACTTTTGTATCGTAATGAATACAACACTACATATCGCCATGAAATGTTTCAAAGTGAAAAACCTTGATTCTTTCCTGATGCCCGGCATGTTGGTGTTCACCTGTCAATGATAAGTAAAACACTAATGGATAATAAAGCCCGGGCATCCCCCGGGTTTTTTTGTTTTACCCCTAAGCAAGTGAATATGCGTTTTACGAAAATTAACGATACAATTAAAAGACACCTGATCAGCTCATTCGCCGTTTTAGATGCTTGGTTTGACAAGGATATTGGATTGCTGTACTTTAAATCAAGGAATGAAGGAGCTTGTATAACAGACATGTTATACGACATGAAGATGATGAATGATCACTTTCTGAACGTAGAAGTTGATGCTTCAATAAGTAAGGGGCTCACACCAAAAGAATACTTCCTTGATATTGACCAAATGGAACAGGCAGCATCGAATTGGCAGGTGCCGGTAAGTCACCATGGGTTTATAAATCTTGAAGACTTACGCCGGCAACTGCGTGAACAATTGAATACCGCTTTGCTAGCCCTTGAAATGGATGATGTTACGGCCACTATACATGGTCATCATCCATTATCCCACGCTGATGAAACTTCATGGGATGGTTTTCATCGATTGTATTTTATCGGGCTGGCCATCTCGGGGCAGTTAAAAAAGTTTGAGGTTATAGCTGACCATTATGTCAACACCCTGGTGATGGGTTGAATGATCAGGTTGAGGATTATTTTCCTTACCTGATCGCTTCTTCCACTTTGTCGGCGATATACCGCAGGTGATATGCCGTCATTTTGTTTTTGGTTTTTGGAATTGCCTTTTTAAGCCGGGCATGAATCTCAACAAGCTTACCTGTTACGATAGGGTTTACATCCCTATAATTTTCATGTGAGCGCTTTTGCAAGCCGATCATTTTGTCAATGTACATGCGCTGAAGGTTACGTCGGTATGAGCTAATGCTATCATAAGTTCTCAGTTCAAGCCACATCGCTTCATCCAGGTCATGGAAAAAATCGATGGTTCTGTAGGCTTTCGTTCCAAACATGGCTTCAGCCTCTGCGAGTCGCGTCAAGGTCTTGCTTCCCAACAATTCGTTTAAGACCATCTCGTGTGTGTTATTCATTATCTCATTTGGCGGTACACCTATCCTTGTCAGAATAGCTGTATCCAAAAGCCATGTGGGTGTATGGAATATATGACGTGTTATAAAATCCATTGCTTCCAACTGTAATGTTACTGGAACAGTCTCAAAGATTGCACCTGGTTGTTCAACAGATTTATTTGTTTCATATACACCACCGATATAAGCGAGAGCATGACCAAGGTAATTTTGAAATTGATTCTGAACTCCCTTGTACATCTGTTCCAGGGCGCGGTACCCTTCGTTGGGTTGATACGTCCAGTTGATCAGGTTCGGTACTACACGTTTTAGATTTTTAATCCCGTACTCACCTGCTTTCATCGCATTATCACCGAGGTCTTCTGTTTGCGAACGTGGATCCTGGGCTGCGAACTCAGAACCAAAGTAAAGCCTGCTATTTGAAGAGCTATCCATAATCCAACGATTAAGCATTGGAATTTCTGCCTCGGGTGTTTGCTTGTCAGGAAACCAACGATATCCATATTCGATGGCCCAAAGATCATATTCTCCTATTCGGGATATAAGTCCCCGATGACCCACACTGTCTTCAGGTTGTGCCACATAATTAAACCGTGAGTAATCCATAATCGACGGTGTATGGCCATGTTGTTCAAGCCACTCGCGATCGCGAAGTTTTTCTACGGGTACTGTTGAACTTGATCCGAAATTATGCGTCAATCCAAGGGAATGTCCTACTTCGTGTGACGCGACAGAACGAATTAACTCTCCCATCAATTCCTCATCAAAGCGCATACGTTGACCACGCAGGTCATTCGGCCCGGCCTGTATCATATACCATTGACGTAGTATAGACATCAGGTTGTGATACCAATTGATGTGACTTTCAAGAATTTCACCACTGCGTGGATCGGTTACAATCGGACCGGCAGCGTTAGCAATTGACGATGGTTTATAAACAATTGCCGAATGCCGGGCATCTTCAAGACTCCAATGTGGATTTTCTTTTTTTGTTGGCGCCTCTTTAGCAATGATAGCGTTCTTAAATCCCGCTTTCTCGAATGCAACCTGCCAGTCTGTAATTCCTTTGATCAGGTAAGGTACCCATTTTTTTGGGGTGGCGGGATCGATGTAATAAACGATCGGTTTCACAGGCTCAACCAATTCACCTGCCATGTATTTCGCAACGTCTTCCGGTTTAGGTTCCAACCTCCACCGTTTGATGTAGTTGATCACCTTTACGCCTTGCGGATTAGCGTCATAGTCAGTGTATCGCTCAGTAAAATAGCCGACCCTTTTATCACCATACCTTTTTTGCATAGGTTTTTTCGGTAACAAAACCACAGAGGTATTTAACTCGACTGTAAAGTTTTCCTGAGTTGCTGTGCCCCGGTAGGTTTTTATGGTGCGAATCTCAATATTCATTGGATATGCACTTATGTCTTTGATGTAACACATGTTGCTTTGAAGGTTACCCACTTTCATGGTCTTCCTGCTGGCATTATTAAAAAACAAAATGTCATTATCACCATTTACGTAGTCTGTTACATCGATAAGGCTTCCTCTATCGTTTGGGCTATACGCACTCACGCCGAAAGCAGCAACCAGCGGTTGGAGGTTAGAGCGGATAACGGCATCATACATAGCATTGGTAGTATCACCTGCTTGTTCCTCATAGGTGATCCGGCGAAGAAACAGTTTGGTACCTGGGCCTTTTTCAAAACGAATTAACGTATGGCCGACCTGGTCGCCGGCATAGCCGCTATACCCGGGTTTTACGCCGGCAGCACCTTGGGCGATCCGCGTTACCACCAGAAGGTCTCTTCCCAGTAGGCTGTCGGGTATTTCAAAATAATAAGAATCATTAACACGGTGTACCCAGAAAAGCCCTTTCCGTGTAATGGCGTTAGATCGAATAATAGAATTGTAATTTTTGGGTGATGACACGTGTGTATTGGCAGTTGGTACTGAAGCAGGTGTCTCTTGCTTTGTAGTGTCCAATACGGCAGGTGGCAACGCTACGGGAGCCTGTGCTGGCGACTGACTAAAGACCCGTGTAAAAGATAGGAGAAAAATAACAATGAATGTGTTTCGCATGAGGGGGTGCTTACTCTTTTTTTGTTAACAATATTGACTGTGAAAAATTCGTCCTTAAGAAGTTTATCCCTTTAAGGCTTAACAAAGATAAGTTTACCAGAAGCGAAGTACCGGCATAAGATTAATCAGACCTTACGTACGTGATAACGTTTCTTACGTTATCCTTATTATATTTCTAAAGCTGCTTACAATCTCAATACTTATTTTTCAACTAAAATATTTTACGCCGTTGCAAAACTCCGAGGGCTGAAACAAATTCGATTCCTTGTACATTTTAACTTCGATAGCCCCGTTTCCTGAATTTTCAACAGTCGCTACTGTGACTCATGTTAACCCATAACCAAGCATTAACCAAGCCGAAAGAATAAGAGTAGCATAGACCCCATAATAAAAAGCAGTCTGCATGGTTTTCTCTAAAACAATCAATGTCCAGATCGAAGGTACATGGTGTCAGAGACAACTTTACGCCCAAGGATTATCGATAATAAGACGCTTGATTGATGAACGAAGCCAGTAAAACAAACCGTTTAACGCATACGATGCTTCATTTCGTTGGCGACTGTGAACGATGTTCTACAAAGCATAAATGAGTCTAAAAGTGTTAATGGGCACCATTTTTTGGATTTTCAAAGGAAGACGAGAAATATTTGAAAACTAAAACACCTTTATTATGGCAGACAATAATCGCAACTGGGGACGCAATCGAACGTCGAACCAGGATTGGAATGACAACAGTGGAAACGAGTCTTTCAATGATGACCGGAATTCAAATCGCGGTCGTTATGAAGGATATGGTAACAGTGATTGGCAACGTTCCGGCAGGGACTACGGACAAGGTAGTACCTATGATGAGGGTCGGTACGATCGGGGCTATGATTACAATCGAGGTGGCCAGCATGAATCCTCAAATTATGGGGACGATGATCGTAGTCGCACCTATGGCTCATCATCCTATGGCGGGAATTTCAATGATCGCGGATTTGGATCAAGGTATAACCGCGAACGGCAGAGTTATTCGCCAGGAGGATACATGAACTATGGAGGAGGAAGCGGTTATGGTTCCAATCAGTGGACCGGTGGTATGGGAGGATCGAATTATGGTCGCAACTATGGAAGCAACACTGGTTATGGAAGTGCTTACGGAAATAGTGGCAGCGGAATAAGCGAAGGCTATGGGGGAGGGTTTGGATTTGGTGAACGAAGCAACTGGGGTGACGAAAGAAATACAGGCAGAAGATATGGCGGCAGCAATTACGGCGATAGACGATTTGGTTCTTCTTATCGGGAAGGGCGCTACGATCGCGAGTTTGATAACCAGGGTCAGCGGGACGAACGTGGTTGGTGGGACAAAACTGCGGACGAAGTATCTTCATGGTTTGGTGATGAAGACGCCGAAAGACGCCGTCGCATGGATCGCATGCACAAAGGGCGCGGCCCGAAAAATTACCAGCGGTCGGATGAGCGGATCAAAGAAGACATTAATGACCGCTTAAGCGACGACTGGTTTATTGATGCTTCCGAAATTGACGTAACGGTAACAAATGGTGAAGTAACGCTTACCGGTACAGTTGATGAACGTTCGTCCAAACGTAGAGCTGAAGATATCGCTGAGGCTGTTTCAGGTGTAAGGCAAGTTGAAAACCGGATTCGCATTGATAGTATGCAAACTTCTTATGCAACTACTACAGGAACAAGTTCTATCGGTACGTCTACTGGTACAACCGGAATAGGTGCAGCCAGTGGAAAATCGAAATCATCAAGTTATGCAGCCGATACAAATAAATAAAATACACGCGGGTAAATAGAAAAAGGCTGTTTCATTTTTGAAACAGCCTTTTTTGTTTTTTTTCGTTAATCGCGTTTGAACTAAAGTCCAGAAAAATTGATGAGCAATAACAAAATTTTGGATGCCGTAACCGTTTTCACCGATCGCGCCCATGGTGATCAACTCAGGAAGTATGGCAGCGATCGTTATATTGTACATCCAGTCAGGGTAATGAAGAATTGTGCGCGGTACACTACGGATGTTTGTGTTCTCTCCGCAGCGCTTTTGCACGATGTGCTCGAAGATACAGCGGTAACGCAGGATGAATTACTCAAGTTCCTCCAAAACATTTTTGATCGGCCAATGGCTACACGCACATTAAGTTTAGTTATAGAGCTGACTGATATTTATACCAGGCACAATTATCCGCGGATGAATCGGAGGAACCGTAAAGCACAGGAGGCAAAGCGGTTGAGTCAGTGTAGTGCAGATGCGCAAACAATTAAGTATGCGGACATTCACGATAATGCGCAACATATTATGGACGAAGATCCGGATTTTGGTCCCATATTTCTTCGTGAGGCATTTGATCTGTTAACACAACTAACACGGGGAAACGCCACTTTGCATGCCGAAGCCATCGATATTGTTCAGTCCGGATTAAATTTTCGGATAAAAAAAAACCTACGAACAAAGTCATAGGTTCTCAGTGTATTTTTTTTGGACATTATTTATGAGCTGCCTTTTAAAGTAAAGTAGCGGGACGCAGTTTTTGTACGCACAAAACTTACGGCCTGATTAATGGCATCAACGATCTGGGTTACGTATTCTTTTTTTGAACTGACCACCGCGTCTTTTTCTCCTTCTGCTGTGGCTATGCGTACGGCATAACGTTCTTTTACCACAGCGAGCACAAGTATACCGATCAAGGCCAGGATTCCGCCGAGCCATGACGCAACAACATTCGCGCTAAACGTATTGTTTCCAATGCTAACATCGGAGAATAGGGCTACACTAAATACATTCAAAAAGCCGCAGACAATAAGCCCTAGTCCGACAAGGATGAGTAGAATTGCTGGTGTTCGTTCGGGCTTCATTACGTACAGCACACACCTCGTAATTCCATTCAACTTGTACTCATGGTTTTTCACCTGGAACGTTGAATCTGTAACAGTGACATCCCTGCCATCTGTATATATCACTTTATCTGGGATCATATATCCTGCTGTTTATTGTTTCAAATTAATTGTGTATAGGCCACACGTTGTGACGTGGAGCAAAATAAAATCTAAAAAGAATATGCCAGCAGACAGATGGGATCTTCATAGGTTTTGGCCTCATCCTAAACCTCCTCGCTATCGGGAAAATAGGTGGAAGAGTCATTGCGTTTCCGGGTTTTGGCCGCGAAAATTTAGGTTGAGGCCAAAAAAATTAATGCTTATGACAAAGCATTTTGTTTCATCAACAGCACTTAAAATACGATACCAATTAAGCAGTCATCAGATTGGGCAAAAAAGCGATAAGGAGACTTATAACGAGGAACCTTGAAGGACATATTCTACATTACTAAATCTTTTGGATTACAATATGCTGTACTTCACCCGGTTCATTATGAATTTGTGTTACAACGCCTTCTACACCGATGGAGTCTGACTGCTGCGTTGATTTCGGTACTGAAACCGAAGTGGACGCAGCAACCGTATTTTTAAAAACCATTACATGTTCACCCACTGAAACTTTTTCTTTTCCGGGTGAAAATACTACCGCTGTTCCGGATACATAGTCGTGGTAAAGCGGGGTAGAAAGATTGACGGATTTTAGTTTCATAATAATCGATTTGTTTTCATTCAATCAAATCTGATTCCCGGATTATAGGAAACTGAGAAAAAGCTTTTCATCAAAACCAACATGTTTTATATTGCTGAATGCCTGACACAACAACCGTTGAAATAAATGAAATCTTTACGTTGGCTGAAGCATTTGTCTTGAATACCTCACGTTCGGTTTTTCTTACTGGAAAAGCAGGTACAGGCAAAACAACATTTCTCAAGCATATACAAAAGGTTTCAAACAAAAATACCGTTGTGGTTGCTCCCACGGGTGTAGCCGCTATCCATGCCGGCGGTGTAACAATTCATTCGTTTTTTCAGCTGCCATTTGCGCCATTTATTCCGGTGCCTTCCACGAGAAATACCAATCAGTTAAGTGACCGGTATAATCTGTTGCAAAACCTTCGCATCGAAAGTGAAAAACGAAAGCTATTCCGCGAGCTTGAGTTGCTGATCATTGATGAAGTGTCTATGGTACGATGTGATGTGCTCGATGCGATTGATACAGTTCTCCGATATTTCAGAAAGAAGGAGGACCTACCCTTCGGAGGGGTGCAGGTCTTGTTTATAGGTGATTTGTTTCAACTTCCTCCGGTTATGCCCGACGCTGACTGGCAATTGTTAAGTCCCTATTATTCCTGTGCATTTTTTTTCGATGCTTATGTTGTCCGATCTTCACCGCCACTCTATCTCGAACTAAAAAAAGTGTATCGCCAGCGTGATGCCGCATTCATTGGCGTGTTAAATCGCATTCGCAATAATGAAATTACAGCCGAGGATTTAACGTTTTTACATCAACGTTATAAACCCGGTTTTCGTCCTGGCCCTGAAGAATATTATGTTACGCTTACTACGCATAATCACAAAGCCGATGCAATCAATGCAAATGAAATGGAAAAACTTACGGGTAGGTTGTCGTCATTCGCGGCAACCATTTCGGGTGATTTTCCAGAGCGTGCATTTCCGACTGACCGCGAGCTTCAATTAAAGATAGGAGCACAGGTGATGTTTATAAAAAATGACACAGAAAGAATACGACGTTATTTCAATGGCAAGATTGGAACCATAGCAAAGATTGAGGAAAGCAAAATTCTCGTAAGCTTCAACAATGGTGACGAAGCGCTTGAGGTTGAAAAGGATGTTTGGCGGAATATAAAGTATGCGCTTAACGAGGAAACGCGGCAGGTAGACGAGGAAGAGTTAGGAACGTTCATGCAGTACCCGCTTCGGTTGGCGTGGGCGATCACCATTCACAAAAGCCAGGGCTTGACATTTGATCATGTGATCATTGACGCGGGTAGTTCATTTGCTCCCGGGCAGGTATACGTTGCGTTAAGTCGCTGTACTTCTATTGAAGGGATTGTACTCTATTCTAAAATTTTTCCGTCAGCCATAAGAACCGACGAACGTGTTATACGCTTTGCTAAAGAAGAACTGGATATTGAGGAACTAAAACCTGCGCTTGTACATGCGCGCCATGATCATGTCCTCAACACACTGATGGATGTGTTTGATCTCCGGATTTTAATAGAAGAGATTATTCAATTTAAGAGCGAAATTGATAAACGCAAAACTGTGGACAAGACTGAAGCGCATGCATTGATTGATGGTTTAACGGACAAGCTAACAAACCATCAGACAGTAGTCATGAGGTTTCGTCATCAACTGCGGACCATTTCTAAACAGCATGATTATACACTGTTAAAATCGCGCATTGATGCTGCGGTCGATTATTTTTCTAATGCGTTGGCAAACGATGTGATTATGCCGCTAACGGCCTATGCCGCAGCGGTGAAGTTAAAAAAGAAGACTCGCAAATATCACAAACAAGTTGTGGAACTTAAGGCATTTGTAGAATCATACAAGTCAACCTTCGCCAGGGCTACCAAACTTTCTGATGCTCTAGTTGAATAGCGCATGAAGGTAGTCAATACCAACTAAGAAGATACCAGGAATGCAGGGATCGCTAAATCACCGACATTCCTGGTAAAGCAAATTTCTTTTTAGTTTGTGGCGGTCTGATCCTCTGCTGTATTGATCGTCTTAACACCGTATGCAATGATGATAGGCTCATCTGCCTTGCCTTCCAGGTTGATCAATTTCAGGTTTCCATAGAGTCCGTTCTCTTTAAGGCAAATTGCCTGCCCAGGCTTAATACCCAGTTCTTTTCCATCAACTACTGTAGCATTTTCAGGCACGATGTAGGTACAACTTTTGCAATCTGTTGTGGAAGACAATACGGTGTGAATACCATCGATTGTCAAACTCAATGCGGGTTCTTGCCCGGTGGCAGGCGTAACGTTTGCAGTTTCTTCAACGGCCGGGGCAGCAGGTTTAATATCTTCCTGCTCCGTACACTGTGTTAGGGCAAATAAAGTAAAAGCGGTCGCAGCCATTTTAACAGCGAGGCGGGTTAGTTTGCTCTGGTTAATCATCTTGTTTCGCGTTGTTGAGTTTATGTGAATATTTAAATTAAAAAATCAGTAGGGGTAGCGTTGTTTAAAAAATTTACAAACTCACGGCTTAAATTACATCGTTGGTACATGAAGTATTTTGTCTATAATTTAGTCATCGCAATGAATTTGTAAGCAACGTTTTTCATCTCAATGCGGTTGCAAACTTGCAGTATTTCAGGAGGAGAAACTAGATCGTTCCGATGAGTGGAAGAAAGAAAGGGATAATTCACTTTAAATAAATTAGAACTGTTGTTGCCTGTTCATTTGCAAAACACTTCAAACATATTAGACACGCTACCGGAGCCAGTTAATTCCTTTCTTCAGTAAATCTAAAGTGTGCTGTTCGGGCGAATTTTCAGTAGCCATATAGTTGTAAGTCCAGTTTGCCTGGGGGGGTAAACTCATTAAAATCGATTCCGTACGGCCGTCTGTATCAAGACCGAATTTTGTTCCTCTGTCCCAAACCAGATTAAATTCAACATACCGTCCGCGACGAAGATACTGCCATTCTTTTTCACGTTGGGAAAAGGGAAGGACATGATTTTTCCGCATCAGCTGTGTATAGATTCGCGCGAATGACAATCCAACTTCTTTAACGAACGCAAGTCTTTTTTCTTTGCTGAATTCCTCACTTCCTTTTAAATGATCAAAAAATATTCCGCCGATGCCACGCGTCTCCTGCCGGTGTTTAATATAGAAATAGTCATCCGCCCATTTTTTAAATTCAGGGTAATAAGTGGGATGATGTTTATCGCATATTTTTTTTAATTCATCATGAAAGTAAACAGCATCTTCCTGGATGATATAATGCGGCGTAAGATCGATGCCACCGCCAAACCACCATGTGCCGTCTGACATTTCAAAGTACCGTACATTCATGTGAATGATTGGAACCATGGGATTAAAGGGATGAATCACAATGGAGACACCGGTAGCAAAAAACTCACCAGCCGCTTGCGCGTCAACTTGCATCGATTTTAAAACCGGTTCCGGCGTTGGACCCCATACGGCGGAAAAATTTACGCCACCTTTTTCAATGATTGCACCGTTGGTAAGCACACGTGAAATTCCGCCTCCACCTCCAGGCCTTGCCCATTCATCGCTTTGAAATTTTCCTTTTTCATCCGCATGTTCAAGCTGATGACAAATATCTTTTTGAAGTGCGGTAAACCAATCCTTTATTTCTTCACGATCAGGCATAAAAATACGGGCATTTGTGCAAATATGACATTTATCATCGACGGAGGCAAAGAATTTAGGCAGGCTCGTAAACTGCATTCGGATGATTACCGTTTAACCCGCTTTAATCGGCTCTGTCGGAAGGACATGGGTGTGATCATGAATAATGGCTTGTGTACAGGATTGATGTATTATATTTAGTTCGATGTCAATGGAAATTACAAAAGCCGCAACTACACCTGTGACTCGGGAAGTACTGCTAAAGGCGTATGAACTGATGTGTACCAGTGAGAAACTTGCCATGACCTATGAAAAAAACCGGGATATCTGCAGCCGATATGTACATAGCACATCCCGTGGTCATGAAGCCATCCAGCTTGCTGCAGGTTTGCAGTTAACCGCTCTGGATTTTGCATCGTTGTATTATCGCGATGAGTCTATATTGCTCGGCATTGGCATTACGCCCTACGAATTAATGCTTCAACTGCTGGCAAAACAGACTGATCCTTTTTCCGGTGGCAGGTCGTATTATGGACATCCTTCCATCCGTCGCAACGGTATGCCTGTTGTACCGCATCAAAGTTCAGCGACGGGAATGCAGGCGATCCCCGCCACTGGAATGGCACATGGTCTGGCATATCTTGAGTCGCAAAATCTGATCGATAAGAAAAATAAATCATTTGTGCTTTGTTCATTGGGCGATGGAGCAGTTACAGAAGGGGAGGTCGCCGAGGCATTTCAGATGGCGGTATTAAAAAAGCTACCAATCCTTTTTCTCGTTCAGGATAACGATTGGGGGATTTCAGCAACGGGAAACGAAATGCGTGCCATGAACGCTTTTGAGTATGCGGCTGGATTTAAAGGCATGGAGCGTTTAACAACTGATGGATCTGATTTTGTAGAATCTTTTCTTGTTGTTAAAAAGGCCATAGCTTATGTGCGTTCTGTTCGCGGTCCAATTCTTGTGCATGCACGTTGTCCATTACTTGGCCATCATACTTCTGGTGTTCGTAAAGAATGGTATCGTGCTGAAAGCGCAGCGGAAGATGTGCTCCGTGATCCGTTGGAGAAACTCCGGCAATATATGCTCACGCATGGCGAAACATTATCACAATTAACAGAGATTGAAAATCGTACAGCCCTTGCTGTTGACGAGGATTTTCAAAGAGCCGTAACAGCACCGGACCCTCTTGATTATGATACTTGTGAATTTTTCCCAACACCAATCCGGGAAGAAGCCGGAGTTCGCTTTCCAAAGCATGGTTCGAAAGTTACTATGGTTGATGCCGCGCTTCATGCTGTGGATGAAATTCTAAAAGAACATCCGGAAGCATTATTTTACGGACAGGATGTAGGCCGAAGACTTGGTGGCGTATTCCGGGAAGCCGCTACCCTAGCAGAAAAGTATGGTGACGACCGCGTATTCAATACGCCGATTCAGGAAGCTTATATTATTGGGTCCACAGCGGGTATGGTAACCGTTGGCGCGAAGCCCATCGTGGAAATTCAGTTTGCAGATTATGTATGGCCTGGTATTAACCAACTGGTATCAGAGCTTTCCAAAAGTTGTTACCTAACGAAAGGAAAATTTCCCATACAATCGTTGATCCGTATTCCGGTAGGAGCTTATGGCGGTGGCGGTCCGTATCACAGTGGCAGTATTGAATCTGCGCTGCTTACAATCCGCGGCATCAAGGTAGTGTATCCTTCGAATGCTGCTGATATGAAAGGATTGTTAAAATCGTCTTTTTATGATCCCAATCCAGTGGTGTTGCTGGAACATAAAGGACTCTACTGGTCCAAAGTTCCCGGTACGGGTAATGCAAAAACAATTGAACCTGATGAAGCGTATCGCATACCGCTGGGAAAATCAAATATCGTATTGCATGCTTCTGATGAACATTTGGCCAATGGAGAGACATGTGTTGTTATTACATATGGTATGGGTGTGTATTGGGCGAAAGGTGCAGCAACCCGTTTTAAAGACCAGGTTGAGATCATGGACCTGAGAACATTAAATCCCATCGACTGGGAAGCGATTAAACTTTCGGTTGAAAAACACAATCGCGTTTTGGTGCTCACAGAAGAACCGTTACTTAATTCTTTCGCTGAATCACTTGCGGGAAGAATTGCACAGCATTGTTTTCAGTATCTCGATGCACCGGTCATGACTCTTGGTTCAGAAAATCTTCCGGCGGTTCCTTTAAACATAGAATTGGAGAAAATGATGTTACCCAATGCGGAGAAAGTTACCGCCAAAATAGAAGCGTTATTGCAATATTAATGGCCAGAGAGAAGCACGGGGGTCAAAACGAATAACCGATTGCTACATTATAGATTACCGGTTCTCTAAAATCCGTATATCCATTTCCCTGTTTTGAAGCATACGGTTTCCAGAATCTCACCTCATCGAGTACAAATCTGTCGTTTTCTTCACGTGCGGGGTCGTAAACTTTAATACCGACATCGAGTCGAAGAATAAGAAAACTAAAGTCGAAGCGTAATCCAAATCCTGTACCTACGGCAATCTCTTTATAAAATTGATCCATTCTGAATTGCGAATTTCCATTGGCGACGGAAACCTGCTCACCTTCTTCTGTTATACTTTTTTTCCTTCTTGAAAAAGTCCACACATTTCCTGCGTCAATGAATAACGCACCACTTACGAAGCCAAAAAGTTTTTGCCGTAACTCTACACTCCCTTCCAGTAAAATTTCTGCAGGTTTTTCAATACTATAGGAGAACAATCCATCGGACACCGGTGTTGCACTGCTATCCGGCTTGAACGAACCCGGCCCCAATCGTCTTGGACGCCATGCACGTATACTGTTTGTTCCTCCGGCAAAAAAGAATTTTTCGTATGGTAACCTCTTCTCTTTGGTGTACGAATATGCAGCCCCCGAATGAATCCGGTAGGCCACCGTTGTGTTGGGATTGATCACATGAATCTTCCGGAAGTCGATGCTCAGGCGGAAGTATTTGAAATACTCCAGATCAAGATCCTGTACATATTTAGGATCGATCCAATTCCAGATTGTTCCACCGCTTTCTATCTGGGCGCGAACAAAGCTTGAATTGTTTTCAACGTTACCATAGTTCTTGTTCCATGTCACGCCGAAGATGATACTGTTCACAAAGGAGGGACGAAACGAGTTGATGAGACTGAAATTACCAATAGAGTCTTGCTGAACCAAAAGTCTGCTAAAGGCAGGGCTTAAGTTTGTAGCGTTGATCACACTTAGGTTTAACGGTGTAAGCGAATATGCCCGGTCGCGGTTATTTTGCCATGTATACGTACCGTTAACGGAGATGGCTGTTCTTCGATATTCAGGTCTTTCTGTAAAAGCATAACCTGTCGTTAACTTTGTTTTCGGGTTATAAGGTGCGAGTTTGAAACGTGTTGCTTCCCGAAAGGGAAAAAGAAATTGCGGAAAGATGAGTGAAGCATTAACTCCTGCTTCAACACTTCTATAAGCGTTCTCACCCTTCGTTGCCGATGCAACGCCTTCAAGCCCGAAGCGACCATTCAACTCAAAAGTTTCCAATCCCCTGAAGATGTTTCTTTTTCGGAATGATATGCTGTAAAAGGGTCCGGGATATCCTTGTGTAACATTCACACCAGCTTCATTGGACCATTCATAACGGGGAAGCGGACTTGAATATATGTTTGCGATAAAATTTCCACCGGTAGTATCAAAAATAATATTGATAAATTTAAAAGCATCGACATTGGCAAGCTGACGTTGCGTGTTCAACGTTCGTCTGCGGCTGTATAATTGTCCCGGTTGCAGAAATACACGTTGACTTAAAATTTTCAGGTTGTAGATATCATTAAAGTAGTTGTACTGGATATCCCTGTAGTGCCGTATTTGCCGGATCTCACCTGGCTTGTTCACACCGGCGTCGGTTGTAAACCGGATAGAGTCGATCAGAAATTGTTTGTGATATCCGCGTTTCGCCGGTTCGTTAATAACGATTTTAACAACAACTTTCCGATCTGGGGAAAGCATGGTAGTATCAACATCGTATTCGATGTATTGCCTGCTGAAATCATAAAAGCCGTTGTCTTTCATCAACAGGTCAAGACGTTCCCGTTCTTTTGTGAAATTATCCTGTTCGTATCGTTCACCTTTTTGCAGGTGGCTGTTCCGATTGTTATTTAAGATAATATTGAGAAGTGTTGAGTCGCGCACTTCGTAAAAAATCGAATCTATGTAGTATGGCTGGCCTGGCTGCAGCGTGTAAGTAACATGGGCGCGAACATCTTTTCGACCCTTGAACTGGCCGCGGAAATCAACGTTTGATGTTACTGTATTGGTAAAGAAACCTTTGGAGAACAAGTAATCACTAAACCGTTCTTTTGTAAGCGTAACAAGACTGCTGTCAAAGACCGTGATTGGTTCACCCCATTGCATCCAGAGATTCCCATTCTCAATGAATGAGTTCATGCGTGCCACCTTTTTCTGCTTTCGGAATTGATAGTTATCGATCTTCTTTTGCGAAGTGGTTTTCGCGATTTTTTCGTCGAATTTTTTTTCAATACGCTCTCGTTTGCGAACGTACTTATCCGGATTATAACTTTGTGTACCCCAAACTCCGTAATAAAGACTAACGAGGTGGGCGATGGGAGCGCCAAGCAATTTCCTGTTCTCACGTTGGGCGTACTGGTTTTTGATAGCCTCTTTATTGATGTGCCCCGGCGCGACGATACGCTGATTATACAGCAGTTTTTCGTCTTCTTTAAGGTGTTTCAACCCGATACACCCACTTAATGAAAATGAGATCCACAGGATTAAAAGAAAATATCTATTTTTCGAAGTACTCAAGCGGTAACAGATGCTATCAAAAGCCAAAATCAAGTTCATCAAATCTCTGCAAATAAAGAAATACCGTAAACAGGAGCAATGTTTTATTGTGCAAGGTGCAAAGAGCGTGCAGGAATTGTTAACTTCTGACTTTGAAACGGTTACAGTCATCGGCACTGCGCCGGCACTGGCTTCACTCAAAAGCAAAAGCAGTGTCGAATTGATCGAAACTGGCGAAAAGGAGCTGGGTTCACTCAGCGAATTCCAAACCAATGATTCGGTACTCGCGGTGGCACGTATAAAGTCAGCGAAGGCCTTTCATCCACGCTTGGATGAATTCGTCCTTGTGCTTGACGATATCCGGGATCCGGGCAACCTTGGCACAATCATCAGAACCGCAGATTGGTATGGCATCAACCACATCGTTGCCTCGCCTGAAACGGCCGATTTTTATAATCCGAAAGTGATCAGTGCCACGATGGGTTCTTTTACAAGAACAACGGTTTATTATGTGGATTTACTCCCCGTGTTATCCCAGACAAATCAGAAAGTATACGGCGCTTACCTTGAAGGGAAGAATATCCATCAAGAGAGGTTTTCTGATGGCGGACTCGTACTGATTGGAAACGAATCACATGGCATATCACCCCAATATGAAAAATTCGTCACGGATAAAATTACTATCCCCCGTTTCGGTCATGCCGAATCACTCAACGCCGCAATAGCGACTGCGATTATTTGTGATAACTTGAGGAGAGGGGACGAGGTACGTGGTGAAAGGGACGAGGTACGAGGTACAAGGTAGGGTGACGTGTGAGGTATTCAGTTTTTCGACAGGGTGCGAGGGAAAGAGCTGTGAGCTATGAGCTGCGAGCCGCGAGTTTGTTTGGGCGGTGGAGTAAGTGTTTGCCGAGTTACGCAAAGCCAAACGTAAATTTGAAAAACGAATCATGTCAATTATCAAGAAACCAACATCAAACCTTAAACCTTAAACCTTAAAGATCCAACATCAAACAACCTTCGTAAAACGCTTCGTTATCGAACTCCAACCTTGAACCATGGACCTTGAACTTTGAACCATTAAAAGAACCCTTTACTTTTTTCCGATGCTTCTTTTACAAGTTGATCAGCGTATGTTTTGCCAAGGTATTTATCAATGCAGCTGTGGCCGAGGTAGATTACGGGGGTGAGTAGTATGGCGACGCAAAATTTGTAAAGGTAATTTGTAAGCCCGATGGCAATGATTTGGTTGCCGGAGAAAATGCCTGAGAATGCGATATAGAGCACAACAAAGCTATCAATGAACTGAGAGATAACAGTTGAACCTGTGGCGCGCAGCCAAAGGTACTTTGAACCAGTGAGTTTTTTGAGACGTTGGAAAACAAAAACATCGACAAGTTGCCCTAAAAGGAAAGCAAGGATAGAACCGATAATAATACGTTGGCCCTGGCCAAAGATTTTGGAAAAGGCGAAATCCATATTAAAGTAATTACCGTTTCCATCTTTATTGTTGGCATCCATCCACCAGTTTGCAGGTGGAAGTTCGATGGCGATCACAAGGATCAGAAACGCATAAGCAATGAGAATTACGGTGAGGTAACTGATCATGCGTACACCTGGTTTTCCAAAATATTCATTAATCAAGTCTGTGGTAATGAAAACCACAGGCCATATTATAACACCTGCGGTGAGATTGAAATCCATGGTAAAACCGAGGATGTTCAGGTTAGCCGGATTTAAGCCGATGGCGGATTCAACAGAAAATATTTTAACACCGATCATCTCGGCCATCAAAGCGTTGGTGATAAAAATGCCGCTGAGAATGATGAAGAGTGTGTTGCGTTTTTTTTCCGGAGCCATAAACGAAAGTATGAATTAATCGGGGATAATTAATTCTTCTCCCTCAATGGCGAGGTGACTGTTTTCGAATACGGCACGGGCTTCTTCGAGAATAGGGGAAAGGTCTTTATAGCGAGCAGAGAAATGGCCAAGTAACAAGTGTTTTGCTCCTGTGAGTTTGGCGATTGAGGCCGCTTGTGCAGCTGTGCTGTGCAGGGTTTCATGCGCGCGTTGGAGCTCATCGTTTGTGAAGGTGGCTTCGTGATACAACACGTCAATCGGCGTAAGTTGTTCTACAAGATCTTCGTTATAAGCAGTATCAGAACAATAGGCATAACTTCTCGACCGGCGTGGTTCAAAAGTGAGGGCCTCGTTTGCGAATAGAATATTTCCTGCTTCATCTGTTACGTCTTCACCTCTTTTCAATCCGGCGATCTGCCGAATCAATAACCCTTCCGGTAACCTGCTTTTATCAATACGACGTGGCTT
>DASPIZ010000014.1:0-34648 GCA_035628875.1 Ohtaekwangia sp. | reverse complement strand
ATGATGCGAATCGAAAATTTTTCTTCCGAACAGCCTGGTTTAGCCTCTTGGTTATTTTAGTCACCACTTTCGTGGGAGGGATCTACAATGAGATTCGCTTACTCTACCTCTTTTCACCCTGGATCATCATCATTACTCTGGATTATATTGAAAGAAATCGTACTTCGATATATAACATGCTTCAAAATAAAAAGTATTGGATGTACGGCGGTGTTTGTTTTATCATTTCCGGTATCTTAATGTATTTTGTGCTGCGGTATCAGGATATGCTTATCGTACCTGGTAAATATGCGGTGCCGTACGATCTGTGGATCATTTTATCTGTTTGTTATATCTTTATTCTGTTGTTGTCCTTACCTTTTTTTATTCAACACCTGTCGCTAAAGAAATCCATTAAATGAAATTTCTGCACCAAACACTTACGGAAAGGAAAATGACCTTATTTGAATACCTGCTGATCTTTGTGACAGCGATCATTCCTTTGTTCTTTAATCATCCGTATAGAATTAACTTGTTTCTGGCCTGGGAAGGTGCGTTCCGAATCGCCAGTGGGGAGATTCCTTATCGTGATTTTGGAAGTCCCGTAGGGTATGCTTTCTGGTTATTGCCAGCATTGTTTTTCAAAATTTTCGGTCCCTATGTTTATACCTTGCTCGTGGTGCAGGCATTTATCAATATCGTATCCGGGACCATTTTCCGCGGGATCTTAAAATTGTTTGTTATTCCCGCTCCGGTGAGATTGTTAAGTCTCCTGGTGTTTTGCCTTTCTTATTCCATGTTTAATTTCTGGCCATGGTACAATCATCTTGTTTTTGTTTTTGAAATCGCCGGTTTATATTTCCTGTGTACAGCCATTCTCAAACCCATCCTGTTCCGTAAGAATTTTAACGTTGTACTGAGTGCTTTTTTTATCGCATTGAGTTTTATGACCAAGCAGGATACCGGTGCGCTTGGATTCTGCATTGCTATCGCCTTGCTTATCTTTGACTTTATACTCGAACGGAATTTCAAGACAGCATTGATCTTTATCGCGTCATACCTGGTATTCATGGCCATACTGATCGTTCCATTTTTGCAGTATGAATTCAGCTACTGGTTCAACATGGGACAATTTCCGCACTATGCGCGGGTTGATAAATTCGATATCATCAGCGAATTTCTGGGTGGTTCTGATGCGATCAAATTTTATCTGTTATTTATCATTGTTATTGTTGTTTTGAAATATCGGGAGGCCGGATCATTCAAGGCCGATAAAACATTTTTTATTTTTGCTTTCCTGGTGATTTGTATACTTGGTCAGGCTACCATCATTCAGGTAACAAGCTATACACCGCTTGATGGAAATATTTATTTCCATAGTTTTGCATTTGCTTTTCTGATGTGTTTCTTCAGCCGCTATGTTGATACCGGAAGGGTTTGGCAATTGAGTATGTATGCCCTTCTTGTTTGTTTGTGGTGGTCGGGTGTGTTCTGGAACAGGTTCCTGAAGGAACGTGTACAAAAAATTCTGGTCGATAATCGTGACGAGCGTGAACATGTAATTTCGAAACGCACGTATCTGTTATCTGGCGATACCACGTTACGATCGAACCGTTCGAAATGGATCGTGCCTGATGTGGCTTCATTCAAAAATGTACGGGTTCCGGAAAGTACGGCAGAGGGTATTCAAAAGATTATGGAGCTTCCGGAAAGTAAAAACAAAAATATGAAGATGCTCAATATGTCTGAGCTTACACCGTTGGCCTACGACATGGGTTACGAACTCGAAAAAGGACCATCATATCCATTGTGGTTTCATAAAGGCGTTTCTTTCTTCGACCGTGAAGTTGATTATTTTTGTGACAAGATCAGCAATAAAGAATACGACCTTATCCTGTTCGAAGATATACCGAATGTAAACCAGTTTTATCCGTATGAAGTGCAGTCGTGTATCAAACAACATTATAAGCTTAAGTTTAAATTCCTCGCGCCGCGTGTACCGGAAATCTGCTACATTGAGGTGTACACCAAACAGTAATGGAGCATGACTAAAACACTACAACACGTACTAATTCTTGGCGCTACATCGGATGTTGCACGCGCACTGGCGGCTAAATTTGCTTCCGAAAATTTCGCTTTGACGTTGGGTGCCCGTGATGAAGATAAACTTGCTGTTATGGCTGCTGACCTGCATATCCGCTATAATGTGCCGGTGTACACAGCGCGATTCGATGCGCTTGATTTTAAATCGCACTACGCATTCTATCATTCCATGGCGCATAAGCCAACCGTTGTAATTTGTGTTTTTGGATTGCTTGGCGATCAGCCAGCGGCACAGAACGACTGGGACCATGCCGCTCTAATCATTGATAGTAACTATACCGGCGCCGCTTCTATCCTTAATGTAATTGCCCATGACTTTGAAAAACTACAGGATGGAACCATCGTCGGAATTAGTTCTGTAGCTGGAGAACGTGGAAGGCAAAGTAATTACTTTTACGGAAGTGCGAAGGCTGGCTTTACAGCTTATCTTTCCGGTTTGCGTAATCGCCTTTACAAAAGCGGTGTACACGTACTCACAGTTAAGCCGGGCTTTATTAAAACGCGCATGATCGAAGGCATGAAAACGCCAGGGCCATTAACAGCTTCGCCCGAAATAGTAGCAAATAAAATTTACAAGGCTGTAAAGTCCAGAAAAAATGTAATCTATGTATTGCCCATTTGGCAGCTGGTTATGTTTGTGATCCGCCAGATTCCCGAAGGAATTTTTAAAAAGCTTAAGCTTTAATCAGGAATTTTCCCACAGAGTACGCATCAACTGAGCAGAGATGATTTTTCTGTCAGTGTTTGGCCATGGAGGGCTAAAGCCCAAATTGATTTTTATCCAGTTTACCATGAGTTAAAACTCATGGCAATAGACGAAAATGACCATGTGTTTTTGAGGGAAGATTGAATTGTTAATTCAATTGCCGTGAGCTTTAGCTTAAGATTTTCAATTCATTTTGCCTTGAGTTTTTAGCTTAAGATTCCAATTCAAATGTCTTGAGCTTTAGCTTAGGATTTCAATTCAATTGCCGTGAGCTTTAGCTCATGGATTTCAAAGCAAAATATAATGAAGGGCTTTAGCCCAACTAAAGATCTCTCACTTAATTGGCGATCATGGATTTTTCGCCTCAGACTATTTTTGCAAAGATTTGATATGATGATTTCAAATTGTCAGAATCAATTTGCATGCCTTCAATGTTTTGATCTATGAACCAGCAGGGCGAAGGTAAATTGATTTCAAGCTCAGATTAAGATTCAAATGTCTTGAGCTTTTAGCTTAAGATTTTCAAATTCAATTGCCTTAAGTTTTAGCTCATGGATTTCCAATTCAATTGCCGTGAGCTTTAGCTCACGGATTTCAAGGTAAAATATAATGAGGGCTTTAGCCCATTAAAGATCTCTCATTTAATTGGCGCCTCAGACTATTTTTGTAAAGTGATTTGATTATGATGATTTCAAATTTTCAGATCAGTTTACAGGCTTTCAATGTCTTGGTCTGTGAGTTAGCAGGGCCAAGGTGAATTGATTTCAAGCTCAGATTTAGATTCAAGTATCTTGAGTTCTTAGCTTAAGATTTCAAAGTAAAATGTCTTGAGCTTTAGTTTAGGATTTCAATTCAATTGCCGTGAGCTTTAGCTCACGGATTTCAAAGTAAAATAAAATGAGGGCTTTAGCCCACTAAAGATCTCTCATTTAATTGACCCATCATAGATTTTTTGGCTCCGGCTATTTTGCAAAGTGATTTATTATGATGATTTCAAATTGTCAGGATCAATTTGCATGCTTTCAATGTTTTGATCTATGAACTAGCAGGGCCAAGGTGAATTGATTTCAAGCTCAGATTAAGATTCAAGTATCTTGAGTTCTTAGCTTAAGATTTCAAAGTAAAATGTCTTGAGCTTTAGCTTAGGATTTCAATTCAATTGCCATGAGCTTTTAGCTCATGGATTTCAAAGTAAAATAAAATGAGGGCTTTAGCGCAACATAGTCCCGCTTCAATCATTCCTTCCCTTTTGAAACCCAAATTTTTCAATGAACTGATTGTACTCCTGTTGAAATGGAATTTCTTTATGATGCTCTTCCTGACTTTTGATGTACTCTCGAACTTTGTCAATCATTGACTCCGAGACAGAAACTGCAAAATAACCATCCTGCCATGCGAATTTTTTCTTACTCAATTTATTTCTATTGATCCAATAGGAGGATTCTCCTTTTAGTAGCTGCATAATTTTGTGCATGTTTTGATCTGGTCCCAGAGAAATCAAGGCATGACAATGATCTTGATAACCATTTATGGTATCAATGAAAATCTCTTTCTCTCTGGCGTTTTCTTTGATATGGACCCAAATTCTTTTTCTTAGTTCCGGTGAATCAAGAAAGGGTTCCCGGTTTTTGGTTGACCATACGAAATGGATGTAGACTTTAGTGTATGACATAAATGCAGGTTTTAAATCAACTTTTTTCTGCGTTAACAACGGGTGGCTAAAGCCCTGAGAACTGGTATCTAATTGCTGTGAGCTGAAGCTCACGGCAATTAATGGATTTATTTTAGTTATTTATTGTAATTGATGTAACTCATTTTAGCTGGCGCCTGACTGCAATTGCATGTAACATTTTTTTTAGCTAAGCTTCTGTTCGAAGTTAGCAAGTGGTGGGCTAAAGCCCAAATACTGGTTTCGATTTTGCCGTGAGCTGAAGCTCACGGCAATTGATGGATTCTATTTAGCTGGAGGTCAGGGCGATTGATGAGTTCTATTTTAATTAAAGATCAGGACAATTGAAATTTATTTTAGCTCAAGCTCACGGCAATTGATAAATCATTTCTGAATTTTATTTCAATTGCCCCGAGTTTTAACTCGGCGGGATTGAATGATAACCCATGGTGGGGGCTTTAGCCCAATTGAGGAAACTCAAATTAATTACAACTGTTTTGTGCTGATGATTTCTCCAATTGATTTCGCCATGATTTGATTGCCATTAGGCGACACGTGGCAAAAATCAATATAGATGAGTTGATCACCATCAAAACGATCACTGAGGTCGTAGACCCAGGGATGGTTCCGTTCGGCAATTTTAGCCTTAATTCTGCGATAGACTTCTTTAAAATTCTTTCCGAGATCTTCATCTAATTTAAGATGATCGGTTTTCGGATTACCGATAAATGCAGCAGGTTGAAGAATTGCGATGAACTCACCGCCGCGGTTGGTAACAATCTCATGGGCCATTTCCCAGTTGCGCATAAATATTTCTGCAATCTCTTCGGCTTTATGCTCATCGCCAATACAATTATACGGCGATTCTTCTCTTTCCTTATTTGAATATTGATTTAAGACCCGCATGATGTTTTCGAGAAATAATTTATACAACGCCTCTTTTACCATCGCCGATCTTTTTACATAGATCTTATCCCTGAACATGGGAACCAAGCGATGTGCCGGTAAGTCGTCAATTTCCTTCGGACATAAAAATGCTGCATCATTTACGCCATCATAAAAGATTACGATATCTGGGTTTATATTTTTTGAATATGTGGATATCAGCGCATCAAGTTCCTGTCGTGTATTGTAGGCAAGTTGCCCGTGATTATAGACGTTGTACTGAGGCAATGCCGCGTTAACTAAAGCGGGGATCGTATGCTGGTCATCGGATCCTTCACCCCACATCGTGGAGCCTCCAAAAAAATGAATCGATTTTTGCCCGGCATTGACCTTTATTGGCGGTGTATGCACGCGCATTCCGTCGGCGTTGATCTGTGTGGTTTTACCATTGTAGGGAACGGTCTTCCACCCGACAAAAGGTTCGTATTGGTGTTGAACACTGTTATAATCCTTGAAAATTGTTTTTGCATATTCATGATCTTCCGCATAATTCGGTAACAGATGACGTGTGTTTTGCGCCGAAGGTTTGAGCAGGAATTTACAACCCCAATTGACCACAAAAAGAAGCACAATAAAACTGATCAGGTTGATGACGACAACCTTTAGAAAACCAATTATTTTCACAATAAGTCTGTTAAATGAAGCATGAAATCATGCACAATATATGGAAATTAAATATTAGGGATTTGGTATAGGTACTAGGGAATTGGGTACTAGGTATTAGGAATTTGGCGTTGATATCCATTTTTCTAATGCCTAACACCGAATACCTATTTTATTCATTCAGCACAAATTTCACTTTTCGGATAAATCCGTTTCGCTCAACGACGAGGAAGTACACACCTGAATTTAATTTTGTTGCTGGAGAGATTTTTACGCCACCTGCCAGGTCGTAAGCGCTGAATACATCTTCATGCACTTTCTTACCCACCAGGTCTATGATACTTACCTTTACGTTACCATCGCTATCAGAAATAAACTTGAAGTTGATATTCGCGGACGATGTTGGATTTGGGAATACCATGCTTTCGATGTTCACGACATATTCATCGGAATTGGCAATACAACCGCCTTTGGTTACTTGCACACTATATGATCCTGTGGTGGATGGCACGTAATGTGGTTGTGTTGCATTGAATATTGCTTCGCCGTTTTTAAACCACTGAATGCCCTGTGATGCCGACGCATACAAAGTATCGCCAGCGGGAATAACGGCAGGTGTCTCGAGTAACTCAGGTGTAACGATCACCATTTGTTTTGGTCCTTCACAACCCTTGCCCAATACGGCGGATACATAGTAGATCGTATCCATAGTAATAGCACCTGTTGTAAATGTATTTGAAGAAACACCGGCGATGGGCTGTTGGTATGCATTATACCATTTGTAAGAGACACCTGCGTCGGGATGTTGAACATTGATCACTGCAGGAGCGCCGGCACAAACAGAAACAAATTCTGCTACATTAGCGACCGGAGGTGCTGTATATTCAACCACAACTGGAGATTGAAGCATTGCGGCAGTACATCCTTTGAATTGAGCTTGCACTTTGAATGTATTCTTACCATCACGGAGCATGTCTTTCGGAACAGTAAGCGTTAACGCATCGCCTGTTGCCGTGACAACTTCGCTGAGGGCTTCGCCTTTATCGTTCACAATACTATATAATGCACCTGCCTGGGTCGTTTCCAGTGTAACAGGAGCTGCTTCACCGCACACCTGAGCAGAAGTATGCTGGAGTGACAAATCAAGTTCCGGTCTGTGCATCACGAGTTCGAAACGATCCTTTCCAAAGGAGCTAATATCCGATGTTACGTCGAATGAATAGCTTGTGGCGTTGCGTAGGTCAACTGTTGTGTTTGTGAAATGATCGACTAGCATGATTGTACCTACACCAAAAAGCGTTTCCGGGTTTTCTGTTGAAAGGGTATAGTTACCGGGCTTGACATCACGCAGATTTAATTTAATCGTTTTCGAACAAAATGCATCGCTGCTGTTGTTGATAGCCAGCGCTACATTGTCATCGCCTGAGAACGTAGAGAAATTCAAGATGCCAACGTTAGGTTGTTTTACAGCATCGAATTCAGGATCGAACTTATCGGTTCCTACGGCAGTAAATGCAATGAACGTGGGATCTGATTTCGTTCCTTGAGAAACATTGATCCTCAATTTACTAATCAGGTCTGTGCCTTCACGGTAGTGTGTTTGCTGTCCTGTGCTTTTCGCTAATTCAGTGATCGACAAAGATGGGCTCGCTGCCATAGATTGCACCCAGAACGCTTGTCCCGGAGCAATTCTTCCACCTGGTAAATTTCCTGACCCGGTAGAGGCATCATAAACATAAACCTGTGTTACGGCACCATCGTTTTCGCGTACCGTTACCGTGTTATTCATTCCGGTTCTTGGCCATGCTGTATTGTCCATGCTCCAGACGATGGTAGAAGCATACGGATTACCCAATAGATTCCATCCTGCTTCTGAGCTTCCACCAGCGTTTGGAACAACAGTGAAAGGAACGGTTCCCTGGTACGGGACACCTGTAGTTTCCATTAGTGTTGGATTCGTGCCGTTGCGGTTAAATAAAGCGTAGCCCACACCACGTTCAATAGGTTCTGTATTTGAGGCAGCAGGATAAGCGACATAATCCGTACCATTATAAGTGAAGAGTGATGGGTTAGCACTTAACCCAGGCCCTGTACTTGTCTCGGGGAATGCACCCGTGATTGGGAAATAGGTTTGCCAGTTGGCCACAGTAACTCCTGCTACAGACGACGAAATATATCTATAGTTTCTTCCTTTAGGATCGATGAACCGTTGAACTTTCACGTTCGAGGAAATTACGCCGTTATTTTCAATGCGTTCGATATTAGCCGTTTGAGTTTCTGTTGAGATCAGTGTTAGATGACCATTCGGGTTAAGCGTACCACGCGTCACCTTTATCGCATCTGTGATCTTAGCTGCTGAATACAAGTTAGCCGAGCCGGAACCAGATAGATTAACTGTAAGTCTGCTGATCGTATTTGCAGCTGGATTGAAGCGTAGATTAGAACCACTGTTACTGCTTGAAGTTAGATTGATAGATCCGCCGTTCACGCCAAGTACACCTTGTTCGCCTGCGCCATTGATTCTTGCTGCTCCCCCCAATGCGAGTGTGTTATTTCCAATATTGAATTCCCTTCCAGCAGGAATGGAAAGACCACCACCCACATTGGAACCAAGGCTTAAAGTAATTGGTGATCCTGAATTAGCCAGGTTGACTGTACCAGTTCCAGTTTTGGTTATCTGGAAAAGATCGAGTGTTCCGCCCGCAGTAATGGTTTGTGTACCATTTGCAGTCATATCGAGGGTAACGCCAAAATCTCTTGGCGTCGTTCCCGGAGTTCCGGTGAAAGTAACATTACCACCAACGTTGATTATGGTTTGGTTCCCGATCGAACCTTTCAAGTCTACACCTGGTGCCGCTGTTAAATTGCCCAGGATAGTGGTAGTTCCCGATGTGAATGTTTTAGGACCCACACCTGATAAACCCAGGTTACCATAGGTAGTTTGTTTAATGAAGACGGCGTCACTGGCATAGTTATAATTTACTGTACTGGTTTGCGCCAACACAACCAGCTCAGGCTGTTGCTGTGCATAATTAAGATTTAAAATACCATTTGCCTGAACCTCTACCTTGGCATTTAAAACGTTGTCAACATTAAGTGTAATTCCAGACGGAACAACGAGTCGCGACACCGCACCTGGTAGGGCGAGACTTCCCCCAAGGTTAGTTGAACTTCGGTTACTTACCACAAGCTGAATTCCGTTGGTACTAAAGCTCGATGGATTTGACCCGGTTCCGCTTGGGTTAGATCCCCAAGTTGTTAATTCAGATAAAGAACCTGAAGCATTTGAATAGTAGGTTGCGCTTCCTGAGGTTGATACCTCTAAAGCTGCTGAAGGAACTGAATTATTTCCAACGGCATCATAAGCGACAACGTAAAAACTATAAAGCGTTCCTGGAGTCAGATTGGATGCCTGATATGCAGGTATTGTTGAAGTTCCGATTTGTGAACCGTTTGCCCAGACCTGGTAACCCGTTACACCAACGTTGTCAGTCGACACATCCCATTTTAAGGATACGTTAGATAGGGTTACACCAGTGTAGGTTAAATTAAGTGGCTGGGTCGGATCTTCGGTATCCGTACCAGTGGTTGCAGTGGCAACAGCTGTGTAAGGAGATGTACCATTCATATTAACCGTTCTCACCCTGTAGTAGTATGGTGTTTGTGGTGTTAAACCTGTATCGTTGAAGGTTGTAGATGTTGTGCGCCCCACTAAACTGAAGGGACCGCTTACGCTAAGTCCACGTTGCACTTCAAAGTTTGTAAGGTAAGTCATTAACTTCGCCTGCGCTCTTTCAAAGATATACTGATGCCCTGCGTTATTCACGTGTGTTCCATCAGCATTGTATTCGGATTTAATTAATTTTCTATCCGCAAAATTGGTAAGCTCATCGTAAATATCAATCACATAATTTCCGAAGGCTGCGCGTATCTCATTCGCTGTGGTCTCTAACAAATCGCGACGTGTTTGGTCCGCTTCCTGACCAAAATTTCTTGGCTGCGAAGTTGTAAAGAACATTGGAATACCACGTTCATCTGCAAGCGCTTTAATCGCACTGAAGTTAGCCATGGTTGTTGTCAGCGGAATACCTTCGGCTACATCATTGGTCGGAAGATTAACAATGATAACATGTGGATTAAGCGAAAGTGCATAGGTTATATTTCTGGTAACATCGGGTGATGGAGAGCTTCCATTCGGCATCACATCCTCTGAACTAAAACCTCCCAATGCCAGGTTTGTAACTGATGACCCCGTCGTTGTTGACGATAGCCAATTTGTTAGAAGATTAACCCAACCATTACCAGCTGAAGCACCGGTACCTACTGCGGTGGAAGAACCTAGCACAACTACTTTCAGACCAGTTGGGTTTCCTCCTGCATATTGCCAGGCCAGATCAACCTGCGTCATACCAGCAGATTGCGCAGTGAGATTTGTCGGTGCAACAGGTGGTGTTACCACTGGCGGCGCACCACTTTGTATCATACTGTTGGGGATATTCGCCCAACTGCCATTACCACGTCTGTATTGCACTGTTAAAGATTCACCACCGTCTTTTTCAAAATACCGTACATTGATTAAGTGTGGGCCTACTGTTAAAAATTGTGAGACACTAGTAACTGCATTTTTGGCATCATGCAGACCATCATTGTTTACGATCAGGTTATTGTTCAGTCTTAACTGACTGCCGTCATCAGAATAGGTTCTGAATTGATAATTATCTGCATCCGTTATGTAGATATAACCTTCGAACTCAAAATTGAAAAAATTGTCTTGGGTTCTTGGCGATAATGTAAAATTAGTAACAGTCCCTGTAAATTCAGGATTAATCCATGTTGCTTCCATTTCAGCCAGTGCATTCCAGCTATCTGTACTATGTTTATAAAACAAGCCAGTTACATAGGTGTTGGCGGTAGCTTGATTACTCGCATAGGAAAGTGTACCGCTTTCATCCATTGCCTTTAGTGTGTAATTGAACGTTGCGTTTAACGGAAGATTACTCAATATGTGGCTTGTTGCCGGTGCATCAATCGCCAACGAATCTGATCCGAAATACAAATAGTAATTTGCAATATCAGTATCCGAAGGGGCCTCCCAGGATAGCGTGATTTGACGAATACCACTTGCTACAGCAGTAAAGTTCTGCGGCGTTCCCGGCGATACATTATCCCCCAGTGTCGTTACCTGTAAATTTGTATTGATATTATCACTCGGACTATAAGCGGATCGACCGTCATTGTTTATTGCCCTGATCTTGTATTCATAAAGTGTAAGGGGCTCGAGTTTTGTATCCAGAAAAGAAATATCGTCTTCGTTGGTTCGTTTAACAAAACTAAAATTCTCACCAGGTTTTCTTCGCCAGATCTCGTATCCTCGTTCTAAATTTGAGTCGTCATTCCATGTTAATAAAATACTGGAAGCGGAAAGTGCGGAGCCTTGAAAATTTCCCGGAGCGACCAAACCAACATTCTGTGGAGCCGAATTACTAAAAAACAGGTAAACTGGTTCAGATTCTGGGCTGGGACAATTATCAAACCCTGATCGTACTAAAGTATAGGCGCCATTTGAAGAAACTAAATTTGAGTTAATGGTATAGTTTCTAACAGTATCGTCCTGCGTGTTACTTGGTATATCTACCAGCACACCATTTTTATACCATGAATATTTGTCATAAGGTTCATCCGAGCGCAATACTACGGTATTATTTGCAGCAGCATTGATGAGTCCGGGTCCCCGTAAATGTGTGGTACCGACAACTTCTATTTTCGCCTTTGGCGGTATCACTTCCGTTACTTCTACTGGTTTAGACCACTGATTCCATTCCCCTTCTGCAGGGTTATGCACACGACTAAAGCGTGCCCTGTAAGTGCCGGGTATTGTAGCTTCTAAAACGTGATTATCGACTCCATTGATTAGCTGTCCGTCTCGTTCCCATTGATATGCCGGAAAGCCCTGTGCAAGACTAAGCATTGCGCCAGCACCGGTTGTTCCGCATATTGTTGCGTTGTCATAATGTACATGGATATCCGATTTATTCTTCGACAATAACCAGGAGAAAAAATCCGGTTCGTTATATGCGGTATTCCATGTACCATGGCCGATAGTTGGATATAGACTGTAACGTACAGACATACCGGCAGCCCTCATAATTCTTACCGTTTGTTCCGTGTAGTTTGGTGGTGGTCCGGTATCCTGTCCACCCTGAAAAAACCAGAACGGAATCTGGGTGAGGCTATCAGCTTCTACTTCGGCACGTAAAGAGTTATGACTCGAAATCGCAGACATCGGTGCGGCCGCTGCAAAAAGCCAATCAGCCCTCCAAACAAGGTTAAGCGTTCCCTGGCCTCCGTTAGACAAGCCGTGAACATAAATTCTGTTTTGATCAATATTTAACTGACGGGTTAGTAAACGAATAATACGGATCGCATTGTTTAACGAATTATTATCCCATCCATTGGGCGATCCTGATTGCGGAAACAAAACAAAGCCGTGAAACGAACGCGGATGATGTGCCGGTGTACGGTTACGCGCCGTTAAATGTGCCTGACCACCATGGGTTAATTGAAGATCATTACTCAAGTGCCTTACATCCGTTGTAGTTTCACAGTTACCCCAACATGTACCACCTTCACCGAGGCCGTGCATCATTACAATGAGCGGGTAACCACCTGCCGCATTTGGATCTGTTGCATACTCTGTTGGATATAATAATCTATAATTCATGCGGAAGGTAGAACCTTGTCGAAGGTGCCCTTCAGTATAGGGAGAAGAATCCCAGGAAGTCATGTCATGGTAGGTATTTGTCCCTCTATAACTGAACGTTCCCGGATTGAGGTTATAATTTGTGATGGTGATATTAGCTGTATCCACGTTCTGCCCCCACGAATAGGCGGACAGCAGAACCAGCGCGATTAAGCCTAGAAATCGAATCATAACGGAGTATCTTGATTAAAGCCATTAATAACAAAAACTAACTATAGGTAAACTACCTGTCGGAGGTAATTTTTCATATCAAAAGTAAGGAAAAGAAAAGCCTACTTTTTCAGGTAATAGGCTCTTTTTCTTTTTAGCGCAACTTTTCAAATAGGTAAAATTTATAAAACAAAGAAATTCCTTTAAATTTCATTTTTGTTTACTTAAGTAAATTAATGGTGTATGATGACTTTCTCATGTAAGACCTTACCTTTTTGTTCCAAAACAATAAGGTATAATCCTTCCGATACCATTTTGTTACCCAGCAAGGAATAGGACTCTTCTAATAAAGCAGGGGAAACCGTTTCAAGAATTACCTGCCTGTTCATCATATCCCGTACCTCAAGTCTGATCGGATCTGGGAAAGGGGTTGTTACCCGGATGCTGACTTCCTGCCCATTCCCAGGGTTCGGAAACACATCGAAAGAGAAACCACGAAGTGCTTCGTCTTCAACATCGGTAATAAAAACTTCATTGTTCACTGTGTTGGAAGCCGGTGATCTGTTTCCCGAATCATCAAAAGCGACCACATAAAATGTGTACGGTTGTGCTGCCTCCAACGGGAAAGCTTCATACGCAGGAATAGGCGTAGTGTCCAGAAGAATATCGTTAGCCCAGATTTCATATCCCGCAACGCGTACGTTATCGGTTGATGGTTCCCAGCGCAGCACTGCTTTCACCGAATTTCCACTTTCGGCAACAAGAGCCATTGGCGTAGTAGGTGGCTCATTGTCTGTTTGCGTTTTTGCGGAAACAACAGCACTCCAGCCAGATGATCCGTTCTGGTTTACTGCTTTCAGTTTATAGTAATGAATTTGACCTGGCTTTACATTATCGTCGTTGTAAGTCAGTTCTGCCACTCTGTTGATCGTAACAAATGGTCCGGCTTGATTTGTCGCCCTGTAGATCTCGTATTCAACACTTGTACCTGAGCTTGCATTCCAGCTGACTTGTATGCCGGTAAGTCCATTACTTTTTGCCTGTACATTACCGGGTATCGATGGCGGTGTTGGTATGGCATATCCACCACTGTTAAATGCAGCATCGGGAATCAAAATCGTTGAGTTACCAGTATCGGGTCCGTTGTATCGTATGGTGAGGACTTGTGTTCCGGTTTCTTCAAAGTATTGAATGCGGATGTGATGCGGTCCTGCGGTCAACGGAATTGCTATGCTCGGCTTACCCCATCCGTTCGGACATTCATCGCCGCCGGTACAAACAACATGTCTTCCATCAAAATCAACAACGAGATTGCCATCAATATATAAACGACTTCCTTCATCTGAATTAAGGTAGAAGGTGTAATCTCCTGCCGTGGTAATATTTACAAATCCTTCAAACTCAAAATTGAAATAATCCTGTTGTGTTCGCGGACTCAAAGAAACATTGGCTACTGTGCCGGTATACTCCGGCGCTTTCCATGTGTTTTCTATCTGCGGATCTGTTAGTGCGGTCCATGATCCGGTGGAGTGTTTGTAAAACAGGCCTGTAGTATGTGTATGCACGACTACCTGGTTTGAAGGAGCAGACCTGTTCCCGGAGATGTCTACGGTTTTAACGGAGAACGTGTACGTGCTGTTGTACTCCAGGTCGCGGATGGTGTACGTTGTGTCAGGCTTACCTGTACGTGTATCCGTACCGTTGTAAGTAATTTGATAATCGTTTATGCCGGATTCATCTTTGCCGGGTTCCCAGGTTAATTTTATAGTGCCTACACCGATGCGTTCTGCGGTAAGGTTTTGCGGCGGGAAGGGTTGATCATCATCCGCAGGAGTGACCACCACCAAATTTTGTGTTGGATCTGTTTTATCGTTTCCGGGATAGTAATCCGAACGTGATGTATTACTCAACGCGCGGATCTTATAATGATACGTTGAATTAGGAATGAGCATGCTGTCGCGAAAGAAGGTGATGTTGGCTTTTGTTATCGCGGCCATCGTCCACGTTTCGTTTTCACGCGAGGTATTCAGGCGCCATACTTCATATGCTGTTTCGCGGGAGGAGGGATCATCCCAACTCAGAAAACAAGTGGAAGAAGATAACAACGTCGCCGTAAATGACGTGGGACGCATCTCGTTCTCAATGGGAGCCTGACCTTCGAAGAATACATTTTTTCCATCGGAAGGGAATGTTGGGCAATTATCAAAGTCAGCGGTAACCAGGGAATAATGTCCTTCATTGGAACAAGGCTTACCACAATTTCCCGGCGGAACATTTAAGTAAATGGAATCCGGATGATTGGTCAACTCGCCATCTTTATACCAGTAGTAATGGGCTTTTCCTTCCGGCCCTTTTAATATGGCATTTTTTCCATCGTTAAGATCGCGGAGGTACGTTGTTCCGATTTGTCGCAATTCAATGGACTCAGGAATTTTCTCCGCTATGGTAACTGGTGCGGACCATTCGTTCCAATCATTATTAGCTGGCGATGAAACACGGCTGAAGCGCGCACGATAAGTTCCTGGTTTATCGGCGATGAAAATGTGGTTACCGGCATCCGTAATAATCTCACCATCATATTCCCATTGATAAGCTGGAAATCCTTCTGCTAAAACTAATTCTGCACCTGCACCGTTTGTTTTACACACATTTGGATTGTCGTACTTCACGTGGATATCGGCTTTGCTGCGTTGCAATAACCACGAGATAAAATCCGGTTCATTGAGTGCCCTGCTCCAGGTATTATGACCAAGATCGGAATACAATGTAAAACGGGCAATTCCACCGGCCTCGCGGAATCTACGGAGCAGTGTTTCTGTCTGGTCTGGTCGTGGATTGGTATCGTGCCCCCCCTGGAATGCCCATAGGGGTATCGTTGACACGCTGTCGTACTCAAGATTATCGGCAAAATTTATAGCTGACATGGTAATCGCACCTGCGAAAAGCCAGTCTGCCATGTTGAGTGCCTTGTAAACACCTTGTCCCCCGACGGATAATCCCGCGATGTAAATACGGTCAGGGTCGATCTGATAATCATTGATTAATATACGAAGGATACGAAGCGCATAACTAATGGGAGAGTTACCGGCTTCATGCGAACCCCACGAATTTTCATTTTGTGGAAACAACACAAATCCGGGAAATGCTTTTGCATGAAGAGAGGGATCATTTATTTTTTTTGTTCCGGCCAGGTTCACCGCCGAAAGAAATGTTTGTCCGCCAAAGAGCAGATGATGGTCGTTATTCAAAAAATGGGGATCAGCGGCGGGGTCAGGGGTGCTGGTTGAAACACAACCTTCACAATAACATTTTGTATTCCAGCAATTTCCACGTTCGCCGGCGCCGTGTAAAAATAACAGAATTGGGTAACCTGGTTTGAAATTGGGATCATATCCCTTGGGATGTAACAATCGATAATTTAATCGGAATACCCAGTTGGCACCGCTTTTTTCCTGTAAATGTCCTTCTGTGTAGGGCTGGGTATCCCATGAATTCATGGAAAAAAATGTGTTTGAACCTCGCCAGCTAAATGTTCCGCTCTCCAATCGGAAATTTGTAATCGAAATCAGCGATGTATCTTGATTTTGACTCCGTGCTGAACTACAGATCAGAAACAACACGAGGAGCAAACAGTTTTTTTTCATACGGTAATGTGAATAAAGCTGTGAGTTTTAACAGTAATGGAAACATGTTAAAACACGATGCCAGCCGCACACTTCGAAGTTCATGGTTCAAAGTTCAAAGTTGGTTTTTTGATAACGGGGTTTCGGGGAAATGTTTGATGTTTGACGTCTGACGTTTGATGTTGGTTTGGGATAACTGACTCGATTGGTTTGCGGAATTGGGGAGGTTGGCTTTGCGCAACTTAGCGGCTTTGCGTCTGGTGAAATTCAAATTTCATGGTTTTAAGTTCAGAATGTTCCACGCATACGATCCACTTTTCACGTTAGCACAAAGCATGTAGAAGGATCCTCCGGAACAGCGGAATTGATCATTCGTTACAGAAAACCAAAATCTCGCGAGTCGGACAAATCACCAATCAAGCGAACCAGTTTCTTATTATCGCGCGCAATCGTACTACGTCAAAGCGACACCTCCCGATTGCAATTTTTATATTGTGTGCCATGAGCATTTTTCTCCTGCTCGAAACGCGTCCGTGGCACACGTTTAATGTCGAATACGAGCCACGAGCTGCGCTCGCGGCTATCCACATTTAGCTCCTCCGGAGCATTGGTTTTAGTTAGTGAAGCGGTTCTTCAATTTGTCGAAAATTCTTCAGCATGTCTTGCGCGAATTTGTTGCCAAACAAACTCGTGGATTCGGAAGTTCATGGCTTGCAGGCGCTGGGTTCACGGCGCACCGTGTTTCTTCCCCCTCGTTACCGTCATCCTGTAATGCGCGCATGTGCGTTAGCACAAAGCATGTAGAAGGATCCCCCGGAACAACGGAATTAATCGCTCGTTACCGAAACCAAAATCCCGCTACTTGGACACATCACCAATCAAGCGAACCAGTTTCTTATTATCGCGCGCAAACGTACTACGTCAAAGCGATACCTCCCGATTGCAATTTTTATATTAGCATTTTTCTCCTGCTCGAAACGCGTCTGTGGCACACGTTTAATGTCGAATACGAGCCACGAGCTGCGCTCGCGGCTACCCACATTTAGCTCCTCCGGAGCATTGATTTTAGTTAGTGAAGCGGTTTTTCAATTGCGACAGGTTTAAATTCTCAAGATAATCGTAGTAACGGGGCGGACCGTCAGTAACCGTCTCCTCCGGAGCTCCGGAGCAGAGGACAGTGTGCGGAAATAAAAATAAGGTAAGAACCGTAAACAATTAAGTTACCACCAAAACAAACTCGCGGCTCGAAGCTCGGAACTCGTGGCTCTTTCAAAAACTTATCAGGCTCAACTCGGGCCCTTGCAGCCTGCAGCTTATCGTAAAACTCATTCAACGACGCAATCAATCAATACTCAAAATCCAGGTGTCGCGGAACGAGTAGCGTGACATCCGGCGGTACATGTCTCTTAATCCGCGCGCTTCTTCAATAGTAGCCGCATTGATCATATGAACGATGTAATAACCTTTTTCAGGATGATAGGCTACACTTGCAGGATAACCAGATCTCTTTAAGGTAGCGGAATATTTTTTTGCATTCTCAACGGAAGCGAAAGCGCCTACGACTACATAGTGACCTGCCGCTAATCCTTCGCCGTTTAACTTTGTTACTTCGGTCTTTTGAGTAAGATCAATTTCAGCCGGTTCCTCCTGCGTGTCGGCAACTGTTGGCTGAAGAGCATCGGCCTCAACAGTTTCTGATTGTATTTGATGCGATTCTTCAACAACAGGTTGTTCAGATTGAACTTCAATCAAATCGGGTTGTGCTACGGCATCATCCTTAGGTATTTCAAGTACTTCTTCGTCCTGTTCCGTGTTAAGTTCTTCCTTCAATGCGTTTGCTTGTGCGACTGCTTCAGGAGCGCTATTCGCTGGTTCCTGTTCCACAATTTGCGGACGGCTGAATTGTTTTTTGCCCAGCCGGAGAATAAGTTGAACTTCGTGTGAACCGTCACCCATTCTGTCGGTTTGATCTGTCGCAAATTCGTACGCGTAACCCAACCGTATCTTTTCTTTGATGTTCAATCCAAAAAATGCGGCAGCACCATAATCCTGGCGATAAGATCCACCAAACCAAAGCAATTGATCGATCTTGAAAGAACCCAGCGCTTCAAATTGCGGATCCTGGTTTTCAAAAGTCCGGTACACAAAGAATGGTTCGAAGGAGAACCGGTGACTCAATGAAAAATTATAACTGATTGAACTCAGTGTGTTATTGATCTGCGCTATTCCTTTACTGTTAAAGCTTTTTTCGGAAGCTGTGTATCCCTCGAATATGCGCGGTATCGCAAAGGCAACCTTGAGTTTGTTGTACTGGTAATGGATACCGACCTGACCGTCGAGGGAAGATGTATTGTTTGCCACCACCGGGTCATTGATATCCGTAGCTTCATCCGCTTTGATGCGGGAGTTGGTAACACCTGCAGCAAGACCAAAACTGAGTTTATTTAGATCTGTAATTCGTTTTCCAAAATAAACCTGGTATGCAAAGCTGATCATTCCGGATGAGGTGGTTAGTAAACCAGCTTCATCCTGGTAAGCAGTTAAAGCAATACCAGCTTTGTGGTTGAAGGGGAGGTGGAGATTAAGTGTACCCGTTGTAGGTGCACCTTTAATGCCGGCCCACTGTTTTCTGTAATTCAAATACAAGGCACTGTATCCATCCGGCGCAATAAACGAAGGATTGTACAAGGCCGGGTTAATGAAGTAATGATTGTAAACAAGTTGTTGCTGCGCGTGCGTAACGACTGTGAGCGAAAACAACAAGAGTAGAAATACGGGTATAGTTTTAAACTTCATTACTTTAACCTTGCAATAGTTACACTTCCTGACTGAGTTTTTTGTCCGTTACATGTAATGATGTAGAAATAAGCACCATCCGGAACAGGCTTGTTTCCAAAAGTACCATCCCACGGAATCGGATAACCGATGGATTGGTACACTTTCTGGCCTTGCCTGTTGTAAACGGTTATTTCACATCCATCGAGCATGTCTGAGTTTTCAATAATCCATGTTTCTGTAGCGACATCTCCTTTGTTATCAGGAGAGAACAAATTATGTGCTGTTACCCTTTGGATCTCTTCCAATACAATGATGTTGACTTCATCCGACGCGGTTCTTCCGCCGGCATCCGTTACGGTGATTACAAAGGAGTATGTTCCTGGTAACGGATTACTGATTACGGCCACCGCAGTGTCCGTGCGGTTAAAAATTACCGGAGGTCCGGCAAGTTGCTGCCAAGTATAATTCACAATCAATCCTTCAGCAGATTCTGCTTCAGCAACAATCAATACCTCGGTTTGTGGAAGTTGTACATGAATATCTTCGCCAGCATCTACAACAGGATTTTCAGGAATAACAATTTCCGGGAATACGTTTACGGTTACTTCATCAGCATTGGTGACACCTTCGGCGTCAGAGACAGTTAGTCTGAAAGTATAATACCCTTCGAGCAGATCAGTCAATTCGAGTGAAAGAGTAGTGCTTCCATTCATTGTAACAGCAGGCCCACTCACTTTTTCCCATAGTATATCCGTTACGGCGTCATCATCACTGGCTGTGCCAGTAAGCGTAACAGCATTTTCAGGAAGTTCAAGATAAACGTCAGCACCTGCGTTTACAGAAGGCGCTTCATTTTGATCTTCCGGAAGTACCGTTACAGTAACAAAATCGGAATGGGAGGCGCCGTCATCATCGGCTACAATAAGCTGGAATTGATAGGTCCCGCTGTTTAAGTTTGTTAGCGCCAGATCCGCAGTATTTTCACCATTTATTGTTCCTGCAGGTCCACTTAGTTTCAGCCATGTAAAAGAAGCAATGGTTCCATCTGTATCGGTTCCAGATCCATTTAACGTGATTGCATTCAGAGGTAATTTAATGGTTTGATTCGCACCTGCATTTGCAACAGGAGCCTGGTTTGTATTGACTGGATTCACGGTAACAATGACATCATCAAAAGCAGTTGCTGACTCATCATCTGTTACGGTAAGTCTGAACCTGTATGTTCCCACCGTTAATCCGGATACTTGTGCAAAAAATGAATTTGGATTCGTGATCGTCACAACAGGCCCCTGTACTTGTGTCCAGGCAATCAGAGTAATGGTACCATCTGTATCTGATGCGTTACCATCAAGGTTTGCAGTGCTTGCAGGTTCAAGTAATGTAATGTTATTACCCGCATCTACGACGGGGGCGGCATTTGTTGTTTCTGGTAATACCGTCACGGAGACGTTGTCTGTGTCTGTTGCACCTGCATTGTCTTCAACTGTGAGTCTGAAAACGTAAACACCTTCAACAAGATTCGATAAAGCAAGTGAACTTAGATTGGTAGCACCTAATGTTACAGAAGGGCCCGATACTTTCAACCAGTTGTAGGAGACAATCGTACCATCGTTATCGCTTCCGGAGCCGGTCAGGGTGGCGATCGTTGTCGGTAAACTGATTGTTTGATTACTACCCGCATTTGCTACAGGCAGCTGATTGGTGGTTTCCGGATTTACCACAATAAGTACATCATCCGTATCGGTTGCACCTACATCATCCGTTACTGTTAAGCGGAGGATGTAATTGCCTGCCACAAGATCCGTTAAGGAAACGGTGGGTGTTGTTTCGTTTGCAAGCGTAACCGGTGTTCCGCTGATCACAGACCATTGATAGGTAATGATGCCACCATCAGCATCACTTCCGGATCCAAAAAGGGTTATACTATTCAAAGGAAGCGTGATGGATTCATTCGGGCCTGCGTTGGCTACAGGGATTTGGTTTACCGATGCAGGCAAAACGACGAGTTGCATATTATCCTGCGTACTTAAACCTTCATTGTCGGTTACTGTTAAACGAAATACATAAGTTCCCTCAACGAGGTTACTAAGTTCAAGTGTTGGACTCATAGTTCCTGCCATCGATGGAGTCGGACCACTGATTTTATGCCATTGATAACTTGCGACCGATCCATCCGCATCTGATGCCGTTCCTGTTATGGTAAGCGTATTCTGCGGAAGCGTTATACTTCTGTTCGGACCTGCGTTGGCGGTAGGAGCCTGATTGACAATCGCTGCATTTACCGTTACAGCAACGTCATCCGTACTGGTAGCACCATCGTCATCGGTAACGGTTAACCGGAACACATAATTTCCTTCTAATAAATCTGCCAGGGAAACTACGGCTGAAGAACCATTTGTAATGGTCACATCCGGACCGCTTACCTTGGTCCAGAGGTAGGCCGCAATTGTTCCATCAGGATCACTTCCGGATCCGGTAAGGTTCATTGTATTCGTTGGAAGCGTAATACTTTTATTTGTACCTGCATTTGCAACCGGAACCTGGTTAATAATCTGAGGCGCAACAGTGACTGACGCTTCATCAGTTGCCGTGGCACCTTCATTATCGGTAACCGTTAACCGGAACACATAAGTGCCTTCAAGCATATTCCGGACAGACAAGTTTGGTGTATTCGCATTCAACAACAGGGCTGTTGGTCCACTCGCGATGGTCCACTGGTAACTCGCTACAGTTCCATCCGGATCAGATCCATTTCCGGAAAGGGATACAGTGTTAATTGGAAGCGTTAAATTTTTATTTGGTCCTGCGTTTGCGACAGGGGGTTGATTAACCGTTTCTTCATTTACGATGAGTCGAACATCGTCATCCGCGATAGCGCCAAGATTATCCGTTACCGTTAATCTGAATACGTAGGTACCGGAAGTTGTTACTGTTACAGATAACGCATTTGTGTTTTCATTGGATAATGTAGCAGAAGGTCCGCTTATCTGTGTCCAGGTGTAAGAAGCGATTGTTCCATCGGCATCTGTTCCACTGCCATTGAAAGTAGATTGATTGGTAGGAAGTGTGATTGTTCTGTCTGAACCGGCCGCTGCAAGCGGTGCCTGGTTTGCGGCATTCACGATGACTTTCATCTCGTCTTCTGCAGTACCACCGTTGTTATCGGTTACCGTAAGTTTAAAAACGTAAGATCCTTCAACAAGATCAGCAACGGTTAGCACTTCTGTTGCTTCATTGCTCAATGTGGCTGTTGATGGTCCGCTAATTTGAATCCACGCATAACTTGTAATCGTTCCGTCGATATCTGAACCGGAACCGTCTACGGGAGTTGTGTTGGCAGGGAGGCTAAGTGTGATGTCATTTCCTGCATTCGCGATGGGAAGCTGATTTCCAGAATTAACAAATACCGATACAATATCGGTTCCGGTTGCACCAAGGTTATCTGTAACGGTGAGTTGGAAAACGTATGTGCCTTCAACAAGATCCGCTAACTCCAGTGTCGCTGTAGCAGTTCCGGCAAGCGTAGCAGCAGGGCCACTTATTTTTTCCCAAAGGTAACTATCAACCGTACCATCAGCATCACTAGCATTTCCTGAAATTGAAATTGTATTGGTAGGCAAAGACAGATTGGCATCTGCACCTGCATCCGCAACAGGAGATTGATTTACAGTTTCAGGTTGAACCGTAACATTTACATCATCTTCATGTGATGCACCATCATCATCGGTTACGGTAAGCCGGAATGTGTACGATCCTGGAATCATGAACGTAACATCAAGTGTCGGTGTATTCTCGCCAGTCATGATACAGGTTGGGCCGTTCAGGAGTATCCAGGCAAATGTTGCAATGGTGCCATCGTTATCAGTTCCATTTCCCTCAAGGGTGACTGAATTTGCAGGTAGGGTTATGCTTTTATCAGCTCCCGCGCTTGCAAGCGGTGTCTCGTTTGCCACCACTGCGTTTACGGTAACCTGTACTTCATCAGATCCGGTTGTACCGTCGTCATCCGTCACAGTAAGTGAAAAGATATAGATCCCTACAGCAAGATCATTTGCAGAAAGTGTAGAAGTTGTAGCATTGACGAGGGTAGCCACATTTGGCCCACTTACCTGAGACCACTCATACGCGGTGACAGTACCATCAGGGTCAGAACCCGATCCCGAAATATTGGTTGTATTCGTTGGCAGTGTAAGCACGATGTCGGCTCCTGCGTTAGCCACGGGAGACTGATTGGTGTTCAACACGGTGATTGTTGCAAGGCTGGAGTTTGTAGCCCCTTGATTATCTGTAACAGTAAGTTCAAATTCATAAATACCAGGTAACAGATCATCGAGGGTTAGTACTGGTAAATTAGTGTTGGTCATCGTCACAGATGGACCGCTGGTTTTGGACCACGCATAAGTAGTGATCGTACCATCGGCATCACTTCCAGAACCATTTAATGTAACGGAATTGGTAGGTAGATTGATGGTTTGGTCTCCTCCGGCATCTGCGACTGGAGGTGAATTCACAACACCAGCCTTCACGATTACATTTACCTCATCAAAATCGGTAGAGCCTTTGTCATCGGTTACTGTTAATCGAAATACGTATGTTCCTTCTGTCAATGCAGAAAGCGAAGGCGTTGCAGTTGCGCCATTGAGTATTGTTGGCGTACCGGGGCCACTCACCGATATCCATTCATAAGACGCGATCGATCCATCCGGATCACTTGCAGATCCTTCAAGGTTAGTGCTGTTTGTGGGTAATGTTATGGTGATGTCGTTTCCGGCATTTGCAACCGGTGATTGATTGGCAGCAATTACAGTGACGGTTACATCGTCAGAATCTTTACCTGATGAATTATCAGTTACAGTAAGGCGGAAGGTATAAACACCTGCGACTAAATTCGATAATGACAGCGAGGCAGATGAAGTACCTCCGATTGTCATGGCAGGTCCATTTACCTTTTCCCATAAGTAGGTGGTTATGGTACCATCAGGATCGCTACCAGCGCCTGTCAGCGTAATAGCACTTGTGGGAAGATTTACAGTTCGATCAGCGCCCGCATTCGCGGTTGGAAGTTGATTCGCAGCAGCGGGAGAGACGATTACGTTCACAAGATCTGTTGCTGTAGCGCCTTCGTTATCGGTTACTGTAAAGGAGAAGACGTAAGTGCCCACAACAAGATTGGTAAGCGCGAGTGTGGTGGTAGTGGTACCATTCATGCTTGCACCAGGCCCGCTTACTTTCGTCCATGCATAAGATGCGACTGATCCATTTGCATCAGTTCCTTTTCCGGTTATGTTGATGGCATTTGTTGGCAACGTAAGTGAGATGTCGGAACCGGCATCGGCAACGGGTGGTGAATTTCCATCACCTACTTCTATTTTAATTTCGTCGTAGGTTGTTTCTCCTGTACTTGCAACCACGGTTAATCGCATCACGTATGAACCTTTTACCATATTTGTTATGGAAACATTCGGTGTTGAGGCATTTGTAATAACAGCCCCTGGAGGACCTTTCATTTTGGTCCATTGGTAACTGGTTATCGTTCCGGTTTCAATTGTTACCGTTGCATTGATGGTGGTTGAATTTGTAGGCAGGTTGAAACTTCGATCCCCACCGGCAAAGACGAAGAGTCCGCGGTTTCTAAACTGGAGCATCCACTCATACAGGTTTGGCGTATGAAGGGCGTTATCGGTTCTGTAAGCATTATCCCATGAATTGTGACCAACACCCGGATAAATGGTAAACTTGGCCAGTGGATTCGGCGCAGGGCTGCAGGCGTTGATGGCCTCTACCATGCGTCGCGTTTTACCGATACTTACGGTACCATCAGCATCGCCATGGAAAGCCCATACCGGAAGATTGGTTAGTCCGTAACTACATGCTTTGTTTACATTATTGGTGCTTCCGCAGATAGGTGCAACAGCGGCAAACTGCTGACCCCATAAAACTTCCTGCGAATAAGTCCATACGCCGCCGCCACCAAGGGAAAGCCCGGTTAGATACATGCGCGTTGGATCGATACGAAGATAAGATTTACAATACTCGATGACCTGATCAATGTAAGCATTGGGCCACCCTGTGTATTTTGTTTTTAATTGTGGAGAAATTAAAATAAACGGAAACTTATATCCGTTCTTAACATGCTTGGGCGGACCATTCTTGGCTACGTTAGGTAAATTGGTGATAGCATCGCCACGTTCTCCTAAGCCATGAAGGAAAAATACAATGGGATAGTTATTGGTATTACTGTTATAATCGGGGGGAAGATATTCATAATAAAATATACCATTTGACGTTTCTTTCGCAGTTTGATTCTGTGCATATGCAGCGAGAACCCAGGTCATCAGAATGATCACCGTGCAGAAACGGAGTCTTAAGTTCGCAAGGCTAATGCGAAAGTTAGGGGAAACACCATTTTTCATAAAATCAGATTTGGGGCTTTTAATACACAATTAATATACGCTAGCCTCAATGGGTAAGCGATATTAACCGATAAAATCCCATTAACTAAAGTATATTTAGTTAACTCAACATTATAAGTCGTTATTCTTCTGTAGAAACAGATGAGTACTTTATTTTTTTGAGCTGTGGAATGGATTCAGTTTCTTCTTAATTGTCTTAACACTGTTCTTAACTGAATAATCCGCATTCTGTGATTCTTTCGTGTTGTGATCCTGCGGCCTCTTAAAGTAATCATCCAATCTTGCAAATTCCCGGAACACACGTTTTACAATTGCATCAAAAAAACTCCCATCACGATCGAGTGCGCGGGTACCTGTCCATGCCTTTGCGGAGGCTGAACGGATTACCGCTACTTTTCCATGTTTCATAATATCGAAGCACAACCTGCCATCAAAGCCACGCATGTTTTTACTGATGTGACCTACTTGCAATCCCAGCTCACGAATATACCCCAGGCTGATGCCGTAGGTATTCAAATAAGGTCGTTTAACGTGTCGCATCTCACTCATGAGATCGCGTACCAATTCATAAAAGAATAACTGCCAACGCGGATGTTTGTCATCGCTTAAATATGAAAAACGTCCATAGACAAAAACGTTCCCCGTCTTCATCAGTGTTTTTGTCATGATATCAATCCAGCGTTCGGGGTACACACAATCTGCATCAGCAGAAAGAATGTATTTACCCTTTGCTTTCTGTTGCCCCAGCTCCCGTGAAGGCCCCACACCTTGTGCAGGTTGAAGATAGGAAATTACACCCAGTTTATCAATTACTTCCTGCGTCCCATCATTTGAATTATTGTTAATCACAATGATTTCAAAGGGGATATCCGTTTTACTCTTTGAGAGTGAATCGAGACACTTAATGATATTCAATTCTTCGTTCCATGCTGCAATGATTACAGAAACCAATGGATCATTGCTCACAACCGATTGTAGTCGTTCTTTGATTGCATCAATTTTCTCAGCTGAAACTTCATCCAGGCTATTGTACCGGAGCAGTTGCTGATCTATCCAACGTGGATCCGAGAATAAGTGCATAATTCGATTCCTGGTGTTTAATTCAGTGTGCTTTAATTTGTTTCATAAAAGGCTTGAGATCGACAGTATAAAGTTTTCCGCCGATCAAGTCGAGTTCAAGCTCATCTACAATATAAAGCGTGTCGTTCCCCTTAAATGAAACCCCTGCTTTATGTGAATAATGATGAAGGTCAATTTGGTAAATTGTTCCTGCTGATATTTTGTTCTCCTTAAAATTCCTTATCAGCCATATCCGGTTATGAAACAACAGCGCAATTGTTTTTTGATCCGGACTGATTGCTGCGCCGGTTATCCAATTGTTCATCATCGGCCCTTTACCTACAAAAAGGCTATCGATCACTTCAGCAACATGTTCTCCGGGCTGTTGCGAGAGCTTATAAATTTTTGAATAACCGGTGAAGGGTGAGGTTCTGTTTTTGGTGAACAACAAGAGCGCGCCACGATACGCAATGAACGCATCGGCGTCGAAGTTTTTTATGCCGGGTGGTGGTGGAAATTCTTTTTGATCACCGTATTTATAGGTGATGATTTCTGGTTGAACAACAGCCGTGTTAACCCGTTCAAGGTCTTTCACCTTATAAATGCGAAGTTCTTTTTTATCGTTTTTGTTATTGCCGAAGCCGCCGATATATACATTGCCGGATTCATCCTGGGCAAGATCCTCCCATCCACGGTTTTGGATGTTTAGTTGTACCGCCTTAAGTTGATTTCCGACGCTATCCAGACAATACAAGGCAGGAATGCCATCGTCATTGTGCGACCAGAAATGCTTCGAAGTGGTATATGTTAATCCGGAAGCTTCTTTTAGAATTTTGGGGAGTGTTCCAACTTCACGCAATACGGTTTTCTTTGCATTGAGATAAATCACTTTTACTTTACTCGTATCTGATTCTTGCGTAGCTGCAAAAGTACCCGAACCACAGGAAGCAAAAAGCAAAGCGCATAAGGTACGATGAACAGGTAGCATGTTGTTGGAACCGAATAACAAAAGTAAAATTTCCCTGCTTTTTAACCTATTATTTAATGACAAATCAAACAGCCATGTTATTGTGATTGAGGCTATTGTTAGGCCAGGCCGGGGTAGCGAAGCTTTATTTTTCGCCCAATACCGTTTTATACAAGGAAAGCGTTTGTAACGCATTATTCTTCCACGAAAACATCGCACTGCGTGCAAAGCCTTTACTAACAAGATCATGGCGTTGTGACTGATTCTGGAGCATACTGGTAATAGCTGAAGCGATATCAGCAGGATTGAACGGATCGATAAACAGGGCGGCATCACCAGCTACTTCAGGCATAGAGGAGGTATTTGCTGTTATTACTGGTGTTCCGCATGCCATGGCTTCAAGTATAGGTATGCCAAAACTTTCGCGCAACGATGGGTAGAGGAAAATATCCGCCATCGAATAAATCATTGGTAGTTCATCATTGGGTACATAACCGCAGAAGGTGATATGCCTGAGTATCTCCGTATCGCCGATCTGTGTTGCAATCTTGTGCAAATAGCTTCGGTCGATATCCAACATAAGCAAAGGCACCTCCAGCGCATTATTTTTTCGTAGGTGTGACAGCGCTCTCATAACGCCGATCATATTTTTTTTGGGATCGGTGTTACCCAGATAAAAAATATAACGATTGGGCAGATTGTACTTTTCTCTGATCTGTTGAAGTCTCGAGGCATCAGTGATGCGCCGGAATTTTTCACCTACACCGTTATAAACTGTTTGTACGTGGTTTGTTGGGAGTGCAAAGTGGTTGATGATCCGCTCACGTTCATAATCTGAAACAGTGATGATCCGGGCTGATTTTCCGGCAACAGCCGGAACATTCCACCTGCGATAAAGATTACCCAATCGCTGATACCACGTGCCCGCAGTGAGGTTTACCTTCTCCAGGTATATGATATCATGAACTGTAATAACAAGGGGAATATCAATGTGAACCGGTGCGGTATTGCTCGTACAATGGAGTACTTCGACGCCGTATTTTTTTGCTTCACGCGGTAAAAGAACCTGTTCCCAGTAAGGGTAGGGAGCTGATTTAATCGTAATGATTCTGAAGTTAGGCGTTTGATGTAATATAGCGTGATCTTCGTCTGCCTTTACGAAAATAAAATATTCATTTTCAGTGTCCGCTTTCTGAAGTTCACGGATAAGCTGGAGGGCAACGATATCCATGCCGTGTTTCTTCTTTCTGAAAATGCGTTGCGCTTCTATGCCGATCTTCATAAGCCACTTAAACAGATAACATCAATCGCCTTCCATTGCTGTGATGTGTAATGTTCCAGAGTGAACCTTTCCAGAAGGCTTTCAGGTGTTTCATTTCACGGCGTAAAAGAAATTTCAGGCTGTTTTTCGGTACAGAGATGAATATGAAAAAAAGAATCCAGGATAGTTTCATAACACCAGAGGTATGCCTGCGCATAAACAACAGCCGATTCCTTGTCATGTAGTAGGTTTTTAAAGTTGAATTTTTACCTACTGACATCGATTCTTTGTGGTAAATCTTTGATTCAGGAACAACGTATATTTTAAATCCGGCATCCTTTATCGTTTCGCACCAGTCGAGTTCTTCGTAATAAAGGAAAAATAATTCGGGCATTAATCCCACTTGATCAATAACATGTCGTGGTACCATCATGGCAGCGCCGTGTGCGAGATCCGTTGTGCGTAACGTATCATACTGGCCCTGATCTTTTTCTTTGAATCCTTCCCGTCGGTTACGGCCCGTATATGGGTTGATATTGGAGCAGCCTACGTATTGAATGGTTTCATCAGAGTTGAAGTACAATATTTTCGGGGAAGCTACTCCGGCATCTGCTGCTGATTCAAACAGAGAGATCAGTGGTTGGAAGGTGTTTGTGTCGATTTCAGTATCATTGTTAAGAAAGAATAAATATTTGCCCTGAGCAGCTTGAATACCAAGGTTATTTCCGCCGGCGAAACCAAGGTTCTTGCTGCTTACAATCACATTTACTTCAGGATATCTTTCGTTGATGATGGCTTTTGGGTTTTCTTTCGAACCATTGTCAACCACGATTACTTCAATGTTCTTGTATGCTGATCTCCGCAAGGAGTCCAGAAGCTCACAAGTATATTGAAGCTGATTGTAATTGATTGTGATGATTGAAACCAGTGAATCCATGCTGAGATCTACTTTTTCTCCCGTGGCAGCACGTGTGTGGCGCCATGCGGGGTATGTATGAACGATTTGTTAGCACCCTTCAGCTTAAATAGCAGATTAAACATTTTCACAAATACGCGGGGTAATAACAGTATTGATTTAAAAAATTCCCAATTGTATAACCTTAACGGAATGGCCAAAGCCATGGATATAATATTTAAGAATAAAAAAACAATCCAGGGATAAAATCCAAAGGAGAGGTAATCACGCAAAAGAAATGTCAAAATACTTAAGATGAACAGCATGCCGAGGTTAATGAGTCGCGGCAACTGAATGTTTTTGAGAATGGCGCTGTTAAAAAAAGCAAACTGACCTTTGAATAATCCGATCCATCCTTCAATAAAATATTTTCTCAGATAAATGAACTGACTGGATAACCAGCGTGTACGTTGTTTTTCAAAGACTTCAGTGCTTTCCACTTTTTCATCGTACACCAGGGCATTTTTGGCATAGTAAATACGAATACCTTGTCGGATGAGGCTCAGCTCTAGTTCACGGTCGAAACCGCCTATACTATCCAGTTTCGAAAGGATATCCTTTACTACCTTGTATTCAAACACCATCCCGGAACCGATGAGCGAACAAGACAAGCCTGCGGCGACATGCCCCTGACGATAAATAAAATTATTAATGCGTTCACTTAACCCATCCAGAATAGACATGGATGTTGTTTGATTCTTTGATGTGCGTTGTGCCTGAACTGCGCGGTATCCCAGTGCGAGGAGGTCGTTTATCTTGCTGAGGAAATCCGCTTCCATTACATTGTCGGCATCCAGTATAAGCGCCATATCATAGTTGTCACCAATCACCGCCATGGCATGGTTGAGTGATTTCACTTTTGTGCTTTTTTCGAAAGACACCTCAACAACAATGATGGGCAATGCTTTTAGTTGCTGAACTGTTTCAGCCCGTAGTGAGTCGGCAATGATCACCACATCAAAAAACGCCTTCGGATAACGTTGCATTAAAGCTTGTTCGGCCACACCTACGATGACATTGTCTTCTTTGTAGGAAGGTATTAGTACAGCAAACTTTCGTTTTTTATCAGCAGGAGGAGGTGAGGGAACAGTAAAGAACAAACCAGCCACACCAAGGAAAAACGAATACAGTGTTACATAACCAAAATAAGCAAGAAGAAGAATTTCAACTATGATCATGATTCGACATTTCTGAAAAAGAAAACCGGAACACTAAAATAAGTTAATGTTCCGGTTTCTCCGTAATTTTTTAAGGTTTAAACTTTTTCTTTCTGGAGTAGCGCTGGTATAGTAGAAAATAAGATTTTTATATCCAGCCAGAAAGAATTTTTCATGGCATACTCCGTATCGAGGGCTATTCTTTCTTCTGGTGACATATTTTCTTTACCACGTTTTGTAACCTGCCACAAACCAGTAATTCCCGCAGGTGCCAGAAAGCGCCATGCAATCTGATCTTTGGTAAGTTTCTCCGCTTCATAGAGCGGAAGAGGCCGGTTTCCAACCAGCGACATGTCGCCAATTAATACGTTGATTAACTGAGGAAGTTCGTCAAGGCTTGTATTACGGATAAAATTACCAAAGCGTGTAACGCGTGGGTCATTTTTAATCTTGAAGAAGACACCATTCGCATCATTTTCGGCGTATTGATTCAAGTGTGCCAGTTTTTTCAATTCAACATCTGCACCTACCCGCATCGATCTAAATTTGTAAAAATTAAAGATCCGGTATCCCGCACCAGCACGTTTTGAGATGTAAAAGACCGGGCCTTTGGATTCCAGCTTAATAATGAGGGCGATCACCAGCATAACAGGTAGCAGGCACAATAAAACTGTAAGCGATACAAGAATATCAAACGTACGCTTAAGCGTCCATAACTTGATTTTTGGAATTTCTTCCAATACCTGCTGTGTAAGGTAGGGTTTGTTGCCCCGCTGATTTTTATAGTTTTTTAATTTCTTAATGAATTCGATTCTTTTTAAGAAAGCATAGGTGATTCCGCCATAGTGATACTCGTCTACACCCATTTTCAAGGCCAGGCTCTTGGCAGACTGATCAAAGTTGCTGGTGTATAGTATAAAAGGAATTGCTTTTTTCTGAGCGAGAGTTTTCAGGTTCGCCAGTTCGGCTTCTGATGTTACATCCGCGGGATTGATCAAAATAGCGTCCTGTTGGCCATTGCTGCTGATGTGATTGGCAGCAGCGCTTAAACTGGAGGTAGAAAAGTATATGGTCTCCTGTATATAGTCGTGTTCAGGTTCGTTCGATAAAGAATCAATTCTAAGGATATGTTTGGTAAATACAGGCACAGAAACTTTTTGTTGTCTGGCCAAAGATAAAGGAGATTCTTCAACTTCTAGTCGTATTGCAACATCCATAATTAATTAACAAAAACGTTTTGACCCTGATATGCTAATGCCCGATCTACTTCAGCCACTAAAGACTGCGGTTCAAATGGCTTGACGAGGTAGATAAAAGCCCCTAAATCAAGACATTGCTTGCGTTTATTCGCATCTTCATATCCGGAAAGAATGATCACCGGAATATTTTTGAATAAGCCACTGTTGCTGATATTTTCCAGCAATTCAATTCCATCAAGAGAAGGCATTTTAATATCCGAAATAATTAAATCCGGAATATTACCGTCGGATAGCCAAGACCAGGCTTCCATACCATTACTCATAATCATCACTTCGTACTTGCTTTGAAGAATTTTCTCCAAAAGCCAGCATAGCGGAATGTCATCTTCAATGACCAATACCTTTTTCATTGGCGAAAAATTTAATTACCAACTAAAATGCCGCTTTAAAGATCAGAATAGATTAAAGGAGGGATCTTTAAAGCCAACTATTAAACAGACAACCAAAGCTAAAGAATTTTTTAGCTTCTGTTGTAATTTAATTGCACAAATGTAAAAAAAAATGGTGCCTCATCCCGCGTGGAAACCTTTGCTGTCTGCGAATTGAATTTTAAATAAATTTCAACCGATTACGGTAAAGATTAAACAAATTGTAAAACTAATGTCGGTTGCTGAGGTCTTCTTTAATTATACGTCGGTTTATTTTACCTGTATTCGTTTCGGGAAAAGGAAAGTAACCTAAAATTTCTTTGGGTCTTTCGTACGGGTCAAATACCATTAAAAAGAGTTCAAACAACGATTTTCGAATAGATTCTACCGGAGTATCAGCTTCTAAGACAAAGACGATTTTGTTCTGAAGTAACGTGTCAGGAACGGATGAAATAATATAACGGTGATGTAAGTTTAATTGCTGAAAGCCAGTTTCAATTTTTTTTTCTAAATGTTCTGGGGAAATTTTTACACCGCCGGAATTAATCACATTATCCCATCGACCTAGCCACTTGAAACTGGTCTTATTGATGATTTCGACAATGTCGTTGGTGATTTGCTGTGCCTGAAGGTACGGCGCTGATATCATGAGGCATCCACGTTCATCCTGATCGATGCTGATTCCCGGGAGGATGTGGAATAAATCACTCGAAGTTTCTCCGTTTAACTTTTGCAGTGCGATGTGAGATACCGTTTCCGTCATTCCATATGTCGCGTAACATCTACACGACAGCGATTTTAATTTCATTAAGGTTTCCTGGTCAACAGCGGCTCCGCCGATAATAACGGTTTGGAAACGATTAAGCACTTCTCGTTGTGGTGCCTGTAACAGCCGATGAAGCTGATATGGCACTACAGCTGTAAAGTGGATCTGCCCGGAAAAAGAAAGGCTCTCCAACGGATTGGCTGCTGGTTCTACAGCAACGATGTACATGCCGGTGATAAAGCTTCTCACCATCATCATTTGACCCGCGATGTAGCGTGTATCCAGACACACCAGTGAAGTATATTCTTTTTTCAGGTCAAGAGCCTGTTCTGTAAGCTGCGCACTAGAAATCATTTGCGCCCGTGTTATTTCAATCTCTTTGGGTTCTCCGGTTGAACCGCTTGTATGTAATTTGAATTCTGATTTACCGGTGAACCATTGACGGATAAAATTGAAGGTATTTGTTTCGAATGTTGTGCGGGGGGCCGCCGCTTCAGTTATAATATCATGAAGCTGTTCACGGCGGTTGTTGATGTAGATGGAAGAATGGGGATAATCCATTAGTGTGTAGATGCTGCTGTGTTTTACGATAAGCTTTTTGTTTTCGAAATCTTTCGCGTTTTGCGATTAGCTTCAGGCTGCAGGCTGTAAGCTTTAAGTTGAGTTCGATAGCTGTCAGGTTTTCGAAACAGCTGCGAGTTGCGAGCTTCGAGTTTGTTTTCGATAACTTATTTTGGTTCGCAAACCAACCTCAAACTTTAGGTTGAGTTCGATCGCTAGTAGGTCTTTGAAACAGCTGCGAGCTATGAGCTGCGAGCTTCGAGTTTGTTTTCGATAATTTATAAGTTTTTGCAAACCAACTTCAAACTTCAGACTTCGAACTTCAAACAATGCCGAAATCCCGATCAATACCCAATCCAACCTGGATTCGAAACAGCTGCGAGCTATGAGCTGCGAGCTTCGAGTTTGTTTTCGATAATTTATAAGTTTTTGCAAACCAACCTCAAACTTCAGACTTCGAACTTCAAACAATTTCGAAATCCCGATCAATACCCAATCCAACCTGGATTCGAAACAGCTGCGAGCTATGAGCTGCGAGCCTCGAGTTTGTTTTCGATAATTTATAA
>DASPIZ010000013.1:0-21718 GCA_035628875.1 Ohtaekwangia sp. | reverse complement strand
ACCTCCCGTGCACCTCGGTGTCACTTCAGTCTGAACGGCAAATTGGACTGTGAAGAACTTTCATCTTCATAGGTATTTAAGTTATACATTTGTATATACACACGCCTCGTGGCGTACCTAAGGCACTAAGACACGAAGAATGCCAAGCAACTTAATTTTTTTTGTGCCCTTGTGTCTTAGTGGTCTAATACCTAGCCAAAATTCACAATGAATAAAAAATTTTTATAGCTACTAAGGCACTAAAGGACGAAGAATACCAAGCAACTTAATTTTTCTTTGTGCCCTTGTGTCTTAGTGGCCTAATATCTCGCCACATTAATCCTCAGTTCCAAAGCAATACTCGGTGAGATAATCAGCAGCATCATCGACGCCGGCGTAGAAAGCTTTTCGAAGGTATCGACAACCTTCTTCCTCCTGTTTCAACTCATACAAAGCAATGCCTTTATAAAAAGCGAGTGAAGGATTTGCGGGATGTTGTGTTAATCCTGCATCGAGGTATTTTATAGCGAAGTCGTAATATTCGTCTTCGAGACATAAAGACGAGGCGTACAGATAAGGCTCGAGTTGCGTCGAATCTTCTTTGATTAATGCATCAAATGTGGCAAAAGCTTCTTTGTATTCAGCGAGATAATAATGGACCAGGCCGAGATAAAGTTTTATTTGGCGATTGGGTTCACTCGCAAGTGCTTTTTGTATCACCTCTTTTGCTTCTGCGTTCATACCGGCATCCATTAGAACCTGTATACGCCATTGGATTAATTCCGTGTTATCAGGATACCATTGATCTAATGTATCAAGCTGCGCAATCACCTCCGTCCATGCTTTCATATCCTGGTAGACATAAGCTTTCAGAATAAAGCCTTGTTCATCTCCGGTTTCTTCGATAAAGACATCGAGATCCTGTAAGGCCTTGTCGTATTCTTTTAGCTGAAAAAAGGCCACAGCGCGCTTATACATCACATCATAATCACGTGGCGATGTGAATTTCGTCTGGTCAATTACACTATTATAAAAACCCAATGCGCCGTTATAGTCCTGACGGTTAGCCAGCGTGTCTCCCTGTACCTCAAGCGCAATCAACTGATTCTTATTCTGTGCTGAAACAAAAAAAGGACTCATCACCAATAAAGTAATGAGTCCTGTTATTAACTTAATCATAAATCAATTTACGATTTATTATATCGCTTACGCTCGTTTTCGTTAAGATAAATCTTACGAAGTCGTATTGATTTTGGTGTTACTTCTACGTATTCATCCGCCTGAATGTATTCAAGCGCTTCTTCGAGCGAAAACCGGATTGGAGGAGCGATACGCATTTTTTCATCCGCACCCGAAGCGCGCATGTTTGTGAGTTTTTTCGTTTTGGTAACGTTAATCACGAGGTCACCACTCCTGCTATGTTCGCCGATCACCTGACCTTCGTATACCGGTTCACCCGGATCGATAAAAAATTTACCACGATCCTGCAGGTTATTCAAACTGTATGCAATGGCTTCCCCTTGTTCCATAACAATCAATGAACCATTGATACGCCCGGGGATTTCACCGCGGTAAGGTTGGTATTCTTTGAACCGGTGTGTTACAATTGCTTCACCTGCAGTTACGTTTAGTAGGTAATTCCTTAAACCAATGATTCCTCTTGATGGAATGCTGAACTTCAGGATCATCCGATCGCTTTTTGGTTCCATGTTCAACATTTCGCCTTTACGCATTGAAACCGTTTCAATCGCCTTACCAGCATCCGTTTCCGGAAGATCAATGGTAAGTTCCTCAATCGGCTCAGATTTTACGCCATCTATTTCCTTGAAAATAACCTGTGGCTGACCAATCTGTAGTTCATAACCTTCCCGGCGCATTGTTTCAATCAATACCGACAAGTGTAATACACCGCGACCAAACACCATGAATGAATCGGCTGAACCGGTATCGCCTACACGTAGGGCAAGATTTTTTTCAAGCTCTTTATCAAGTCTTTCTTTAATGTGGCGTGATGTAACAAACTTTCCTTCCTTACCATAGAATGGCGAGTTGTTAATGGTGAAAAGCATGCTCATGGTTGGCTCGTCGATCGCGATTGACTTCATCGCTTCAGGATTCTCAGGATCCGTTACCGTATCGCCGATTTCAAATCCTTCAATTCCAACAAGGGCACAAATCTCCCCTGCCTTCACTTCATCCACTTTTAATTTTTCAAAACCTTCGAAAACATAAAGGTCTTTAATCTTTGACTTGACGATCGTCTTACCATCGCGTTTTACCAGAACAACGGGTTGCCCGCTCTTAATACTGCCTCTGTGTACACGACCAATGGCAACGCGGCCAATGTATGACGAGTATTCGAGTGACGTAATCAACATCTGTGTTGACCCTTCAGCCACGTTGGGTGCCGGGATATATTCGATGATACCATCGATCAACGGCGTAATATTATCAGTTGGTGTTTTCCAGTCGGTACTCATCCACCCTTGTTTGGCAGAGCCATAGAACGTAGGGAAATTGAGCTGCTCTTCAGTCGCATCCAATTGGAACATCAGGTCAAAAACCTGTTCGTGTACTTCATCCGGTGTACAATTTTTCTTGTCCACCTTATTAATAACCACAATCGGTTTCAATCCCAGCTGTAACGCTTTCTGTAATACGAATCGCGTTTGAGGCATAGGGCCTTCGAAGGCATCTACAAGGAGCAGACAACCATCGGCCATATTTAACACACGTTCTACTTCACCACCAAAGTCGCTGTGACCAGGCGTATCGATAACGTTTATTTTGTAATCTTTATATCGAACTGATACGTTCTTCGCCAGGATGGTGATACCACGTTCACGCTCCAGATCGTTGCTATCCATGATCAACTCACCTGGTGTTTCGTGATCTTTAAAAAGTTTTCCTGCCATGAGCAACTTATCCACCAGGGTTGTTTTGCCGTGGTCAACGTGAGCAATAATCGCGATGTTTCTAATCTTATTAACGTCCATAAATCCTCAAAATCCTCTTTTTTTTAGAATTGAGGCGCAAAGATACGTTTTTTTAGCGCATCCTCTAGGGCATGTAAAAAAGTGTGCTAAGAATAATCAGGAGATGAAGCAGTTTATCATCCGGCCGGGAGTGGCTGATCTGCGAATTATTTGCCTGAGACCGTATTTAAGCAATTTTTTTCTTCATGAACCCTGTCGATTGGATCTATAAAAAATGTTCTAAATACTGAATCGGAGAAAAGTACCCATAGGCAAATCCTTCCCTTGTCTAGATGGAAGAAAAAATTCGCCATAGTCAGCAGCAGGCAGGTCAAAATGCGTCTTAATGATGTTCCATCCCACAATCGGCGACAAGCCTAATGCATACATGCTCAGGATAAAGAAGGCATTTTTGTTTTCCAGGAGACCGCTGCTCATTTCAATTAATTCATTGAGTTGCTCCTGTAAGGTCCACTTCTCCCCTTCCGGCCCGCGTCCATAGGGTGGAGGATCCATAATTATCCCGTTGTATTTATTGCCACGCTTAACCTCACGACGTACAAATTTAAATGCATCTTCATATACCCAGTGAATGTCACGCAAGCCATTCAGTTGCATATTTTGATTCGCCCAGTTGATACCCGGTTTCGAGGCATCACAATGCACAACTTCTGCGCCCGCGGTTCGTGCAACGATGGAGGCTGCCCCTGTGTAAGCAAAAAGATTCAGTACACGGGGACTCTTGATGGGTAACGCATGGATTGTATCAAAAATGAAATTCCAGTTATTGCCTTGTTCCGGGAACACACCCACATGGCCGAAGTTTGTCAGTGCCAGGCGCAGCTTAAGCTTCAACGTCTTATATTCATAATTAACATTCCAGCTTTCAGGCATATCGCGATTTCTCGACCACCCACCCTTAACTTCATCGCTAAACCGGAACTTGTCTTTCTGCTCACGCACGAATTTAGCATCCGCCATTTTTTTCCATTCTTCGTCCGGCAAAAATCTGCTCCAGATTGCCTGTGGCTCCGGCCTGATGAGAACGTACTTTCCAAAACGTTCAAGTTTTTCGAAGTCACCACTATCAAGGAGTTCGTATTCTGTCCACGAAGCAGGAGATAAGAGTTGAAGGTTCAATTTTTAACGATTTTAAATCAAATTTTGAGGAAGTCTTTCAAAAGGCAAAGGTAGGGCAAAACCAGTACCCGCAATGAAAATTATACGCGTTCGGATAATTTTTTAATAGGGTGTCTTCCCGCCAGGTGAACTTGGAACTTTGCGACGAGTACTTTAAACTTACACATGCATCCGCTCATAACGAGTCATCAAAATCCAAAAATCAAAAATCTGCTTTCTCTTGAGAAGGCGCGTGAACGGCGAAACCAAAATCTTTTTGTAATTGAAGGAACAAAGGAGTTAACGCTGGCGATGGCAGGTGGCTATCACATCCAAAGTGTTTTCTTTTCACCCGATATCATTGCTGCCGCACGCGTCCTTGAAATTGTAAAAAAAGAGACCCTGCTGATTCCGGTACAACAGGCTGTTTTTGAAAAAGTCGCGTACCGGGAAAGTACCGGTGGTATCATTGCCGTTGCGCATCAAAAACAACACCCATTATCCACACTAAAGTTAAAAGACGCGTCGTTAATATTAGTGCTTGAAGGTGTTGAAAAGCCTGGCAACCTGGGTGCGATACTTCGCACAGCAGATGCAGCCGGAGCAGATGCTTTAATTATTTGTGATCCTCAAACCGATTTTTATAATGCCAACGTGATACGATCCAGCGTAGGTTGTCTTTTTACAACCCAGGTTGCCAGTGCAAGCTCCGCCGAATGTATAGCATGGCTAAAGGCACAACGAATAAAAATATTTTGTACTTATCTTCAGGCCGCCAAGCCGTATTATGATATTGATTTTACCTCCGCTTGTGCGATTGTGATGGGTACCGAGTCAACTGGATTATCATCGCTGTGGGTTGACAGTGCCACAGCCAATATTATTATTCCCATGGCCGGAAAAATTGATTCGATGAACGTAAGTACTGCCACAGCTGTTGTGGTTTTCGAGGCTAAAAGGCAACGTATGGCATCACATAGGTAGGAATGAAAATTGATGGTTTTCATAAAATTAAACCTTAACTTAGCATCCAGCCCCTCTCACAATGGATAAACTTCCATTTTTGTTAACTGAATATATGGTAAATTTTACCCAGGACGGGTTTTCACTTCACAAAGCGATCATTGATGCGTCGGAAGTTGCCATTATATCAACAACGCAGGAGGGTATTATCATTAGTTTTAATCCTGCTGCCGAAAGACTGCTTGGCTATGCGGCGGCTGAGTTAATCGGAAAAGAAACGATGGAGATCTTCCACGATCGCGAGGAGATTCTTCAAACAACCAACGAATTAAACGAACAATATGGGTTGAACTTAAAACCCGGTTTTGAAACCTTTGTTGCCAACATTAAGGATAATAAAGGCGTCAATCGCAGTGAATGGACCCTGGTAAGAAAGGACAAAAGTCGTATTCCGGTTTTACTTTCCATAAATGTACTGGCAGACAATGAAGGAAACGTTTTAGGATACGCCGCAATCGCGACAGACATCTCCGAACAAAAAAACTTTCAACATCGGCTGGAAGAATCTGAAGGACAATTACTGGGAATCTTTAATAACTCCCTGTGCCTAACGGCGCTCATCTCGTTTGATGGTACTTTTAAAAACTTAAATCCTGCCTGGGAGAAAACACTCGGATGGACTAAAGCGGAGTTGTTATCCGGAAAAATTACCGACTTTGCCCATCCTGATGACGTACAAAAAACGCAGGATGTCCTTACCTATATTTCGAGTGGACATACCGTTGCGTCTTTCGAGAGCCGGTATCGTTGTAGGGATGGATCTTACCGGTGGCTATTGTGGGCTTCTTATCCCGATATTGCAAAGCAGGTGATTTATACTTCGGCGATTGACATCACAAGCCGGAAAAAATCGGAAGAAGAGCTGATCAATTCGAAACGAAATCTGGAGGCTGCTGCTTTTGAACTGGAGGAACAAAATCGTCAGCTGGATGAGTTTGCACATATCATATCGCACAACCTGCGTGCGCCTGTCCATAACATCAAAGCCTTACTGGGTTTCATTAATGAGACGAGCCGACCTGAAGATTATCAATTAATCTTTGAAAAAATCAAGAATGTTACTTTCAACATCAGCGAAACCATGAACGAGCTCATGGAAACGATCAAGATTAAAAAGAACAGCGAACTTGAGCGTGTCGAAATCCGCTTTAAAGATATTCTAGATAAGGTGATACAATCGCTGGAGGGCGAGTTAATTGAATCGGGAGCGACGGTGACTTATAATTTTAATAATGCACCGAAGATATATTACTCCAAGCCCTACATGGAAAGTATTTTCCAAAACCTGATCAGCAACGCCATCAAATACCGGTCACCCACACGCATTCCTGAAATATTTTTATCCACGGATATCGTGATGACAGGTATTGAATTAAGGGTGCAGGATAACGGGCTTGGTATTGATCTTGAAAAATTCGGAAACAAACTTTTCGGACTCCATAAAACATTTCACGAAAATACAGAGGCGCGTGGTGTGGGCTTATTTCTTACGAAAACCCAGATCGAAGCGCTGGGAGGCTCAATTACTGCAGAAAGCGAAGTGGACAAAGGCACAACGTTCATCATTCATTTTTGAAGTTAAATTAGCAAATGACTACACGAAATGATATCATGCGCAGTTGGTGATGGTGTATTCGGGTTTGCCGAGGTTTCATTGGTGGTGCAATAGGTGGCATCGCAATTGACATATTATTTAACTGCCCGGTGGGAGTGGTGATTCTAATTGGGCAGTTCCACGTGATTGCTCTCAGTACTCAAAATAGACTTACGCATTCAGTACACATTAGATAATAATCAACATCACTACAGTTATACATTGATACTACCAGAAGAATAATTTTTTATATTGACACCTATGAAAACATTTAAAGTAGCTTATGAACATTTTATGTGTTGTTTCTCCTTGCCGTTGCCCTGATGCCGTTTATCCCAAAGGAGGCGTTTAATCGAACACAAAGTGAATGCTCAGGTTGCATCCTTATTTGAACATGCTGTGGTGTCAACACCAATACGCAAAATCAGCATAGTATGACAAAAAAAATCTTGATAACAGCACTGGCATTTGGTCTGGCCGTGACGGTATTCCTGATTATTTATAATTCAATAATCAACGACGGAATAACAATTATTACCGTGGTGTCGACAATAATCGGCGGATTAATCGGTTCACTTCTGTTTGCATGGATAATGCAATACTCAGCAAAAAAACTATTCAAAAAGATAGTAATAGAGACAAATGCTAACGAACATATTCTTAAAGAAGGAGGAGCAAATCACTTCAAAGGAAAAGAAGGGGTTGGTGGCAAACTGGTATTGACAAACACACGATTGATTTTTAAATCTCATAAATTGAACATTCAAATCCATGAGGAAAATTTTGACCTAGATCGGGTGAATGCCATAAAGACGACCAAGACCTTTAACTTTCTTCATAATGGACTTACCCTTGAACTGAAGGATAACAACCACCACAGATTTATTGTTGACGATCCAACAGATTGGGTTGGAAGGATATTACGTCAGAAACAACTAATCAACTGAACATAGTGTGATGTAAGTGCCGTAAACGCATCCATGTGACTATATCTTCTTAATCTTGTTCTACCCGGCCCATCCTTCTCTGTCAAGGCTTCTGTATTGAATGGCCTCAGCCAGGTGTTCTACCTTAATGTCCGGCGAAGATGAAAGGTCGGCCACGGTGCGTGATACTTTTAAAATCCTATCGTAAGCACGCGCAGAGAGTCCCAATCGCTCCATGGCTGTCTTTAATAATGCTTTTCCAGGTTCTCCCACTTCACAGATTTCCTTTACCATGTTTGATGGCATCATCGCATTACAATAAATGGAACTGTGGTATTTAAAACGCTCACTCTGAATTAAACGGGCTCTCACAACGCGGTCGCGAATCTCTTCGCTGGTTTCGGTCTTGCGATTTGCCGTCATCTCGTCAAAACTAACGGGAACCACTTCCACATGAAGATCAATCCTATCGAGCAAAGGCCCGCTGATCTTACTCAGATAACGCTGCACAACGCCGGCGCCACAAACACAATCCTTTTCGGGGTGATTATAATAACCACAAGGACAAGGATTCATACTGGCCACCAACATAAAGTTAGCTGGATATTCAATCGAAACTTTTGCCCTTGATATCGTTACCCTTCGTTCTTCCATCGGTTGTCGCATCACTTCAAGCACAGTACGTTTAAATTCGGGAAGCTCATCGAGAAACAAGACGCCATTATTCGCCATCGAAATCTCACCGGGCTGTGGTATGCCACCGCCACCAACAAGTGCGACGTCTGAAATTGTGTGATGAGGACTTCTGAATGGGCGTGTAGTCATGAGCGTTGCGTCCTTGCCAAGCCTTCCGGCCACGGAATGGATCTTCGTGGTTTCCAGCGCTTCGTTCAGTGTGAGTGGTGGAAGAATGGTTGGTAACCTTTTTGCAAGCATGGTTTTCCCTGCCCCCGGCGGACCAATCATAATTACATTGTGTCCGCCTGCCGCGGCAATCTCCATGGCGCGCTTGATGTTCTCCTGTCCCTGCACATCTTTGAAGTCGGTATCGTAATGGTTGAGTTTCGTAGCAAAAATTTCACGTGTATCAACGGCCAGGGGCGTTATCGTAATTTTGCCTTCGAGGAAATCGATCGCTTCCTTTAGGGTATGCACCGGATAAATTTCGAGTCCGCTCACAATGGCAGCTTCACGGGCGTTGTCTGCAGGAAGAATAAATCCTTTGAATTTTTCAGTTCGTGCCTGAATGGCAATGGGGAGAACACCTTTTATCGGACGTAATTCGCCTTCCAGTGTGAGTTCACCCATAATGATGTATTGCTCCAGGGCTTCCGTTGTAATCTGCAACGACGCTTTCAATACACACAAGGCGATAGAGAGATCGTAGGCTGATCCTTCTTTGCGGATATCCGCCGGCGCCAGATTGACCACCGTTTTATTTCGCGGCATGAAATATTTCGCACTTTTAAGCGCAGACTCCACACGGTGCTGACTTTCTTTTACAGCACTATCCGGTAATCCACTCATAAAGAAACGGGTACCCTGACCAACACTTACTTCGACCATAATGGTTCGGGCATCAACACCATGCACGGCTCCGCCAAAGGTCTTTGCGACCATAACACAACAGTTTAAATTTCTACAACGTTCTAAATCTTATCCGTTCCGGGATTGTTTTGGGTGTTTTTAGTGACCTTCTCCTGAAGGTCAAACAGCTTTGCCTTAAGCGAGGTCATCTCATGATCCCACTGCTTTCTTTCAATGGCATGTTGACGCTCACCACGCATCAACCAGACTATATCAATAACCAACAATATTAATCCTATAAAAGAACCGTATTTCAACAGTCCGATCTTCTTTTGAAGAGAGAACAGGAACTGAAAATTATCTTTTTCACTATCCATATACAAGCTAAAGAAGAAAATAAACAAATGGAATAATGCGAAGAATGCATAAAAGATAAGCCTGTTCTTTTTCATGCTCAGTAGGCAGTTAGTTGTTTAAAGGTAATCGAAAAAATCGAAAAAGAACAAATCATAAAAAAAAGGTATTGGGTATTAGGTATTGGGTATTGGGTATTAGGAATTAGGTGGGGATGCTTACATTTGCCTAATGCCCAATGTCTAATGCCTAATGCCCAATGCCCAATGTCTAACTAAGCACGTTGAATTTCACTTAGTTTGCGATAGACGCCGCCGTGTTCCAGTAATTTTTCATGCGATCCCCGTTCGACGATGCGACCTTCCTGAATCACCACGATCTCATCAGCGTGCTGTATCGTGCTTAAGCGATGTGCAATAACGATTGATGTTCTGTTCTTCATCAGGTTGTTTAACGCGTCCTGAACAAGGCGCTCAGATTCTGAATCCAACGCAGACGTGGCTTCATCCAGAATCAGGATCGGCGGATTTTTCAACACCGCGCGCGCAATACTTAAACGCTGACGTTGCCCTCCCGAAAGTTTTGAACCTCGTTCACCAATGAGTGTCTGATATCCCGCTTCAGTTTGCACAATAAAATCATGGGCATTGGCGATTCGCGCAGCATTGATGACATCTTCTTCTTTTACATGTGGCATACCGAAAGCGATGTTGTTGAAGATCGTGTCATTAAAAAGAATAGACTCCTGTGTAACCACGCCAATCTTATCGATCAGCGACTCCAGATCGTAATCAGGTAACGGCACACCATCCACAAGCACCTGCCCGGAAGTTGGATCATAGAAACGTGGCACCAGGTCGGCAAGTGTCGACTTCCCTCCGCCCGACGGTCCGACCAGGGCGATGGTTTTTCCCTTCTCCACCACCAGGTTAATGTCTGTTAGTACAGGATCTTTCTCATAGGCAAAACCCACATTTTTGAATTCAATGCTTTTTGAAAATTCCTTCAATGGAATAGCATTCGGTTTATTTTTAATCAAGGGCTCTATATCCACCACTGAAAAAATCCGTTCAGCAGCAATTGTTCCTTTTTGCAGAGAAGTAATCCCGTTGGAAAAATTTTTAGCCGGTTGAATAATGGATGCGAATATGGCGAGAAACACCAGAAATTGGCCTGTTGTTAATTCGGGATCCTTATCCAATACCAATGAACCACCAACATATAAAATGGTAGCGACAATCATAACACCGACTGTTTCCGAAACCGGAGAAGCCAATTCGTTTTTTCGTGCAATCGATAAATTAACCTTCCGGTGATAACTCGTTTCTACATCCAGTTTATCAAGGATGAAATTCCTGGCGTTAAAGGCCTTTACAACACGCATTCCGCTGAACGTCTCGTCAAGAACATTAACAATTCTTCCGACTGATTTCTGACTTTGCTTGGCTTTCTTTCGCAGTCGTTTAATCAACTCAGAAAGAATCCCTCCCGTAATAGGAAGTAACACCAAGGTAAATAAGGTAAGTTTTGCATTGATCAGAAATAAAGTAACAAAGTACACCACAATGGTGATTGGTTCTTTCATCACAAATTTCAGGCTGTTCACAACAGCTTGTTCCACCTCCACAGCATCATTTGTGAAGCGCGAGATCAGGTCTCCTTTCCGTTGTGTATTAAAATAGCCGATGTGAAGATTTGATACACTCCGGAATAAATCCATACGAATATTCTTAATCACATCGACTTTAATTTTCATGGCTGTCATTCGCTCTACATACCGGAATGTATTGGTGAGCAGAACACAAAACGCCAATAACAAACAGATAAACAAGAGTGCTTTGAGCGGACCATGCTCACTCACCACCGTAAAGAAGTAGTGATCGAATGTTCCGGTAACAAAGTCTTTGGAAAAGTCAAATTCAGGCTTCGGAGGAACAACCACTTCACCTGGTTTGTAATTAAACAATGAGTCGAGAATGGGAACCATCAGCGCAAAATTGAATACACTGAAAACAATTCCCATAAAAGAGAAAATAAGGAACTTGATCGTTCGGGGTATGATGCCGTGTGCGTATCGGAGAATACGGAAATAAGTCTTCATCTATCTAAAATTCGTATAGCCGCTGCGGGATATTCCAGCGCAAAGCTAACCATGTTATGGTGGTATTGTTATTATAAAACGTTAAATCACTTTTACTTTGGCGGATAATTGCCGTTCCATCAATGAATAGATTGTGTTTCAAATGCCATGATGCAGTAAACGATGCATACACAATTTTATTTGCTGCACCTTGGCCAATCGTGTTACCGTATTCTTTTTCTTTGGTTTCATTATCTTTCAGGATGTCGCTTCCCCAGTTTTCGTCAGGGCCATCACGTCCGATATCCATGAGAATTAATTTACCCGTAAGATTAAGTCGCGGCAATGGCTGATACCGGACGATCCCAATCATTTCCTTAAAGTTCGCACCCAACGGATGCGCTATAGGCTGAAGGAATCCGGAATAATTTCCATACCGGGTATTATGTGAATAGGTATATGGTCGCACAATGTTAACTTCCCCTTGCAAATCCAGATTCGCCAACCCAAATGCGTCGATGTATTTTGCGCCAGCCTGAATACCAAACTTATTTGCCCACCAACCATTTCCCGCACGAATGTTTTCGATCACAAACTCGTCGAGCATAAATTGTCCATAAAAGGAAAGCTTTTTGATCGCATTCCATTTGAAATCCAGTCCAAGTAGCACATTGTCACTGCTTCCGTTTTGTTGTTCAATGGCGCGGTAAAAAATAATGGGATTGAGATAATCCAGGCGAAAGTTTGTTGAATCATCGGGATGAAAAACAACCGATTCAAAAACACCAAGTGTCAGCTTTTTACCGATGTTGATACTCAGGTGATGAAGTGCATTAAATTTATTGGGATACCCAGCAGAGGAAGCTGTTAAACCGCCGGCTTGCGACCCAGTAGCATGGGCTACCATCTGGTTTACCTGGAAGAGGTAATTGATCTTCCACACTTTCACATTACCCTTGAGAAACCACATCGGTGGCGCATTATCGGAAAAGACAAGAGAGCGATAACCATTCCCTAAAAACAACCGATCATGTCCAAACTGTACATTGATGTGTTTTGTCGCTTCGAAGGTGATGTATCCGCGGGCATGTAAAAAATCCACGCCCTTTTGGTCCTTATATTCTTTCCAGAAACCCTCGTGCGGAATTACGGGATTAAAGGACATCGGCTCCCACACATAAGAAGGAAGCACTGCCTGGTTATCGGCCAGATAAGTATAAAATCCAACTTTTCGATCGACCATACCCCTTACTTCAACGCCACGTGTGTTGATGAACAGCATATCATCGCGTCTTGAATCTTTTCCGGCTCCTACATATAATACTGGGTTAATGTGCAGATCAAAAGCCTTTTCATCAACATGAAAAAAATCTGATTTCTTCTTATAAAAATGTTTCAGTATTGGTTTGGTACTATTGCTGGTTTCGGCATTCGACCATTCCCAGCTATCGTTGTTCAGGTATTCCAGGTTAAACTGGTCGGCGGCCGATTGAAAGCCACCGGTTTTATTCACGGAATCAATCAGGGAAATGATCGCAGCGCGTTTGTAGGGTTTTATGCTGGTAAAGAGTTGCGGCATTACGCGGCCAGTTTTAATTTCATAACGGTCTACCCAATGGTAATAGTCCTCGTTCAGCGGCACAAAAGTGCTTTGCGAAAATGCTGGCACCGAAACAAGTAAAATAAAAAATAGGCTGTATCGCATGCTTTAAGAATTGAGCGGAGTATTTCCCGGTTTTACTGCAATGTTGGGAAATTCCGGAGGATTTTTTATCGCAGGTAGTAAGTTTTGTGTTTTACGTTCCTTTGCAGGTTTAAAAATGAAAAAATTAGGCGATGCCGGCTCGCTTTGCAGTTCAAGAATAAATGAATATTTTGAATTGGGCGTTTTTTATGTTCCAGGCAATCGCCCTACCTTGGCATAAACCGGGTAACAAGTTCTTTTAAAGGCTTTCAAAGCGTTTTACGCGCTGGGACTCAAATTTCCTGCTGGTATGGGCAAAAGTTTTACGGACTATTGTAAATCAGGCTGAAGTCCCTATCTTTGCAGTCCTTTTAGAGAAAAATACCGAAAATTGATATGAAAAAAGGCATTCATCCTGAGTATAAAGACGTCGTTTTTTGGGATACCTCAAGCGATCACAAATTTTTAAGCCGTTCTACTAATGCTCCAAAAGAGACTATTAAATGGGAAGATGGCAAAGACTATCCTGTAATTAAAGTCGAAGTTAGTTCAGCTTCTCACCCATTCTTCACTGGCAAAAAGCTGTTTGTTGATACAGCCGGCCGTGTTGAGAAGTTCAAGAATAAATATCAGAAGAAATCTTAATTACGCTTCTTCTGTGGAGAGAAAGAGTCCCTTAACCAGGGACTTTTTTCTTTTAAGGACATTTGTAAGATAGCTGCGAGCTTTGAGCTAGGAGTTGCGAGTTTGTTTGATCCGGTTGCCTATGGGTTTTTCGAAGCTGGTTCAAGCTGCAGGCTCCAGGCTTCAAGTTGATTTCGAAAGCCGACAAGTTTGTAGAAACAAACCTCAAATTTCAAACATGAAACTTGAAACCAACTTGCCAATCGTTTCATTTTTCGAAAACCAACGTTGAACTTTGAACCATGAACTTTGAACCATCCTTTTGAACCATGAACCTGATCCTCTTCGATGACCCGATCCTGCGGGTCGCACTTTTACCCTTTACGTATACTCGACCTGTTGCCAAAATTCGTGTTGGAATTCTCACAATTGACGAAAAATGGGCGAAATGGCTCGGTTCAACACCTTCTTTTCAGACCGCTCCCTACCTGCAAAAAAAGTTTCCAACCAAATCAACAGCCGAAAACCTTCTTGTAAACGGTGGCGTTTGTCCGGATCAACATGTAGTTGATGCGATAAAGGCACTTCCTTCCGGCTATTTCCTGGTTAAAGATAATCTCTTAATTGCGGCCAATAATCCTGTTCAGGAAATGAATGAGCGAAACATTGTAGCCTATAACGAACCGATCACGGTGATTGACAAACCCTGGAAGATTTTCCGTGAAAATGCCGGTGAAATTAAGCGTGATTTTAAGATCATTACCGAAGGAAGGATTTCCGCTCCAATCAACGATCCCTATACACGCATTTACGCGAATGATAATATTTTTATAGAAGTAGGCGTTGAAATAAGAGCTGCGGTTCTAAATGCTGAATCCGGACCAATATACCTGGGAAAAAACAGTGTTGTACAGGAAGGCGCCGTTGTACGTGGTTCATTTGCGCTTTGTGAAGGCGCTCAACTTAACATGGGGGCTAAAGTCCGCGGCGACACAACCATCGGACCTTATTGCAAAATTGGTGGCGAAATCAGCAATTCGGTTTTTTTCGCCAGCAGCAACAAAGCGCATGATGGTTATCTTGGGAATTCCGTTATCGGCGAATGGTGTAACCTTGGTGCCGATACCAATGCTTCAAATCTTAAAAATTCTTACGACAATATTAAGTTGTGGAATCATGCTGCAGGTGCTTACGAAAAAACGGAGCTACAATTCTGTGGCCTTATGATGGGCGACCATAGCAAGTGTGGCATCAATACAATGTTTAATACCGCTACGGTGGTGGATGTGTGTTGCAGTATTTTTGGGGCCGGTTACCTCCGTACCTATGTTCCATCATTTTCATGGGGTGGCGCGGAGGGTTTTGCAACCAATCAACTTAATAAAGTGCTCGAAACGGCAGAGCGCGTGATGTCACGCAGAAATGTTCCGCTCTCGGATGTGGATAAAGAGATTCTCTCCCATATATTTGGGATTACTGCATCACACCGGTTGTGGGAGAAATAGGTATCGTAAATCGAGGTCGTTAAGTTAAAGCTTCCATAAACCTTCTCCTTTGGAGAAGGCAGGGTGAGGCCATACAAACAGACTTAATTCAACGACATTGATTCGTAGATCACTGACCTTCACAAGAGGTCAATGAAATGCTTACCCATTCTTTACCATAACCGTATCATTGAGAATGCAGTTTTTGACGTCAGGAAAAATGATGGTAGAACGTTCACGAACTATGACCTTTTCTAATATACCAGGTCTGCAAGGGGTAAAACAAGTATTATCCGAAGCAGCGAAAACGAATCACACTGCACACGCCCAACTTTTTGTTGGAACGGATGGCGCACTTAATCTTCCGCTTGCACTCGCTTTTGCGACTTACTTGCATTGCGAAAATAAAGGTGACGATTCTTGTGGTACTTGTTCAGCGTGTTCGAAAAACAGCAAATTAATTCACCCGGATACCCATTTTGTATTTCCACTCAGCAACATTAAAAACGACAAGGATGAAGAGCGGTTCAAAGCAGAAATCCGCAAATCATGGAGAACATTTCTAACTGAAAATCCTTTTGGCACCCTCGACGACTGGACAAACAGTTATGGTGGTGAAGATAAACAGGCTCTAATCTCACGTGAAGAAAGTCGTGAAATTGTTAAAGCGCTTTCACTTAAACCTTTCGAAAGCCAGCATAAAGTGATGATCATCTGGCAGCCCGAGCTGATGCATCCCTCCGCCGCAAACGGAATTTTAAAAATTCTCGAAGAACCACCTCCGCATACTTATTTTATCCTCGTCACAAATGCAGCAGATCGATTGCTTTCAACCATCATTTCACGAACGCAGATTGTTACTGTACCGTTGCTAAGCGATGAGGAGGTTGAAGGATATCTTGTTGATAAACATGGTGTAGAAGTTTCGCGTGCTCAACGAACAGCCCAACTCGCAGATGGGAATCTAAACCTGGCGATAAAACTTCTCGACAATGAAGAAGATAACAATACATTACGGTTCACAGAATGGATGCGTGCCTGTTTCAAACGAAATTATGGAACATTGGTAAGCATCGCTGAAGAATATCACGGCCTTGATAAATTAAGTCAACGCAATGTAATGTCCTACAGCATAAACATGATGCGCGAAACCATGCTGCATGTGTCTGGAGCATCTGCCATAAACCGGGCCACCGGGGATGAATTAAAATTCGTTCAGGATTTTAGTAAAGTGATGAACCTCGAAAAAATTGAAAAGTCATTTAAGCTTATGAACGACGCCAGCTATCACCTCGAGCGAAATGGAAGTGCCAAAATGATTTTTCTTGACCTCTCATTGAATTTATCTAAAACGCTTAACCCATGAACGAAATCATCCGGATAGGAACACGTGCAAGCAAACTCGCCATGTGGCAGGCGGAACATGTCGCAGCCTTAATCAGACCATCGGGCTTGCGTACGGAAATTATACCCATGGAAACGAAGGGTGATAAAATTCAAAATGTATCGATCTCCAAGATTGGCAGTAAAGGTGTTTTCACGGAGGAAATCGAAGAAAAACTACTCGATGGCTCAATCGATATTGCTGTCCACAGTGCCAAAGATCTTGCCTCCGACCTACAGGATGAACTTGAACTAATTGCTTTTACAGAACGTGAGCAGGTCAATGATGTGGTCCTCAGCTACAGGAATAAAATTGATCTGAAACATGACGCTTTGAAGTTAGGTACGTCGTCTACCCGTAGGGTTGCTTTTTTGAAACATTTTTACCCGCAAACAGAATCAGTTTCCGTTCGCGGTAATTTACAAACCCGGTTGGCGAAGTTAAAAGACGGTGCTTGTGACGCCTTAATCCTCGCCTATGCAGGTGTTCATCGCATGGGATACGATGATCTCATCGTGGAAAAGATTGAAACGAGTTATTTTGTTCCTGCCGTCGGACAGGGAAGTATCGCCATCGAATGCCATAAAAAGCTGAGTTTTTCAAAAAAGAAAGTAATCGAACGGTGGGTCAATCATCCTGCGACTGAAAACTGTATCCGGGCAGAGCGTGCATTTTTAAAAACACTTCACGGTGGATGCAGTATCCCCGCTTTTGGATATGCACACTATGAAGAAAACCTCATCACACTAAAGGCAGGAATTATCTCGCTGGATGGTCAGGAAATTGTAAAAGTTAAAAAGACTGGTTCGCCGAACGATGTTCGTGAATTAGGAAAATTAGTTGGAGAAGAAGTATTGGCGAAAGGTGGTGCCGAAATCCTGCGCCAGATTCGAAACCAGATTCCCGGGTAAATGTTTCCTCCGGATCATTATCTTTGCAACAAAAAATAAAACGCCCAAATGAAAAAAATAGTCACCATTATATTATGCACAATCTTCCTTGCGTTCATCTCAGGGTGCGCGCAAAACAATAAAAAAGATTATGTCGTTACAATAAAAACAAAGTACGGCGATATGGTTGCCATTTTATATGATGAGACACCAAAACATAAAGCCAATTTTATAAAACTTGCCAAGGAACATTACTTCGATAGCTTGCTCTTCCATCGCATCATCGAAGGGTTTATGATTCAGGGTGGCGATCCGGATTCGCGTAACGCACAACCGGGACAACACCTCGGTCAGGGCGGACCAGGTTATACCATCGATGCAGAATTCAATTCAAAATTGTTCCATGAAAAAGGCGCTTTGTCTGCAGCACGTCTGGGCGATAATCAAAATCCTACAAAAGCTTCCAGTGGAAGTCAATTTTATATCGTACACGGTTCCGTATTTAAAGAAGAAGAATTAAGAACCGATCAGTTAAAGCTGAATACCGCGATGCAACAATACTTCCAGGATCCAAACAACAAGCCAGCCTATGATTCTGTCGTAAACTTTTATCAAAGCGGCAACATGAAAGGTTACCAGGATTACATCATGAAACTAAAACCTCGTGTTGAAAAGGCAACGGGCATAGAAACTGATAAACAAATTTCTCCCGAAAAAATAGAAGCGTATACCACTGTAGGAGGCGCACCGCACCTCGATGAAGGTTATACCGTATTCGGAAAAGTAATTAAAGGCCTCGATGTGATCGATAAAATTGCAGCACAACCTAAGGATCAGGCAGACCGTCCGATTGAAGACATCCGCATGTTTGTTACGCTTGAGGAATTGTCGAGAAAAAAAATTGAGAAAGAATACGGGTATACTTATCCGGAGGTTAAAAAATAGTTTTCATTTTCACCCAAATTCATGAAAATCCTTGTCACTGGTTCCAATGGCTTACTGGGCCAGAAGCTAACAAAATTAATCCTGTCGGATAACACTGCCTCGCTCATTGCCACTGCACGTGGCGAATCTGTACTTCCGATTAGTCCTGGTCAATACCACAGTCTGGATATTACCGATAGCGCAGCCGTTAACCAGGTGATTGGTGATACCAAACCTGATGTAATCATCAACACCGCTGCCATGACCAATGTTGATCAGTGTGAGACGAACCAGGAAGCTTGCTGGAAAGCCAATGTAAATTCTGTTGAAAACCTCATCGCTGCATGTGGCCAGCATCATGTTCGATTGATTCACGTTTCCACTGATTTCATTTTTGATGGAACACACGGACCCCTCGATGAAAACGAAAAACCAAACCCTGTAAATTTTTATGGTGAGAGTAAACTTGCCGGCGAAGAATTAATTATGAACAGTTCCCTGGACTGGTGTATCCTCCGTACTGTGCTCGTGTATGGTATTACGCGTGACATGAGTCGCTCGAACATCGTATTGTGGGTAAAGCAAAGTTTAGAGCAAGGCAAAACGATACAGGTAGTGAATGATCAATGGCGTACGCCCACATTAGCTGAAGACCTTGCGCAAGGATGTTTTCTCGCAGCAAAGAAAAAAGCCAAAGGCATTTACAATATCTCAGGCAAGGATTTCATTTCTCCATACGATATCGCGATGTATACCGCAGATTTTTTTAAGCTGGATAAATCGCTAATCAAAAAAACAGATTCTACACAATTCACACAACCTGCACGACGTCCCCTTACTACAGGCTTCAATATAGACAAAGCCCGAAAAGACTTAGGGTACGAACCACATTCGTTTCTCGAAGGCATCCAGGTACTCGCGAATCAGATTGCATCACCGAATCAGGCGTGAAAGTTTGAGGTTCGACGGTTGAGGTTTGAGGTTTGACGGTTTTGGCGTTCCGTTTAACTCTCTCAATCCTCCACATGTCGTTACCGTCAGAAGGATCTCCCTACAAAAGGAAAATGATTCGTTCGCAGAAACAAAAGTTAATCTTCAGGGTTCGGGCTTTAAGATGTTCGAGAACATTTTAGGTTTGATGTTCCAATCAGCTTCGAGTGACGAGCTACGAGTTCCGAGTTTGTTGGGCAGCTAACTTATTTGATTCTACAAGCCGCAAGTTGATTTCGAAAACGCATCGGTTTTAGAAAACCAACCTCAAACCTCAGACATCAAACCTCAAACAATTAGCACCAGCCCGTCGTTATCGAAAACCGACTTTGAACTTTGAACCATGAACCATGAACCATGAACTTTGAACTTTGAACCATGAACCATAAACTTTGAACTTCGAACCATCAACCCTTGAACTTCCTTAGCGCCAGAAAGTAAACAGGAATACCCATGAGAACGATAATGATACCAGGCCAGGTGTAATTTGGTTTGTAGATGATCAGAAGCGTACAAAACGCCGCGCCCATCAACAGGTAGATCAGGGGAAGAAATGGATAGCCAAATGCTTTATAGGGACGTGGTGCATCCGGACGTTTTTTTCGAAGAACGAAAATGCCGATGATGGTGAGCATGTAAAACATCACGACCCCCAATGAAATCATGTCGAGGAGATTGCCATACGTTCCGGTAAAGCACCAGATACACGCAAGCAGACATTGCATCCAGAGCGCCCGATGAGGAACACCAGATTTATTCAGCGTTCCGGCCTGACGAAAAAATAATCCGTCTTTTGCCATCGTATAGTAAACGCGTGCTCCGGCAAGGATGAGTCCGTTATCGCAACCAAAAGTGGAGATCATAATCATCAACGCGATGATGTTTGTTCCGGCATCACCGAATATGGCGATCGACGTAGTAACCCCTACCCTGTCCTTATCAGAAAACGCGATCTCCTGAAGTGGCAACACCGCTGTGTACATTACATTGGCACTTACATAAACTAACGTTACGATGAGTGTTCCCAGGAAAAGACTCAGACCGATATTGCGCTGCGGATTTTTAATTTCGCCGGCAATGAACGTCACATTATTCCACGCATCACTACTAAAAATTGAACCTACCATAGCGGAAGCAATCGCTCCAAAAGCTGCTAATCTTGTATAATGACCAATGGCTTCATCTGTTGTGAGTGGACGCAAGTCGAAGGCGTTGGTCCAATTTGCTTTCCATACCTCACCGTCCATCATGATAAAACCAAAAACAATGAGGCCAAAAAGGCTGAGTAATTTAATTGATGTGAGTGTAGTCTGTATCAGCTTACCGCTTTGCACCCCACGCGTATTGATGTAGGTGAGCAATACAATAACGGCTATGGCCAGTAACTGTGCCGGCGTGACCGTGATGAATCCCCATTGAAACAAAATAATATCTTCACTCACTCCTGGAATAATATAGGCCGTAAATTTTGAAAAAGCCACAGCTACTGCGGCTATGGTAGGCGTTTGGATGATGGCGAAAAAACTCCACCCATAAAGAAATGCGATCAATGGGTTATACGCTTCCTTAAGGTATACGTATTGTCCACCTGCCTTGGGAAACATACCACTGAGTTCGCCATAACTTACGGCAGCGGTTATGGTCATGAATCCCGTGATGAGCCACACAGCGATGAGCCATCCTGCACTTCCGACATTACGAAGAATATCCGCGCTTACAATAAAGATCCCCGATCCGATCATTGACCCTGCCACGATCATGGTCGCATCCCGTAGTCCAAGTATGGGCTTAAAGTGGTTCTCGCTCATCGCTGTTCAGGTTAATTTTTTTTCAAGATAGTAAAATGTTTTTCTATAAATTGTACGTGTTGTAAAAAGCTGCGAGCTGCGAGCCTCCAGCTACGAGTTTGATGATCTGTAACTTTGGCGTTTTCGATAAGCTTCAAGATGTAAGCTTCAGGTTATTTTCGATAGCCTAATCAGCTTCTTCAAACATGAAACTTGATCAACATAACGTGACGTGTAATACTAAACACATTTGCTATTCGTTGCTTTCCTGAACCAATCCTTTACACCCATGAAATTACGTAGAATCCTTCAGCTTGCTTTTGTGTGTTGCTTTTTCGTACCTGCTGCCTATGGGCAACACGGTGTTTATTTCA
>DASPIZ010000012.1:0-31174 GCA_035628875.1 Ohtaekwangia sp. | reverse complement strand
GGGCTGACTAAAAAGTCTTTTGCATTTTCAAGAGTGCGATACAACGTTTTGTATTCTAAGTCAAAACAAAACTAATGTCTGAAAAGTCTGCCAATTGAATTCGAAAACAAAATTATTGATGGCAGTCGTTGCGACAAAAAGTCTTTTTAGTCAGCCCCTGCCGAGCGCAGCAAAGGCGGAAGGGTTAAAAACTCAAATACAGAACACAAATCTAATCTCGGGCGGGAGTTGCTACCCAGGTTTAGGTTTAAGTAAATTCGCGCGGGTTTAACCACCCCACCCCTCCTTAAAAAGGCGAAGAGTTTCATATCCTGCACCTAACAAGGAAGTTATTTGTATTTAAAAATTCCTTCCCGTACTAAGGCAGTCCGGAGGCGAATTTAGCTCAAGAAACGCCATGGATTGATGAGATTCAGAAAACTCATCAACTTGCAGAAACCAACCTCAAACCTCAAACCTCAGACCTCAAACATTTCAGCAACCCCATCGCTTCACGAATCCAAACCTTGCACTTCGAACCTTGAACCATGAACTAAACGAGGTATTCGAACAGGTTTTCGTTCTGATTAACCAGCGTATAATTTAATTTGTAATGATCCATCCTTTCGAGGAGCGCATGAAAATCATCACGGGTTTTTACTTCAATGCCAATGAGTGCAGGACCGGTTTCTTTATTGTGTTTTTGAATAAACTCAAATCGTACAATGTCATCATTAGGGCCGAGAATGTGGTTGACAAATTCTTTTAACGCGCCAGGTCGTTGGGCGAACCGGACAATGAAATAGTGTTTCAGTCCTTCGTACAACAACGATCTTTCTTTGATCTCCTGCATGCGGTCAATATCGTTGTTACCACCACTGACGATGCAGACAACTTTTTTACCCTTGAGTTCGCTCTTGTATTGATCCAATGCAGCGATAGACAATGCTCCCGCAGGTTCCGCTACAATCGCGTCTTCATTGTACAATTGTAGTATTGTTGAACTTACTTTTCCTTCCGGAACAAGTAACATGTCAGTTAATACAGCTTTACACAATGGAAAAGTGAGATCGCCGACTTTCTGAACAGAAGCACCATCTACAAAGCGCTGTATCTTTTCAAGCTTTACCGGTTTACCTGCTTTCAGCGCTTCTTTCATAGAGGGAGCGCCTGCCGGTTCAACACCAACAAGTCTGGTATTGGGTGAATAGGTCTTGAAATATTCACCGATGCCGGCACATAAACCGCCACCACCTATAGGAACAAAGATGTAGTCGATACCCGTAAGTTCATCGAGTATTTCTTTTCCCACCGTACCTTGTCCTTCAATTACTTTCAGGTGATCAAACGGAGGGATAAATAGCTTGTCATTTTTAGTCGTGAATTCGAGTGCGTCACTTTGGCATTCATCAAACGTATCGCCGGTTAAAACAATTTCAATGTTGTCTCCGCCGAACATTTTTACCTGGTTGATTTTTTGTTTTGGCGTAATTGCCGGCATGTAGATCACACCTTTGATGTCAAGCTTTTTACAGGAGAAAGCAACACCTTGTGCATGATTCCCTGCACTTGCGCATACAACGCCACGCCGACGCTGTTCGGCACTCAGGCTTTGAATGAGATTATAAGCCCCGCGAAGTTTATAGGAACGTATAACCTGCAAATCTTCCCGCTTGAGATAAATTTCAGCCCCATATTTTTCTGAAAGCTTTTCATGGAATTGCAGGGGTGTCTTTAAGACCACGGACTTAAGTGTATAATAAGCTGCGTTGATGTTGAGCGAAACGCGATCTGTTTCAGGTGCCATAGGCATAGGGTTGTAAAAAAAGTATATGCTGAAAAGAAAATAACCCCGCCTGAGAGGCCGGGGTTATGTTTAAAATTCGAAGGGCCTTTGGGCAATTCGCTTAGTTGATCATGCTGGCTTCAACCTGTTGTTTTTCAGGTCGGAGTTGACGCACAGCAGCGCCGGCTTGCCACAATTCACTTTCGCGAAGTTCTTTAAGTTCTTCGGCAAGTTTTTCACGGTAATCAGGTTTGCTACAAGTATCGATGGTACGGCGGGCTTCTTCACCGGTAGCAACGCTTTTGTATAATTCCTGGAAAACAGGAAGGGTTGCTGCTTTGAATTTTTTCTTCCAGTCAAGGGCACCGCGTTGTGCAGTAGTGGAACAGTTGGCATACATCCAATCCATACCATTCTCTGCTACCAGCGGCATCAGGCTTTGCGTTAACTCTTCGACTGTTTCGTTGAAAGCTTCAGAAGGAGAGTGGCCATTGGCACGTAACACTTCATATTGTGCTTCAAATATTCCAGCGATAGCGCCCATCAAAGTTCCACGTTCGCCGCTCAAATCAGAGTAAACTTCTTTTTTGAAATCTGTTTCGAAGAGGTAACCAGATCCTACACCAATACCAAGCGCAATTGCTGTGGTTTTTGCTTTACCGGAAGCATCCTGGAAAACAGCGTAGCTTGAGTTGATCCCTTTTCCTTGTAGGAACAATCTGCGCACAGAAGTACCGGATCCTTTTGGAGCTGCGAGTACGACATCGACTTCAGCAGGCGGAACGATACCGGTTTGCTCCTTGAAGGTGATACCGAAACCATGCGAGAAATAAAGTGTTTTGCCTTTGGTAAGGTATGGTTTAATGGTTGGCCATAGTGCGATTTGCCCGGCGTCTGAAAGCAGGAATTGAATGATCGTTCCGCGTTTTGCCGCTTCTTCGATTTCAAATAATGTTTCACCCGGAACCCAACCATGGCTTACTGCTTTATCCCATGTTTTCGAACCTTTACGTTGACCTATGATAACTTTGAATCCGTTATCGCGAAGGTTTAACGCCTGGGCGGGTCCTTGTACACCATACCCAATGATTGCGATGGTTTCGTTTTTCAATACGTCAAGAGCCTTTTCCATCGGAAATTCTTCCCGTGTTACCACTTCCTCGACAACGCCACCAAAATTGATCTGTGCCATAATTGTTAATTTAATGTTTCTTGTTTAATGCTTAAGATTGATTACGAATTGTTTTTGTCTTCCAGACTGACTTATTTATGCTACCTGTTTGTTATTCTTTTCATTGAGTTCAAAAAAGAGATCGCACCCTTCGCAGTAGGTTGCTTTCTCTACTTCAATAAGTTTTTCGACCTGAAATTTAACTTTCTCCATCAGGTCTGGTGTAGTGAGAAGTAAAATCACTGCAATACCTCTCCGGAAATCATCTTCATTTTCATGGGCGATTAATTTTTTTATACGGACCCTTCTCCGGTTCAGCACATTTACAATCCGGTTCAATACTGAAAAATTATTGTCGGAATGAATCTCAAGGGTGAATTCTTTTTTCATTTTTCTTCAGTTTCGTTTAATTATCGATAGCTCTAAGCTTCAAAGCTTTTCGCTATAAGTTGGTGTGCGTTGAAGTGTGTGTCAGTGTTTGTATCTAATGTTTAATCAATGTCGTTTAATTAAGCTTGCTTTTTTATGGCCTCACCCTGCCGTCTCCGGAGGAGAAGGTTTACGGAAGCTTACCTAAACGACATTAAATGCCCAATTCCTAATACCGAATTACTTCCCCTGCGGTGCCTCCAGCATGATTTCAGAAACACCAGCTCCGGCAGGTACCATAGGGAATACGTTGTCTTCTTTTCCAACAACTACTTCCAGGAAGTAAGGTGTTTTGGCATCAAGCATTTCTTTTACAGCATCGATAAGCTCGTCTCGGTTTTCAACTTTACGAGCCGGGATGCTATAAGCTTCTGCTATTTTAATGAAATCCGGATTCACCATTTCGGTGAACGAATAACGCTTGTTGTGAAAAAGCTGTTGCCACTGCCGTACCATACCCAGGAAGTTGTTATTTAGAACAATGATCTTAACCGGGATTTTGTATTGCATGATGGTTCCTAACTCCTGAACTGTCATTTGATAACCACCATCGCCAATCACGGCAATAACATCCCTTTCAGGTTGCGCAAGTTTTGCACCCATTGCTGCAGGAAGTGAAAATCCCATTGTACCTGCCCCGCCAGAAGTAACATGCGTTCTTGGATTTTTGAAATGGTAATAGCGTGATGTTACCATTTGATGTTGACCTACATCCGTAACCACCGTTGCCTTTCCTTCTGTAATATTGGAAAGGTGGTAAATTACTTCCGCCATCTTCAACTCTTTCTCCGGCGAATTCAACTCTGGTGTGATAACTTTATCAAATTCAACTTTGTTGAGTTCATGAAATGTATTCACCCATGTTTCATGCTTTCCGGGATTACATTTCCCGATCAATGCTTCAATCGCTTCTTTTGCGTCTGCATGGACAGCCACATCAGCTTTAATAATTTTATTGATCTCGGCTTTGTCGATATCGATGTGAACCACTTTAGCTTGCCGCGCATATTTGCTGACGTTACCGGTTACGCGATCGTCGAAACGCATACCAATGGCGATCAATACATCGCATTCATTCGTGTTTATATTAGGACCATAGTTTCCATGCATGCCAAGATAGCCTACATAATTTGGATGGTCTGCAGGAAATCCGCCTAGTCCAAGCAACGTACAGGCTACAGGGATTCCAGTTTTTTCCGACAAGGCGACCAAAGCATCGGTTGCGCCAGCCAATAATACACCCTGGCCGCAAAGAATATAGGGCTTTTGGGCCGGATTAATCATTGCAGCAGCAGCCTCGATTTGTTCGGATTGTAGCACTGGCCGGGGTTTATAGGTTCTTATTTGCTCACATTTCTTATGACCCATTTCCTGAATCATTTCATTCTGAGCATTCTTGGTGATATCGATTAATACGGGGCCTGGTCTTCCCGACTGTGCGATATAAAAAGCTTTTGCTACGGCCGGTGCGATATCTTTCGCTTCAGCAACCTGGATATTCCACTTCGTTACCGGAAGCGTTGTATTCACAACGTCGATTTCCTGGAACGCATCTGTTCCCAACAAGTGTGCAAAAACTTGTCCTGTAATACATACCAAAGGTGTGGAGTCAATCAGTGCATCAGCAAGACCAGTGACAAGGTTAGTGGCGCCCGGGCCAGACGTTGCAAAAACAACACCTACCTTTCCGGAAACACGGGCAAAACCCTGCGCCGCATGAATGGCACCTTGTTCATGACGAACAAGAATGTGCTTTAAACGATCTGCATAGTTATACAACGCATCGTATACTGGCATAATCGCACCACCGGGGTATCCGAATATAGTATCAACATCTTCAGCCAGAAGACTACGAAGCAATATTTCAGATCCTGTAATCGTTTCTTTAGCTCCCTGTTGAGCTTCCTTTTTATTCTTCGTCAGTAACGCATCCATCTGCAGCAGTTTTTACTTGTTTAGCATATTTGAATAAAATTCCATTTGTGGCATTCAGCTTGGGTTGTTTCCAGGCTGCTCTACGTTTTGCTATAGTGGCATCATCCACCATTAAGTTTATCGCATTGTTGACAACATCAATCTCGATAGGATCGTTATCTTCAACCAGCCCGATCAATCCGCCGTCGAATGCTTCTGGTGTAATGTGACCAATTACAAATCCGTGTGATCCACCCGAGAACCTTCCATCGGTAATTAGTGCAACACTTTTACCAAGGCCAGCGCCCATGATAGCAGAAGTTGGTTTTAACATTTCCGGCATACCCGGAGCTCCTTTCGGGCCAACATTACGGATCACCACAATGTCACCAGCCTTTACACGGCCATTCTGAATTCCGTCTACCAATTCAAACTCACCATTGAATACACGTGCAGGTCCGGAAAATTTTTCTCCTTCCTTTCCTGTAATCTTTGCGACTGATCCTTTTTCTGCCAGGTTTCCGTAGAGTATCTGTAAGTGTCCTGTCGCTTTAATTGGTTTTTCAAGTGGCAGGATTACATCCTGAGTTTCGAAACTCAGCGATGGAACATGGGCTAAATTTTCTTCTACTGTTTTACCAGTCACTGTAATGCAATCGCCATGAAGCATACCCTTCTCCAACAAATATTTCATTACGATTGGAACACCACCAATCCGGTGAAGTTCTTCCATCAGGTATTTACCACTCGGTTTAAGATCAGCGATGAGCGGCGTCTTATCCGACAAGCGTTGAAAGTCATCTTGATCAAGTGCAACGCCTGCAGATTTTGCCATGGCAATAAGGTGTAGCACTGCGTTTGTAGAACCACCCAATACCATGATCACACGAATGGCGTTTTCAAACGCTTTCTTGGTCATGATATCACGCGGCTTCAGGTCAAGTTCGAGCAGATTGCGAATGGCCTTAGCAGCATCAATACATTCTGCTGATTTATCTTTGCTCAATGCCGGGTTCGATGCCGAGTAAGGAAGTGCCATTCCCATTGCTTCTATCGCCGAGGCCATTGTGTTAGCCGTGTACATACCACCGCATGCACCTGCTCCCGGGCAGGCATTTTTTACAATCCCTTTGAAATCTTCTGGCGTAATCTTACCTGCAAGCTTTTCGCCCAGGGCTTCGAATGCCGAAATAATATTGAGCTCTTTTCCTTTCCAGTCACCACCTGCAATGGTGCCACCATACACCATAATCGCAGGGCGATTTAAACGACCCATTGCGATGAGTGCGCCCGGCATATTTTTATCACACCCTACAACGGCAATTAATCCATCATAGTATTGTGCGCCACATACCGTTTCAATAGAATCGGCAATCACTTCACGGCTCACGAGCGAGTACCGCATGCCATCCGTTCCGTTACTCATACCATCGCTAACACCAATGGTATGGAAAACCAATCCGACAAGGTCATTACCCCACACAGCAGTTTTAACTTCCTGCGCGAGTTGGTTGAGGTGCATGTTACAGGTGTTACCATCATATCCGGTGCTCACAATGCCGACCTGTGCTTTCTTCATATCATCATCGGTAAGTCCGATGCCGTATAACATCGCCTGTGCTGCTGGCAGGGAGGGATCCTGGGTAAGGGTTTTGCTATACTTATTCAGTTCGTTCACGCGTTATTCAATAATAAAGGTTAAAAAATATTTACTGTTTAAGTGAGGTTGGCAGCGCATCACAAATGCACTGCTCTTCATGGTCTGGTTGTTTAAATAATTACATAACTAAATGATTTCTCTAATACCTGGCATGTGTAGGCTTCCTGCACTGTGGCACCAAGACTTTCAAACCACGGCTTTCGGAATGTTTTTGCATCGATCGATTCTATACCTACCACTTCGGCGGCTGTGCCACAGAGAAAAGCACTGTCTGCACTTTCAAGCTCTTCCGGTGTTATATTTTTTTCTTTCACTGGAATATCGAGTTCGCGACAGATATTGATTACCGTTTGACGGGTAATGCCGGGAAGTATATGACCTAAGGATGGTGTATACAACACGCCATCTTTTTCCATAAAGAAGTTTGCACCGGGAGCTTCTGCCACGTGTCCGTTCATATCCAACATGAGTGCTTCATCATAACCGCGTACTTTGGCTTCACTTGTAGCGAGGATTGAATTTACGTAATGTCCTGTAACCTTGGCTTCCATTTTCAACGCATTTGGATTTGGGCGTTGATAAGATGAAATGCAAAGTTTGAGTTGCTTATCGCCATGGTATTTGTCCCAATGCCAGGCGCACATCATCAGGTAAACTTCGTTGGTTTGCGTGAGCTGCATATTTGCACCACAATACACCAGTGGTCTGATGTAAGCGTTAGAAAAATCATTTTTCTCCAGCAGCTGGTAGGCAATCTGAATGAGTTCTTCCGTTTCATACTGAAATGGTATGTTCACCAGGGCACAACTCTTCTTCAGTCTTTCAAAGTGCTCATAAGCTTTGAAGATCTTGGTACCATTGCGTGTTTCATACGCGCGGATTCCTTCGAATGCTCCCAAGCCATAATGAAGCGTTTGGCTGTACATATCCGTATGTGCATCCACGGCTTTAATGAACTTGCCGTTCAGAAACAAAACCGTGTCTTTGGTGTAGTACATATTTTACAACTGTTAGTTTGTTCAGGTCTATATAAAACAAAACCGCCCCGGTTTAGTCGGGGCGGTTAGTGATGTTTTTCAATTAAAATTTATACCACTATCGCCCCACGTTTGACCACGAGAATATTGACGATAATAAGAAGCACAGAAAGGCTGTATGACCTATTCAGGTTTAACAAGCGTTCGGTTATTTTTGATTTGATTACCATAAAATTCTGTGCGAGTACAATTGTCACAAATATTCATTTACCGTTCAAGTTATTATCAAAAAATATTTGAAAAAACGTAAAAAACGAATGTTAGTGACTGCTTACATCTGTTCGTGATTTAGCTGTTTAAATATTCAACAATGCCATCTCTGATGGCCGAAAACGTTTTCACTAAAGTGTCTTCGTTATCTTCAAGCAACGTTACACGGAATCCCTGAAGTTCTGAACAAAACGAAGAAATGGGAACAACACACACACCTTTCGCGCCAAGCAGATAATACACAAATCGTTTGTCGAGATTAATCGGTTGATTCACCCATCCCTCTACAAGCGTCTGCACTGTTTTGTTTTCGATAACCAATGTTTGATGTGGCTTTAAAACACCGTCGCGAAAAATAATGGTGTTGTAAAAGGCACCGAAGGTTTCGTTAAACGTAAGTTCAGGAACCGTGCGGAAAATATCGGCAATAATTTTACTCCGTCTGCCGATGTTCCGGTTGGTTTCCTCACGGTAAACTTTGAAGCGCGGATCGCCAAATATTTTCGGAATGGTTAATTGTGGAAGCTTTGTTGAACAAACTTCAATCATCTTGGCATTGTCTAACGCACTGCACAGGCGATTGAATTGTTCGTCTTTGTCGCGATTGTAGTACTCCATCCATCCACAACGTGCCCCGGGCCAGGGCATCTCTTTTGAAATTCCTTTCATGGAAATGCCTGGAACATCGTCAATGATTTCAGCCAATGAATATGCACGCGCGCCGTTGTATGTAATGTTGATATAGATCTCATCCGCGATTAAGAACAAATCGAACTCTTTTGCAATCGCTACAATTTTTTTCAGCGTCTCCAGCGGATACACCATGCCCGTAGGGTTGTCCGGGTTGATAATGAGAATCCCTACGATGTTCGGGTTATACTTTACCTTGTTGTAAAGATCCTCAATATCCGGATACCATTTGTTGTTGGGATCAAGCTTATACGTTAGCGGTTGGTGCCCGGCATGTGAAGCCTCCGCACTGGAGTGTGTAGAATATGCCGGCGATGGTCCGATAATTCTGGAAGTAGGTGTAAGGAACTGATACGCTTTTGAAATGGCGTCGCCTAACCCGTTGAAAAAACAAATATCTTCTGCCGAGATCTGTACGCCGCCCATAGCGTTGGTTTGCGTGGCCAGAAATTCTCTTGTTTCCAACATGCCCTTCGACGGACAATAGCTATAGGTCGAATCCTGTCGCGTGAGATCCGCGATCAGTTCTTTGATCCATTCAGGAAGTTTGTGATTCTTTTGAATCGGGTCTCCGATGTTTTCAAAGGAGATTTCCATGCCAAGCTTTCTCAACTGATCTGCTTTTTTAACGATCTCGCGAATCTCGTAACTGAGTTCGTTAGCTCCCTCACTCAATAAATTTTGTCGCATAAGGCGTATTGTTCCCTGGTAAAATGAAGCGGCAAAGTTTGCATTAGTTTTAGGTTATAAAAAGATTTTGAATTCTTTTTTATGGCTAACGGTAGTAAGTAATGAGATGAAAAGGTATCCATCTCTTTTTGCGAGAGTGAAAAGTGATTAAATTTGAATTGCCATTGTTATCAGTTCAAAAAGCAGGTGAGCCAATGTGCAAGCCTTTTAACCCGTTGTCAAAATGAAGAGCCCGTTTTCTAGAATTCAATCCATTTCATCTTTGTGTTCGAAATGTATCATCCGATGCGTTACAGCGTTTATCATCGTACTCGTGTTCTCAAGCTGGGGATTCTTCGGCCACAAAAGGATTAACCGGTATGCCGTCTTTATTCTTCCCGCAGAAATGATTGGTTTCTATAAAATGAATATTGACTACCTCACAGAGTCGGCTGTGAATGCAGATCGGCGACGATATTCTGTCGTGGATGAGGCGGCACGCCATTACATTGACCTGGACCACTATGGTGACAGTGCGCTGATGAAGATGCCAAGAAACTGGTTCAAAGCAGTGGAGGTGTACACCGAGGACACGTTGAAAACTTATGGTGTATTGCCCTGGCATATTGAGCGGATGTATCACCGGCTAAAGGATGCTTTTATGCTCCGGAATCCGGATCGTATCCTTCGTGTGTCTGCGGATATCGGTCATTACATCGGTGATGCACACGTGCCCTTACATACCACCGAAAATTACAACGGACAAAAGACCGGACAGGACGGAATCCATGCATTCTGGGAGTCGCGTTTGGTGGAGTTGTATAGCGATGAGTATAATTTTTTTGTTGACAAGGCGGTTTACATTGATGATCGGGAACAAACCATCTGGAAAGTGATCACCACCTCTCATCATGCTATGGATTCTGTGTTACGAGAGGAGAAGAAATTGGCAAACCAGTTTGGTGAGAAGAAGTATTCGTTTGAAACAAAAGGAAGGCAAACAGTGAAAGTGTATTCCAAAGAATATGCCGAAGCCTATCATAAAATACTCGATGGTATGGTAGAACGCCAGATGCGTAGTGCGATTAAAACAGTGGCAAGCTTTTGGTTTACCGCATGGGTAGATGCGGGTCAACCCGACCTTAAAGCACTAATAAAATACAAACCAACCGAAGCAGAGCTTGCTGAACGCGCGAAACAACTGGAGGAGTGGAAACAATCCAGGATTCGCCCCCGCACATTCGATGTGGATAACGAATAAGGTGCCACAGAGGTACACAGAGGAGCACAAAGTTTCACAAAGAATTCTTTGTGAAACTTCTGCATTTCTTTGTGGCACTTTGTGGCACTAAAACGCACGTATTGATCAACACGGTTTATACAAAATCCTTACCTTCGGATTATGAAGCGTTTGGTTTTTTTAATAAGCCTGTTGGTGAGCACCGCTTGTGTCCCTTCGTTTTCGCAAGCCGTAATAGAAATAGACGATGCGATCAATCAGCGCGACTTCATGCCTTACGAATTGCCGTTCTACGTTGATGCGACGAATCAACTTTCGTTTTGGGAAATCTCGTCTAATTCATTTTCAAACCGATTTAAACAACATCCCGATTATCAGAATAAGGATTTTCAGCCCAATGCCGCTTACTGGATAAGACTGCCAATCAAGTCGAACCCCAATTCACACAAGGTATGGCTACTTGAATTTTACGATCAGACAATCGATCACATCGAAGCGTATATCCCCAACGTTGATGGTTCATTCCGGAATGTTGCCATGGGCGATAAACAACCTTTTAACGAACGCATCATTCCCCATAAAAATTTCGAGATTTTACTCGATATGAAATCCGATACGGTGATGTACTACTATTTTAAAGTACAATCAGCCGATTTCGCAGACATGCGGATTGCCCTGCGGTCGGTTAACTGGTTCGTTTATTATACGCTAAACGAATACTTTCTGTTCGGCACTTTTTACGGAATGATTCTCATCATCTGTTTGTATAACCTGTTGGTCTTTCTCGCCATCCGCGAAATAAAAAATCTCTACTACATTATTTATTTGCTCAGCGTAGCCGCGTATGCCATTAGTCTCGATGGGATAGGATTTCAATATTTCTGGCCCAATCACCCGGAGTTAAACGACTATGCAGTGGGTGTATCGTTGTACGGCGTCATTTTGTCCTCTCTCATATTTACGCGGAGATTTTTACGCACCAAAGCACAGGCACCAGCGCTCGACAGATTATTTAAGGTAACAATTATTGCCAGGTCTGCGCTCTTTGTGGCGGCATTACTATTCTTTCCAAAACTTTTGCCTTATCGCACCCTGGATATTCTTCCTTTGTCACTCATTTTTTACGCTGGCATTGTGGTGTGGAGAAGAGGATACCGGCCAGCGCGTTTTTTCGTCATCGCGTATGGCGTGCTCTTCACCGGCTTTTTCCTTCGCACGTTAGTCTATTTTAATGTATTGCGATTTACCATCCTTTCGCATTATAGTCTCCACATCAGTTTTGTACTTGAAATGTTGCTGTTAACCTTCGCGCTTGGCGACCGGATTCGCATTTTAAAAGCCATGCGTGATCGTGCATTAAAACGCATCATCCATCAGCATGAGATCAATATGCAGTTAAAGGATAAAGTGAATCTTGAGCTGGAAGACAAGGTACAGGAACGCACCATTCAACTGAACGAAAAAAACCAGGAACTCGAAGAGATCAATAAAAAGCTAGAACGCCAGGCTTTTGAGATCAACCAAATCAATTCACTGCTCGATCTCGATAACTGGAAATTGAAGAACAGCCTTAAGGAAGTATTGAACGACCGGTTGATGGAAAAAACGATGGACTATAAACAATTTCAGACGCTTTATCCTGACACGCTGGCCTGCTATCGCTTTTTGGAAAGCTTGAAATGGGAAAAAGGTTTCAGTTGCCGCAAGTGTGAAAACGAAAAGTATTTCAAAGGCGCCCAAAAATTTTCAAGACGTTGCACCCGGTGCGGATACAACGAATCGATCACAGCCTATACTATATTTCACAGTACGAAGTTTCCCATTGAAAGAGCGTTTTATATCGCCTATCTGGTCGTCGCCGGAAAAAAGGATAGCACACTGGAGTCGCTCGCGCAGAACCTGGAACTCCGTGTGAATACGATTTGGGGCTTTAAACATAAAGTGCAGGAGCGGCTACAGGATCTTGAGAGCAAGGGAAAAAGGCCGGTTGTTTCCCGCTGGGAAGAGGTGATTCTTTTGTATGACTTGTCGCCAAAAGCGACTCGAAAATCGGCGCAGCTAAGGCCGTCTTTAAATTAATGACGGGTATTTTCATACCCACTATGATTTACAAATTGTGAAAAAATTCGCTTAAATAGACGAAGACCGCGCAGCTTTATGTGCCGTGTTTTTATTCCGTAAAACCAAAGCATGTAAAGCCATCGAAACCCTATGTAATCGTTTGAAATCAATGTTTTTATTCCGTTAAAAAGACATTGTGGAATTTTTCTTGAAAGCAGAAAAACTGATCGAATCCTTTAAAAAAATCTTCGAAATTCATTGACTTAAACAAAATTCACCGCTTCAAGCAAGACAATTGTCTGTAATGATTGGTACACATAACGGGTGAATTTATGACAAGACTTCTATCTGTGATTTTATTGCTGTGGCTGGCTGCTAATCAAGTTTACGGGCAAGATCGGACCGTCACGGGCAAAGTGACCTCAGCCGACGAGGGAATAGGGTTGCCCGGTGTAAATGTTATTGTAGAAGGCACTTCTAAAGGCACAAGCACAGATGCTGACGGAAACTATTCAATTTCGCTGGCCGCTGAAGAGAATACCTTAAACTTTTCATTTGTGGGATACAAGGCGCAAATTATTCCCGTGGGATCGCGGACTACGCTGGATGTCGTTTTGGAAAGTGACGTTGAACTACTGGAAGATGTTGTCGTTATAGGCTATGGAATTGTTAGGAAGTCAGATTTAACTGGCGCAGTTTCTTCCGTAAGCGGCAGCGATTTAACTAAAGTGCCTTCCAGTTCGCCGATGCAATCTTTGCAAGGAAAAATTTCCGGTGTACAAATAACGAGCTCTTCCGGCGCACCAGGAGCTAGTCCAATCGTTCGGATAAGAGGAACCGGAACGATGGGTAATTCAAATCCCATCTATGTTGTTGATGGTGTATTGACGGAGAACATTGATTACTTAAATGCCAATGATATTGAGCGGATGGAGGTCTTAAAAGATGCATCTGCTACAGCGATTTATGGATCAAGAGGAGCAAATGGTGTGATCATGGTTACTACACGCCAGGCTAAGAAGGGACAGGAAGCTCCCGTGATTAATTTTTCAGCTGAGTATGGCGTTCAACAACTTCAAAATAAAATTGATCTTCTCAATGGACGTGAATTTGCGATTGTAGTAAACGAAATAAAACCAGGTTCCTACAACAACGTTGATGCAGTACCTAACACAGACTGGCAGGATTTAATTTTTGAAACTGCACCAATTCAAACTTACCAGGTGTCAGCAATGGGCGCTACTGAAAAGACGCAATACTATTTTGGGTTGGGGTACTTTTCTCAGGATGGTATTATCCCTAAATCACATTACGAGCGAATTAGTTTAAAAATCAACAATACTTATAGTCTGCATAAAAATGTACGATTAGGGAATAACATAAGTTTAACTCCCTATCGTCAGCAAAATACCAATGGAAACGCGCCTTTCATTGTGTATCGAGCGCAGCCTACAATCAACCCATACCAACCTGATGGAAGCTATTCTGAAGTGCCGGGCGTTGGAAATGTACTGGCCGATTTAGCAAACACAAATAGTTACGACAATGGTGTTCGCTCAGTTAGTAACTTTTTTGTTGAGGTTGACTTTCTTGAAGGTTTTACATTCAAATCCAGTTTTGGCTTTGATGGAGAGTTTAGAAAAAACGAAAGCTTCACACCTGCTTTTTATGTATCACCACAACAACAAAATGCAACGAGTGATTTAAATAAGGGTTATGGTGATCGATTTTCATGGTTGTGGGAAAATACATTGAATTATTATAAAGATTTAGATAAGCATCGAATCGGTGCAGTGATTGGGTATACGATGCAGGAATCAACTTCCGAAAATATGGGGATAGGTGGACAGAACATTATCAGACCAGGAAGAGACTTTTGGTATTTAAATCCAGACAATATTGATGCAGGAACAATTTCAAACAGTGTTGATATTAATCAAAACTATTCCATGACCTCCTACTTAGGTCGGATCAATTATACTTACAATGAAAGATATTTGTTTACTGCAACGTACCGGATAGACGGTTCATCAAAATTTACCAGCGAAAATCGCTACTCATATTTTCCTGCGTTTGCTGTTGGTTGGAATATTATCAATGAAGAATTCATGCGTGACTTTGAAGCGATATCTAATTTAAAAGTGAGGGCAAGCTGGGGAATAGTAGGAAATGAAAAAATTGAATACAATCGGATATACTCTCCGGTCTTAAATGGCGTGGGTGGTGTTTTCGGTACGGATGAAACTGTGTACCCAGGCTCAACCTATGGCGTTTCCGGAAATCCGGATTTAAAATGGGAAAACACCTACCAGACTGATGTTGGATTGGAAATGGGGTTCTTTAACGATCAACTTAGAGCTGAAATCGGATATTACCATAAAACAACTAAAGATATTCTTATTCCACTACCAGTACCTGGTTATCTCGGCAATGGTGAAGGTGCAACCATAATGTATAACGCCGCAGAGATGTTAAACACCGGTATTGAGTACGATGTAAGCTGGACTAACGAATGGAATGGAATTAAGTATAGGATCGGTGCGGTAGGTTCAACTGTTCATAATGAAGCAACACGCGTATTTGGTTCAAGTGAAGATAGTAAGCCTTTATTCAATAGCGCTTCAACCACAGCGACAAGACCCGGATTTCCTGTAGGTGCTTTTTATGGTTATAAGACAGATGGTGTTTTTCAAAACGAAGGTGAATTAAATGCCTACCCACACCTTTCCAACGCAGGCGTTGGCGATGTGCGTTTTGTTGATGTTACTGATGATGGTGTTCTAAATAGCGATGACAGAACATATTTAGGTTCTCCCATTCCAACCTTCTTGTACGGTTTTAACATCGAAGTTGCCTATAAGGCGTTTGATCTGTCGGTTGACTTTCAAGGACAATCTGGAAATAAGATCTTCAACGCGAAAGAAACAGTTCGGCCTGACTTGTATAATTTCGAGAAGCATGTTTTTAACAGGTGGACAGGAGAAGGAACCAGCGACAATGAACCAAGAGCTTCACAAGGTGGATACAATTTCCTTCCATCATCACGGTTCATTCAGGATGGATCATTTTTTCGGTTAAGAAATATTACGCTGGGCTATAACCTCCCAACCAACGTAGCCGAAAAGGTTCGTATGAAATCAGCGCGACTTTATGTCCGCGGAACAAATGTCTTTACAAGTACAAAATTCAATGGTTACTCTCCTGAGGTAAGTTCTGGTGATGCGTTGAACAACGGCATTGATAATAGTGGTTACCCAGTAACCGCTATTTACTCTGCAGGACTAAACGTAACATTTTAAAATTTAATGAACAGATATGAAGAAAAGTTCTAAATTTTTTAAAAGTCTATTGATCATGACACCTATGTGGGTCATGTCTGGTTGTAGTGACTTTCTCGAAAAGCCATTGCAAAGCCAGCTTACACAAGAAAATTTCCCAACTACTGCGTCGGATGCACTTTTAGCAACCAATGCAGTTTATAATATCCTTCGCATAAACCTTTATCATCAGGGCTTGTTCCCCATATTGGACATTATGTCTGACGATGCGCATAAGGGAAGTAATCCCGATGATGCGGCAGCAACGATTGGTCCATACGACAACTTTACGCATATTCCTACCGAAGGAAGTTTAAGTCGCTGGTGGAATACATTGTACGAAGGTGTAAAGCGTTCAAACGTCGTGATTCAGCTTGTCCCTGCAATTAGTATGGATGCAACGCTTCGCAATAGATATATTGGTGAGGCACAGTTTCTACGTGCTCTATTTTATTTTGATCTCGTTCGGGCATGGGGCGGTGTACCTATTGTTACAGGAACTGCGCCATCGCTGGATTTAACACGTGATACTTCGGAAGACGTATACGCGATAATAGAAGCAGATCTCCTGGATGCCATTGAGATGCTTCCTGAAAAATCTGATTATTCATCTAAAGACTTAGGTCGTGCCACCAAAGGCGCCGCTAAAGCACTGTTAGCCAAGGTTTATTTATTTCAAGGTGATTGGGCAAATGCTGAAAAGTATTCGCTAGAAGTAATTCAATCCGGGCAATATGACTTAGAAGAAAACTTTTCAGATGCTAATAGCGAAGCTGGTGAGCATGGCGTCGAATCTGTTTTCGAGATAGGTGCTACGCGTTTTGAAAGTGTACAAAACGGTGGTAACCCGTATGCAAATGTTCAAGGTGTAAGAGGAATGCCAAACCGTGGCTGGGGTTTCAATCGGCCTTCGTTGGATCTTCAGGAAGCTTTCGAGGAAGGCGACCCACGCCTGGATGCCACTGTAATTTATTTAGGAGAAGAACTGGATGGCATAACTATAGTTGGTGATGGATCTACACCGGACGAAACACGAGATGAAAATGATAATCTACTTCAAATTGAATGCTATAATCAAAAAGTCTGGACCGCAGGGAACGATGTACCTACGCAATTTGGCCACAACCGTCGCATCATACGCTATGCAGACGTTTTGCTAATGGCAGCTGAAGCGCTTACGCGGAATAACAAGCCGGAAGACGCCCTTATTCACCTTAATGAAGTACGTGAGCGCGCGCGCGGTGATGTGCCTGAACTCCTGCCGGACATTACAGAAACGGATACAAATCTTTTGTTGGAAATTATTCTGCATGAACGAAGAATTGAACTTGCGCTTGAAGGACATCGGTTTTGGGATCTGGTTCGAACAGGAAAAGCATCTGCAGTTTTAGGCTCATTAGGATTTATACAGGATAAGCACGAGCTCTTACCAATACCACAAAGTGAAACCGATTTAACCCAAAATGTTATCGGACAAAACAACAATTGGGAGTAAAAACAAATAACCTTTTAAACTTAGAATTATGATGAAACAATTTAAATCGCTACGCAGCATAGCAGTCATGCTTTGTCTGCTGGCAACAATTTCGCTCACATATCAGAGCTGTAGTGATGACGATGACGGAGGAGCAAAAAGTATAACCCTATCGTCTTTAACTGCAGGTGATATAGATTTGAATGGCGCAACCAGCCCCAATAATGTTCCTGTGGATGCGACAGTAGTTGCTACATTTTCGACGGACGTAGATGCCTCTACAGCGACGGATGCTAATGTAAAATTAATCCGGGATTATGACGATGCGGAAATGGATATCGACGTTACGGCTTCTGATAGAACGGTAACAATTTCAACCGTTGAAGACCTGGGTTCCGGTACTTTGTATATCCTCCGCATCAATGGCCTTCAATCTGAAGGAGGAAAAATTTTGGCAGATGTGGAACGTAATTTTACAACAGCAGGAGCGTTTGCACCAGCTGGCGTTATAGCGCACTATTCGTTCGAAAATAATGCTGACGATGTGGTTGGTGATTACGATCCCTCCGACACCGAAGTAATTGACGTTACTTATGTGGACTCCCGTAATGCAAACGCTGGCCAGGCTGCTTCGTTTAATGGAACAACAACATTAATAGAGATTCCAAATGCAGATGAATTTATGACACATGAAGATTTTGCTGTTAGCTTTTGGATTAAGCCTACTTTTTCAGAAGGCCGTGGACAATTTGTCCTTGGGTTAGCGGGAGCGTATGGATTTCAGTTTGAAATTCCAAATGATTGGATGTGGGTAAAGATGGCGATGCGTTATCAATTACCCAATGGAACTGATGGAGAGGATAGCTGGTATCCAGGTAATGGAGAAACCAAAGACAATGGTGGGTTTCAGGGTACTACAATTAATAAAGATGTTTCCGCTTCGGGTGGCGTAGGAGAAACCTATTTTAAAGACAAGTGGGCACATGTTGTTGTGACATACAATAGCACAACCAAAGTTAATACAATGTATATCAATGGCGAAGCGGTGAAAGAACATGACTTTACGCTTTTCCCCGATGATAATCCGAAGAAAAATGCCGCCGGGGTTGTGTATGCTGGAAATCCTGCTCCAGGGAATAAATTAGCATTGGGCTTTATTCAATCAAGTGAAAACAGAACTCTTGTTGATGAATGGGCAGACCCTACAATTGATGGTACAGATCCAACCGACCCTGCAAACAAGCATTATCATGGATTAATGGATGATGTTCGCATTTTTTCAAAGCCATTAACGGCTACCGAAGTTACGCTGATGTATAACTCTGAAAAACCATAAAGATAGTTTAGTTTTAGTTAGATGAATTTGGTTTAAGGTTTCCGGTATTTACCGGAAACCTTTTTACAACTTTTTGATGTGCTGATGAGAAACATGTTAAGGTGGTACGTTTTTATTTTTATTCCGTTTTGTTTGTCATCATGTGACGACAAAGAGAATGAGCCGGATACTACCACGCAAATACAACTTTCTGACATAAAAATCGGTACCTATAAATTGAATTTGATTGATTTTACGAATAACAATGCGGCTCCCGTCGATAAACCCATTGTTATGTCTTTCTCTACTGCGATAAATGAAAATTTTGGCGATGAAAATATTACACTGTTAAATGCTACAACCAACGAGGAAGCGCATTTAACCTTCGCTTATCTTGACAATGGTAAGACGGTATCCGCTAAGCCCAATGTTAGCCTTCAGCCCAACAATTCATATCAGCTTCGTATTGAAAATGGATTAAAGGGGAATGATGGTGAATCGTTTCCAGGTTATTCAATTGAGTTTACTACCGTGCCATCAACGCTCGGACTTACTTCATTAAAAATCAATGAGGAAGAAGTTTTGACGAAGTCAAACGTACAAAATATTCCACTTTCGAACGTCGAGTTCGAAGCTACGTTTTCACATGCTATAGAAGCGTCAGTTGTTGAGGATGCGATAAGAATTTCCGGAGGATCGTCTATACCCCTTAGTTTTACACTTAGTAGTGATAATAAGACGCTAGTAATAAAGCCTAACCAAGGACTGGCGGAACTAAAAAGATACCAGCTTGTAATTTCAGATAAACTTACAGGTACAAATGAGGAAGTGTTTAATCAGTTTGCAAAAACGTTTTATACTACAAAGAGTACTGTTCCGGATTTTCCCCTCATCACAGACGAAGCGCTGCTCACCCTCGTTCAGCAACAAACCTTCAAATATTTTTGGGATTTTGCCCAGCCCAACAGTGGTATGGCACGCGAAAGAAATACTTCGGGTGATCTGGTGACAAGCGGTGGATCTGGATTCGGTCTTATGGCCATGGTTGTTGGTATTGAACGCGGTTTTATTTCACGTGACGAAGGGCTACAACGCCTGGATGAAATTTTAACCTTCCTTGAAGGTGCAGATCGATTTCACGGTGCCTGGTCTCATTGGATAAATGGCAACACGGGCAAGGTTATCCCTTTCAGTGCAAATGATAACGGTGGTGATCTGGTTGAAACCGCTTTGCTTGTACAAGGGTTGTTAACATTTCGCCAGTATCTGAATCCGGCTGAGCCTGATGAAGCAGCCCTGATAAATCGTATCAATGTCTTATGGCAGGGTGTTGAATGGGATTGGTACACAAAAGACGGTGAAGACGTACTCTACTGGCATTGGTCTCCTGACAAGGAGTGGGTCATGAATCATCAGATCAGGGGACACAATGAGACATTGATAACCTACGTGCTGGCAGCAGCATCACCTACGCATACCATTGATGCTGACGTGTACCAGAAGGGTTATGCGCGTAATGGAGCGATACAGAACGGAAAAACTTTCTATGACATTACACTTCCGCTCGGGGAAGATTACGGCGGTCCCCTGTTTTTCAGTCACTACTCATTCCTTGGGCTGGATCCACGTAGCCTCGAAGACAACTATGCCAATTACTGGACACAAAATGTAAATCATACGCTGATCAATCAGGCTTATGCCATTGATAATCCAAAAAATTATGTTGGATACGGCGATGAAAACTGGGGACTTACGGCCAGTGATAATCACAAAGGGTACTCAGCACACTCTCCATTGAATGATCTTGGAGTAATTACACCAACGGCTGCGCTATCCTCATTTCCATATACACCGGAAGAATCTATGAAAGCCCTGAAATTCTTCTATTACATTATGGGCGATAAGCTGTGGGGTGACTATGGATTTTATGATGCGTTTAATCTTACGGAAGGTTGGGTTGCAGATTCGTACCTCGCCATCGATCAGGGACCAATCATTATCATGATCGAAAACTATCGGACTGGCTTACTTTGGAACTTGTTCATGTCTGCACCGGAAGTACAAAGTGGATTGGATAAACTGGATTTTAACTACTAGGCATGAAGCGATTATTACCCCATCTGATTGTTTTCTTACTGGTCTTGTGCGGCTGCTCACGACAAAAACCAACAGCATCTCAGACTGTTCAACACCGCGATTCAATTAGTGACGATTCTCTACTCACGCTGGTTCAATATCGTACCTTCCAGTATTTCTGGGATGGCGCCGAACCGGTTTCTGGTGGCGCTCGCGAACGGTTTCATGTTGATAACGTCTACCCTGAAAATGATAAACACATCATTACCTCCGGTGGAAGTGGATTTGGTGTAATGGCGATCCTGGTCGGGATTGAACGAGGCTTTATCACCCGCGAGCAAGGTTATGAGCGTTTGAATAAGTTTGTATCGTGGCTTGAAAAAGCCGATAGCTTTCATGGTGTTTGGCCACATTGGTGGAACGGTGAAACCGGAAACGTGAAACCGTTCAGTCCGAATGATGATGGTGGTGACCTGGTTGAAACTTCTTACCTCGCTCAGGGTTTGCTTTGTGTTCGCCAGTATTTTAACGATGGTAATGAAGCAGAGCAACAGCTTGCTGCAAAAATCGATAAACTATGGAAGGCGATTGAATTCGACTGGCATCGGAAAAATGATCAAAATGTTTTGTACTGGCATTGGTCACCCAAACATCAGTGGAAAATGAACTTTGCCGTCGAAGGATACAACGAATGTCTCATTATGTATGTCCTTGCAGCAGCCTCTCCAACGCATGGCATACCCGCCGAAGTCTATCACCAGGGCTGGGCGAGGAGTGGTGGAATGAAGAATGACCCGGATCACCAACAATATGATTATCATCTTTCATTAAAACACAATGGTGCTCCACAATTTGGAGGCCCATTGTTTTGGTCACATTATTCGTTTCTCGGACTGGATCCCAGGAAGCTGAAGGATGAGTATGCCGATTACTGGGAACATAACCGGAATCATACTTTAATCAACAGGCAGTATTGTAGTGAGAATCCAAAAGGCTATAAAGGATACGGAGAATACGCGTGGGGTCTTACGGCAAGTTATTCGATCAATGGCTATGCAGCCCATAGTCCAACGGAAGACCAAGGCGTGATTTCTCCAACGGCTGCGCTATCCTCATTTCCTTATACACCTGAAGAATCGATGAAGGCATTGAAATATTTTTATTACAACCTTGGCGACAAGCTGTTTGGACAATATGGATTCTACGATGCATACAGTGAACACCATGACTGGTACCCAAAACGGTATCTTGCCATTGACCAGGGGCCGATCGTGGTCATGATGGAGAATTATCGCACAGGCTTATTATGGAATTTATTTATGTCTGCCCCGGAAGTACAAGTGGCAAAAGAAAAACTGGGATTTAAGTAGTAACGATCCTGGTTCACGCCGGTTTCTTTCAAAGAAGGTGGCGGAACAAAAAGCACATTCTGGAATTAAAGCGCAGTTAAAAGAATTAAGATGAAAGATACATTACCTAAACTGGCCAGCGCTATTGGAACATTAATGATAGCGCTGCCTTTTTTCTTTTCGTGTGAGAATAACCGTGATGCTGCAGGTGATGCGATCACTGCTAAGGTGGATTCTCTGTTGTCGGTAATGACCCTGGAAGAAAAAGTGGGACAACTTACATTGTATACCAGTGATTACGATGTAACCGGCCCTACGATCCGCGAAAATTATAAAGCGGATATAGAAGCCGGAAAGGTGGGCGCCATCTTTAATGCGTTCGGTGCTGGTTATACGCGCAAGCTCCAGGAGATTGCCGTAACTAAAACGCGACTAGGCATACCGTTGCTTTTTGGATATGATGTGATCCATGGTCATAGAACGATCTTCCCCATCCCTTTAGGTGAAGCAGCGAGTTGGGATTTGGCTGCGATGGAGCTTTCTGCCCGTATTGCAGCAGAAGAAGCTTCCGCTGAAGGCTTGCACTGGACATTCGCACCGATGTGTGACATCTCACGTGATCCGCGGTGGGGTCGTGTAGCTGAAGGTGCCGGCGAAGATGTGTACCTTGGGTCGCGCATTGCCGAAGCGCGAGTAAAAGGATTTCAGGGCAACGGTATTGGTGAAATTAATTCGGTATTGGCTTGTGTTAAACATTTTGCTGCATATGGCGCGGGGCAGGCAGGTCGTGATTATCACACGGTGGATATTTCTGATAGGGTTTTACGTGAAGTCTATCTGCCACCTTACAAAGCTGCGCTGGATGCTGGTGCAGCTACTGTGATGACATCTTTTAATGAGTTGGATGGTGTTCCGGCCACGGCAAGCAAATATCTCCTCACAGATATTCTTCACAATGAGTGGGCGTTTAGCGGGTTCGTTGTAACAGATTATACATCGATCATGGAATTGATACCACATGGTGTTGCAGAAGACACAGCAGCTGCCGCCGCGTTGGCGCTTCAGGCAGGTGTCGATATGGATATGCAATCAGGGTTTTATAATGATGCCCTGCCACAATTGGTAAAGGAGGGTAAGATTAAAGAAGCACAAATCGATGCTGCAGTTCGCAGAATACTTCAGAAAAAATTTGAGCTTGGATTATTTGATGATCCATATCGCTTCAGTAATGCTGAGCGGGAACAAAAAACCATAATGAAACCAGAGTTTCTTGAAGCGGCGCGTGACGTGGCCAGGAAGTCGATTGTTCTGTTAAAGAATGAAAATCAACTGCTTCCATTATCGAAAGCGGTAAAGAACGTAGCTGTAATTGGTCCATTAGCCGATAACAAAAAGGAGATTATCGGCTCATGGTCTGCTGCGGGTGACTGGTCAAAATCGGTGACAGTACTTGAAGGCATTAAAGCGAAAATACCAGGTGCAAAAATCCAGTATGCTAAAGGATGCAACATTAACGACGATTCAACACAGGGATTTGCAGAAGCCATCCGGATGGCAAAACAGGCTGATGTTGTTATTCTTACGGTAGGAGAAGCCGCTTTGATGACAGGTGAGGCTGCCAGCAGAGCAATGCTTGATTTGCCAGGCGTACAACAAAAACTGGTTGAAGAAATTTATGAAACTGGTAAACCTATCGTTGTACTACTCAGCAATGGAAGACCGCTTACGATCAATTGGATAGATGAACACATTCCGGCGATCCTGGAGACGTGGTTCTTAGGTACCCAGGCGGGTCACGCTATCGCCGATGTATTGTTTGGAGATTACAATCCTTCCGGAAAACTTCCGATGACATTCCCTAAATCCGTCGGACAAATTCCAATCCATTACAGCATGAAGAACACAGGACGGCCTATGGACCCGAACAACAAATACACATCGAAGTATCTCGACGAATCCAATGAGCCACTTTACGTATTTGGTTATGGCCTTAGCTACACTACGTTTTCGTATGGTGATATACGTTTAGATAAAGCGCAGCTTACTGATAAAGAGGAAATCACTGTTTCTTGTACGGTTACTAATGATGGTTCGCGTGCTGGTGAAGAAGTTGTTCAGCTTTACATTCGCGATCAGGTGGGAAGTGTAACAAGACCGGTTAAAGAATTAAAACGATTCGAAAAAATTGCATTACAACCCGGGCAGTCGCAGGAAGTTTCATTTACCCTCACACAAGAAGATTTATCTTTTTATAAACGCGACATGAGCTTCGGAACAGAGCCTGGAAGGTTTGATGTATTCATCGGTGGCAATTCGCGCGATACAAAACGTGCTACATTCACGTTGGAGTAGTGGTGGCACAAAGGCGCACGAAGAAGCACAAAGATTCACAAAAGAATATTATTAAATTCCTTGGTGTTACTTTCTGTATTTTCATTGTGAAACTTTGTGAAATAATCTCATGTTGTTAGCAGCTCCCTAACAATCGATTCCCATTCTTTTTCGAGAGAAATAGTTGGTACCGGTTTTCCGGCACGTTGATACCAGTAAGATGCATTCCCTACATCACCTTCTTTGCGATGAAGATAAGCATGAATCCATGATGCATCTTTAGTGTGGATATCTTGCGCAATAGTATGTGATGTTTCCCAATCTCCTTTTCCTTCAAACCAAAGTGCCTGAAGGAGCGGACTAAGTTCAGCAGGTGGAGTGGTGTGTTCCAGTGATTTGATAAAATCGTTAAATGTCATGCAGGAAGATTCAGGGCGTTTTAAAAGTGCAGGCGAAGGTAACATTAACTGCCAAAGAAATCCACCGATATATGCTGCAATGGCGTTAAGGATTCAACAGGTTGTTTCAATCTAATGAAAAACAACCTGATTTCAAACGTTGTAATTGAATTTAAAAATGCAAAAATTCGGTTCAAACCAAATCCATCCTTTTATGACTTTCTTTAATAATCCAGATCGCATTGCCGAAAATTACGGCTTGCGTATCGCCGCAGGACTTGTGGTGTATTTCATGCTTATGCGATTGCTTGATCTGAGCCATATCGTAGAATTACGGTTTTTAAATCTCGCCATCCTGAGCGCTGGAGTTTATGCAGCGCTTAAGAAATTTAAGGAAACCCATGGCGACACGTTACATTATTTTCGCGGCCTGGTTACTGGTGTAGCAACAGCCGGAATAGGCGCGCTATTATTTGGCTTATTCCTCTTCAGTTACATGCAGTTGGACGCAGACCTTATGCAGGCCATTAAAGAAAACGATCCCATGGGGCGTTATCTCAATCCATATATGGCCGCTTTCATTGTCGTTCTGGAGGGCTTCTTTTCGGGCTTCCTTGTCACATTTGTTTTGTTGAACTGGATTACAACGGATGAGGTGAACGTTTCTCATCCTTAGACTTTGTTCACTGGCATTACATTTTGACCATCAGTGCAGAACATAACTTTGATGCACATGGATATCTGGAATAAAGCACGTACATCGCAAGTATCGCAGATTTACGGTACGTTGATTTTTTTGGGACTTACAGTATACTTTCTTCTTATGTATGCCATCGGAGCAGTCCACATTATCGGATTACGCTTTCTAAATGTTATTATAATGCTGGCAGGTGTTTATTATGCTGTTTTGCAATACAGGCGTACACACAACGGTGAAATTTCCTACTTTAGAACGTTAACGTTGGGTACAGCCACCGCATTTATTGGATCAACCACGTTTGGAATTTTTCTATTCTTCTTCCTTAAGTTTGAAGGTAATCTCATGGAATCCATCAGGCAAAACGAGGAGATTGGACATTATCTTAATCCTTACATCGCTACCTGTGTGGTTATGATGGAAGGGGTGATCTCAGGTTTTGGCTTAAGTTATCTGTTGGGAAATTATATGAAGACGAAGGAGGCTACAGTAAGTCAGGGAGGAAAAATCCCCGTAGCAGATAAGAACGGACAATACACAACAACGTCTTATGTAAAATAAAAAACTAGTAGGTCATTAGTCATTCCAATGCATCTTTCGCCAGTGTATAGAATGCCTAATGACCTTAGCTAGTCGCTACTTTAGATTTTTATCCACGCTTGCTTTCTGTGACTTTCAACTATTGCATCACATAATCTCAATTCACGCAGCCCTTCTTCAAAAGTTGGATAAGATGGTTTGTCGGGTTGCTTGCCTGCTCTCACAGCCGTATAGATATCCCGGAAAAGTTGCTTCGATGTATCGCCGAATCCTTCGTTGTGACCACCAGGATAGGTAATTATATTTCTTACCTCTTTATCAACAAGACTTGGGTCACGCATTAATACCTGATTTGGTTCATTGCGTTTGCCAATCCATAACTCATTGGGCATTTCTGAATTCCAGGCCATGGTCAGGTTCGAACCTGCGATCTCCAGACTTAATCTGTTTTTTCTTCCGGCGGCCACCTGGCTCACTGTTACAACGCCACGGCTACCGTTTTCAAAACGTAATAGTACACTGGCGTAATCTTCTGTTTTGATAGGCACATCGGCATAATCTTCTGCTGTTAATAATTTTCCGGAATAAGTTTCCACAGGCTTGAGTGGCTTTTTCCTGGTTGGATGTACAGTAGAAAAATCTGCCATCACTTCCGTAATGCTTAATCCGGATATATATTCGATAAGATCAATAAGGTGAGATCCGATATCCGCGATCGCTTTGCTGTCACCAGACTTATCCGGTTCAAGTCTCCAGTTATAATCTGTAGCATAGAAAAGCCAATCCTGAAGGTAACTTCCCATAATGGAATATACATCACCAAGTTCTCCTTTTTCCCGCATGATTTTCATTTGTCGAACAAGCGGATAGTATCGGAGATTAAAACTCACCGCATGTACGAGTTTTTTCTCGCGTGCCAATGCCAGGAGCTCTTCGGCTTCTTTTACCGTTGTGGCCAGGGGCTTTTCACAAACCACATGCTTTCCGGCAAGTAATGCCGTCTTCGCCATAGGGTAATGCAGGTTGTTCGGCGTACAAATATGTACACAATCAAAATCTGCTTCCTTAACCATTTTATCATAATCGATATAATATGCGGGTATACCCATGGCCACTGCTTTTTCTGCAGCCTCATTTTCAAAGGGATGGAAAAGTGCTACAATATCAATATTGCCAGCACGTCTAAGGGATTCGATATGGACCGGACCGATAAAGCCAACTCCGGCTACCGCTACTTTAATAGGTTTAAGGGGTGTCATGCGTATTTTAAGTTGTATTTAGTTAGCGCGTCCAATATAGGGTGCAAAGTTCAAGGTTCAAAGTTCCAGGTTCAAAGTTCCAGGTTCAAAGTTGGTTTTCTGGATGTTGACAATTCTATCATTAAAATCAAATTGTTTCCGCTGGTTCCCCTAACCCTTCGCGTGCCTCTGCGACTTTGCGGTGAAGAGAACCCAAACGTATCACAATAGCTATTTCGTAAAAAGTCGATTTGATCTTCTTCCAATAAACGTGGTCTTAACCCTTTGCGTGCCCTCTGCGACTCGGCGCCTCCGCGGTGAAGAGAACTCAACCTTATCGTAAACCACCTCGATTACTGATCTAACAAACTCACAGCTCGCGGCTCACAGCTCGCAGCTATTTCGTAAAGTCGATTTGATCTTCTTCCAATAAACGTGGTCTTAACCCTTGCGTGCCTCTGCGACTCGGCGCCTCTGCGGTGAAGAGAACTCAAACGTATCACCAATCACCTCGATTACTCGCCCAACAAACTCACAGCTCGCGGCTCACAGCTCGCAGCTATTTCGTAGCTAAAAGCTGATCGAAAGCATTCCTACGGATCACACAAACATCAGATGAAATACCTAAATTGCGTTATTCAAAAAATAATGATCGATGCGATACGAAAACATCAACAAAGAACTCTTCATTTCCAATCGGAAGAAAGTCATTCAACAGTTAAAACCGAATTCTATTGTCGCACTTAACGCGAACGATATCATGCCGACGAATGCAGATGGCACCATGCGGTTCAGGCAGAACAGTGATCTTTTTTATCTCAGCGGTGTCGATCAGGAAGAAACCATTCTTGTTTTGTGCCCGGACTTTCCGGATGAAAAATACCGTGAAGTACTTTTCCTGCGCGAAACAAATGAACAGATCGCTACGTGGGAAGGTCATAAACTTAACAAAGACGAAGCTAGAACACTTACTGGTATTCAAACCGTACTTTGGACAAGCGAATTTCACCGTATGTTTAATACCATGATGCTGATGGGTGATGTAGAATACGTTTACCTGAACACCAACGATCATTATCGTGCAGAGGGGGAGATTGAAACCCGTGAAATGCGTTTTGTGAAATGGTGTCAGCAAAGATATCCGCTGCATAAGTATGAACGTCTTGCACCTATTATGCATCGCCTTCGCAGTGTTAAATCACAACTTGAAATCGATCTGATGCAAAAAGCATGTGATATAACGGCTGATGCTTTTCGCCGGGTTTTAAGATTTGTTAAGCCAGGGGTAAAGGAGTATGAGATCGAAGCGGAATATATTCACGAATTTACACGGCAGGGTTCTCGTGGTTTTGCCTATACACCGATAATTGCTTCGGGTTCTAATTCGTGCGTGCTTCATTACATTGAGAATGATCAAGTGTGTAAAGATGGCGATGTATTGTTACTGGATGTGGGCGCGGAATACGCGAATTATAATGCCGACCTCACACGCACGATCCCCGTAAATGGCAGATTCTCTCCACGACAGCGTGATGTATATAATGCAGTTCTTCACATACAGCGTGAAGCGATAAAATTATTGAAGGCTGGCGTGAAGTACTACGATTATCACAAGGAGGTACAAAAAATCACGGAGAGCGAACTCATTAAACTGAAGCTCTTCAGCAAAGATGATGTGAAAAAGCAGGATCCGTCGAAACCTTTATATCAAAAATATTTCATGCATGGTACAAGCCACCAGTTAGGACTCGATGTACATGATGTTGGCAATATGTATCACAAGATGCAGGAAGGACAGGTGTGGACAGTAGAGCCGGGAATTTATATTAAGGAAGAGGGAATTGGTATCCGAATCGAAAACAACGTTGTGATACAACGAGAAGGTGTATTGGATTTAATGAAGAATATTCCAATTGAAGCAGATGAAATCGAAAGTATAATGAATACCTGATACGACAATGATAAAATTGGTTCTCCTCTCTGGTATCCTGGCGTTTTCCCTGGGCGTTATCCAAAACGAAATGTGGCTAATGCCCGATAAATTTGTTTATACGGCAAATGGTGATACATGCCGGATTAAATTGCTGAGCGGAGAAAGTTTTACAGGTCAGCTGGCAGAAGTAGAAAAAAAGAAAATCGCCGGTATTGAATGGGTCAACGATGGTAAAAAACAGGATATCACGTCCTTGCTGAATGAAAAGGAGAAACAGCTTGCCTTTCGGTTACCGCATGAAGGCACATACAAAGTGGTTTTGAAGGTTAGCGACCAAAGCATCGGTTACGATCCTGAAACATTTAATCAACTCCTCAAAGATTATGACCTTGGCGAGGTGATGTACGCGCGGGAAACAAAAGGTGAAACGAATAAACCAGGTGAAGTACTACAAAGCAGTAGCCATACTGTGTTAATCCAATCAGGTACCAAGGTCGATCAATCGATAAGTACATCGGGACTACCGGTTGAGATATTGCCGGATAAAAATCCATATGCTTTAAAACTCGGTGATGAAATTAAGTTTACGATCCTCTACAATAAAAAACCCCTGTTTGGTGCACGGGTAAAAATCTGGAACAGATACAATAACAGAACTACGCTTCAGCATATTTATACTGAGAAGGACGGAACGATTACAACGCACTTAAGTAGCCCGGGACCATGGATGATCAGTGTTGTTAAAATGGACGCGCATGATCAGGGTAATACGCAATGGAAAACTTACAATGCTAATCTGGTTTTTGGTGTTCAATGATTTTTAAAATCTAAATTAACAGCATGTCTTACATAATCAATTCTGATAACGCACCTGAACCAGTTGGCGCTTACCCCCATGCACGAAGGGCGGGGAATCTTCTTTTTCTTTCCGGCGTTGGTCCACGTAAGAAAGGATCAACAGAAATTCCAGGGGTTACATTGGATGGTAATGGAAACGTTGTTCAACACGATATTGAACAACAATGTCATGCCGTATTTCAAAACGTGCGCGCGATACTTGAGGCATCTGGCGCGCGTTGGGAAAATCTGGTTGATGTAACTGTTTTTCTTATCGATATGAAAAACGATTTTGCTGTCTTTAATAAGATTTATGCACAATACTTTAAGGAAAATCAACCCTGCCGTACAACGGTAGAGGTAAACGCCCTTCCTACACCCATTGCGATAGAGTTAAAATGTATAGCGTTTGTTTGAGCGTCTTGCTTACGTGTTTTACGATAAGCCTCAGGCCCCAGGCTTTAAGCTGCAGGGGAGGGCGACTTTGATGAGATTTTCTAAAGCTTGGAACTGCGAGTTCCTCTCTAGTTGATGCTCGCAAAAGAGTTTCGAGCTATGAGCTGCGAGCTACGAGTTTGTTGGTCAATAAGCTGTGCATCTTCCGATATCTCAATACTACCGAAAATCAATTCGTTTTTCGAAAACTTATAACTTTTCGAACACCAACCTCAAACCTCAAACTTCAAACTATTAGTGTCCGGAATAAATTTTCGAAAAAAAATGAGGCAGGCCTTTTGGGCCTGCCTTTTTCATGGGAATTTTGGATTTACCACAAAACAAAACCCCATGAACAAAAGTACCCATTTTTCCGGACAGCCCACCT
>DASPIZ010000011.1:0-8288 GCA_035628875.1 Ohtaekwangia sp. | reverse complement strand
ACCCCATCCTGATGATCAACCCAAACCAATTCAAACTTTCTTTCTTCCGGCATTCCGGCAAATGATCCCTTGCGTTCGCCAATGTTTACAGTACCTGTTTTATCTTCATACTTTATTTCGATCATCGTAAACTGTCCTTTTTCGTAGTCATAGTTGATATTCTCATCCTCGTATAGGGTGAACGTTGCATCCGCCCCGGGAAAAATATAAAGCGTAATCGGATCAGCAGGTTTTTCAGTAGTATACTGAATCTCAGGACCTGCCGGCAAGATCGAACCCGCCTTCACAAAAAGCGGCATCCGCTCAAGTGGTGAATTCACCGTTAAAGTTTGTCCGCCATCGAAGTGTTCGCCAGTATAGAAATCATACCAACCGGTTCCTTGCGGCAAGTAAACTTCGCGTGATGTTGCCTTATACTCATGTATTGGATTCACCAGAATGGATGGCCCGAACATGTATTGATCTGCAATATCTTTTACTTTCGGATCGTGATTGAAATCCATCACTAAACCACGCATAATCGTATAATCCTTGAAGTAGCTATGACCGGCAAGTGAATAGATATAAGGCATGAGCCGGTATCTGAGTTTGGTGTAAAACACCATGCTTTCGTATTCCTTTGTTCCCTGCGGCGCGATGTTATAAATCTCACGGTAGGGATACTGGCCATGCGAACGAAATAATGGGCAGAACGCACCGAACTGGAACCAGCGCGTGTTCATTTCACGCCATTCCTTTTGCGTTTCTCCGGTAAGGTTGTAATAGCGATTCTCTACAGAGAATCCACCAATATCCATCGTCCAGTAAGGAATTCCGGATAATGAAAAATTAATACCCGTTGCAATCTGATCTTTAAAATCACTCCAGCGTGAAACGATATCACCACTCCACGTTGCGGCACCGTAACGCTGTTGACCAGCATAAGCTGAACGTGTAAGAATAAAGACACGCTTATCCGGACTTGATTTACGTTGGCCTTCGTAAACACTTTTTGAGTTCATCAGTGAATATGCATTGAAGTAACGTTCGCCCGGACCCATTCCCGTCTGACTCATGTTTTCCTTCCTGGCTTCAATGGAAAGATTTGAGTGCATATCGGGTTCGGTTGCATCAAGCCACCACGCATCGACACCAATGCTGTTCAACCGTTCATCGATCTGTTTCCAGAATAATTTTCCTGCATCTTCATTAAACGGATCATAAAAAGTATTTTCATATCCGATGCCAACCCAATCTTTTCTTTTCTTTTTTACATTATTGGTAAACAGGAATCCCTGTTTATTCATTTCTTCATAATTATCTGTACCGGTATTAAACTTTGGCCACACAGAGATCATCAAGTGTGTGTTAAGCTGATCATGCAGTGTAGCTATCATGCCTTCCGGATCTGGAAAGCGTGAAGCATCAAATTCGTGTGAACCCCATTTTGGATCTTCCCAGTATTGCCAGTCTAAGACGATGTTATCGATTGGAATATTCCGCTTGCGGTATTCTTTCACCACATCAATCATCTCCTTTTGATTTCTGTATCGTTCGCGGCTTTGCCAAAAACCCATCGCCCATTTAGGAACAATTGGTGCTTTACCTGTCAGCGTCCGATATCCTTGTATAACTTCATCTGCAGTATTGCCTTTGATGAAATAGTAGTTGATCTCATCGCCAACTTCGGAGAATAACGATAGTTTGGCCTGCTCCTCTGCTGATATTGGATTGAGGTGACGAACACCTAAATAACCGCCTTCAGAAATCCATTCAATTTTGATCCGGTGTTTCGATCCTCCTTTAATTGGAACTGTAAATTTGTTTGTCCACGGATTCCAGTTCTGGCGCCACTTATCAAGAATCAACTTATCGTCAATCCATATTTTAATATAGCCTGAACTATAGACGAGGAATTTATGATCACCATCCACGTCAGAAGTAAAGGAACCTTCCCAAACCACTTTGCCTTTTTGTGCAACATCTTTGGGAAAACTATCTACCTGCGGTGTCTCAAGAAATTCATATTCGATTTTATCTTCAACGGTGGCTTTAACAACCTCATCTTTTACATAGTATGTTGCAGTAAGTCCACCTGCTTTACCATCCTTATCAAATAAACTAATTGTGTTGAGTGATTGATAGTCACGTGGATCACCAAATTTCGAAATGGAATAATTATCCCACAGGAGACCGTAATTTTTATCGCTATAAACAAATGGTACGACGTCTACAATGTTGTGTTGTACCAATTCAACATCTTCGCCTTTGTAGTTCATCTGACCATTCTGATGTCCACCAAGGCCATAAAATGCTTCATCATCGGGCGATTCAAAGATTTGCCTGATTGAAAATGTTTTTTCGTCGCCAACCACCACGGGGTTAAACGATTTACCACCACCCCGTTGTTCGGCCAGAAGCACCTGCCCTGTCGTATCTTTAAAAATTACTTCACCGGTTGCTAACGCCACAGATACATGCAGCGCCGCGGTTTTAATCGTAACTTCGTTTTCAGTTTCGTCCAACTGCCACTCCACACGTTTATCGGATTGAGGAATCACCATGAGGCTGGTTCTGGCGGAAAACGAATCGGCGGGAGTTGCGACTACCTGAATGATATCATCCTCGATCACATTCACGCGGATCAGTTTTCCTTGTGTTCCTTTTTCAGGCAGATGTACAATAATCCCATCGTCTGATTTTTCGACCACCCTGGAGGTTGAACAACCCACCATAAATAAAACAAGCACGGCGATACTGAATACAAATCTTTTCATCTACACTGGTTTTGATTTCAATCGGAAGTGGAAAAATTTTTCCACAATCGGTTGCACCAAAGGTACAGGAGGGTAAGTCGAACAGCAGGTATCCAATCGTCTACAAATGCTGGACGGGATGTCTACAGGAGGTAATCAAATGACTAATTAAGGGGTATAAAATGTCTACAAAAACAAGGGTATGATTTTGATAAATCGCGTTTTCATTAGAAAAAAACACCAATTTCGGCTTTAGATTCTTAAGCCTGCCTCGAAACTTTGAAGACAGCATGTCAACGCGTCACGTCAGGTGCCGGGAAACTCCGAAGATGTGAAGATTAAAAATTAAATGTGAGGTAAACGATGATTCCACCTATTCCAAGAAGGGAGATATAAAGCGCTACTTCCATGATAAGCATTACGCGCATTCGTTTTTTGATTTTCTGGTCTGCCATAATTGAACCCAAAATTACCATGCAATACCATTTTTGATGGTCATGATTTCGCTTTTAGAAGTATATGAAATAGATAATGCGGCGATGGATTTTACATTTAATAAAACAACAACCCCGGAGAGGCGCAATATGCATTCAAATAACATATAAATAGTAAGACCTACCAACAAACAATTTTAAACTATCGCCCTAGTTGAACTTTTCGGAAACGTGAAAGTTGCATCCTTACAGGACCAGTCATCTCTTTTTGTTGGCGTACTGCGACGGAAGCATGCTGAACTCTTCTTTAAAATAGCGCGCAAAGTATTTCGGATTATTAAATCCTACCTGGTATGCTACCTCCGCTACTGTTAACTGACTTTTTTCCAACAACTGGGCAGCGTGTTGCATGCGAATACTTCGGATGAATTCAAGTGGTGACTTCCCTGTCAAGGCCACAATTTTTTTATAAAGGTACGCACGGCTTATCCCCAGTTCACGGCCCAGATGTTCTACTGAAAACGCTGTCGACGATATGTTCTTTTCAACACACTTAATCGCATTTTCAATAAACCTGGTGTCCAGGGGGGTAATATTTAACTCACTGGCTTTTACGTTAATACGTTTACCGACAACGGTATGAAGCTTTTGTTGCTGTGCAATTAGTCCTCGAATTCGCGATTCAAGAATCTCAAAATTAAACGGCTTCGTTAAGTATTCATCGGCACCCTTTTCAAAGCCTTCCAGTTTTTGTTCTTCACTCGTGCGCGCGGTAAGCAGAATCACCGGAATATGGGATACGCGTTCATCTTCTTTAACCTTTCTGCAAAAATCCAGGCCATTCATTACCGGCATCATAATATCACTGACAATTAAATCCGGTGGATTTGATAATACAAGCTTCAATGCTTCTTGTCCATTTCTTGCTTCAATGATCCGGAACCTTAATTTAAGGTTGTCTTTCAAGTAAAATCTGAAATCGTCATTATCCTCAACCAACAACAACACCGGCATCGCAGCAGATGCTTCATCCATTTGTGGTTGTTCCGGGACTTCAGCCGCACCCGACGATTTGTTGATTTGTTCACTAACGTCAGCATGTTTTTCATGAAACACTTCCTTGATTGGAAGCAAAACCGTGAAACAACTTCCTTTTCCTACTTCACTTTTAACAGTGATCGTACCATTGTGAATTTTGACAAACTCCCGCGTGATAGAAAGACCGATGCCGCTTCCCTGATTAACAACGGTGTTTGGAAGATCATGTTGAAAAAATCTATCGAATACATTATCCAGTTTATCGGTCGGAATACCAATTCCCGTATCAGCTACTTCAATTCGAAGTAATTTATCATCACCTTCATGTTGAAGTGATAACACAACACTTACACTTCCGTGTTCCGGGGTAAACTTAAAGGCATTGGACAACAGATTGAACAAAATTTTCTCCAGTTTATCCTGGTCAAAGATCGTTTCGAGTATCGCAGCCGTTGACTCGAAGGTTAATTGAATGTTTTTCTTTTCAGCAAGATCAGAAAAGGAATAAACGGCTTCACGGATAAATTGAACGATATCACCTTCCGACGGCGTGAACCGGATCTCCTGCACTTCCATTTTACGGAAATCCAGCAGTTGATTAACGAGATTGAGCAATCGTTTCGCATTTCGCTGAATAAGTTGAAAGTGCGTCAACTGATCTGGTCTGTCTGTGTCACGGATCAATCGCTCCAGTGGTGTGAGAATAAGCGTTAAAGGCGTCCGGAATTCATGGCTTACATTTGTGAAAAATTTAATCTTCATCATGTCAAGTTCATGCATTCGCATGGCCTCGCGCCGTTCCTGCTCAATCACGAATTTCATCTTTTCACGTTGCTGAATCAGTTTACGGGCCAGATAAAGAATCACAATCAGTATAAACAAATAGAGCACAAATGCTGTTCGTGTCTTCCAAAATGGCGGTAAAATTGAAATTGATAACACCGACTCCTCGGATACTGCCTGACCATTATTAAAAGCTCTAACCCGCAATGTATAGTCTCCCGGATTGATACCCGTGAAGGTAATCTTACGCGAATTCTTATCGGCGGGTAGCCAGTCCGTATGAAGCCCATCCAGCTTATACCGGAATTCAGTTTTCTCCGGATGAAAATAATTCAAAGACGTGAACTCCACGGAAAAAAAGTTCTGACCCGGCGGAAGTACAATGTTCCTTGTCTCCGTGATCGACCGGTGCAAAATCACCCTTCCATCTACAGATTCACCAATGGCAACACTTTCCTGGAACAATTGAAAATCAACAAATACAACCTGTGGTTTAAATTGATTGCTGATTAGTGTCTTCGGATTAAAAATATTAAATCCGTTAGGGCCTCCGAAAATTAACTCTCCACCCCTCGTTTTGTAGGCGGCATTTTCATTGAATTGCTTTCCCTGTAAACCATCTTCCTCTGTATAATTTCGCACTTCAGGACTGTTCAATGAACCGTCGCTAAAAATCAATTGCGATAGTCCAGCCGGTGAACTTAGCCATATTGCCTGATCGTTATCCTCGAGGATGGTGAGCACCGTATTGTGCGGTAGTCTATGTTTTTCAGTAAAGGACTTAAATGTATTGGTTTCGGGGTCAAAAACGTTCAGCCCACCCGTTGTACCTATCCATATCCTTCCCTTGCTATCTTCCCTAATATCAAGGATACCCGGATCGTTCAATGCATTTGAGTTTGCATCCGCACCATAATGTGTAAACTTTCCCGTTTCCCCGGAATAAACATCAATACCATTTCCTGTCCCAAACCACATATTTCCCCGGGAATCCTCCATAATGGATGCGATGTATGTGGATTGAATTGCATTTTCGCCGCCAACCTTGAGGCGCTTAAAAGCCTTATCATCACGATCAAACATGTTAACGCCACCTTCCAGGGTACCGATCCAAAGATTATGTTTTGAATCTTCATAAATCTCCCACACACTGCGACCGGAAAGTGATTGCGAATCATCAGGATCATAATTGTAACGGATAAAACGCTTACCATCGAAAACATTTAACCCACCGTAGTAGGTACCAATCCATAATTTGTTTTCATGATCAATACACAAACTAACAATCACATCACTGCTGAGACTAAACGGATCGTTCGGATTATTTTTATACTGTTTGAAACGACCTGTTTTTCGTTCGAAGTAAATAAGGCCTCCACCGTTCGTACCAATCCATAGATTCCCGGCTTCATCTTCAACAAAACGGTTTACATCACCGTAAGGTAAGCTGGAAGGATCGAGTGTATAGTGTTTGTATACAGGAAAGCGAAATATACTTTCGTGATAGTAGCTTACCCCTCGTTTGTATGTACCAATCCAGATAGTACCCTGATCATCACGATAAAGCGTACTGATGCTGTTCTGGCTGAGTGATTTTTCATCCTCATCACGATGGTAAAGATAGCTTACTGTGCTTTTCTTTTTGTCAATGAGATTAATCCCACCATGATCGGTTCCCACCCAAATCAATCCCTTGTTATCCTGCACTAACCCGCCGATGATATTGGTATTTAACCGGATATCTGATGACTTGCTATTATAAACCTGAAATGTCTTTTCCGCTGTATTAAAAAAATAAACGCCTTGGTTATCATTCGCAACGTACACCCATACATCGCCGTCGGCATCAGCCAGAATACGGTAATCAAAATCCAAACCCTGATTACGACGATACAAATAATCGTTGCGATACACTACGCTTCCTCCGGCTGAATCAACTGCTACTTTCTCCAATATACCGTTTCGATGGATAAGCCAGTTCTGTCCCGCCTTATCACAGCTAAACGAAGCAACGGTGTCTGCAACAATTGAAGTTGTATCTCCGGGGCGGTGAAAAATACGATAGTTATTCTTTGCTTGACGATCATGCATAAGCAGACCGTTCGAAAGAACAAACCAGTAATTATGATCTATCCCTTTTTGAATATCCAGGATATCAGCGTTGAAAATTTCATACTGCCTGTAGAAATCGCTAAGGTTATGCTGAAAGTTTTCTCCTGCTGGATCATAAAGCGATAGCCCTCCCGTGGTAAGGACACCGATTCGTCCATCCGGAACTTCAAAAAGGCGGTTTATATAATTATTATTCAGCGAAGTCGAATCCTGTGCATTATTCAAAAAAACCTTAATGGTGTGGCCATCATAACGATTTAATCCCGACATCGTGCCAATCCAGATAAATCCCTTGCTATCCTTCAGAAAAGTAATGACCTGATTTTGAGATAACCCGTCGTTTACATCCAGGTGCTTGAATTTATATTGCTCAGGTTGCGCAACAAGCCCGGTAGCATTGCACAAACAAAGCAAAACAAAAATTTTTTTAATTAAACTCATCAAGTACACGGGTCAAGGTTCACGGTTCGATAATTGGAGAGTTCAAATGGAAGGGAATTTGAAATTGTTTGAAATTTGAGGTTTAAAGTTTGAGGTTGATTTACGAAAAGTCAATATGTTTCCGAACACAACTCAAGCGTTTTCAAGCCTAGGGCAAAATACGAAAGAATTTCGGTTTTTAGAATTCGAGGTCATGATTCAAGGTTGCGGTTCCTTCCCTTCGACGCACAGGCATGCAGAAGGATCCCCTCGCTCAGTGGATAAAATGATTCGCCAGAATAAACCAATATAACTCATGAGTTGGCGATAACACATAAATTACGGACCAATTAAACTAGTAGCCTGCAACTCACAGCTACTTCATTATCCTATAAATTATCGCAAAACAAAAAGCCATCTTTGGTTAGTGGATCAGCAATATGCTTATCTTTCTTACGACCCCTGACCCTTAAGTTATACCATGGCTAATCAAAACAATGTGGTTGGCTCTCTCGAAGCTCATAGTTTTTGTCCATCCCCGTTTAAAATCTAAAACCAACCTGAAGCTTGCAGCCAGTAGCCTGCAGCTTATCTAAAAACCCATAAGTTTTACACATCAACCAACCTCGATTTCTATGGTTTACGCAAGCGCATTTTGGTAATGTTTTTCATACTCCCTGTTGTTTTTTATACACGAGAAAATCCGACTTATTAACTTATTACGCACAGCATTCAACACACTCATTTTGTTTTTACCCTCGCCGAC
>DASPIZ010000010.1:0-14047 GCA_035628875.1 Ohtaekwangia sp. | reverse complement strand
GATGGTGTGGGTGTGCCCTCATTCTGTGATTACTGAAAATAGTGCGTTTTCTAGTTTGAAACGTAATTTTTTTAACAACTCCAGTTTGTTCCGGACACTAATAACTTCAAACATCCAACACCCAAACCTCTAACGTTTCTCTGTTACAGCATCGTTACTCCCGCGTAGAGACTTTCTTTTTGCTCAGCAACACGTGCATCTTCAATGTAATCATCGTACGTCATTAGCTTGTCGATAAATCCGTTTGGTGTTATTTCGATGATCCGGTTTGCTACGGTATTGGTAAATTCATGATCGTGAGATGTGAACAATACCGTTCCTGGAAAATCTTTCAATGCATTATTAAACGCTGTGATCGACTCGAGATCAAGGTGATTGGTCGGTTCATCAAGAATGAGAAGATTGGCTCCTGCAAGCATCATACGGGAAGTCATGCAACGCATCTTCTCCCCACCTGATAACACATTACATTTCTTGAATACCTCTTCTCCGGAGAATAACATCTTACCGAGAAATCCCCGAATGTACACCTCATCTTTGTTTTCTTCTTCAGCAAACTGACGAAGCCATTCGATAAGATTATCGTTCGATTGAAAATATTTTTCATTATTACTGGGGAGGTATGCCGTGGTGATGGTTTGGCCAAACTTAAACTCACCACTGTCCGGTTTTTGTTCACCGGCAAGAATTTTAAATAACGCTGTGATCGCCAGACTTTGTTTACTGAGAAAGGCAATCTTGTCGCCTTTGTTTACATACAGATCAAGCCCTTTGAATAGAACATTACCGTTCAGGGAAGCACTCAGATTCTCGATTTGCAAAATCTGATCACCTGCGGTTCTTTTCTGTTGGAAAATGATGGCGGGGTAACGCCGGGTAGAAGCCTGGATGTCGTCGACGTTGATCTTTTCCAATAATTTTCTTCGACTGGTAGCCTGACGTGATTTAGAGGCGTTTGCACTGAAACGCGCAATGAACTCCTGTAATTCTTTACGTTTTTCTTCCGCCTTTTTATTGGCTGAAGAGCGTTGTGACAAAGCCAACTGGCTTGATTGATACCAGAAAGAATAGTTACCCGTGTACAGCCTGATCGCACTAAAGTCGATATCAACAACATGGGTACACACGGTATCAAGAAAGTGACGATCGTGAGATACGACGATCACGGTATTTTGAAATTCCAGGAGAAAGTCCTCCAGCCAGGTGATCGTGTTAATGTCCAGGTCGTTGGTAGGTTCATCGAGGATAAGAATGTCGGGATTTCCATAGAGCGCCTGCGCCAGGAGCACACGCACTTTTTGATTTCCATTTAATTCTTTCAGTGGTTTGTAATGATCGATCTCAAGAATACCCAGTCCACTTAAGAGGGCAGCCGCATCAGATTCGGCATTCCAGCCATTCATTTCGGCAAATTCACCCTCAAGTTCGGAAGCCCGAATACCATCTGCTTCGGAGAAATCCGGTTTTTCGTAGATGGCGTCCTTCTCTTTCATAATACTCCACAACTTTGTATGACCCATCATAACGGTATCGATAACACTGATTTCGTCAAACTCGTGGTGATTTTGGCGTAATACCGCCATTCGCTTTCCAGGTTCAATACTCACATTACCGCGGGTAGGATCAATATCCCCCGCAAGGATTTTCAGGAACGTTGATTTGCCGGCACCGTTTGCACCGATCACACCATAGCAATTTCCCTGGGTGAATTTGATGTTCACCTCATCAAACAAAACTCTTTTTCCGAACTGGAGCGAAAGATTATTAGCAGCAATCATGATTAAAAATAGAATGAAACAGCAAAGGTAGCAAAAGAACAGATTGACTCAGGTAATCGCTAAAAACTATCTTTGAAAATGATCAGATAATTCGAATGGACAACGTTTTCTTATCATCGCTTTCCTGTTGTTTGAAATTGAGCGGGGTCATCAGTTAGCAATACTTTAATCTCGCGATCGCTTTGCAGATTGGTCATTTGCATTTGGATCCACGGATAACGCTTTTTTACTTTAGCGGAAAGCGGCTTTACGGTAAACAGTTTTGGATTTGGTAAGCATGCAGCGATCATGGCAGCCTGGCTCCGGGTAAGCTGTTTGGCTGGTTTTTTAAAATATGTCTGGGAAGCCGCTTCTATTCCGAAGATGCCTTTACCCATCTCTGAGACGTTGAGGTAAACTTCAAGGATTCTGCGTTTACCCCAGATCGTTTCAATTAAAAAGGTGAAGTAGGCTTCCAGTCCTTTCCGGAAATAACTTCTGCCATTCCATAGGAAGACATTCTTGGCAACTTGCTGACTAATCGTTGATCCGCCGCGAATTCTTCCGGGTTTTCGATTATTGTATTCAATTGCCTTCTCTATGCTTTTCCAATCAAAACCAGTATGATCGGGAAAAAGCTGATCTTCAGAGGCAATCACTGCCAACCGGGCATTTGGAGAAATCGATTCGAGTGATACGTAGTCACGCTTCAGGCCGTTGCCTTCTATCCAATTCGTTAGCTGTATTATGGTGATTGGTGGATCAACCCATTTCAGTACGATAAGATAAATTAAGGGCGTTACAAATAGGACAACTAAAAACACGCTTATCTTTTGCCAAAGACTCCGTCCTTTGCTACGTACACTCATCGGGATAGGGGATTCGCACAAAAATACGGAAATAGCCTTACCTCCATAAAAGTTGCAAATTTAATTTTAGGCCTTTCCCGCGAGGGTGTTGTCCTTCTATGTTCGGTTAACTCGCTTTCCCTTTCAAATCCCAATGATCCTTAATCACCTCGCCCTGATCATTTTTCTTCAACGTACGGGCATACCGTTGGCCACGGATCCGATCACCGGATTTCTTACCGATAAAGACCGTTACGGCGTTTCCGTCAGAATCTGTTTTAATAACAAGATCGTTTCCTTTATACGATGTGTTAATAATCGCGGAAGCTTCATAATGTTTACGGAGTTGTTTCTGGAGAGATTCATTCAACGGCATGGGTACTGTATTTAAGATTACGTTTATAAAGATTGTGCCGTAATACTGTAGGATATTTCAACAGCAGTGATTTGTTCGTGGGGAAATTAGTCGCCAGATACGGGCAAAGTAGTTTTTATACACAGCGGCACCGCTTTGGTTATTAAGGAAAGTATAAAAAATTAATGTTTAACAAATTTACTTTAATAACACTATGAAAAAATTAATGTTAACGATGGCCGGTCTGCTTTTGGTGAGCTTAATGGCAGTGAATGCACAGGTAACACAGGATACGTCATCTTTAAATCAACCATCTACAGGTTATCAGGATGATATGAACATGGATAACATGGAACCACTTCAAAGCACTGATGTTCCAGCCTCGTTAAGAAGCACCCTTCAGGGAAGTGAATATTCAGGATGGGAAGAAGGAAAAGTATATCGCAACACGACTTCTAACGAATACATTGTTGTGGTAGGCGATGAAGATGCAAAAGTTTACCGCTTCGATAGCAATGGCCAACGTATCGAAGATGGATCTCAGTCTGGTGAAGCTGGACAAGATCAATCCGGACAAACAGATACAGGTAGTGGTTCTACCGGAACTACAGGCTCTGGCTCAACTGGAACTACAGGCTCTGGCTCAACCGGAACAACTGGTTCAGGTTCAACTGGAACTACCGGTTCAGGTTCAACTGGAACAACTGGTTCAGGTTCAACCGGAACAACTGGTTCAGGTTCAACTGGAACAACTCCTACAGAATAATAAATAAGAATCTCTTATCAAAGTCGGGGCAATTTGTCCTGACTTTTTTTATGCGCTTACAATAACGAGCAAGGTGGTATAACAATTAAGCCTTAGTAACAAATTAAATCTATGCGTTATGAATAAAGATAAAGAAACAATCAAGCGTCGGAAAATAGCCATTCTAACGGAGAACGGATTTGAACAGATAGAATTAACAAGTCCTAAGGAAGCTTTGGAAAAGGCGGGACATGAAGTAACGCTCATTTCGCCCCAGCCAGAAAAGGTAAAAGCATGGGATCACGACCATTGGGGGATTGAACTTCCTGTCGACGTGCACCTCAATGATGCAGATGCCGAAGACTATGATGCACTGCTTCTTCCGGGTGGTGTATTAAATCCTGACAAACTTCGGATGAATGAAGATGCAGTTAAATTCGTCCAGCAGTTTTTTTCAACCGGAAAAGTAATTGCAGCGATCTGTCATGGTCCTCAAATTCTGATCGATGCCAATGTGCTCGAAGGACGCCAGGTAACCTCATACCCCTCAATTAAAAAAGACATTATGCACGCCGGCGCTATTTGGATAGACCAGGAAGTGGTAGTTGATAGCGGTCTCGTTACCAGCCGAAATCCGGATGATCTTCCTGCGTTTAATGCTAAAATGCTAGAAGAACTTCAGGAAGGAACTCACGACCGTAATAAGCGCGCTGTGTTTGCCAAAAGTTAATTCGGTTCAAAGTCTGACCTTCGATAACGACGGGATTGTGCCCAATCGTTTGATGTTTGATGTTTGATGTTTGAAGTTGAGCCTTACACTGATTTCCGGAGGGACAGGTTCTTTGAATACAAGTTTGGGTGACCACCGTGGTCCGTCCCCGTAATCGGGACTGGACCTGTCCGTCCTTAAAGGATGAAAAAATTCCACCAATTTCGAAAACAACTTGCAGCTTATAGCCTGAGGCCTGTAGCTGATGTAAGAACACATCGGTTACTCGGCCCGCCGCTAAGTCTTTGAACGATTTCCCGTTGTTCCGAGCGAATTATCGTACCCTACTTTACATTATGTCCACCAATTGGAAACAAACAATGATGTTGAATGCAGGAAAAACAGCTTGCCGCACATGCTTGCTATCATAAATTTGAGGTGTACTTTAACGTTTGCACCACCTTAAATTTTTACAATGCGGATCATCTTTATTTTTCTCCTGGCAGGGTACTTTCCGGCAGTTGCTCAGAACCTGATTGATAAAAAGGCAACCCAAGAAACAAAGTCGCTATACAACAACTTATTTAAGATTTCAGATAAGGGTTTCATGTTCGGCCATCAGGATGGTGATGCTTATGGCGTTGGATGGAATGCCGAGCCAGGCCGTTCTGATGTAAAAGAAGTTTGTGGAGACTATCCGGCTGTCCACGGTTGGGATATTGGCCGGATTGAAATTAAACAACCCTACAACCTTGATTCCGTGGACTTTGATAAAATGGTTGGGTGGATCCAGGCAAACTATAAGCGCGGCGGGATCAATACCGTTTCCTGGCACGTCGATAACCCGGTAACAAAAAAGGATTCATGGGATACGACATCCGCTGTTAAACATATTCTGCCGGGCGGAGAATTACATCTTTATTTCGTTGGGCAACTTGATCTTTTGGCCGATTTCCTGAAACGTTGTAAATCCGGTAAAACATATATTCCCATTATTTTTCGCCCTTATCATGAGCACAACGGAAATTGGTTTTGGTGGGGAAAGGGAAATGTTTCTGAATCAGATTATATCAAGCTCTGGAAATTTACCATTGATTATTTAAGGAATGAAAAGCAATTGCATCATCTCATTTATGCGTTCTCACCGGATCGCAGCAGGTTAAATATGGATTTGTTAAGTTCATCTTATCAGTATGGTTATCCTGGTGATGATTATGTTGATCTTTTAGGGTTAGACAATTACATGGATGTTGGTGTTAAATGGAATACCAAAACAACCCAGCAACAACGGGAAGATTTTGTAAAATCGCTGAAGGCAGTCTCCGACCTGGCAAAAGAAAAAAATAAAGTTGCGGCTATTACCGAGACTGGATTGGAGTCAATCACCAATCCGGCATGGTTTACAGAAGTCATTCTTAATCCATTGAAACAAAATCGGGATATAAAAATCGCCTATGTCATGGTATGGAGAAACGATAGACCGAATCATAGCTATGCGCCTTATCCCGGCCATCCTGCTGCTGATGATTTTAAAAAATTCTTCAACGATGAAAGAACCGTTTTTGAAAGTGATCTTAAAGATGTCTATAAATCAAAATAGTTAACGCAAATGAATTTTACTTTACTGGACGTCAGTATCATACTCGGTTACCTGGCGATGACCGTAATGATTGGTTTTATACTGAAGAAAAAAGCATCGCAAAACATCAAGAGTTATTTTCTTGGCAGCAACACATTGCCGTGGTACATGCTCGGCCTTAGTAATGCTTCCGGCATGTTTGATATCTCGGGTACCATGTGGATGGTTACTTTACTTTTTGTTTACGGCGTAAAAAGTGTATGGGTACCGTGGTTGTGGCCGGTGTTCAATCAGATTTTTATGATGGTGTATCTTTCCGCCTGGTTACGCAGATCAAATGTGTTAACCGGTGCAGAGTGGATCGGCTTTCGGTTTGGTAAAGGAAAAGGATCCAGTATGTCGCATATTATTGTAGTTGGGTTTGCTATTCTCAGCGCGCTTGGCTTTTTAAGTTATGGTTTCATTGGTATCGGTAAATTCATTGAAGCATTTGTGCCTTGGACCCTGGTATCACCTTATATACCTTTTGAGCTTACGCCCGAGCAGGTTCCGCATTTCTATGGTATTGTACTTACTTCTATCGCTACGTTATATGTAATCCTCGGCGGCATGATGTCTATCGTCTGGACCGATGTATTACAATTTACCATCATGACAGTGTCGTGTTTTATTATCGGTATTATCGCCATGAACAAAGTGGATCAGGCCTCTTTGTATGCGCTTGTGCCGGAAGGGTGGAGCAATGTGTTTTTTGGTTGGGAACTTGGTCTCGACTGGAGTAACATCATGCCTTCTGTCAATAATAAAATTGCTTCCGATGGATTCTCGTTGTTTGGTATTTTCTTTATGATGATGTTGTTCAAAGGCGTCTTTGCCAGTATGGCTGGTCCCGCACCAAACTACGACATGCAGAAAGTATTAGCAACCAAAAGCCCTGCTGAAGCAGCGAAAATGAGCGGCTTCGTGTCTCTGGTACTTTTGTTTCCACGCTATTTTATGATTGCCGGATTCACCGTGCTGGCCATTGTTTTTTTACGTGGAGAATTCCTTGCCATGGGTGATAACGTAGACTTTGAAACTGTATTACCTCTGGCCATTAATGAATTTGTTCCTGCCGGATTAATGGGACTTTTCCTCGCTGGATTACTTGCTGCGTTTATTTCTACTTTTGCATCTACAGTGAACGCAGCGCCGGCTTACCTTATCAATGATATCTATTTGAAATACATCAACCCTCAGGCGGAGCGTAAACAATTAATCAATTACAGTTACCTGATATCACTGGCCGTTGTGGTATTGAGTACGTTGATTGGACTTTATGTTCTCAGTATTAATACTGTTATTCAGTGGATTGTTTCCGCATTATACGGTGGATACATTGCTGCCAATGTATTGAAATGGCATTGGTGGAGATTTAACGGTCATGGATATTTTTGGGGAATGGCGGCGGGTATCATTGCCTCTATGATTTTTCCGTTAATATTCCCCACAACGCTTCCGCTATACTACTTTCCACTTACATTTCTGGTTTCTATTATTGGTTGTTTTGCCGGAACTTATGCAGCGCCAGCTACAGAAGAAGCTGTGCTGAAAAATTTCTATCGCAAAGTAAGGCCGTGGGGTTTCTGGAGACCAGTTCATGATAAAGTGATAGCGGAAGATCCGGCGTTTAAAAAGAATAAGAATTTTAAACGCGATATGTTTAACGTTGCCATCGGTATCGTTTGGCAGATGTGTTTAACACTCGCACCCATCTATATTATTATCCGGGAAGATTTGCCGTTGATCACCACAATTGGAATCTTACTGGTAACGTCCATCATCCTGAAGAAAAACTGGTATGATAAATTGGGAAAAGATGAATTGGATTCGGCTGATAATGACACCGGTTCCGCTATTCCTGTAAAAGAACAATTAACTTCCAATGTCGTTTAGATAAGCTTCCGTAAAATCAATTAATATAAAATGAGTACTTCGTCACATTTGGAGAAAGTAAAAGCGCTTTTTGATCAGCATGAAAAATTAATCACCCGTAAAAACGAACCGATTATCCCAGGTAATGGAATTTATACCCGGTATAAAAATCCCATTCTTACAGCTGCTCATGCACCGGTATTCTGGCGGTATGATCTTAATCCTGAAACAAATCCATTGTTAATGGAGCGGATTGGCGTAAACGCAGCATTCAATGCGGGGGCTATGGAATGGAACGGAAAGATTGTGCTGGTGGTGCGCACAGAAGGTGTAGATCGTAAATCGTTCTTCGCAATCGCTGAAAGCGAAAACGGCATTGACAACTTCAGATTTTGGGATTACCCGATCACCTTACCGCAGACCAGCGAGCGTGATACCAACGTATATGATATGCGCCTGACCCGCCATGAAGATGGTTGGATCTATGGATTGTTTTGTACAGAACGTCGTGATGCCAATGCACCAGAATCTGATCAGTCTGCAGCCAATGCCCAATGCGGTATCGCCCGAACAAAAGACCTGATAAATTGGGAACGCTTACCCGATCTTGAAACGAATGGGGCCCAACAACGTAACGTGGTATTGCATCCCGAATTTATCCAGGGAAAGTATGCGCTTTATACGCGTCCACAGGATGGATTTATTGATGCAGGAAAAGGTGGAGGTATAGGCTGGGGGTTGTGTGACACTATGGAGAATGCTGTGGTGAAAGAAGAAAAGATCATTGAGCCGAAGGTATATCACACCATTAAAGAAGTAAAGAACGGTCAGGGACCCGCGCCGATAAAAACAGACAAAGGATGGGTTCATCTTGCGCATGGTGTGCGCAATACGGCTGCAGGATTACGTTATGTGCTATACATGTTTATGACGGACCTCAAAGATCCTTCAAAAGTAATTTATCGCCCGGGAGGACATTTCATAGCACCTGAAGGTGAAGAGCGTGTAGGCGATGTTTCGAACGTTACGTTTGCCAACGGATGGGTGACTAAAAGCAACGGCGATGTTTTTATTTATTATGCCTCGTCGGATACACGCATGCATGTAGCTACGTCAACCATAGAGAAACTTGTTGATTATTGTATGAATACACCGGAGGATGGATTACGCTCAGCAAGCAGTGTGGTGGAAAGAAATAAACTGATTCAAAAGAACTTTGCATGGCTTAAAGAAAATAAGCTTAAGATTTAGTATGGAATTGAAGGAAAGTTTTCTGGTACTCAAAAAGGAAATGTACGATGAGTTGACAAAGAATATACTGCCTTATTGGACCAACAAAATGGCTGATGCTAAATACGGAGGATTCTACGGCAGGAGGGACGGACATGATCAACTTGTGGAACTTGCACCGAAAGGCGTGATTCTCAACACCCGCATACTTTGGACTTTCTCTCAGGCAGCACGTCAGGTTTCTGGAGAATATCTTACTGTGGCGTCACGTGCGTACCACTACCTGATAACATACTTTTTTGACAATGAGAACGGTGGCGTTTACTGGATGGTCGATCATAAGGGTGAACCTGTTGAAACCAAGAAGCAAGTATATGCACAGGCTTTTGCCATTTACGCGTTAACAGAATATTACCTGGCCACACAGCACACTGAAAGTCTCGAAAAAGCGATTCAATTATTTGAATACATTGAACGATACAGCTTTGATCCAATCTACAATGGTTACCTGGAGGCTTTCGACCGTGATTGGAATTTAATGGAAGACCTTCGTCTCAGCGATAAAGATGCGAATGAAAAGAAGACCATGAATACACATCTTCATGTGCTTGAAGCGTATACAAATCTCTATCGTTGCTGGCCAGAACCAAAACTCAAGAAACAGCTCGTGAATCTGATCGAATTGTTTCGTGATAAAATTGTGAGTTCCGATTTTCATTTTAAACTTTTCTTCGATGAACAATGGAATGTGAAATCAGAAGAAATTTCTTACGGACATGACATTGAGGGAAGCTGGCTTTTATTTGAAGCCGCTGAAGTTACAGGTGAAGAAACGATGATTGAGGAAATGAAAGCGCTTTCAGTAAAGATGGTAGATGTCGCGATCGCAGAAGGCCTGGATCACGATGGCGGTTTAATGAACGAGAAACACGACACCGATAAACATTGGTGGCCACAGGCAGAAGCGCTTGTGGGTTTGATTAACGCATGGCAGCTAACCTCTAAACGAGAATACTTCCTCACCACGATCAAAGTCTGGAACTTCATCAAGCAAAATCTTATTGACCGCGAATCAGGTGAGTGGTTTTGGCGTGTAGATCGTGCCGGTCACGTCAATTACGAAGAAGACAAAGCCGGCCCATGGAAATGCCCTTACCACAACGGCAGGGCTATGCTTGAATTGATGAAGCGCCTTCGGTCAAAGGTTTAAGCAACCATCTTGCTTTAAAAGAAGTGCTATAATTCGAGCGTTTTGTTGTACCGCAAAGTCCGAAGGATAGCACGGCTCGCAATGAAATTCACATCAGTCGTTATACCGCGTAGTTGGAAGATAGCAAAGTTCGCAACGCATTTCACACCAGTCCCTTCGGGAGGACATATCCATAGCCCACGGTTTTAACCATGGGTCTAAAACGAATCAATAATCAGTGCCACGTGGTTTAAATGATAGACCTACAAAAGTTCATGGCACGAAACATGCCATTTACATCATGATGGAACTGTTAAGGTGCAAAAAACAAATAGTGTCCCAAGTAAGTCCCATCGGGACGACATACATGTAGCCCACGGTTTTAACCGTGGTTCTAAAAGGAAACGATAGCCCGTGCCACGTGGTTTAAAAGATAGACCTACAAAAGTTCATGGCACGAAACATTCCAAATATATTCAGACCAACTAATCTGTTAAGAAACGTAATTGTGCTATCCATAGAACCGTGTCAAACGAGTTCGCGGGTGCTTGTTTACCGCGCTGTTCTGAAGGCAATGAAGTTTGTAAGGATTTTCCATCCGTCCCATCGGGACGACTGATCAATAGCCAACGGTTTTAACCGTGGGTTTAAAACGAATTGATAACCCGTGCCACGTGGTTTAAAAGATAGATATACAAAAGTTCATGGCACGAAACATTCCAATTACATTCGTATGACGGTCATGCCAATCGAATCGGTTAATCGGCATAAAAACAATTACGTGATTCATGAATGATAGTCAACGATTCGTTGGTGGTTGTTTTATCGTATAGTTCTAATAGCAAAGCTTGGAAAGGACTTTTCTCTCAGTCGAATCGGGACGATATATCTGTAGCCCACGGTTTTAACTTCAGGTTTAAAACGAATCGATAGCCGGTGCCATGTGATTAAAAAGATAGACCTACAAAAGTTCATGGCACGAAACATTCCAAATATATTCAGACCAACTAATCTGTTAAGATACGTAATTGTGCTATCCATAAAGCTTTTCAACGAATTCGCAGGTGTTTGTTTACCGCGCTGTTCTGAAGGCAATGAAGTCTGCGAGATATCCCATCCGTCCCATCGGGACGACAGATCAATAGCCCACGGTTTTAACCGTGGTTTTAAAACGAATTGATAACCCTTGCCACGTCGTTTAAAAGATAGATCTACAAAAGTTCATGGCACGAAACATTCCAATTACATTGTATGACGGTCATGCCAAATCGAATCAGGTAATCGGCATAAAAACAATTACGACGGTGCTTGTTTACCACCCATTCCGAACTTTCTTCCCTGTTTTTCGGATGTCCGTTAGAGAAAAACCGAACTCCTTATCAACACCTTCGAAACTTTAATGACTTAAAAAAGTTCCCCTTCCTACCTTTGAATCACCTTGAACAAGCTTGAACATCTTTGTTTCGGCCTCAGTACTAAGGAATTTCTATTCTTGGGTTATTATTTAACCAGGAACATCATGAGAAAATTTTCTGATTTAATCCTCGTCTCTCGCACGATCGGTGATTTCCTTAAACAATCCTTCCGTGGAATATTCTCCGGAACGCCTGCCCGAATTCATATTCCCATCACCGTGCTGAAGCAGAAAGATTCCCGGTTTAAATAAGATCGAATACTAAGGCAAATAATCACTTAAAGCAATCAGTAAACATATACTATGAAAATTCTAACCGCATCTTTTTTTTATGTTGTTATCCTATTAACGGGCTATGATGGAGTCTCAAACGGCATAACCAATCCCAAAGTAAAATGGAAATTCAAAACACAAGGTCCCGTACGAGGATCAGCGGTTGTTACGGCTGACCATATTTATTTTGGAAGCGCAGAGGGATTTTTTTACGCATTAAATAAATCGGATGGAAGTTTACTATGGAAATACGAAACCAAGGGTGCCATTGTAGGAGCGGCTTCGGTCTCCACCGAAACGGTTGTTCTTACCAGTCGGGATAATTTTGTCTATGCGCTTAATTCAAAAACAGGTGAGCTTACATGGAAGTTTGAAATGAATCCAATCTTTCCTGGCTACATGGAATGGGAATATTTTACGGCAGCACCTGTTGTTTCAGGAAATAAAGTGCTGATCGGCTCTGGTGATAGCCACCTCTATGCGTTAAACCTGAGTGATGGAAAATTGTTATGGAAGTTTAAAACTGGTGGTAGAATTCGATCAACACCTTTGGTTGATAATCAAACAGTTTATCAGGCGAGTCACGACGGCATTATCTATGCGTTGGATATTGAAACCGGTAAATTACAATGGGGATTCAAAACACTTGGTGCTTCACTCGATAAGTCCTCGGGATTTGACCGCACACATATTTTTTCAAAGCCATGTCTAAAAAATGGTTTGCTTGTTTTTGGTTCCCGCGATGGAAATGTTTACGCCATCGACATCAAAACAGGAAATATGAAATGGAAGTTTAGCTATGGAATGACATGGGCCATGTCGACAACTATTGAAGACGAAACGGTTTTTGTAGGATGGTCAACCAATAATACATTCAGTGCACTTGATTTGAAAACCGGTAATGAGAAGTGGAAGTACTTATGCAACTCGGTTGTGTTCTCTACAGCAGCAATACAGGGCAATCAGGTTGTTTTCGGCTCTGGAGATGGCAACCTGTATTGTATGGATAAGACTACCGGTAAGAAAAACTGGCAGTACAACATCGGTCGAGAAATTCATTCCTCTCCGGTTTATGATGGGTCGGCCATATATTTCGGCAGCGACGATGGGTATTTTTACGCCCTTGCGGAAAGTGAAAAATTTTACACCGCAGTATATCATCCGAAAAATGAAAGTACAGCCTATCCGTTAATTGAAGAAAAAATCACACCGTACCTAAAGGACAAAGATTTCAAGCAACTTGATTCAGCGAAACTTTATCGATTCATTAAAGATCGGATTGAAGATAAAGCCCCAAGTGTAATCGTTTTTGCCTACGATATCGTTCCCTCCAATATAATGGGCGAGAATCCTGAAAAAGGAATGGTGCGTCAATACCTTGAAGCGGGTGGGAAGGTCATTTGGCTGGGTGGTATACCAAATCTGTTTTACTTTACTTCCAAAGGAAAATTTGTCGGCCCGAAAGATATTTCTATCGCATCGCGTTTACTGGAAACCGAATTTGGCTCACCCGAAGAATCTGGAAACTATTACAGTAAAGCAACACAGGATGGATTAAATCTTGGTTTACCGGTGTGGTTTAAATCAACGCATTCGGCGTCACCCAAAAATGTAATACCGCTGGCATACGATGAATATGGTCGCGTAAGCGCCTGGATGAAACGTTTTAATCCACGTCCATCGTCTGGATTTATTTCGCTTAGAACGTGGGCCTGGGCCGTTGCCATAACAAACGAAGATCTTGAAATGATCCATCGTGTCGCGATGTGGGGGTTGGAATGAGTTTGTGGTTTAAAGTGTTTTTCGATACGCTTCAAGCTGCAGGCTGTAAGGTTCAGGTTGTTTTCGAAATTTCATGAGATTTCAAAAATAGTCTCGCGCTTTCAGCCGCGGGCTGCCTTTAGATTTGAATCACTATTAATACTACTTACGGTTATTGTAGTTGTGATTTTCTTTTTTGGTTCTTTTTTCTTTTGTGAAATTGTGGATAACGTTAACACTGACTGAGGCAAATTAGGCGAGCTGCCAGGTTTT
>DASPIZ010000009.1:0-64782 GCA_035628875.1 Ohtaekwangia sp. | reverse complement strand
TGTTAGAAATTTTCGGATTTAACACGTCTGATACCGTTAGTAATTCGTCTACCAAATCAACAGATCGGCTAAGTTCTACTTGCTTTCTGAATTGACCTTTGATAGTTGGGATTAATGCCCTATTCGCAAAAAGCTCTGCTTCACCTTTGCGAATCATCTCCTTGTACAGAAGAATCAGTTCATTTTTTTCGAAGGTCTCAAGTGTTCCTTGTTCTTGAATTTTTTCTGCAATTTTCGAAAAGCTTACGCGTTCCAGGCCGTCAATGCTCCATTCGTCAGTGAGATTACTCCAGTAAGGATTAAGTTCGGGTCTGGGCATGTTTGGGTAAAACTTCCCTACAATATTGTATATGGCTTTTTGCGTTTTCTCGTCAGCTTGATCAATAGTGACTGAATCAAGGAAAACAGCATCTTGTGGTGAAATACGGCCAGTTAGTGTTTCTAGTAAAGGCAGTGTTTTGAATTTTTTTGTCCATTTCTCTTTGAGACCAGTGAAATATTCATTGAGGTCTGAGTCATCTGAGAATATCGGAAAGTTAATTTTTGCAATGAGATGAGGGTCGTGAATCTCTTTCAAACTCTTCTCGAGAAAAGTAAAAATGAGATTTGAAGCCTCATCCATCAATTTTCGATTTGCCTCTTCTTCAATCCGATTTTTTTCATTTTCGGACCGCAGGTGCAATCCATCTCGTGGTTCGGTTGGCTGGAAGTTTTTAGAGTGAATGACGAAGTTGAATCCAAACTTTTCGGTACCAATCAATGGGTAAAACAAGAATAATCTTGGCAAGAGATCGGGTAATTCCTCCGCGCTAAAGATACATTTTTCATCTTGAGTGGTAGTTTGAAAAGGAAGTATTATTGTCAGCCGTTCTGTCCGTAAATAATTTATTTGCTTAGCCTCATCATTTACGTGTATAACGCGGCTGAAATAGTTTGGCAATGGTTTTTCATACTCATCTTTTCTAAAAATTGTTTTGGTTCCGTCAACTTCAAATACCGTTATTTTCTTCAACCGGTCGTTGAATATCATTACATATGGTAAAATGGTTTTGAGTGATCTAACGGCATCAAATGCCCTTCTTCTATTAAGCTCTGTATTGACGCAAATTTGAAAACTGTGGCGGGAGGGTCTTCATAAGTAAGAGGTTGACTCAAGAGTCCGGTAACCTTAATTCGTAAGTTTCCTATTTCATCACATAGCTTCTCCCAATTTTGGGTACTTCTATCAATCAAGAGATTTTCGAATTTTATATGTCCATTCCCTTCCTTTACACCTTCTTCATCTTCGAAATCAATTTTTATGGCACCGCTTACATTCACAATATCGCCAAATGAGTGTGAAGTCATGAAGCCGGTGCCATACTGTCCAATAGGGTCGGTTTCATCTCGGGTAAGTTTGTTTTCTGTAAGGGTTTTAGAGCTTACTTGCGTGAACAAGCAATCCAAAGTATGCATAGTAAAAGGCACACCATTGTGGGAAAATGTGAATTCTGAGTCAGAAATTCCTATCGAAATCTCACAGTTAGCGCTTAAGTCAACTGCATTTTGAAACAATTCCCAGATGGCGCGTTTTGCATGACTAGGACCAATCTTTTTAACGCCCTGGATTATTTTGTCTGCATGTTGTTTTAAGTCGTTGCGTTGCGTTTGCAATCTGTATTTGTCGGCTCTTGACTCTCGCAATGTTTGGTTCATCGTGAAAAAATATTGTTGTTTCCTACATCTTTAACTTGGACTGTGCAAAGGGTGTTTCGGAGACCTGAAATTTAGCATTATGAAATTGCTTTATCCGGTTCAACGCTCAGAGTTACAATGACGCAATTAATGTGACTAATCTTTATTCGTTCGCTGCCTTCTTTCCAAAAGTTATCTTCAATGAGTGCTCCCATGAGTTGATTCGTTTCGCCTCTGCTCCAAATATCCCAATCTCGGCTTCGCCAGCTGGGCCATAACCTACACTGAAAGCAATGGTAACGTCAAATGATATGTCCCCGAATTTAGCTTTCATTGCATTGTAGTCATCTAATGATTGCCTGACAGTTTCAATGAATGTTTCCTTCGCCTTTACTATATTTTGTGCTCTTCTTCTTCGTCCCTTAACCTGTTCAACTATCGCGGTAGCTTGAGCGAAATTTTGGGATTTCTTAATGTCGTAAAATTCCTCGGATTGAAATTTAAACGATTTCATCTCAGCGAGATTTTGAGTCTGCACTTTTGCATCTTTAATACCAGGATTAAACGATGGTTCTAAAAAGGCTAGAAGCTGAGACTCTTGCTTCGCCACTTCAAGTAATTTAGAAAGCTTATAAGATACAGTGACCGCGGTTTCCTTTTCAACGTCCAGTCCGGCTTTGAAAATCCAAACTTTCAATTTTGCTCCGCCCTCAAAGGTTTTCTTTGCGGCAATTTCAAGTTCCGCCTCATTGAACTGGAGGTCATTTGTCTGCATATCTAGTCGTAGTTCTTCTAGAATGTCGACAATCATTTGCGACAATTCAGCGGGTGTTAATTTTTTTTCAACATTTTGCGCCAAGCAGGGCATCGATAAAATCAAAGAGGTGATACTCAATAGTAATAGTCTTTTCATGGGTTTAAAATTTTGTTTAAAAGCAATAAAAAGCCCATCCAAACTTCTTTTTCAAGAAATTAGGATGGGCTCCAGAGTACAAGTTAGTAAAGGGTTTATAAGCAATCAATAGCGTCATTTAACATTTTGGAAAAAGGGCTATAGAAGCCCTTCGTCAGCGAATGAATAATATGATTCGCTGGTAATGATAATGTGATCAAGCACCGGAATGTGAAGGAACTTTCCAGCATCTTTCAAGTCTTTGGTAAGTTTTCTATCAGCTTCACTTGGGGTAAGATTTCCTGAAGGGTGATTGTGTGAAATGATGACGCCACAAGCGTTGGCTTTCAACGCTGCGACAAACACTGACTTAGGATCAGCTACAGTGTTGACTGTTGTACCTGATGATACTTCATAGATACCAATAACTTTGTTGGCTCTGTTCAGGAGAAGAACTTTGAACTGTTCAACAAAATCAATTTTACCTTCATCCCAATATTTGTTGAGTACTTCATAAGCATCTCTTGATGAAGTGATCTTTGGCCGTAAAGATGCTTTTACTTTCGACTTGTAGGTTAGCTGAATCTCTGCAACTTCGAACAATGTTTTTTCATTTGTGCTTTCCATAATCATAAGATTTAAATTATGGTGCGCCTCAAATGAAGGGTGGCAGGATTGTCAAAAGGAAACGGAATAATTGGAAGGCAGGCCGTAGGCAGGTGCCGTTTATGCCGTAGTACAGACATTATCAAAAAATAATTCTTCCGCACATATAACCTAAGAGTGTCGCTTTTGACAAGACTCTGCATTGCCACCCGAAAGTAGGTTAGCGCCAGAATTTTAATCTGATGTGGAAAGCTCAAAAAATTGTTGCAAGTTGAGCAGGACAAACATTCAAGCCGTAAATTCAATTAGAAGCTACCGCAGTCAAGACCTTCAAAAGAATTGAATGTAAAGTTCAAGCCGTAGTATGGTTCTATTGCTTCTTTAGTTTTCCAATTGGGTCTTTCTGAACCCGTATAGAAGCGTAAACTATGTTGGCAATAGGCTGTAGCTTTTTTTAAAATCTTATTGCCATGAGAAAAACAAATCCAAAAAAGCAAAGCGTTGTCAAGATGCCGCTGGTGAATCCGGATGCGGCAGGTATCGATGTTGGTGACACCATTCATGCAGTCGCAGTGCCTGAAGGCAGAGATGATGAGCGTGTTCGTTCCTTTGGAACGATGACTTGTGACTTAGAGGAAATAATAAAATGGCTCCGTCAATGCAGAGTAGACACCGTAGCAATGGAAAGTACTGGCGTTTATTGGAAGCCGTTGTTTAATATGCTCTGCAAGGAAGGGTTTGAAGTGTATCTCGTTAATTCGAAACATGCGAAGAACGTGAGTGGTAGAAAGAATGATGAAGATGATGCTTGTTGGATACAAAAACTTCACAGCTGCGGCCTTTTAAAAAGCAGCTATTTACCAGACAGTGAACAAGAATCATTGCGTACTTTAGTCCGTCACAGAAAGACATTGATATCAGATCGCAATCGCTTCATTCTTCGCATGCAAAAAGCAATGGAGATGATGAATATCAAATTACATACAGTTATCCGAGATATCACCGGAAAGACAGGTACTGCCATTGTGGAAGCAATTATCAAAGGTGAACGTAATCCAAATCAATTCCTGCAGTACGTTGACAAGAACATTAAAGCTGATCATGAAACAATTGCAAAGTCTTTACAAGGAAACTGGCGCCCAGAGCAGTTGTAGTTACTAGAAGATTGTTATCAAGGTTACTTGTATTATGGTGATCGAATCGCTGCGTGTGATCAGGCCATAGAAAGACAACTTCATGCTTATCAAAAGGAAGTATTCCCAGAAGTTGTTGTTGATAAATCCGCAAGGTCAAAAAAACAAGCAACCAAAAACACGCCTAAGTTTAACACTTGCAGTTACCTTCGAAGCATACTTGGTGTTGACGTTACCTCCATCTTTGGATTGAGCGAAATATCCGCCCTGGAGATATTAGCTGAGACGGGAACAGATATGAGCAAATGGGAAACATCTAAGCATTTTGTCTCCTGGTTAAATCTCTGTCCAAACAATAAAATATCCGGTGGCAAACTCATCAGTAGCTTAGTGATGAAGAAGAAGCCAAACATTGCCAGCCAGGCCTTTCGAAATGCTGCGAATGGTGTGCAGAGAAGTGACAACTGGCTTGGAGACTATTTCCGAAGGATGAAGGCTAAAGGTGGTAATGCGTACGCCATGATTGCAACAGCAAATAAGATTGCTACAGTATATTACAAAATGGTTTCAGAACGAGTCGAGTTTAATCCACCTGAGCTAACTCATTATCGGGAAAAATATAAGCTTGCGAAAATTGCTTATCTAGAACGTAAACTGATGGATCTAAAGGCCGTTGATTGACGGTTATATAGAAGTCTTTTGACAAGACTCTGCATTGCCACCGGAAGTATGTTAGCGCCAGAATTTAAGTCTGATGTGGAAAGCAATAATAAAGAACGAAGACTTGTGGAGTAAAAGGAACAACTTACTACCTATTCAAACCATATTTATGCTCTCGTGTTAGAAAGGCATCTTTCCCGCCTTCTAGCTTTAGAAGTTTACTTCGGTTTTGCAGGTCTTCAATTGTAGTAGAGATTATGTTGGTATAGACAGAATTATCGGGGATTTCTAAAATATGGATGAGTTCAGAATCACCGTTAATTACAAAATTAGAATTGTGTGTCGCATAAATTATTTGTCTGTCAAACTTCTTCTCCTTAATCAATGTAACCAAATAATCGGCAATCAGCTTGTTATCAAGATGAGCTTCTGGTTCGTCTATGACTAGCGGTTTCACCCCAGTCATTAATAAAGTTACAATAACAGCGGTACAACGCTGGCCAAAAGACGCTGCTGCTAATTCACGTTTACCGTAATAACCTCGTATTCTTATATATCGTTGCAAATTATAAAGGTGCTTTCGAACAATCAGTTTATAGATTCCAAAATTGATTTTGACAGAAAAAATATTGGTTAACATCTGAACGTATTTATTCGTCCTTTTAATCTGTTCGTCCTGTACAACTCTATCTATTTGCTTGATGAAATCTTCATAGGTCAAATCAAGTAATTTTCCGTCAGGATTGATCTTAAATAGAAAATTCTTGACGTCTTCATTAGCAGTGTTCGGTAGATGGAAATCTTGGAATATCTTTATAAATTCTTCAAACAGTTTTTCCCTGTAAAGTTCATTGTTGAACTCGAATGCAAAATTTATCTCAAGCACATTTTCATTCTGATTTTTCAATTTTGCGTTAATTCCAGCAAGTCGCTCCTCAACCAGCTTTTGTGTTTTATCATACAAATTTTTGATTATATCATTTTTGCTTGCGTTTTCCTTAAGTTTATCCCGAATAGTATCAATCTTTTGTTTTAATATTTCAATGTCTTGAATACACCGCGATAAATTTTTAGACGCATTTTCTGAATCCTTAATACTGTCCTCACTTGTCCCCCTTTCTTTAAAAAACAGCTTCAATTCATCAGTCAACTCCGCCTGATCCTTCGACAGCTTAATTAGCAACTGTTCAGCTTCAATGAATTGCTTTTCCTTTATAGATATCATACCTTCACTTTCGGAAATTTCTTCTAGAGATTTTAGGGACGCCAGGATTTCCGATGTCCGCTGCTCATAAGGATTAATATCTTTTGATTGTATCGTCTCCTTTATCAAGTCTTTAATAGAACTCAGTAATTCCGAATACTGCTTTTTACTAGAAAGGATTAGTGATATTTTTGAGTTGGTTGTATTGATCTTTTCCGTTATTGCTTTGTAGTTTACATCGTTAACCGAGTCAACGATTTTTTGATAAGTAGTCCTGTCTTTCTCCTTAAGACGCAGCTCGTCACTTAATCTCTGAAGATCGAAGGCCAATCGGATAGAGTCGTCAAGCATTTTAACTGAGTCGGCCATTTGCTGGTCTATTTCTTGAAACCCGTTGTCAAGCTCCTTAATCCTTTCAGTAAATACTAGCTTTGTAAGCTCGTCACCTTCGGCTAATTTTTCTACTTTTCCTTGGCTTATAAATTCGATTTCATCTGTACCATTAACTTCTATAGTTGCTGCAGAGTCACTAAACACCAATTCTTTCCCGTCAACGAATATTCCATTGTTTGTCTTGTTGAAGAAATCTGTCTTGTAACCCAGCTTTTCTGCCAGAACGTTAATAATTGTACTTTTACCGGTTCCTCTCCCTCCAATGATGCTAGTAAAATATGGACTGAATTGAATTGGATCTTTTAGATGTTTTATGCACAACTCCTGTGTATCTGAAGAGCCAAATCGCTTAATAACAGAACCGTTTGGAAAGTTGAATTTAATGCTTTCAATTCGCCTTGTTGGTTGCCTTGGCTCCGAGTCAGCTATCAGAATTCGGAATTGCGGTTCATAAAGAACTTGTTTTAGCCCTTCGAAGGAAAGGTCTGCCTTTACCCATACAAAAGATTTTCCCAAGTCGCCAATTGTGTGTGCATCTGAACTTTCAAAAACAGGCTTAGGCGGTAAACCTAATGCTTTCCTTCCTGCTGTTTTATTTAGGAAGAAATCGATATCGTCTTTTCTGCTAAAAATCAAGTGCGAACACTCATCCAGTTTTTGAGCCAGTTGCTGATCTCGTTCTTTGCCTCCTGGAAGAAATCCACCATATCCTCGATTTACTCCAACAACTAAAAAATCATCCAAGACCTTAAAATCTTTTTTCAGTTGGTCCAATAATTCAGAACATGAAACAGTAATTCCATCAGCGCCAAGCGCTCTAAGATTGTCAATAGTGCAGTATTTTGTTCCACCCCCTGTCGGAAGATTTGAAAGGGGAACTCGTGCTAGCGATTCGTAGACTCTAGTCAGATTTATTTCTGGATTGAATAAGATGTGGAGATTAATAAATTCTCCGTCTTTGTTCTTTTCATTTATTCGGAATTCGAAGTTTGGGATAAAAAGAACCTCTGGAAGTTCGGCTCGAAGCTCACCCAATTCTTTTTCTTCCACGATAAAATAGTTTGTAACGCCAACAACTGCCAAATTCTCAGTTGCGATTTTCTTCGCGACCTCTTTGATGTCACAATTGTACCGATTTGCCAAGTGGGTGTAGGGAGTATGGATGTGCAAATCCCATTTACGCCATTGGGAGCCGCGCGTTGAGTTAGGCATAGTCTATTGGGGTTATGGAAGTTAAAAGCCCATCAATACACACAATGTATTATGCGTGCGTTGATGGGCTCATTCGAAAATAGGTTTTTATTTGAAGTAAACAAATTGCATAAGGGCGAATTTCATGATTGGCTTGCAAGTTCTACTTATCCTTCCTCAACCCCAAAAAAGAAGGATGCCTCACATGCCCGTCATCAGTTATCTCCACATATTGCACCTGGCATGAATACTTCGGCTTCGCCCAATGAAATCCCTTTTCCTTTTTCACCGGAGTATCAAGTGGACATTCATCAACTTCGAGTGGTTGTATCTTTGAATATAAACTTTTCAATGATTCGTTAGTGAATCCGGTACCGACCTCGCCAGAGTAAACAAGTTCTCCATCAACTTCTCGTGCAAGTAACAACGCGCCAAAATATTGACGACTTGATTTTGGATCAGTCCAGCCTACAATCCTGAAATCATCAACGTTGACGTTCTTGATCTTGAGCCATTCCTTTGATCGTTTATCGGGATAGTACTTGCTATCCATGCGTTTCGCGATGATCCCCTCGAGCTTCATCTTCGTAGCTTGTTCGAACAGCGCTATACCATCTTCTTCCACATGATCACAATACCTGATGATATCGTTTTCCGGGAGGATGCTTTTAAGGATCTCCTTTCGTTCTGCAAGCTTCAGCTTTGTAATATCCTTGCCATTTACCTGAAGGCAATCGAACACGATGAATTGAATCGGTAGGTTCTGCGTGCTCTTATAATTTTGGATCGCCTGGAATGATGGAAGCCCCTCACGGAAGACGACAACTTCTCCGTCCAGGGTGGCATCTATCTTCAACTTCACCAGTTCATTGTAGATCTTCGGATACGCCTTATTGTATGACAATCCATTCCGTGAATAAAAACGGGTATCCTTGCCTTTCAATTCTGCCACCGCCCGATAGCCGTCCCACTTGATCTCAAACAGCCATTTCGGATCGTCAAAGGCCGGTTCATCGCTCAACGTGGCGCTCATTGGGACAATGAAGTCAGACAGCTTAACTCCGCCCTCAATTTTTACAAATTTCATTCTCCTTGAAAAACAATCATTTAACCAGTAAAATCCAAATTCGCTATAACTAATAATATTAGTTTAATATCTTTGTTATTACCTAAAATTATTAGTTATGAAGTCAGTCAGAATAGCAAGCACCGTAAAGCATATTGAAGAGGGTGATGAGCGTGTTACCCTTTTCAGGATTCAGGAAATCTTGTCTGAGCACCGATCAACTCTGATCATGGGTATCCTCAGTGATCTGCCAACTTATCTCCAATTTAAGTTTTATAGCAAAGTCGACAAAGACATGCAGGGCATTTTGCGAGACAAATTGTTCGAGATGTCCAACTCCAAGGTCAACCTGGACCGATACCTCGACATCGTTCATGAAATAGAAAAGAACAGCAACTATCGCGTTCCTTCGCAGGAGTTTTTTAAGGAGATCGATGGTCTGCTGGATTCCGTTCTTAATCCCACCCAATTAAAACTTGTGAGATAATGTATGTTGATCAAGGAAATGTCCGAGTATATTAAACAGCACAAAAATGGAAATGTGCCTTATCCTTACGGTGACGACTTCATTGTCTCCCACCATGTCAGGAACGTGCTGTCTGAACACATGCACATTACGGAGACTCATATACATGAATGCTGTGAGAAGGCAAGCAGTTATGAAGAGTTCATTGAACTATGCAGACCCTTGGCCAAGTCGGACACAGAGGCATGGTACCGTGAGTGGAATAAACCGCCTGCCAAAGGCAGAACACGCAGAAGATTTAGATAATTTAGAGCAACAATCCTATGCCTTACGATCAACACCTCGAAGAAAGAATTTCAAGCGTACTCAGGCAAAAGCGAGTACGTTTTGAAGCAAAAAATATGATGGGTGGATTGTGCTATATGGTCAATGATAAGATGGCTGTAGGTATCATAAAAGACTCGCTGATGATCAGGATCGACCCTGATCTTTATGAGCAATCACTTAAAAAGAAGGGAGTTCGCCACATGGACTTCACAGGCAAGATTCTGAAAGGCTTTCTTCTCGTTGACCCGGTAGCAATTGATATGCAAGAAGATCTTGAATACTGGATTCAGTTGTGCCTTGATTTTAATCCCAAAGCGAAGTCAAGTAAAGAGTCAACGGGTGAGAAAACAAATAATAAAGCCCCTGCGAAAAGAAAAATAACCAGTACCACGTAGCTGCTGGTTAGGTATTTCCAACCAAACAAATTTTGTTATATTTAATAGTCTTTTTAGCCCATCCATGTTTCTAAACATTGATCGGTGGAAAAAGGAATCAAATGCGGAGACTACTTCGGACGGAAGGAAATCCGCTTTTTCATTTTAGAAGAGCTTAAAATCTAATACTTTGTTCGGTCCTTTTGATAGCGAATTGTCGAATCGCCATGGCGTATTTCCGATCTTGCAATCGAATCTTTTCAGATACCTGGACGTGAGTGCTTGGAGAAATAAGGCACAAACTTCATTTTTCATTGCTCACTTGGATTGCATCCAATAATTTATAAAGACCTTCAAGATCATAGAGAAGGTCGCTCAGATACCCCGCTTCAATCGCACCATCGTACTGTAAAAATTCCAAGAGCAGCTTTCGCAGATTTTGATCAATCCTTTTAGCGGGATGATACTCCATAAAATGAATTAGCTCTTCAACTATTTCCGGACTTAACGAAACTGTTTCGCGTCCTTTATTTGCTCGTGAGGTATCCATTATGCAGTTCGAGTATTTCTTCAGTATCTCTAATTTCCCAGTGATCCTCAGCTGCATCCAATACAGCCAACAGTGCCCATATTCCCTTTGACATTAGTTCCGTGTCGATTCGAACATTTGTGTGGCCTCGCTCAACCAGGTAGTCAATAAAAAGATCCCTAAGCATCCTGTTAAACTGCCGTGGGGGAAAGTCCTGCAGGAACATGGCAAACCTACATTGCACGTCCTTGTGAAGTAGCGGCTCCACAATTCTCTTTCTTTTGGTTCTCTTCTTCGTCATGATGTGAATGGATTATTGGCTACGCCTGACATAAAAGGTTTCAAACATATCTATTCTGTACTTGACCAAAGCGTTGTAAATTTTCAGTGCCCTTCTTAGAATAACGTCCTCATTCGGGTTGATGTCTTTGCTCCATTTCTCCATCAACTCAGTGTATACTCTAAATGTTTCATCACTTCCATCTCGTAAGCGTAGACTAGCCAGAATAAGTGGGTGTAAGGATGTTTCAAAATAACAATCCGTAAAGCCGATCTCACTTAGAGCGTTGAATAACATTCGAGACTGAAGTTCATTGCGGATTAAGAAAATAGGTACTTCGATTTCTCTAGGCACCTTCACTTTACTCGGGCGCAGTAATGAAAACCCTTTTGGGTGATTCAACGGGATTGAAAAACTCCGAATCCGGCTCACTTCTTTTTCTTTTTTAAGTACCTTTTTCTTTTGCACTTTCTTAGCCATGTGAAAGCTTTTTTAATTTTCCCTCGCCATTATTAACGATTGATCTTAATCTGGGCATTCCAGCGTAGAACACACTTCCCGTACCCTCGAGCGCAACGATTAGCTCGTCATCCGTTCTTACCAATACATTACCAGATCCGCGAACTATCACGTTCACTGACTCCGCAGAAAGATCAGAGCCATCAAAAGTTCCACTGCCATGATTCCGCACGTTGAGATCACCTGTTGAACCAATCACATTCACATTGCCTGCTTTAGTTAAAGTCACATCCAATACTTGAACATCTACAGCGAGGTTTATATTCCTCTTACAGTTTTGCAGAATACCGAGTTTAGAACTTTCGATTGGCCCACGACAGGTGAGAGCATGCACGTGATGCACTGTAAGGCCCTTCAAAATCAGATAGGTGATATAAATTGTTGACGCAGGAAGAATACGCTGGCCCTCCGATATCGTTGAAATCAGTAGGCGCTTTCCTTTAACAGAAGTTTGGATGGCCTTTTCGGTGTTTTCCGCTGACTCTATCAGAACACTTTCCTTCTCACCTTTGATCAATACCACTTCAGCGAAGGTATTAAGTTCGATAAGTTCGAAGCCATTGATCTCGCGGACAGATGTGAATGGTTCATTTGACTTTACGGGAGCTGCTTCATGGGCTTCATTTGTTAAATCAATGTGTCTCTCCAGCTCAACTACCTTGCTGAGATAGAGTTTTTCAGCCAGGATTTGAAAGAGATTAACACGACCGATCAGCACAGAGACTATTTTTGCAGAAATATCATACTCTTCCTTATAACGTACTTCTGAATAAGCTTTGCAAAGCACATCGAAAAGTTCTATTTCCTCATTCGTTGACCGTGGAAAAATGCGGATGCAATCCGAAGTGAAGTTCTCCATAATAGAAAACAGCCGCTTTAAATTGTGAGTAGAAGGTTTATACCCCATGCACGTCGTGATGACAGCAATGGACATGAGTTCGACAGACTGATGAAGCAGGAACACTGCAACATCACTCCTTTTCTTTTGCGCACTTTCACATGCTGATTTATAGAAGTTCATACCCAGGAAAAACCACTTAGTCCAATGTCGTTTTGCTCTTTCAACTATTTCTAATGGCGTAAGTACCTTTAAAGAAATTGCCTCTGACGCTGCATCATTTTGATACACAACTTCTCCTTTTGTAAATACCTGGCTAAAAAATGCATTGCCATTCGCCAATGCTTCTTTTACGGCTGTAACGCAATGGATCACCGCTAATAGTTGAATTGCTCCTGCATCACAAATCCGATTTATTTTGTCGAAAGATTCATGCTCTTTAGCTTTTGTAGGTTCTTTTGTGATTATCAACAAATCGATATGCACTCTACTTTCCCGTTGGGACGTATTTAGAAAGCAACTCCATAATTCTTTGATTTCCGTTCGCACTCCGTAACAGATAATGCTTACGGGATCAAGCGCCTTAACAATCAGCGTAATCTGGTCTTGAAAGTTCGTTGCATCGGACTGTGGAATATGTGATTCTGCATGATTCATTACAAACATTTTCCTTGGATTGAAGTTAGGTTAACATGCGCTATAAATTGATTATCCTATGTTCAGGCTTTTAGTAACAAAGGTTCATATTTCGGTTAATTAATGTCATGCGTCTACTGACCCGAAGGTTGCCATCTAAAATGATTGCATTAAGGTTTCTCCACGTCTTTAAAAAGATCATGCGGAGTTATGCTGTAATAGTCGCAAAGTTCAAATAGTAAATCGAGGTACATATCGTAATCACCTCTCTCAATTCTCACAAGCAGTGCGGGAGATATGCCTACAGCCTTGGCAACCATTTCAATTTCAGTCCCTTGTTCTTTTCGCAAAGAATAAAGCCTCTCTCCAAGAATTCTCAAGAATTTTTTCGCGTCCCTCGTCTTCATACTACATATTATTTTGTTTTTCGTACCACTCTGACAATCAGATAAATGACGTATTTATATCCCGGTATTTATATGGGGATAAAAATACCTAAATATATTTATCTTCTATAATTGTTTGTGAAAAAAGTAGACATCACAGACAAGCAACTCGATGTACTAAAGCTGATTGCTGAAGGATACAGTAGCGAGGAAATTGCCAAAAAGCTAGGCAACAGTAAAAAGACGATTGACTCTATAAGAATTGAAATGCTGAACAGGTTTCAGGTTAGAAATGCCGCTAGTCTGGTGGCTTATGGGTTTCGCAAAAAATGGTTAAAATAAAAGGCTAAAGAGCCTTACGACCCCTTAGCCCTAGAATGATATTTTATTCACTAAAAACCGGTTCCTCTATCCTGTTCAAGATGAAATCAGTCGCTTTTTGTGCAAGAGCGGATGCCCTTACAAAAGCTTTGTTGTCTTCTCTTAACAGATGGGTGAGCCTTTCAAGCCAAAACTGAATGTAAGCCGAACTGTTGTCAATTGTGTTGTTTGATATGCCACCCTCTCCACATAGAAAGCACGTTGCAATCTCAGCAACCAATTCCTCTTTGCAGTAATCTCTCGATCCATAAACAGAAGGTTTCATGCAGGTTTCTCTGTTCAGCCTTGATGTATGACCGGTACTGTGGGCAAGCTCATGGAATAGCGTAGCATAATACTCATCAGAGAGGATGAAGTTTTCACGATTTGGGATCTTGATACGGTCTTCCTTCCAGTTATAGTGTGGCTCATCACCACCATGCTCAATGACTGGCTTTGAAGGCATTTCATTGACGATATTCTCACAAACATCAATAGGATCGTTAACATATTTTGTCGGAAGCTTGAGCTTTATTCCTTCGACACATTCAACATTGAAGACATTGTAATATCTCAGGAACGGAATGCGTTTGATATTTTCCTCTTCTTCAAACTGCAGCGTCTTCCAATAAATGACTTCGATGCTCTTTGATCCTCTTTTGATGTATCCACCAAGTTCCTTGACTTGAAGAAATGTCATAAACAACGGATATTCATATTCAGTGTTGTTAAGGATCAAGGCGTTGATTCCACGATAAGGTTTGTTGCTTACATAGTTTCCTGCAGGACCGTAATTATTCCAGGTCTGCTTCCACGGCATCTTACCGTTTTGGAGCTTCTCCATGATCATGTTGTTGATGACGTCATACATGTTCTTTCTTTCGCTTGTCGTTTTCATAACCATCTTGTTTAAGTGAAACATTGATTTTAGATGGCCATGTCTCCGGGCTTTTTCGGAGAACAAAATGCAACTCCGCTGACACAGGCTTGCGCCAAAAGGAAACGGAATAAATGGAGGGAAGGCCGTAGGTAGGTGCCTTTTATGCCGGAAGCTTTTGGCATCAAGTCCGGAAAAAGGCCGAACTTTGGACGGATAAAAGCAAACATTTTATGCGTGATGGATTTTCAATGGATGTAAAAGACTCAGTATCAAAACGGGTCGGCCTACTATGCTCGAATCCCGACTGTCGAGTTCTTACGATGGGGCCGAATACCGATGTGTCAAAAGCAACGAACTTAGGTGTAGCCGCTCACATTACTGCGGCCAGCGAAGGTGGGCCACGCTTTGATAAATCAATATCTTCCGATGCCCGAAAATCAATCTTGAATGCGATATGGCTCTGTCAGTCATGCGCCAAATTAATTGACAGTGATCCGATCAAATACACGGTTCATTTAATCACAAAGTGGAAAATAACAGCTGAAGAATATGCGGAATCACTGCTCAACAAGAAGATACCTGTTGGTGAGGATTATTCGAAAATCTACGCGCTGATGCCAGAACTTATTAAAGAGATTGACACCGACCTCCAAGCGCATCCCATATTTCGTGAATTCATTCTTCTCCAAAAAGGGTGGAGTTACAACACTGGCGGAAGAGAAATTTTGGTATACTTCTATGACGACCACTTGGACCTTGATGCTAAAATCAAGTTATTAGAAAACAATGGTCTTATTAGAGATATTACATACAACAATACAAAAAGATATGTTTTAGAGGAGCATTTTGTTCGGTCTTTAAAGGAGTGGATTTCACCGCAGCTTTAATCTGGTCAGGCTACTCTGCGATCAAAAAAAGGGGTTATATGTTATACCCCTTCTTCAAATTCAATTTGTTCCATGATCCAGATAAGGTCATACACTGAAACATTACCAGAGTCCTCAACCTCGTATTCATACAATTCGGTACCGCTATTATTGTCCATAGTAATGAGCAGAAATCGTTCCTCTCGCTTTTCAATTTGAGTCATTTCTTCATTTGCGAATGATCGGTTGACCGTCTCTTTGAACTTCAATTTCTTGTTTTTGTCAAGGTACTTTTTAATCACTCCCGTAAATTCTGTAGCCACGCCTATAATAGTTGCTCTAGCATAAAGCGACCTTTCATTTCGGAATGTTTTATTTTCCCCATAACCATCTTTGTTAAGTAAACTTTGATTTTAGATGGCCATGACTCCGGGCTTTTTCCGGAAAACAAAAAACAAACTCTGCTGACACAATCTTGCGCCAAAAGGAAACGGAATTTTAATGGGGGGAACCTGTAATGACGATAGGAATGTAAGGGGGGTAGCCGTTCAAATGCCGTAGTCTTTTGGCATCAAGTCCGGAAAAAAGCCCGAACTTCGGGCGGATAAAAGCAAGGTTAACTTCTAGTGCTTTTGAAGATACACGTCTCCTTCCGCTTAAAATGAGGTTACGGATGAATCTAACAATTGATCTACAGAATTCAACAAAATTCAAATATTCACGGTATGACATCTCACTTCAAAAATGGTAAATGGACTAACGACAGTTCCGAAACCGTTGCATCAGCTGGTGAAATAATATTTACAAATGATGACCTACTAATTAGTGCTGGCTCAGGTGAAGGAGCGTGCAGACTTCTTTTATTATTTGAGGCGAAATTGAAAAAGGCATCAATATTGCATTTTGGAAGTCGCTCCGACACGGAAGAAATTGATGCATTGCTGCGGGCAATTAAAGTTAAAAAATTTAATAAAGAACGTACGGAAGTGTTCTTGGCGGGCGATGTAGTTCGCGATGAGGATTCTCATTGGAATTTACTTATTGCCAATGCGCTCCAAGTAGAGGGTTATAAGTCCCCCGATATCTTCAGTCAGGGGCGGCAAACTGGCGTTTACGTAAATCCAAAACAGAACTTTATTCTCGTCACGGATGCGAAAGGAAGACAGATTTTTTTAAGAGATGAAAATATGATCTTTGATCAACTCAAAGAGGAGGGGGCGTTTCTTGAAATTGACCCGTATAGTTAATAATAAATAAGAAGTCAGGAGTAGGTCACGCAAAAAATGAGCGAACTCACATGGCATACTCCTGGACTTCTATTAATTGTAATAGTTAAGACTTGATCTGACAGTCAGGCTTCAGGCATTCCTTCCTCGATAGGCAAAGGTAGCCACCGCTCCAAATAAGTCAAGGGCTACGCGAGTTGCCGCGCAAAGTCCCTCCCACATCCAAAGCCACCCTTGACTTATTTTCCGCTTGCGGCTGTTGGCGGCCTATGAGGAAGAAATGCCAACGTGCGCTCATGCCGGTTGATAGTTTTGATCGAGCATCTTGTCGATAGCAAGGTTCTTTGAGGCCAGGAATGTTTCCCAAGGCGTCCTTCCAAAGCAGTATTTCCCCGAGTGTGTCCTTTGCTCATTATATTCCGTAATCCATTGATCCAGGTCCGCCTGAAGGGCCGCTAAGGAGTCATACAGTTTCTTCCTAAAGGCAATTGCATAGAACTCATTTTGAATGGTTCGATGGAATCGCTCACAGATACCATTGCTTTGTGGGCTTTTAACTTTTGTTTTTGAGTGCTCAACATTTTCGATGGTGAGGTACAGCTCATACTCATGATATTCGGCTTTACCACAATACTCTGTGCCACGATCTGTCAGGATGCGAAGCAACGGGATCTGCTGTTCTTCGAAGAAAGGCATCACCTTGTCGTTAAGCATATCAGCTGCAGTGATAGCGTTCTTACGATCGTAGAGCTTGGCAAGTGCAACTTTTGAGTATGTATCGATAAACGTTTGTTGGTAGATCCTGCCGACGCCTTTGATGTTACCCACGTAGTAAGTATCCTGGGCTCCGAGATAGCCAGGATGCTCGGTTTCAATTTCGCCCGACGCTTCGCGTTTCTCTCTTTTCCGCTCCATGGCAATGACTTGTGCTTCTGTAAGAACAAGGCCCTCCTCAGCAACCTTGGCTTCGAGAGCAGCCAGACGTTTGGGGAAGATCTCCAGATCATGACGTTGCCAAACGCAACGAACACCGCAGGGTGAAATGAATATACCACGTTTGCGCAGCTCGTTCGAAGCTCGAACTTGGCCCAGAGCCGGCTGCTCGATAGCGAGTTGCACAACAGCCACTTCCACCTCCGGTTCAACACGATTCTTCGGAATGGCTTTTCTGCGACTGACCTCCTTAAGAGCCAGCTCGCCACCAGTTTCATAAAGCTCTTTGATTCGGTAGAAACTGTCGCGGGAATAACCCATCATGCGACATGCCTGGCTGACGTTACCCAAATGTTCAGCCAAATTGATTAGACCTAACTTCGTTTTGATTAATTTCGTCTCAGTTCTCATTTTCTGACAGTTTAAAGGGTTTAACTTGATAGTTTGCACTTCTAAGTTAACCCAACTGTCAGATTAAGTCGAAACTACTTCATATTAATTTAAACACCCATTTTCATCTTACCTCTCCTTCCTTTTTTGGGCGTTTCGTCCTGCTCCTGGTCTTTTTCAACTTCCTTTTTCTGCTCCTGCTTTTTTCCAGGTTCCTCGCTTTCCTTTAGCGGCTGCTTTTGTATGGGATCACTATCGGGCAAATGATGCTTGTGGCCAACTTCCATAAATACCTTCTTGAGCTTATCGTCATAAATGTTCAGCGTCTTGAATTGGGGGTTCGCTTCGATAAACATCTTGTCCTCACGATCCCCTTTTTGAAATGTGACCTGATGGAGGTTTCCGCGTTCAAGGGATTGCATTAATCGTTCCTTAGTGACAGGTTCATTCAAGCCTTTGATCGGAAGCTTTGCCAGCTCTTTTTCAAGGTCGTATCCATAAGCCTGATGAATCATCTTGAACTTATGGTTTCCCCGCTCGTCCTTTTGGGCGAAGTCAATTTGCAACCACGCATTGTAAGGCTGACCTTCCGCGTTGGTCAGGTCTTTGTTCACGCTTCTGCCATTTAGGAGGTTGTACGCCTCTTTTGCAGTGATGCCTGAATTCTTCTTTGGATAAAATGTCTGTGATCTTTCATCTGGCTCTCCGGCTTTGATAGTTGCCGTATACTTGTTGAAGAAGTACATGTCAGATTGATCACCGCGCTTGAAGTCCAGGACGTAGTTTACTTTGTCCGGCCCGTACTCGTTGACCGTTCTTAACTGGAACTGATCTTTTTGTTGGCTGATGTTTTCTGTCAGCTTTTCATTAAGGCCTTCACCAAACCCAAGGTACTTGAGGCCTTCCTTCAAATAATCAAGATTTTTTTGATTCATAAAACATGATTTAAAATGTTAAACGATTATGATTCTAGCAGCTTCGCTTTTTGAAATGCCTTGCTGCGGATTTTCAATTGAATGTTTCGGCTTCCGTTCTTTTCGGATACCTGTATTATCAGTTCTTTTGTTTTCGGAATGTTGAACTTGTCAAGAACCCAGATTGCATTCATGCTCCCATTCTCTTTGACTTCGCGAACACCATTGCTGATCTTCAGCGGAATCAATTCAACCTCCTGCACAGCAGTCTTCTTTTGCTGTTTACGATCTTTGATAAAAAAGCGAACTGATTCGATCTCAAATGGAATAAAAGACTCGTTGACCATTGAAAGAGGAAAGAACAGTTTATCTTTCTTTACATAGATCTCGCTAAGGCCGAGCTCGATCTTATTTGACTTTTCTTTCGACCTTTTAATGCTCACGTTGCCTCGGATCATTCGAAAGGCATCCTGGTAGAATTGCGTTGTCTCTGCATCTTCAAAAACAATTGATGTAGCAGGATCAACTTTGCCGTGCTCATCCACAATGAAATAGCATGACTTAGGAGCTGCGCAAAAGCGCACATCAAACTGATGCAACCTGCCACTCTCTGTGATAACCGTCAGATTCGTCTCCTGGAACGAGTTGTTACCTGCCTTTACTTGCAGGACGTTTTCTGTACCCTGTACCCGTTGTGCTAACACACTCTGGCTTCCAATGTCAATGGACGTGATCTTCGAAGGGAAAATAATGCTTGTTGTTTTGAGGTTTGACACCTCAAGGCGGTTAACAAAAACCTGCTGCGCGGTGCCCTCAAGTATTGTCACCAGTAAAAGAAAAATGATTACTGTTCTCATGATGATAATTTTAATGTTGATTTTTTGATTGATCTCGTAACAGAACTTTGTATCCAGCTCTTACATTGACACGAATCATGCGTGGCTTTTTTCCTAATAACGATTTTGCTGTCTGAACTCCGGCATTTACAGCCTGTGCCCCGATGGAAGGGTCGAGACTTAAGACTTGTAGATCCTGAAGGGCCTGATTCGATCCTTGTTTTACGGCTTCGTTTCCTATCGTTCCGGGCACATGTAGACCTTCAAGTCCATCCATATCAAATGCGACAAGATGAATTGGATAAAGGGAGTTCTGAAAAAAGACCGACTGCACTTTTATTGACAATCTTTCGCTTTCAACTTTACATACGCCATATAGGTAAGAACCTTTGGGAATTTGCTTCCCACTCACAAAGATTTCGTCTTCCAGTCTTAGCTTGATAATTGATTTATCTGAAATAGTCTGATCTGACACTGTAGTTACATTTATGAGATTAGCGCTAGCGGTATCTTGCTCTGAGTCTGTAAAAAAAGGAGTAATGATCCTTGTGCTATCCGCGGCACCAAAGAATTTTCCAGATAACACCGGAGTCGCTTTCGAAACACTAAAAACTTTGGTCGGAGATGCTGCGCTTTGCTTTTGCAACTTTTCTTGCATCCGTTCTGGATGCTGGACATCGAGAATTTTTTCTAGAACGCCTTCTATCTGTTGAAGCTCAGGATCAGCGCCTCCATCTTCTTGCATCATTAACATCATCTGCTCTAATCTGTCTATAGACTCATCCGGCTCAGGCGTCATTTGATGCGTGATGGGGTTCGACTGCTTCTTAGAGACATGGGATTCGCTTTCATCAATAAGAGACCGGATTGCATTTATCTTTTCGTTGGCCTCCTTTTCTGTTCTAGTTAAGTCAGATTCCTTCTTCCCGAGGGAATGGTTTATGAAACCGATTGAGTCCCTTTGCTCTATTTCGGTGAGAGTCCTGAGACGGAAGTATGGATCGGTTCTTTCCGCTTCCGCCTTTTTCAATGAATCTCGTTGAGCCTGTTCATACAAGCTCAGTTTATCCCACTTCGGTGTGCTCTCAAGTCTTGCTCCCGGCACTTCCGGGTTCAGACCCTTCTTTTCCGCTTTTGTGGTAGCGTACGTTTCCTTCCCACCATCCAATGCCCAGAATAGCATTGCGATGAACGGCATGACCAAGACAGGCAAAGCAGTCATAAGCTTTCGCTGTCGTAAAAATTGCTCTGAATGATTTTTCATAAATGGTTAATTAATCGTTTTACCCTTTGCCTTCGTGCTCAACGGCCGAAAATGAAGATGTTTCTCAAAGTCAGCCAGATCCTTGCGTGATACGGGCTCCCATCCACTTTGACGCTGATAAGCTGAATCATTATATGAGATGTTTCTATTGATGAATAGCTGTGCATTTAAATTGACCGCGATGTAAAATGAATCGTATTCACCGTTGATCTCGCCCTTCATTTTTCCAATTGGAATTAAGGACTCGTTGTTTATTGTTTTCTCCATATGATAACCTTTTGTAGGTGTTATTGAACCCACGTTGAAGTGTAGTTGTTCGGATGGAAATGCAATGAACTTCATGCACATTGCAGTAATGCCCACGGCAAAGATTGCCAGCCCTATTATCTTGCTGCGTTTGGATCTACTGTTACAATACGTGTTGAATTGATCTAACCTTTCCAAAACAACTTTCATAACCCTTTTAAATGTGAGGTTCATCTGTTTTCAATTTTGATGTCTTTGTTTTCGATTGTGTTCCATTGCTCGATCAGAAAACCATGTGAATTATTGTCAGACCTTTCAATGTTTCTTAGGAATCCTTCAGTGATCAGGCTTCGCGTCACCACGGATGTTGCCCTGGTAATTATCTGGCGTGCTTTGTAGCGAAAATGAAATGGATAGTGATCGATGTTAACGTGGATGCTGTCTACAATTAGCTCCTGACTGATGTTGCCCGAGATAATGTTAGCGTAATACCCGTTTTCGCGAAGATTATCATACTGTTTTTTCGCGGAAGCATCAGCCAGATAAAGTGCCTTCTTGATATTTGCCTGGATCGCCTTATCGTCCGGAGAAAGAGTAAAGAAATAATGATGAAATGTTGCAATGTGGTCACGAGCCTCAGCCGGAATATTTTCTTTTCGTCCTGCGGCAAATGCTTCAAGAGCCTTCCCATTTGCAAGAATGTATATTCGTTCCTGTGCACGTTGAACGAACTCATAACTTTTGATAACTACGAAACCCGAAAGGCATAAGCAGACCATAAGAAAGGCAACTGAAAATGCCCGGATATGCTTGAATGCGGTGTCGATATTTTTAAACTGTTTGAACATAGTGGTGAACTGGTTATTGACCTGAAACTTTTCTGTGCATATAGCCACCCTCTGAATCCTTTTTGATCTCGAGGGCTGTGGGTTGGGTGTTAGATCTGGATGGCCTGTCGTTCCCGGTCTGGTATTTCGACAAGTCAAGCGAACTCATCATTGACCGTCCTCTATTTAGCGTTGCATTAGCGGCTGAGTGAACTCCTCCCGAGAAGAGATTTGTCGCCTTGAAAAGCAAGACATTCCCACCGCCAGCATGAACGATGTAGTTCGCCACGCTCGGAACTGTAAAGTAGCCTACGATCCCGATGACCATGAAAATCAGGTAGGCGGTGTCAGTTGAGCTGAAGAATGTATCTCCATATTTTTGAACCTGTTGAATGTCCACCTTCAGCATGTTCTCCTGAATTTTCCCGATGATGCTTCCAAAGATGTTAGCTACTGGCAGCCACAAAAACACGTTGATGTATCTGGCCAGCCAGACCCTTAGTGTATGCTGAAATCCATCGAAGACGGAGAGTCCAAGCACAAGTGGTCCAAGGATCGCGAGTACAATGAGATGGAAGGTTCTGATGGTGTTAATGCAAAGACCTGCAGCTTCAAAAAGGATGTGAAGCACTTCGGACATCCACTGTTTGATAGAGTTTCTGAAATTATATGAGGCCTTGGCCATTGCGAATTTGATGTCGTTACCAATTCCATCAAAAAAGCCTTCTTCAGTTCCTTCAGGATGAGTATAGCGATACCACTTCTCCTTGTCACCGTTGCCATCCGCACCAACATACATTTGCCAATATGGAGTCTTTTGGATCGCCTGTTCCTTCTTCTTCAATAGTTCGGCAATCGCATTATTTGAACCCTCAACCATCGAGGCAGTACCACTGATAGTCGGCTTCATCACTCCATTGATCAGTGCCAACACGGAAGGAAACATCATGATCGAAAAACCAATGACAAACGGCCGAAGCAATGGATAGAGATCAACAGCCTCTGCGTTGGCAATGTGCCGCCATACTCGTGATGCTATGTACCAAAGCGCTGCGAACCCTGATAAGCCTCTACCAACGTCTATCAACTGACTGCATAGTGGTATCATTTCGTCATAAAGCGTATCAAGTACGGATTGGAGATTTGCAATCTCGCCTCCCGTAGTCTGCGCATGTGTTAGCTGAGGCAAAGCAGTAGCCAGGACTGCCAAGCCAATCCTTACAATTCTTCTTTTCATAAATTTTATTTACTCAGTCACGCCATGGAGTTGCTTGACTCTTTCCACATCATTCGTTTCTTTCGCCCTCTGAATTATTAAAAGTTGCGTGCTATTGTTGAAGTATCTTAAAAACGAAACCTTGTTTTCCATATCGAGGTATATTCTGTCAATTGCCATCAAACGCTCGTCATCGCTCATCCTTAGCCTAGATGCCGTGATGATCATCGCCAGCTCCTCAAGGTTTTTAAGACTCTGTTTTACCAAGTGCTCGTACACATTGCCTAGATACCTTATCTCATCCGGTAACAAGTGCTTATCATTTCGAAAGCGTGAATAAGCACGTTGGTACTCTTTGATAAGTATTTGCTGATAGACAATGATCTGAGGGATGCGTTTATAGTTTCTTACTGTTGGACTAACGGACAATAAGCCATCCAGGAATACTTGATGCAATTTGTAGTTGCCCTCAGCAATGCCCTTGATCCGCTCATATCCATTGGTAAGAATTTTATATCCCTTATACATATTGTCAAGGATTTCCTCCAATTGTTTCAGCTTCTCATAGTTAAGCAGTAGCTGTGCTGCCTCTTGTGTTTGGCACATAGCAACATTGGTGATCAGGCAAATGGCTATGATCATAAAAGGCTTCATAGGCTTTCAAGTGTTTCGTGTCTTTCTATGTTCGAATGTTCTTTGTCACGTTGAGTGACCAAGAGATGAGTGCCGTTATAGAACTCTCTGGTAAACGAAAGCCGCTCTTTGGATTCTTCGCACAACAATCGTAACCTTTCGACTCGATCATTGTCCTTCATCTCTAATCTTTGACTTGTAAGTAGATCGTTGAGGTTGTCAATATTCTCTTTCGAAAGCTTTACCAGGTTTTCACAAACCATTTGAATGTATTGAGCTTCATCATCTGTTAACAAAGGATTGCCTATAAAGTCAGTCTTCATCTTGGATGCGGTCATCAGGATCAACTCTTCATAGTATAGCAACGAAGAAACGTTGCCCGAATTTGCAACAACTGACTTGACTTGTCGCAAGGACTCAAAATAGGTTTTGTGTGAGTGGTAGTTACCGCCCTTTATGTCACCAACGAGATTCAGGCCCTTATCTACGATTCGGTATCCTTGCTTCAAATACTTGAGGTAAACCTTCAGTGCAGCGATCTGCTGGATGAGGTACTTTTTCTGTGTCTTCTTTTGACGAAACCATTCATTCCATGTCTGAGCGTTTACCTGTGCGCCTGACAAAAGAATGATTATGGTCACATATATAAATGCCGGCTTCATGCTATTCGATGTTATATAGTTTTTTTAGCGTACCCACTTCATGCTCGTCTTTTGCCCGGCTTATGCTCAGTTGAATATTCTGCGCATTGAACTGCAATAGATCGTGGTAATTCTTTTCAATCGCGTCAGCAGCGGAAGAAATGATCTCGAGACGTTTTCCATCAGTCATCTGTGTATCAAAAGATTTGACCACAACGAGCATTTGATCAAGGTTTTTTATGCTTTCCTGAAGAATGCCTGTGTAAACCTTCTGCATGTACTTAATCTCATCTGCCGTAAAGTGCTTGTCATCTTTAAGCGTTCGCCATGCGCGTTGATACGCTTCAACCAGATCGACCTGCCTGTTCATGACTTGCCTGATGCGTTCGTAGGTCTCAATGACTCTTTTTACCTTCCACAGCTCTTCATAGTACTCTTCGTAGAGCTTCTTATGTTTATCGGTCCATTCTGCGATCTCTTTCAGTTTAAGCTCATTCAACTTGTTCTCTAAGACCTTTTGAGCGTTCTGCAACCAGATCGTCTTATTCTGGAGCCGTTGGATCATAAGATCAACGGCTTTAATTACTTTTTTTACTCCTTCCTGGATGATCTTCGCGATGGGAATAGCAGCTTCTGCATCCACACTCGGTGACAATGACAATGGTATTGCCATCACCACTGCCAGAAATATTTTTCTGATATCGATGTCCTTCATTTTATGCAGCTTTACCAAGTCTTATATCATTTGCCAGCGCTGCAATACCTTTTCTGATGTCACCACCAAAACGACTAGCATATTGCTGGACTTTCATTTTTTCCGATTCTTCAGTGGTATAGGCTAAATATTCCTCAAGCGAAACCTCTGTTGCATACACTTTTGATTGTACACCCCCAAGGCTTATAAACACCTCCTTGTACTTACGCCTCGTGTCATTGCTCTTGTTGATCGAAAGGACCAATGCCTTTTCTTTGTCCGTCAGTCCAAGCAATTGCTGGATCTGTTCGAACTTATTCTGATACTTGCTTTGGTCGAGAAGGATCTTGCAATCTGAATTGTTGATGATTGCTTGTTTCACGATAGGTGAGCTTATAATATCTTCCACCTCTTGCGTCACAACAATAGCCTCGCCATAGAACTTTCTCACAGTCTTGAATAGGTACTTAATGTACTCCGCCATTCCTTCCTTAGCTATTGCTTTCCATGCTTCCTCGATCAAGATCATTTTCCGCACACCTTTCAGTTTCCTCATTTTGGAAATGAAGACTTCCATGATAATAATGGTGACCACGGGAAAAAGAATTGGGTGATCCTTAATGTTGTCAAGTTCAAATACAATGAAGCGTTCTGTAAGCAGGTCAAGATTCTCGGTGGCATTTAACAAATAATCGAACTCGCCACCTTGATAATATGGTCTTAGGACGTAAAGAAAATTTTCAATATCAAAGTCCTTCTCCTTCACTTTGTCATCCTTCAAAATGCGTACAAATACATCGCGAAGGAATTCATAGAATGTATTGAAGCAGGGGAATATCTTAGGATGCGTCTCAAGAAACTTGTAATATGTTTGCAAAGCGATTGACAACGCTACATATTCGGACCGATGGAACGACTCGTCATCCTTTTTCCAAAGCGCCAGCAATAGAGTCTTGATACTTTCTTTCTTTTCAGTGTCTAATGTGTCTCCTTGACCGATATAGAAAGGATTGAAGCGGATTGGATTTTTTTCATCGTATGTGAAGTAATACCCCTTAACCAGATCACACAGACCCTTATAGGAGTGGCCAACATCGACAAGAACGATGTGTGTGCCTTGCTCATAGTAGCTTCTTACCATGTGATTAGTGAAGAATGACTTTCCGCTCCCGCTTGGCCCCAGAATGAACTTATTTCTATTGGTGCAAATACCTTTCTTGACCGGCTCATCGGATATATCGACATTCACCGGTAGTCCCGTGATACGGTCTCCAAGGCGAATACCTACTGGACTGATAGATGAACGATAGTTCGACTCAAGATTCAGGAAACAACTTGCCTGCTCTGCGAAGGTGTCAAACGTGTCGTTGAGCGGAAAATCAGCTTCATTTCCTGGAAGGCCCGCCCAGTATATCTGCGGTGCTCCATCTGTTTCCAATTTGGCGGTGGAATCCATTTGAGCGAAGGCCGAGGAAACTAAGGTCTTTATTTCTTTTAACTCCTGCTTATTATCTGACCAAACCAAAACATTGAAATGCGCCTTGACCGGTAGTCGTTGAGACGCGATAGTTTCATTCAGAAAGTCATTTGTAGCATCGCGACTGATCGCATTCTCCCTTGAGTAGGTTGACAGCGATTGCAGCCTTAGTCTTTTGCTTTCAAGTTGCTTGACAGTCTTGTGAACGTCCTGGACAAACACATATTGATTGAAGATGTGATTGCAAGGAAGTAGTTGACCCAAAGGGGAAGCAAATCCAACACTGAACTTTGTCTTGTCAGTAGAATACCGGTCGTAATTTATTCTTGAGCCGCACAAAGAAGGCAGATCTTCTGGATCAGATAATGTAAAGAGCTTGCAATGTTGATTTCCGACTTGAATTCCGTCTTTGAAGCTGACATCCTTGATCACCGGAACAGACCCCGGCATTTGAAGGAAGCAGTATTGCTCAAACAGGCCCACGTTATGTTTGCCGCCAGTTAGGGATTCGCTCTTCAGTCGTCTTAACGAAATAAATCCGCTGTCAGTAAGTATGCGTTCAAATTGCCCCGCGCAATCCAGGAACTCCTGCAACTTCTGCGGGTTTGTAGTCTGCTCAGGAACAAGACTGTTTTTGCAAAGTGACGAGAGTATTGAATTACTCCCTTTTCGATCCCCTGGCACTTGTGTCAACATGATGTAACACTTGTGCTCAAGGAAGGGACGTTCATTAAAAAACCTTTCACTGGCTTGCGATAAAAAGGTGAGGACCTTGTCTTCAAATTGCGCCTCAAACCTCTTGACAACAAACCAATCCTGCTTATGAAAGATCGCGTTGGCCGGAAGTACCTTTATCGCCTTGACTATCGTCTGATGAAATGCTTCATACTCCTGATCTGACAGCGTAAAAATTTCTGGTAATGTTGCCTCAAAGGCAAGCGTTACGTCACCTCTCTTTGAAAGGATGCAGTCGTACTCAACCTTATAGACAGGAAATATTTTTTCTAGTTGAATTGATGCCCTCATGACTTAGCGGTTAGATTGAGAAACACTCGTCTTGTGCGGCATGTGACACTGACTGGAATGGCTCGCCTTGCGTTGGCTTTCAATAAGCCATATTGACCATACTTCGCGCTCAGTCGAAATACTGTCATGAATAGGGCTGTTCCCACGATCACGACCAACCCTAGACAGATGAACATATTCACCCCTATGATGTAAAGGATCGCAAACAGGATCAGGAGAATGAGCAAACCCACTCCGAGATACCCGATGTATTGGGCTTTCAAACCTTTGAATTCAATCGGCTTATTGATCCCTTTGTTGATTGTATATACACTCGTTGCCATTGTGCCGCGATTAGAGTCCAAAAAATGATCGGAGTACAGTGGCAACGATCACCAGGAACACGCAGCTGCCGAACCATGCCGCAGCGACCTTTCCTGTGTCGGGATCACCGCCATTCCATTTTTGAAAAACCTTCACCGCACCTACTAATCCGAGAACGGCTCCGATAGCATACATCAATTGAGTACCGGTGTCGAAATAGCTTCGCACCTGGGTTGTTGCCTCGTTGATTCCTGCGTTGCCGTCCTGAGCATAGGCGGGAAATAACATGGCAAACGAGTACACTGTCAATGCAATCGCGAACGCCTTGCCTTTGCGAATGGAGAACTGAATGACTTTTGTTTTCATATTTTAATGCTTTAATAATTTAGCGAGTCCATAACTTTTTGATTTCTTCCAACGACAATTCGAATGGGAATTGATCGATTGCGTTCTCGTAGAGAAACAGTTCGACTGGCTGCTGATAATTCGTGTCCCTCAACTGTTCGTAGCGTGAGAAGACAGCTTTGATGAGGACCAGGCTTTCGCCTTTCTCTGTCTTGCTTGTTGCGATTGAATCAATGATCTCTTTGAGATCCTTCAAGAGATCCGCGACTGTTCCGAGCAACGCGTCTTGCGGATGATTCTGAGCTGGATTGATCTGGTCAGACGAAATTGTGCTTTGATCTTCGTCCTCATCGATGCCTTCTTCCTCCCTGATCTGTCCGATTAATGAGTTGCTGCTTCTAGTGGAAGGACGTGGTGAAGCATCACTCTTCCCCTTGCCTGAAATAAGGTTCTTGATTTCGACCCGGTAGTATACAAGCCCGAGTATCGAATAATAGATGAGCGACAGGACCGACAAAACCGTCAGGAATTCCTGCCATGAGATTGATTTGAGCATTTTGACCTCCGTGTTTGTTTCTGAGGCAAAACTCAAATCGTGAAAAGAGGGCCTTTCACACTATGACCCGAAGGTGGGAAAGTTTTTTTTATCTCGCCTCTAAGAGCCGAGGGCCTTTAACCGGCCATTTATCAATCGTTTTATTTATATTTAATGATAAATAAACAACCCATTTCTAACTATGGTCATGCTAGGCTACAACCTTGGATGCCGTAATTGTCTTCAAAGCGATGGCATAAAGAGAATTACGCAAATACTTGATGCCGATGAACGAAATTACTTAAGCAAGCCGGAACTTGACTTGGTAAAAATGGTGGAGACGTGGCGAGACGAAGAAGAAGCCACATGTGAGTTCTGTGGTTCAACCAACGTTGAAATATTAGACATCGATGTGAACGGTGAACCAGCGTATGATTTTGATAGACTAGTTCAACGGACAAGTACAAAAGGGGAGTTTATGCTAATGTTCAACATTGACAAATCTCTCGATAATATTCAACTCCGACCAGGTGGAAGCCCGAAACTTGAATTCCACTTTGCTAAAACCGCTATTGAAACAATCATCCCCTTCCTTGCAAGCCTACCATCTCCCTATTTCAAAATACAAGCGCGTGGCAACTTTTTCATTTCCTTAACTGGATCTCGTTTAAAAGTTCAAATTGAAAGATTTCGAAATACTGGAATTTCCAAGGATGAAATATTTCAAGCACTTAAGCCATTTTCAGATCAAGTGGGGGTAGACTATCGACAGTTTAACTTAGCACCGACAAAACCGAATCCAAATACATTTAAGGGTAGCTCATTTAATTCTTGGTTTTATGCGGAGTCTTTAGAGGAAGCAAAATCCAAAGGGTATCCGTACTCCAACGTTTGCTTTAACCTTGATGAAAACACTCTCATTGCATGTGGGACAGGCAATGACTCCCCTCGGGACTTCATTCAGAAAAATTTGAACAGTGACTTCAAAATCGATAGCTCCATTCCTGCAATGACTATCAACGGTAAAAAAGTATTATATGCAAAACGAAGTTAGGTCCATATGACGCTCGCGATAAAAAAAATTGAACTTCAGGAATTTAGTGAACGGTGGTTTGCAAAAGCTGCAGAATATAAAGGTGATGAGCTAAGTAACTACTTTGACAAGTTTTTTACGCTGTTTGTAATCTATAACCGGATGTACAATGTGGTAGTGGCTATTCTTGAGGAGCAAGGCGAAATAAAGGTATTGAAGGACTTAAACAAAATTGAAAAGCGTCACCGAGAACCACCTGATAATAAGGCCGCGACTGTTTGTGTGGCACATTTTCTCAGAAATGAATTAGGTACAATTATCGATGAGAATACAAAGAGCATCGAAGATTTTAAAGTGATTATAGGCGAAAGCCTATTTAACATTGATTTGTACTATGGTCAGCCGCAACCAGAAAAAGACAAGCAGCTCTTAAAAGGGTTGAACTCAAAATCGCCACTAACTATTGTAGAAAGCCTTTTAACCATCCTGTACAAAATCAGATGCAATGTCTTTCATGCCGAAAAAGGATTCAATCATCATCAGAAGATCATACTAGACCCTGCGAACAGTTGTATATATAATCTTTCTCAAAGGCTTAGCACACGCATTCAAGAACATCATTAATTTTTCACGCATTTTGATCGGAGTCATTCATCCTTTCAACGAGTTTCTTTTTTAACAGATCAATGAAGTTTGTTCGTCCGCTCTTGCGTATCCTTATCTCCTGAAACGTTCTATAATAATTCCCAAGATCGACACCGAAAGCCGTTTGTAGATACCTCGCAATTTGCCCGATCTCAGCGTTGGAGTCATTGAATACTCCTGCAGAATGTAAGCCATAAAGCAATTCGATCAACGCTGCCTTTGGGGCCGTCCAGAGAAGCTTTTTCTTTGGCCCTTCCTGGAATTTGGATACAGCGTATTTATTCTGCTCGAGTTCGGCTAAAGACGCATTGAGGTAATTTCTTAAAAGTTCGTTCGCAATAATCCTGGCAACCTTGGAATCATGGCTCGTTGAAAAGTTTGAATCATAGTCAAACACATAGGTATCCTGATGCAGTCGGATATCAAATACATTCCTAACAAAATATTTGTCGTCAAGAAACGTGTTCCCGCTTCGATAGTATTGATAGAATTCAATGTTGTCTTCAAAGAAGCTTTCAAGCTTGGCTAACTGCTTCAATAAATATTTCTGCTGAGCTTTAAAGCTTCCTATAGGTCGCCTGCTTTCTATCTTCAATAGCTCAATTTTGTAGATGAGCTTAGAAGTGAACTTAGGCTTGATTTGCTTGAAGAACAGAACTTCTTCCGCTATGCTTTCAAAGGGGTGTGAAAGCAGGTGGTTCTTAAGCGCATCGATCGAACGCAATATGGCATCGATGTTGCGCTCAGATTCCTGGATTATACTGTCGCTGTCTTGCTGCAATTCAGCAAGCTCTTTTTCCAAAGCTTGAAATTGTTGGTTTGCAAAGGAGAGCATTGATTGATCTTTTTCATATTCGCCACATTTCGCCAGTTCTCAATAGATTCATCTATTGGCCTTCCACACAGACAACCAACTGTTTGCTGTGTTACCATTTGCTTTCGTGGCAAAAATGAAACTGAAAGCAAGGTAGATCAATCGGGAAATGATGGTAAAAAGCTAGGTAATTTGACCTAATTGTGCTCGTAGTTTGCAGAAAGTTTGTTGATCAATTCCACTTTACACTTAACCGCGCATTTGTCAAAGATATTCTTTGCATGGGCGTTCACCGTTTTTACGGAGATGAACAGCCGTTCAGCTACTTTCTTGTACGTGAGGCCCTGACTGATAAGTTCAACAATCTCGATCTCTCTTTGTGAAAGCTTGAAGCGTCTGCAATTCAAGTCAAATACATCGATTGTTGAATCGTTATTCTCTTGAGATACAGAAATTGTGTCGAAGGTTGACTTGGCAATTGCCGCTCTTTGCTTAGCCGTAAAATTGATGATTGACTCGATTTTAACAAGTACCTGATCAATGTGAAACGGCTTTTCTATGAAATCAATAGCTCCAGCTCGTAAACCGGCAGCTTTGTCCTTGGGCGTACATTTTGCCGATAGAAAAATGAGCGGTATGTGAGACAATTTTGGATGTGTCGAAAGGATCTTGCACAGCTCCATTCCATCCAGATTATTCATCATTACATCGGAGATGATCAAGTCTAAATGCGCTATCTTCTTCAACTTCGAAAGTGCCTCCGAGCCATTTTTTGCAATGATCACGTTGTAGGTTTCAGCAAGCCGTTTGAAAAGATAGTTAAGCATTGCAATATTGTCTTCAATGACAAGCAAAGTGGGAGCACCAACGTGTTTGATACAATCTTCCGGTATTTTCACCCCTACAAAGGATAGGTTATCCGAGTTGACTGATTTGATCGGCACATCAGCCCCAACATATTGAGGAAGGCGAATTACAATAGTAGTGCCTTTCCCTTCCTCGCTTATAAGTTTGATTGTTCCCTTGAGATTGTCAACGACAGCTTTAACTATAGACAGTCCCATACCCATCCCTTCATGATTTCGTTTTTTATCACCGAGTTGATAGTATGGCTCGAAAACCTTCTTTTGCAAGTGCTCTGGAATTCCATTTCCCGAATCAGAAACAGAGAACTCAACATGTTCCTGCTCTTTGAATAAGCTGATAACAACCACACCGTTCTCTGGCGTGTACCGAATCGCATTTTCTACAAGGTTGTTGATGATGCGGTCTATCGCTGAAGGATTTGCCCGAACCTTAAGATCTTTCTCGACTCGCTCATCGATTCCAATATTCTTTGTCCTTGCCTGCAACCGGAACAATTCGATCTTCGATCTTACCAGCAAGCTAAAGTCAGCGACCTTCTCGTGGTCATACAGAACAAAGCCCTTGTTGAGTCGCTCCACATCAAAGAAGTTTGTCATATCCGAGGTCAGCCTTTGAATATTGTGCTTTATGATCTTCAACTCCTCTGTCGCGCCATTTTTTGAAATATACTCTTGAAGGTAGTTGTTGATAAGCGTGAGCGGTGTCTTTGTCTCGTGCGCAAGGTTGATGAAAGTATTTGTTCGCTGTTCATGCAGGGATTCCAAAGATTTAGTACGCTCCTTGACCTTGGATTGCAAATTAGTGTTGAGATCTCGTAGGTGTCGCTGCGATTCAAGCAGGCTGTAATATTCCCTTCTCGACCGATTGATAGCCGAACGAACATAGATAATTGTCATCAACATGAACCCTGCGTTCGTAACTGAATGTTCGACTACCTGGTAGTCGCCAAAGAACACTATCACAGGCAAGGAAGCCCAGCAGAGCATGGAAATGTATGCTACCACCGCATGTTCGTAAAGCGGATCATCAACCACTTGTCCATCGCTTTTTGCCTCGCTGAACTTCTTCCAAAGAGCTCGCGAAGTACAATAGAGAAAGCTTAAGCCGTAGAAGAATGGTATAACTACTGTTAACTTTCTACTCAAGGTACTATCACCTGTCAACAGGAACGGGACAATGAATAAGAATACGAATGGAACAAACAGGAAAAACAATAGCCCGTATGTGACGAAAAATTTCAGGTGTTTCAAGTCAAACACTTTGTAGAAATAGTAGATCACATACATAGACATGGTAAACCCGACCAGGTAAGCCAGGATCGTCTGTACTGTCAAAGGAATTTGAATTGCCGGATCTGGAAAGAGCCCGCTACAAACATTATAGCAGATGAGAAGTAAAAGCAGAATAAGATACCAAAGGCGTCTCTTATCATTCGGCCTTTCGAGAAAATAGATCACCTGTATTACTAGCATCACTACCTCAAAGGCAGCAATGCAAAAGGTGACCATATGCATTTTGGTCCCTGCAAAAAACATAATGATAACGGCTTAACTTAAAGTAAACTTGATCTTGCGATTACAATTAGACAGATACCGGTACGGCAGCTTCGCTTCTACGCAACAAATACAGATCATAGTTAAGGTTGATCTTTTGATATATCTCGAACCCAAACTTTTTGTACCATGATAGATTGTTGGATACGGATGTTTCGAGATAAATGGGTCTTCTTTTTTTTGCATTCATATCGATTACTTCGTTTAGCAGCTTACTTCCAACGCCACGTTTCTGAGCCAAAGGGTCCACGCCAATAAACCAGAGATATGTAAAGGGTTTGTCCGGATGATTCTTTTTGATCAATGACTCTCGTTTAAGGACGTCAATAACTCGGGTAAGTCCAATTGCGCTTGTCGCTAGATTGACATCCCATAATATTGAGCGAAGGGTCGTCTTCTTCGTTTCAGGAAACAATAAAAGTGCACAGGCCATATTATCATCGGATATCCATATCTCTCCAAATGATAAGCAGGTGTTGAATGAATATTCCATTAATGATCTTATACGATCCTGTCGGTTCGCATCTTGCTTTACCACATAGTTGACGCTTTTGTTCTTATCAAACGATTTGGATAAGATGTCTACAACCAGCCGTTTGTCTTTTTGTTCGGCACGCCTCATACACTTGACGTTGATTCGATCTTGAATAACCTAAACGCTCCTGGAATTATTATATTTTAAGAGACTGAATTTTCTTGGACCTCGATAAAAGGCACTATTAAACAGATAAATTAAAGCGGCAGGAGGTCAAAAATCAAAAATGTCTCGGTCCTTAATGCCAAGCGCCTTTGCAATATCAAAACATGTTGCAACCGTGGTATTTAGCCTGCCAGCTTCGAGCGTAACAATGGTATTTTCAGAAACACCAGCCAGGGAAGCAAGTTGCTCTTGCGTTAGTCCTTTTTTGTTTCGGATGTGACGAATGTGGTTACCCAAGGCCTTGAGCTTTTTTAGATTTCTGGTTTTGACCTGATGTTTTCCCACGAATCCAAAAATCCCGCAAAATCGGTTTGATCCTCCTACTAACTTTAGTAGCTTAAGTCATTAAACCTGATGTTTTCATGCGTTTTTCGGTAAAAAATCGAGTCATTTTAGATTCAATAGGTTTCCGTCATCGAAGTCCAGAGAGAACCATGTTTGGTGTCCTCTTCTGGCTATCGATAGTAATGTATTTGGTTGTGTATATCTTTATTCTCTAGAGAATTTTGTAAGGAGCCCAAGCCCCGAAATATTTGTGTTCGGGGCTTTATTTTTTTATCAATAACCGGGAAAGCCTCTCGTCACCCTTCATCCGCTCAATCTCCCTCTCGACCATCCTGGTAATGTCTGCCTTTATTCTTCGGTAAGACGAGTCAACCGCATCTTGGCCCACATCCCTGGCCAATGGTATTTCCTTGTAGCTCTTTTCCTCCTGGGCAATGGCTTCGTGATCATTTACAATTTCACCTTTGAAAACTTTCAGATTGATCTTTTGATCCGGATTATCTGAGACAAAACCTACAAACTCTCCTGATGACAATGTTGCAATTGCGGAAGGCGGAATTGCGTATTCAAGTTGCGTGGAGCGACTAACTGAGGTGTCATGACTGTTGATTGAAATGGATTCACGTTGTTGGACAATCTTGCCAAAGCGTTCACTGAGCAACTTGGCAGTATCGCCAACTACCTGACCACTTATTATGTTGCCAGCGATGCTCATAACGACCTCCGCCTGGTCTCGTCCGTAGTCCTTTTTAAGTTGGCTATAATCCTGAATTCCAATGGTCGTTGCGACCTTGTTTGATCTTGCGGTCGCCATAAGTGTATCGATTCCATTTGAATATATCGTTGGCCATTCGTCAAACACGAGACTGCATTTTTGTTGATGCTTTCTGTTCACCAGCCTCGTCACGCGAGCCACGTATAAAGAAAGCACAGCGCCATAGATCTGCTGCTTCTGCGGATTGTTTGCAACGCAAACTATCTTCGGATCATCTGGATTATTTACATCGAGAGTAAAGTCGTTGCCTGACAATACATAGTACAACTGCGGTGATGAAAGCCGGGCCATTCCAATTTTCGCGCTGGCTATCTGCCCTTCCAATTGTTCCATTGCATCATTCAGATATGCGGATATAAATGGATTGATAAGCACTTCAATTTCAGGCTCTGTTCGTAGGACACTAAAAAGTCTGTCATAGTCAACTTGCATCAATTCAATCACATGAGGAAGAGTGCAATACTTTCCGTCCTTATATTTTCTAAGGAACCATATGATGGCAGTCACGAAGTTAATGGGTGATTCCACAAAGAAATCACCTTGCTTTTTGATCCAGTCGCGATTCAATGCAAGCATAATGGTTCTTGAGGACTCCGTGGCATCGGTAATATCAAACATCGTTGATGGTTCAAGTGGATTGCACCGATGATTGATCTTGTCGAAATTGATGACAAAGAATTTTGGAATGCGCTTGTAGTTCGATTGATATTTCAACAGCGCGTTGTAGGCTATTTTAGATAGATCGTCATATTTGAAATCGTACAGAAACATTGTGAATCCCTTCTTTATATGTTGAGTTATGATATGACGAATGACAAAGTATGACTTCCCCGCCCCAGGAGTTCCAACCACTAGCACTGCGCGGAATGGATTTATCAAATTGATCCAGCCCTTTCGCTTCCTCCCTTTCAAAATGTATTCGGTTGGTAAATTGATTGAATACTCATTTTCTAGCAGACGCTCTTCCTGTGGGAAGGACTCATTTGCTTTATTAAAGATGTCTTGGCCCAATTTCAGTTGAACGATCCGGCTGAGTAGTGTTCCTCCCGATAGAATAAGTAGGTATCCAAGGGAACTTAGGCCGATATACCACCAGCACGATGAAATCGTTACTGTTTCAACTAAAATCGAAAACCAATAAATTGAAAGCCCAAGAAAGAAGTAGCCTAAAGACCTCGAAATTTTAATATCCTCACTTTTCTTTCCTTTTACACCAAGTAGCGAAATGATGAGTAAGAGAAGTACTCCGCTCTTTGAGAAAAGCTTTGTGTGGAACAGTGTGAACTTCACCATTTGATCAAGAAAGCCGTTGACGATTCGATTGCTGAGCCCTAAGTGTTCTATAATAGAGTAGCAGTCGATGCAGAAGTGAATCAATAATACCGCGATGCTTAAAAGTCTTGTTATGTCAAGAATCTTTCGAAGTCCTTGCTCATTTTCTCCTGTGTTGCCCATATCCAAGTATTAAATCGAACGACCTCTTTTCTTCTTCCTTCGCCTCCTACGATTGCTCATGTCAGGTGCGTTTACCTGCATCTGTTCGGGTTTGGTCACTTGTAATATCCATGAGGGCAATTGCGCCTCAACATGATCGCGTTGAGTGAAATTCTGAGGTTCTTTCCACGAGACAGGTAACGAACGTTGCTTCTTATTGCGCGCATCGGATGGCTTCGCAAGGACGGCCAGCACACCATTGGCCGTAAAGCGCTTACCAAGATTCCTTCCGTTGACAACACATCGCGATGTATGGTCAACATACGTAAGACCATAGACCCTGCCTTCCTTGTTCTCTCGAATGATCAGTTCGATGTTCTCTTTGGAAAGTGCCTTTGAAAGCTCTCGCAGATTCTTTGGTTGCGACTTTAAAGCGTGATCAACTCGGCCTCGAAATTCAGGAACATGCCTTTTTCTTAGAAGCTTGTTCAGCTTGAATTGCTGCTCAAGAAATTTAAGTGTTGGTCTACCTGAAAGACGACTTGCTTTGATAGGCACACCGACCTTCCTGCCATTCTTTTCAATTATCGAGTACGCCAAGCCACCTTGCTTGAACATTGCCGTTCCTTCGATGCCCCTATCTGCGATAATGTTGTAGCGCTTCAACGCGGCATTGAACTCCGGAAGGGAGGCATACTTATAACTTCGTGCTACCTCGCGAACAATGTTTGAAATGGTTTGTCGGGTTTCATCCTTGCCATAAACAGCAGGCTCTATCGACTTAACAAAAACCTGATCGAGTTGCCGATTGTCTGCCTTGATCAAATTGAATTCATCTTCTAATTCTTTCCTAGCAGGCTCAGATTTGAGCTTTCCAATATTATGTAGATTCAAACGCCTCCCAGTCTTGTCAATATTTGTTGTAACGATGTGAATGTGCGGGTGCGCAACATCTTTATGCTCGTAGACGATATAAGGTTGATCTCCAAAACCGATTCTCTCCATGTACCCCGAAGCAATCGCCACCAGTTTGTCTTTGTTCAGCTGATCTTTAGGATCAAAATTTAGTGAGATGTGCATCGCATTGGTTTTTACGCGTCTGTTGAGCACTTGTAGTTTTTGAAAGCGTCTCACCTTTTCATCAAGCGTCAATTGTGACACATCCAATCCGAATTTGCTTCCATGTATCAGCTCAGCTTTGGCGTCTTGAACTTTGTTCTCGTTATATAGAACGAGTCCTTTGATATTCTTGCCGCAAATTATTCTTGCAACCATTGCTTTGCGATTTGATTTACAACGGACAATAGCTGCTCGACCTTCATTCCAACCTGGTTGTACTGCTCAGCAATCTTCATTGAATGAAAGATCTTCTGATTCTCACTGCTGCTATTGAAATGCCTCGTGATCTGGTTGATGTTAATTCCAATTGACCTAAGCTCACGCTGGATCGATGAGAGAACCTCCATATACTGTTCCAGCGAGTCATCGTGTGTTAAAACCCTGATCGGCTTGTTATCAAGAATGTCGCGTATCATTTCACTCATCGATTGAAAGCGCGATTGTCGCAAAAGGTCGCTTAGTGCTTTATAGCGATGATCATTTACCCGTGTCTTGATCTCATGTTGAAGGACCTGGTCTTCTTTTGCTTTCTTCCTTGGCATAGCTGTTTTTTTCGTCAAAAGTGCTCTGCCATTTTCGGGGACTTTCACACTATGGCCCGAAGGTGGGTTTAAGTTTTTTTGAGCTTCTAGGTTTTGCCCGAGAAAGGTTTTTCATGCCACTAGCCATTGCCAGGGTTCGCATTGAATAACCGAAAAATATGTACTTTAACTGAACACTCTCCTAAACAAATGACGTTGAAAAGAAAAACTGTTGTGCAACAGATAATTAATCAATCTCAGCTAGTAGATAGCAGAGGTTATGTTGCTGACATCAGGGATAACTTGATCGCAACCGTTTCACTAGGCGACTTCCAGGAAAACTTCCTTGCCGGGAACGGGAATGAACTGAACAGAAAGGCAAAAGCAGTTCATTCTTCATCGGTTTTATGCGCGAACTTTTTCGGGTTTTTCAAGTCGTCCGTGAATGGTTTTGTCGTATTAGGAGAGAGCAATTTTTTACATCAGCAGTTCGAGAAAAAGTTGCCGACTGGTCTACGTGGAAGCCCGGCAAATTTGGACTTTTACCTGGAAAACGACAGTTGTATAATCGGTATTGAAAGCAAATTTCTGGAGCCTCTTGCACCCAAAATACCTAAGTTCTCACCTTCTTATGAGGATGGCTTTCTGGATCTGATTCATTACGGCCTTTCAGATATTGTACGTCATTACAAGCAGAATGACATTAAATCGCATTTAGACACAGCTCAACTAATCAAACACTCTATCGGCCTTCTGAAAGAAAAGCAAAAGAAAAAGAAAGAAGCAAAACTCATTTACCTTTACTGGGAGCCGGTTAACGCCAGTGAGTTCAGCGAATATTCACTTCACAAGGACGAGCTTACAGGCTTCTCTGAGAGAATAAAAGGAAGTGTCCCAGACATTTCATTTCATCATTTTAGCTACTGGGAATTCTGCAATCTCTTCGCAAACAACATTAAGTTCGAACAACACCTTACAAACTTCAAGGACAGGTATTTAATAAAGGTCCATAATCTTTGACATGTGGGTGAATCCGAGTACAAACAGTTTAGTTCATGCGGCTCTTTAAGCGGTCAATTGCACGACTTCGGAGTGCAGGTATTCTTTTTTGTGCACAAAAATACATCTTGCCAATGCCAGAGGACAGGCATCAAGTATTTCGAAGATTTTGATTTGATATGTTTGAAAATAGAAAGCCCTGTCGTGGTGACAGGGCCTTTTAACAATATAATCTGATGAGTTTTGAAGCCACATGTTAAAGCTCTAATGGGCTAATCCACATTCGATTCGCGTTTCTTGTTTTTGTGAATTCTCGCCATGTGTCCCTCAAAAGATTTTTTATTTCCGAATGGCATTTCGCACTCACTGCACCAAAATTCAGACTTCTCTTCCTTCAATCTCTTATAGAATAGTTCACTCAATTGCCAGACCGAAAGCGAATGTGTCAGGCATATGAACAGGCTGATGATCATAATTTTTATGTTGGAAATTGATGGGTCTTGAATGGATACAAACCAGTAGTCGTAGTAGAAAGCATTCAAAAAGAAGCTAACTACTGCATAGAACTTTCCTGTAGTACGGTATCCGTTGATCAGAAAGACCAGGATCAAGAATTCAATTATTCCTGCCAAAGCCACACCATATAGCCAGTTAAGCACAGTGAACCCGGAAAAGCTCATATCAATGTGCTCAAGTTGCATAAACAGGTTGCCGGCATGTGGGACGTAAAGAAGCATCAATGCCAATGCTCCGTGAAAGACTGCTTTTTTACTTTCAAGGTATGTTACGATTTCGTTCATGAGGAATTTCTTTAATTAAGTTTAAAAAGTTTGTTTCTGCTTTGAATTTGAGGTGAGTGACAATCTGATCGAGGTGCAATCGAAAGCTGTCGAGGTCAGGTTAGTTAATGGTTGAGGTCACCATCAATCAGGTCGAGGTCACAACCTCTTTGAGCGCTTGCGATTCGAGGTCGCATGATCCAGCGAGGACCTTGTCAATAGCTCATTAACGTCCTTATGCTTGGCATATAGGCCAGACCGATCAATGAAGTCAATGTTTGAAGCATGCAGAAAGGCCTTCGCTTTATCTGCTGCTTGGTCGTTATCAAGAAAGAGAAGTTTGATCGGATAATTTTTAATCATCGGAAGCGACTTTCGAATGAAGCTTATTGAATTCAAGATTAGTTTATCCGAAGCGGCAAGTTCCTTTTGAACCTGGCTGTCGTTAAGCTGTTGAAGAGAAAGGTAATCGAAGAAACCTTCGGTAACGATTAGAGACTTTGCACCTGTCTCAATAAGAGTAATGTCCTTGGGTGAACTTGATCCCTTGAACCAACTATTCCGTAACTCATAGCCTCCAGACAAGTTTTGGAATCCAACTGCCTTATAGTTTCGCTGAGCAATCCTGAAGTCAACTTCTTGGCAACTGGCTTGTGCGAGTTTAGTATCAATTTTTCGCTGGCTGATGTAATTTAAGAGACCTTCATCAAGGAGCGGACCAGTCGATAGAATCTCAACTCGATTTTCTGCTGGTTCTGAATTTGATCTTCTTGGTGTAAAATCCCGAAGAAATTTGCCATCATCAAGTCTTGAAACAAACTCCTTTATTGTGCACGAATGGAGCCTCTGCCCGAGGTCAAGCAAGGTACCTCCAACGCCCTCACCGTGATCATACCAAAGATTCAATTTGACATTGACTTTGAATGAGGCATCCCGCTCGCTTCGGAAAGGCGAACGATACCAGTAATCATTTCCCCGCACTCTCGCAGGCTCAAAACCCAACCGAGAGAGATAGTCCGTGATAGCAATTCTTTTTGCATCAGAATATGATAGAGCCATATATATGTTTTGGCTCAAAGGTCTTCCTGTGAATAGCGGGCCTTTCACACTATGCACCGTAGTTGTGATCAATTTTCTCAAGCTGCTTCAAAAAATCTTTCCGAAGATGGGGCCATAGTGTGAACGTCCCTCTTTTCCGTGAAAGAGTTTTGCCCCATAACGATTGAGGTTTATGGAGATTGACATTGTTACGAAAAAGGACCTGCAGCAATTCAAGTTAGAGTTACTGCAAGAATTGAAAGAACTCATCGGCAAGGATAGCAAGCCAAAGGCCGAATGGCTTAGGAGTAATGAGGTAAGGAAGATGCTGAAAATCTCCCCCGGCACTTTGCAGAATCTAAGAATTTCTGGCGCGCTTAGATCAACAAAGGTTGGTGGAATGCATTACTATAATTTGGAAGACATTGAAAAGCTTCTGTGTCAGAACAATCGTTGAATGGAAGCAGGAATGAGCTTAGAAACCTTAATAAGGGCGGCAACAACTGATCGAAGACTGGCCACAATTCACATGGGTGTCTATTGTGCCTTACTAAGTGCGTGGACGGAAGCCAAAAACGGGAACTCAGTGAAAATCTCCAGGAGCGAAATAATGAAGCTCGCAAAAATCAAGTCAGTAACCACCTTTCACAAGTGTATAAAGCACCTTGTCCAAACTGAGTATATCAAATATTTCCCCTCCTATCATCCCGCAAAGGCGAGCGCAGTAGTGTTTTGTTTGGTTCGTAACACTAAATAGCAACAATATATATTCCCTTCCCATACCTGAATCTCAAAGTTCTCGCCAGTCCTAGCGTCCATCCATGTCCCATTTGCTAAGGGGGTGAGTTGCTCATTTAGAGTTGCCTTGACGCTTTCAAGAAAGTGGTCTGTGTAGTGAAATCGTTGGCAATACAAAAATCCCTTCCCTTTTTTATAATCAGGATTTCCGTTTTTGTAGTCGATAAAATCAGTGTATCGGCCAAGCGAATTTGGCGCACCGATAAACAATGTCTTTACGGAGTCGAAAGTCTCCTTTAAGTCATAAAGATCAATTGTCTTCGAATGATGAATACTTTTTTGATTATCTGACCAGTGTTATCAAGCTTGAGGGAGTAGCGATAGGTTTCAGTATTTCGATTCAAAATCCCGATAAGTTTTTCCAGGTCCGTGTAGTACTCGAGAAATTCACGCTTATCACTTTCTTCCCCCTTAACCTTCTCGTGCAGTTTTATATAAGCAGCTTTAAATTCAAAAGCTAGGGCCTCCCAGTCATGGCTCTTAACAAGCATCGCCCATGTCTCGAATTTGGTCAAATGAGGTGACGTGTGGTACTTATGTAGAAACTTGATGTTCTCCTTCAGTCCTTCAGTGCCAGCTCAATGGCATGTGATATCGTAAAAAGTGTGGGTAAGGAGATTTCATCAAATCGTCTATTGGTTTCCGGATATTCCTCAAAGATAAAGTCAACAAGTCGCTCGTATTGACCCCAGATCTGTAAATCATCATAGCTTAGTCCTACCCATGCTACATATCTTTCTCTTTCAATTCTCGTCATCATTGTATGCCCCATTATTTTGCGATAATACACAATCTGGCTTTGCCCTGTTCAACCACTAATGTTTTTATATTTGTTAAAATGCGTTTGACCAACTTGACTAGCCGAACAAATGAAAAAGGACTTCCACATCTATTTTAGTATTCCAGACCGATTTCCCGACCCTGACCTACTCCGAGGTGTTGAAGAAATCAAGGCAAAGGATCTAAAGGTGGTAACGGAACAACGACAGATGGAGGCTTGGCTCTCACTCGAGTGGGCGATCCCAGGCCTGATAGTCGCGTACATTGCGAAGCCTTACTTCGAAGGCTTCCTGCAGGAGATGGGTAAGGACCACTATGAAAGTGTGAAAGCATGGCTGAAAAAGGTTCTGTCAAGGGCTAGGCAGATAGACGCGCGAGTGATCAGTGTCGGAGAACATAAAACGAGTGGAAAAGATACACAATCAAAGGCCATTTCAATCTTCATTGATCTCAAAGATGGTCGCCAGCTCAAACTGCTTTTCGATAGCGCGTTAACCGAAGAGGATTGGTCAAATGGTCTTAAGGAAATTCTTGATATGGTAATTGCAAACTATGAAGAGAAAAAGGATGACCAGTTGGCAAAAGCTCTAAAGCCATTGCGGGGAATGCCATACTACACAGTGTATGCCTACATCAATCCAAATACGAAGAAATGGGAATTCATAGATGATCTTATGGCCACCCGGAAAATTGAGTAAAGAACATATTGATATGCCAAAGGTTTATCATTACACAAAGCTAACTACATCAATAGAGCACATCTTACCAAAGATGGAGCTGCGAACAAACAATCTCCATGGAATGAATGACCCGAAAGAAAATCAACCGTGGTCGTTTGCTGGAAGAAACATTGACTATCAAGCAAGCTATCCAGATACCTATTCGCAGACAACGCACATTGACCATCAATACAAGCTAGGTGATGAAATAAAAGGCAGCTGTCAAATTCTTTGCTTCGTTAAGGATAATCCGGTGAATGGATATCTGAACGAGATCATGTGGGCGCATTATGCGGACAATCACAAAGGTGTTTGTTTGGAAATAGACGTTGAAATCTTTCTTAACGACAATGCAGAAAACATGGGTGACCATCGATTTGAGGAAGTTCTGTATGGTGCGCACGATAGACTTTTCTTTAGCTGGGACCGAGAGCTAAGTAAGGAGCAAAACATTAATCGCTTTGTTAAAGCCAGATATAAAGATTTGTTTCTAAAAAAATCCACCTACTGGGAGCGCGAAAATGAGCAAAGACTCGTGATCTTTGGTGGGAGCCAAAAATACCTCTCCATTAAAAACTCGTTGACCGGAATTTATTTTGGTCTGCAAATTCCGAACTCATATCGCCCGTCAATCGATAGCTTAATTAATGAAAATCAAACTAAGTTGTTCAATCTTTACTACGAGGGAAATACAATTAAGGCAATGCAAACAATGAAGGGTGACTCACGACCATTCATTATGCGGAAGTATGTGAATTAGGATTATATCGTTGCGATTGGCCAACTAATACAATGCAACACCCCGCCATCCTTCGAAATATCACAAGCATCGATTGTTTGAATTGAACTGCTTGGGTATAACTGTTCGAAAATTGCTACTACTTTGCCGTCCGCCATATTCCGGAATGTTGGTATCAAAAGGAAATTCTTCATCTCTAAGAAGTTAATATACACTCCATCAGCACTGCTTAAGTTTGAAGGGTTTGGTGCATACGGAATCGTGATGAGCTTGAAGCCCTGACTTGCAAGCACCTTCGCAAGACGCGCGCGATAGCTAACGCTCAAATGATTTCCGTAATCGTTGATCAGCAAAGTTTCTTCATCATAGTAGCGCAGCATTCCGTCCGCATGGCCTGTAAAATCGTACGGTTCGCGTGGAATGACTATAACCTTGACATCAAAAAGCTCTTCAAGTTGAGCCACTATCTTTTTTTGAGGCACTAGAGGATTCTCTTTGAACACTTTGTCGGTAAGAATTGCCCACTTCTTTCCTTTGATTATATTACCTCCGTCCAAAATTATATTTGAATGGATACGATCCAGCCCAATGTCTTTACAAACTTCGTCAGGGTCTGTCTGCGTTGTGATGTATTTCGCACTTTGAAGATAATCCGGTTGATATCTGAACTGGACAAACCTATCAAGGGCTACCTGGACAGGCATGTAGTCAACTGCCCAGATATCACGCGTGTTTGGGAGAAGGTGATACTGGATCTTTCGTGACTGAAGGAGCGCTGATAATTCTGCGAAAAAAGTCGCACGCGATCGGATATTGTCTGACAAATAGAGGAGCGATGTCTCATTGTCCAGTATCATCTTCCTTCATGATTGTCATTCCGCTTCCATCGCCAATATACTTATCGCTTCTCAGCCTTTGCTGCCAGATGATCTTTATCGCGTCACCAAGCGGTTTGAATTCTTCCGCACTAAATTCATCGCTCTTTGCATTGTTACACCAATAGCAACAGAAGACAAGATTGGAAAGGGTGTCATAAGGGAGGTTCGGAGACACGCGGTCAATTTCTAACTTTCGGCCTCTTGTTACTAACCGCTTGGTATGAATTAGATCCTTTAGTATGAGCTGCTCAATTTCAGGTTCTGTGATCCCGCAGTAGTGACATTTCTTTTCGGTTGATTCAAACCAAATTTTGAAATCCCAGAAACTTGCTGTTTCGCATTTTACTTTCCAAAGCTGACGCAGAGTGGACAGCTTTTCTCGCTCCGGTTTCAATTCTTCCCACCAACGACTTAGCGTTTTTTGATCCACACTAAGTTTTGCGCTGATGTCGGCGTATTTCATCTGGTCGAGAATGGCCAGTTCAAGAAACTGCATCTGAAGTTCGGTCATTGCTTTGATTGTTGATTTAGAAACGGAGTGACGACTTCATGGTTACAATATATTTTTAATCATTATTGGGTCGACTCAGCCCATTCATAAAAACGAAATGAGTTATAAACTAGTTTGAATAGAAATTGAACGCGGCTTTCAACAGCCCTTTGCCATGCGAACCTGCGTTCGAAAGGCCAATCGCGAATATTCCCATTAGATACTCTTGCCTCTTTCCACATAGGAATGTCCGAGGGAGGAATAATCGAAGCGTGGCAATATTCTGCATTTGTATTAAAAAGAAGTTCCAAACCTTGAGCATCAGTTCGTTCGTCCATCAGATCCATCCTTAGCTTTTGAGTATGACACAGATTGCTATCCGAACGGTTTGCCCACCGAGGCCATGCTCGATAATTGCCGATGCTATTAATGTATAAGTATCGACTTGTAAAGAATTTTCCATTTAACTTATCATCATTACAAAATGTATTTGCAGATACGCCAGATGTAACTAGGTGCGAATAGGGCAAGATGTGGTCATAATCGTAGGGAGTGTCTGAAGTATCATTATGCATTGGGTTGTACCCAGGAAACCAGTTTGAATGGTATTTCCTTTGTAACCACAAAAGCATTTCTTTCTTATGCCAAAAGAGCTGCCGGAAGCCAGCGGATACGTCATTGTCACCGTCCATTAACTCCTTCCAGCTTCTGAAATAACCATCTGCTTCTTTTTTAAATGGTAGTTCGAATTGTTCAATTGTTGGCATTTGTACGCCAAGGTCTTCCATTATCCATGTTTGATAAATATTATGGTCGGGAAATGCTCCCGCATAATTTCTAAGTACATCAATCGCCCTCTTTGAAGCTTTGACCTGACTGGCATCTTCAATTGCCAGGAATGCGTACATCAAATATCGAAGCACGTTTAGCCTGCTCTTTTCTCCGGTGTCTTCTTGCCTGTATAGCCAGATAAGTACAGGATGTAGTATGGAAGGCTTTAAGCCTAAAAGCAACCCACGGGGAAGACCTAGGTCATCGCCTCCGCGATAAATTGCAAGGTCCAAGAATTTCTCCATAACGTTCTGCAACTTAGATTTTCCATTATGAACTTTCATTAAATCCTTCATCTCTGTAAGAAAGGAAGATTTAATACCAGTTTCCTTTTCACCTATCCACCTTCTAAAGTTGGACACACTCGGATTTGGCTCATCTCGTTCTCCAAGGTTGAAGCGCACTATACGACATGCTGCCATTACGTTTCCGGTTGCCGAAAAAAGATAACCGATCTTCTTATCATTGACTATTCTTGAAACCAAATCATAAGCTTCATCCCAACTTGATTTAAGCAGTGAGTACGCCATTTCTTCCCCTGCTAACACCGTTCCTCCTGAATTTATCCTTCGAAAAAGCACTTCCATTGGATCCTGCACATCGACTTTTGATGGAGTTGGTAAGGTACCTTGCTGAATTAAAAAGACGACTGACCTCGAATTCCTTTTTTCAAAGCTTAGCATATTCTCTAATGCGTCTACGATCATCGAGAAATGTGCTGGTGGTCCGGCTTTTTCATCGTGCTTATATCTCTGCGGAATTAGCCTAAGTACATCAACCCAGTTGGGGTGCCGAAATTGATCCTTAATACCTCCACATAGGTCAATTAATCCATCGAAAGGAACAGGGAGTGTTGACCGAATTGGCCAAGTATCGGCTATCGTGACTTGATAATCATACCGAATAGAATTGCCAAAGCATTCAGTCCTTGCATTGTACTTCTCGCTTTCAGAAAGTTTGTCATTTGGGTTGCGGTCGCTCATTCCCCAAGGTTGATATGAAGTCAATAGTCGAAACAGGAATTGCCGGTCATTGAACTCCGCGTTATTGAAATCAAGGCTTGGATTCAAATCAATCCACAGCCTTGAGTGACTTTCGGATCGAAATCCAAGGAGAATCGCCCGTGTTCGTTGCTGCCCATCCAATAAAAAGTATCCATCATCTCTTGAAATAAATTGGTGAGATGAGTCAATCGTTCGAGTAACATTACCTTTTGCCCGAGGCGCAAGCAAAAAGCTCCCAATAGGAAAACCTCTTAATATTGAATCCCATAGCTTTTCAACCTGCTGACTATTCCAAACAGCATTCCTCTGAATAGGTGGAAGTTGAATAAGGTTATGTTGTTGGTGATTGGTATTCATAAACCAATTGACATATTCAGTCAAGGGCTTGAAATCGATTTCACCGTTGGAGAAAAGCTTCATTGAAAAACAAAATGAAAATCCGTCTAGATTGTTATGCTGCCTTAAACATCGCTCCACCTGTGCTCCGCGACACCTTGAGTCCCTTCGGCATACCGAATATTCTAAATATAATTAGAACCTGTTTCATGAAAAAATGCACTGATTTCTTGCCGATTTTTTGGTCAATATCCCACAATTTGATTGGTCGAAATCCATCAGTTTTTCGTGATTGATTGCCCAGTTGTGTTCGATGACAACTTCCTTGGCAGACGGTGTATGAAAGCTGTCGAAGTAGGTTGATTTTTTTTTCACTTCTACGTATCTTGACCGATTAGATTCCTTGACCCGCCTGATCCAATCTGATCGACTAGCCCACTAGGAATCAAATTCAAGCAATTGTAACAAAATCAGTCAATTAGAGTGACGCGAAAAACCTATTTAAGAGACGGTAGGGCCCCGCTGCCTAAAAATGAATCGATTTCCAAAGTAATGAGTGGAAATAGGGGGAAAGATACCGCACCAGAGATAAAGCTAAGAAAGGCACTTTGGGCGATTGATCTAAAAGGTTACCGCCTTCATAGAAAAGGTCTGCCAGGTCGACCTGACATTGCTTATGGTAGACAAAAAATAGCAATCTTCCTAAATGGATGCTTTTGGCACAGATGTCCAAATTGTGATCTCTCTTTGCCGAAGACCAACACCACATTTTGGAAAAAGAAATTCGAAATGAACATGATGCGTGATAAAAGGAAAGTCGATGAGCTTAAACAGTCTGGCTGGGTAGTCCTGGTCATATGGGAATGTGAAGTGAATCGTTCATTGCCTGAATGTGTGAGTCGGGTCGAAAAACATGTGACGTCAAAATGATCAACTGGCAATATTTTCCCAAATCACGAGAGATTCCCTCGCACCTTAAGTTAGTGGTATCCGCATTTCAAGCGAACTTGGAGCACATTGACTCCAATGTAAATGCTCATTCAAGTAATCAAGTGCTGTCGAAAGTTAAGGCTGATTTGGAGCAACTAGGTTTTACTATCGAAGGGTCAAAAAAACACACAGAGAAAATCAAAATACCTGTTCTTTTTGGAAAAAATGGAACTCTGGAAAAAAGTTTTGACGCTGATGGGTATAATAAAGAATCGAAGACCGTGATTGAGGTCGAAGCGGGAAGAGGGGTGACAAACTTTCAGTTCCTAAAGGATCTCTTTCAGGCATGTATGATGCACGATGTCGAATATTTAACCATATGTATCAGAAACGTTTATGCAAAGCGAAAAGACTTTCATGTGGTATCCACGTTTTTTGATACACTTTACGCAAGCAACAGATTACAACTACCATTAAAAGGAATTCTCATAATCGGATATTAGAAACGATGTCATTAACTGTCTTAGATTTTTTTTGCGGAGCCGGGGGTTTTTCTGAAGGCTTCAGGCAACAGGGATTTACAATAATTCAAGGCGTTGACCATTGGCGACCTGCTATTGACACTTTCAATGCTAACTTCAATTTAACGTGTGAAGTGAAGAATGTTCTTGATTTCAAATCACTGGACGAGATCTTAACCCTTCCTGATACAGATGTCATTATCGGGAGCCCCCCTTGCGTAAGTTTCTCAAATTCTAACAGATCCGGGAAGGCGGATAAGTCTATGGGATTACAACTTACAGAAACGTTCCTAAAGATCGTTGCGGTCAAAAAACATCAAAAGAGATCTACGTTGAAGGCTTGGTTCATGGAAAACGTGCCCAATTGCCTAAGATACTTACCAAAACAGTATTCCTTTAGACAGCTTGGACTTGCCCAATGGGCAGTGAAAAATGACAAGGACCCGTCGGAAATTGCGATAAAAATATCAGGCAACTCGTTAATTCTTAATTCGGCTGACTACGGCTCTCCCCAGTCAAGGAAGCGCGCAGTTCTCGGTGAGATCATTCACTTCGAAAAATTAATTTCTCCGACAAAAACGCACCGCACGCCTTCGGAGCCTGCCAGTCTGCCGGTTTACACAACCTTGAAACAGATCAGAATGAATTTGCCAAGTCCAAACAGTAAGAGTTCTTTGGAACTCGTTCAAGATCCCATATATGAAATACAACTTCCTCTAAATGACTTAACCGATCAGTTTTATGACACGGGGCTATACGAGAGCCAATGGAAAAGCTCAAGGTCTTTGAAATTGAATCATCCGTTTATGGGAAGAATGTCTTTCCCTGAAAACGAAAGTAAACCATCTCGGACCATCACCGCGACAAATATTGGCACCTCGCGAGAATCGATGATCTTCGAATCAGAATACAAAAGAACCGGAGATGGCCAGTATAGAGTTCCCACAGTCCGAGAGATGGCTTGCATTATGGGTTTTCCCATTACGTTTCAATTTTTTGGGAGCGAAGGCACAAAGACTAGATTGATAGGTAACGCTGTATGTCCTTCAGTGAGTAGCGCGCTCGCAAAAACAGTTAGAGTGTCTCTGGGCTTAAAACCTATTAAGGCCAAGATCGCGAAAACGATTAATCTTAAAGGTATTCCGAACCTTAACACATTTTCGGAAAGAGTATTCAATGATCCGCCAATTAAGAAACCCGGGTCTAGGTTTAGATTACATCCCTTTAAGTTTGGCAATATTACAGTGACCCTTTCTAACTATAATATTTCCACGAATAGTTCGATACGGAAGTGGCGCACGTCTGTTCAGTATGGGAATGGGAAAGGTTTCCCTTCTGAAAATTTCCCTGACAACTATTATAAAACAATTGAACCCTTAATTGAACAATTTGAAAGTGGGAAAAAGTTTATAGAAATAATCAATAATGGGTTCTCGGAGAAAATCGCATCCAGTGAAGAGATGCAAGCGATGCACGAGGCACAACAATCTAAAGGATGCTATTTAGAGCCTGTAAAGCTAGTTGAGGAAGTGGCTCGAATTATTACTGGATTCAAATTTGACGAAGAGGAATTCGCTCAATGTGAAGATTCAAAGGTTTTTAAGCACAAGATCAATGTACCTAAGAAACAATTTCTCGCATTATATGCAATCAATAAAATAGTATCGGTTGCGAACGAAAAGTAATATATGCCGATCCACTTCATAGACAACTATCCGAGAAATAACGTTGAAGCAATTATTTGCAAAAATGATGGTACTCCGTTGTATGGTGAAGTGTGGCTATATCAAGAACTTCAAAAGTTCAATGAGCACAACTTTTTAAAGGATGACATCTGGTATGTAAAGCACAATTATAACTTATCAAAGCATCCAGGGAGCGCGCGAAAGGCAGAAGGACAAATTGACTTTTTGATTGTGAATAAGTATGGTATTCTAATAATTGAAGTCAAGGGGGGCGGAATTGAGATCAATGAAAACGATACATACTATTGTTACCACAAGAACGACAAGACTGACAGATACGAATCACAGAACCCATTTACTCAATCACGCGACTATGTTCATTCACTTAAGCGCCTGATCGACTCGTCTCCATTTATTTACCGGGCCGTAATTTTCCCTCACGAGGCGGGCTTTACATTAAAAGGCCCACAACTTGAAGGTTATAAGCATCTATTCTTCTCAAAAAAACAATTAGACACAAGAGACACGTCCTTTGGAAAAAACGAATTGCTCTTCGACTTTCTTCATAAACTTCCAAGACAATCTAGGAGACATTTATTGCTCGAACTAAACCCAGGCCTAAACGGCAATAAATTGGATGAGCGCATTTGGAACCAGTTCCCTATCCTTAAGAAAACAGAAGTTGATAGATTGAAATCAGAATTGTTTCCAGTCCAATCGACCTATGGTTTCGATCCAGACAGGATCAAAAATGAAATTATACTTGAGGAGAATTATGAGATACTAAACGGCTTGCGCAAAAATAGAAAAGTAATGGTCCAGGGTGCGCCAGGCACCGGGAAGACCGTCTTAGCTATGAAATTCTTGGCGGAGAATATCATAAAGCAACACAAAGGAGTCTTCTATTGTGCCAACAAACTGCTGCGAGCAAAAATGGAGTATTGGGCTTACGAAGAATACCGACTTGACAGAAATCTCGTTACGTTTAGAATATTTCATCCAGATATCAACATTAACAACATTGATGAAGATGTTGCATTCATAATCATTGATGAAGCACAGGAATTCTTTGACAAAGGGCTTTTCGAAGTCGTAGAAAGTCTCGATAAACAATTAGCATCACCAAAGTGGTTGATCTTATACGACCCGGAACAAGCAATCGTTCAAGATTTTAAGGACATCGATTGGTATGCTTCCTTCTTTATGGAATCGAGCTTTGTTCATTACCTGTTTGACACAGTCTGGCGGTGTTGTCAGGAACGCGATATTCTGCAAATCGCTGAAGCAATCAAGAACAATCAATACGGAAGAGCAAAGACCATAATAAAAGGCAGAAGTCTAGCTGTTACCAATAACGCTGAAAGACTCGAAGTCATTTCCAAGGTCATTGAAGATTTCAAAGAGAAAGACTTGAAGACGATAATTTTAGTTGAAAGCAATTTGCTACAAGAATTTGCAACGCTAGCCAGTGACTTTTTCAGGAAGGAGATCGAGGAGCTGACAGAAAAAAATATCAACATCAACAGCCAAAAATTACGTTTTACCACACCAATAAAATTTCGAGGATTAGAGTGTGATAAAGTGGTTTTGATCACTCCAAGTATTGCTGAAGTAACGCGAGTTCAAAACTACGTTGGCGTTACACGAGCAATGTACCAACTACAGATAATAATTTGGAGTTAAAAAATATCATATCATCCTTTGATATCTATCACAAGATAGTTATAGACACTTTAGTCTCTAAGGGAGTAAAATGTGACCATTGTAACGATCTGTTGAGGGTGCTTGGACACGCGTTCTTAAAATTCCTTACTGCGGACAAAAAACGTCTCGCGATAAATTTACCTATCTACGATCAATACTTAGTACAACCGATAGCAGATTACCTATTAAACATCGACCTTCTTTTCAAGGCAGTTTGCGCTCCAAAAGTGTCAAACTTTTTTGGAACGTCAATCTTTGACGTTTTTTCAGACGAATCTTCTAGCCGCGATCCGAGAGCGTTTCTTTCCTTTTCTAGGGTTGCTGATAATACCATATTCTTTGATGGTGGCATCATTATCTCAAAAGAGAGATTTTTTCCTTTATTCAAAACAAACCAGATATTAAAGGCTGACTTCAGCAACGAAATTGATGAGGCATTTTTTCTATTCTCGAAAATAGCCAAGGCTGGAATAATCTCACACCCTGTTCTCTTTGATCTTGAAAACGACCTAAGCCTGTTCGTAAGTAAGTCCGAAGTCTTAGCATCTAAGAAGTTATCGACACATGAGATAGTTGATAACAAGATGGAATCAGAGGATGTTCTTGATGAGTGCTTAGATAGATTGAGCGCGCTCGATATAACGAAAGTAATTGCTCTTAAATATCCATATCATTCTAATATTGACTCCAGGATATTCGCGGAGTTTAGGCATGCGAAACTTTTTGAGTTGTATTTGCGAACGCGATTCTCATTCTCAGAAATAGGAGAATCAGACATCTATTTCCTTAGAAGAGAAATAGAAAATAAACCAGATTTAAAGATTGACGAATGTACGAAAAACTACAAGATCTGTGTTACCAATCATGACCAGCCATTATATAAAAACTTGGCAGAACTCAAGCAGGCATGGCAGACTCTTAATCTTAGCCCATTCCGATACCCCTTTCCAGCCAAATGGCTGATGTGTATCCATCGTGGCGAGCCATTGAAATTCTGGAAGGCCCTCTACGAGTCTGACTTTCCAGCGATCAAAGGAAGTCTTCTTGGCAACGTCCAGAAAGTTATTGATCAAATATATGAGATCAATTGGATTGACAAGTTCATTACAGTTGATCAAGACGCTATCGCTGTTAGTCGGACCTCTCATTTATTTCCCACTGCGTTCGACTCCTTCAATGACTATATCCGGCCGAAGTTTAAAAAGGTTTTCATCTACGAAGATAGAGTTCCTTTCATGGCATTTCGAGGTAAACGAGTAGTAGTCCTTGACCCACTAAATAAGATCTTGATTTCAAATATTTCACATTTACTGGATGAATGTGACGTGAGAATTGTGGTGCCGGACTTCATCTATTTTACATCTCCATTGGTGAAGTACCACTCGATTGCTTGCCAATATGAAGCCCTTCTTCAGGGCAGCAGATCCTGGTTTGACAAGAATTATTCTAAAAACCAAGAGAAATGGTCAGAGCAAAAGCGGGCCCTTCTTTCTAATATATTGAAAGACAAAAAGAAATATGACAAGACCTACGCGGCCGTGGAGTACGATGATAACGTTGAGGAGTTGATAACGGAGAACGATGTTCCGCTAGATTTGATAGAACCGGAAGTAGTAGACATTTTGGTCGCGAAAGAACGGCAGATACTTCCAGACACAAACACGCAACTACTCATAACCACCGATCAAGGGAATAACTTTTCATTGAAACAAAACTCACAAGTATTACTTGAAGAAAATGGTTACGTAATTCAAACTAAGGCTGCCATAATTAATGAAGGCACAAATTTTCTTCCACTCTCAGAAGTTTCTAAAATAGTTCAACGTTCTGCGTTGATTGACAAATTAGCTTCAATGCCAACTTCAGCGCTGAATTGGAAAGCTAGAATGTTTGAAAAAAACGGCCAACACCGTGACTTGTATACGAGTTTGCAAGAGCTTGGTCTGTCTATTCAACGAAGCACATTTGAAAAAGACTATTTAAGGGAGGAGAAGATATTGAATGCGCGTTCATTGAACCTGCCACGAGCTAAAAATGATTGGCGGATTGTATGTGAATTCCTAAATATCAAAGAAGCAAATGAAGCATGGCGGTATCACAAATGCCGCGAGGACATAAATAGTCTCAAACGAGCCTATACTCAGATAATTCGCTACCTGAGCGAATCGAACTCTTTTGGAAACAACGCTGATAGTTCGGTACTAGAATGCGTCATGGATATCTTTGAAAAAGAGACTGGAGTTGTTGAAAATGAGGGTCAGGAAGAAAGGCTAGTCACTGCAAAATCGATAATTCGTGATATTTCTAAGAAGCTGATCCTACAACAGGCAATAAGTATTAAACGCATCGAAAATGAGCAAGACACTAGAAAAGCGGGATGATCTGCAGTCATTCATTAAAGAACAAATAGTTGGGCCCGGTGCATTCAACAAGAGATTCTTTCTCTTAAAGAAGTGGCCATTTAATGAATTTCAAGGCCAACGCATTAAAGAGTGTGGTGCACTGTCTAATAGTTCTGAAATCATTAGCGAAGTTCCTGCTTATCAGTATAGTTCGGCCATACTATTCCCAATTGCTAATCCATTAAAGGAAAGTTCATCACATTCTATTAATGACCCTGCGATGTCTGCCGATGATAATGACGCTGAAGATGAAATAACAAAAACAGATGACGAAAATTTTGACGATGACAAGAGTGAAAGCGTGTCAAGCAAAAATCAAAATTATCCCAATACCTGTGGGTTGTCATTTGCTGTGTCCCCATTATCTAGTTTAAGTAATGATATTGATGTTACTCTGAGATTTCGCACTTATACAAAGCTCAGTCAGGACGAATGCCGCGAGCAGAACCTTGCATATTATGTTTCGGAAAATGAAGCGCAGATAGAAGCGGTGGTAAATAAATATTTCTCACAGGTATTCAGCACGCAATGGATTGATGAAAACCTATTTGTATTCTTGAAGGCAGGTGTAGATATAAATGACCATTTATACACTCTGGACTATAGGGACCTCGAGCGGTTTGTCAAAGAAGAAGTAGTTGTCCAGATAAAGGCTAAGTTTCCTGATGGAAAATTCTTTGAAACTGTGACGCGGACCTATGATAAAATTGACTTTACATTTACTAGTCTGTATGCAGAGCAATTGAATGAGGCGATCGTAAACAATTTAAAAAGTACACCAAGGAGCTTTCCGCACTACAAGGACCTCATATCAATAATAGAAGTATACCACCAGGTTAAAGAAATAATAACAGAGCTTAAGTCGATATATAGGCGGAGTTCAAAAAGGAATCGACCCACCCCAATGTGGGAGTCTAACACTCATTTGATCAGCATAAAGTTGGTTGAAATGGCCAATGATAAACGCATTGTGCGTGGAGAGCTGCCAATCCCTGGATTTAAGCAGCTCTACCTTAACTATCAATACCTACAAAAACAAGACAAATTATCCGGTCGAGATAGCTGGTATGTAAAGTTGATACTAGTCAATCGCATGACTATCGATATAAAGGAGGATGAGCCACCTCAACTGAACAAGAAAGATGAAGCAAACGAAAAATCATTTTTTGGTGTCGATCTTCGAGTTTCAGAATCGAAGAATGGAATTTTAATGCCTTACAACCCACCTAATCTTTTGAACATTGACGAAGAGGACAATTTCAATAAATTATTGTACAGGAAATTTAAAGACTTTGGGGAGGGATATAACACATCAGTTACATGGGGTGAATCGCAAAAGAATCTAAAATACGTTTCGACTGATTTTCTTCCGTATCAAGACACGCCTAAAGTTGATTTCCGACCCAGCCGTGTCATCGAGGATCAAGTTGTACCCCGGTTTAACAGCGAAATATTGTCAATAAGATCGTTTTCGACATTAAGCGACCGAACCGATACCGACATTCTAAAAGTCTTGGATTCCTTTGTTGAAGAGTATAAAATATGGATTATCGAAAAGGAAGTAGAGATGGGCGGTCTCAGCATTAACGGAAAAGATCTATTGAGCAAGCAGTTAAAAGGATGTCAGATTGATTATGAGCGGCTCAAAAGGAATCTAAGTTTGCTAAAAAGTGACAAGCACGCTATATCTGCTTTTAGACTGATGAACACGGCAATGTTCATGCAGCTCCATCACAGTATAAATACAAAACGAACAGTAAAGAATTCTGAGCCTCCTTACGTTCCAACTGAAAACGGTGAGTCCTTTTATCGAAATGTTCATCTAGAAAGCGACTACCAATGGAGATCCTTTCAGCTAGCATTTATAATTCTAAATATCGATGCATTTGTCCGCCCGACCAAAAGCAAACATCAGCCCATGCTAGACCTATTCGAAACCAAGTGGCCCGAACGTAACGAGATTGCGGATTTGATTTGGTTTCCAACGGGTGGAGGAAAGACCGAGGCATACCTTGGGATCATCGCACTTGCAATTCTGTACAGGAGATTTACTAAAGGAGACCTTGGCAACGGAACCACAGTTCTCATGAGGTACACGCTACGACTCCTAACCCTTCAGCAGTTTCAACGTGCCACGCTTTTGATCTGTGCATTGGAGGTTATTCGTAAGGATGGATTTACCATTCCCCACAATTGTAAGTTGGGAGACGAGAAGATCACCATTGGATTATTTGTTGGTGCAGACTCTCTTCCAAATAGGTGGAAAGGCCAAAATAGCATGTATGAGGAGCTGAAATCCATAAAGCAACAAGTTGCAAATAATGACAAAATTGTAACAAAGCTGCCCTATACACATTGTCCATGGTGTGGTGGATCTTTGTTTGTGGACAATGACCTTAATAATGTTTTTCCAAATAGAGAGGAGAATTATGGAATCGATGACCGGCTTAGCATAGTTTGTAACACAATTGGATGCACCTTCCACCACAAGCGTCCTACTGCGGCCAAAGCAATTCCATTTGTGTTGTTTGATGAAGACATTTACAAATTCCCTCCCACATTGCTATTTGGAACCGTGGACAAGTTTGCCGCACTGGCTAACAAGGTTTCTACTATCACAAATGAGCGTAATCAAGATTCCAGGAGAATATTTGGAAGGGGTAAAAACCAAAAGCACTTTCCCCCTGATCTGATAATCCAAGATGAGCTGCACCTGCTTTTAGGGCCATTGGGATCAGCAGTCGGACTATTTGAAAAAGCAATAGACGAACTATGCAGCTATAAAGGACAGGACGGAATTACCATCTGGCCAAAGGTAATAACTTCCACAGCCACCACGAGAAACACAGATAAACAGATCTTTGCGCTTTTCAATCGCAGGTCCGAGATATTTCCTAAACAGGGTATTGACTCCGATGACTCTTTCTTTTCTTATTATGAACGTAAGTCCACTAACATCAATGAGTATGAGTCCAATCGTAGGTACGTAGGTCTGCTCCCGATTGGCAAGACACAGGTCTGGATGCAACTCAGAGTTGCGTCAATTTGTTTGGTTCACCGTCTCAAGTTCTTAAAAAGTAGACTATCCAAAGATGACGTTTTTTCAGAGTCAACACTCTATAAACTGTACATTGAGACATTTAATTATTACCACACTGTTCTGTCATATTTCAATAGTCTAAAAGAAGTTGGAAAGACCCAATCTCAACTCGGCCACTACCTTCCAGGTGATGTAAATCTGATTCGAAGGAATACAATTCCTTGGAGCTTCTTCGATCACTTCATTCGTGCTAATGACAGCATCGATTTCTCAGAACTTACAGGAAGGTTATCGGGTGAAGAAGTGAAAACACATCTTTCTAAGATTGAAAAGAATTGGAATCTTACAAGCTTTGATAACCCGCCAGAGTTTGTCATCGCCACCAATATGATCTCTGTTGGAATTGATGTTTCAAGATTCAATATAATGATCATTAATTCCATGCCACGAAACACTGCGGAATACATACAGGCATCAAGCCGGGTCGCGAGAGATAAAGAGGGGATCGTCTTTACCGTTCACCACCCATTCAGATCGCGTGACATTTCCCACTATCAGCGCTTTAAGGAATTCCATGAGAAATTCTACGGATATGTAGAGCCAATTTCCGTGACTCCTTTTGCCAATAAAGCTCTAGAAAGATATCTTGGAATGTATCTGGCTGTCATCATTCGCCATAATGATGAATTTAATCTATCGAATAATACGAGTGCCACTAACATCACTGAGCCACTCGCACAGAAGATCAAATTGCAAGCTATGGCAAACATGAAACGCATAAAAGAAAATGCATCACGTCTTAACGAGTATCTTAAAACACGCAAGTCTGGGATTAACGCTGACATTGAGGGTATCATCGATGTGGAAGAGCTTGCAGATATTGAGAGGAAGCTTCATGAGCTTTGCTTCCAGAGGTGGCTTGACAGAAAGGGCAATGTAAGTCCCCCAATTGAATTAGTCTATAGAGACGAGAATTCCTTTAAATCGTTATTCAATCCACGAAATGGAACTTCGTTAGATAATAACTGGAACGTCAAGCAATCCCTAAGAGAAATTGCTCCCTCGGTCGTGATAAAAACGGTACAGCAATAATATGTTGAAGAATAGAAATAGAACAGCCAACGAGCCACTTAGTAAATTCAAACTCCTTTCCGCATACGGTGGTCCAGGCTCGATAATTCATACTGAATATGGTAGCATTATCATTTCATGTCTCGAAGAATGGGGTTTCCTTAAAAGAATAAAGGAATTCATAGATGAGGCGATTAAAATTAAAAAGGATGAGAAAGAATATGTCACTGACCGATGCAAATCAGAAGATCTCTATCTATCTAATGATGAGAGATTGCTAGAGGAGCTGAAATCCGTCAAAAATCTAAGTAATCTAAAATACTTGGCTTTGATACCGGATGTCGAGTTACATGATGTATATAAGACGATCAAGAATGATAAAACCCTTCTCGCAATCAATAGCACATTTATGCCGAAGGGATTTTTCGATGGCATAAATCAATACAAAAAGTATAAGGACTGGTTCAATGATTGGCCGGAGGAACAGCACTCAGAATTTTTTCCTCCTAAGAAAATCCTAAGAAAGGATAATAAGGAATTTGAATTTAAACTAAAACAGGACAATCTGGTTCTAATCTGCAGCCACGGGCATATAAGCGATTTTCCGTGGTCGAAATATCTTCGTTGGAGAATCGAGAATCCTGACAGCCAGTATGAAAAGGTCGATCTCCATAATAAACTCGAATGTTGCAACAATCCCTTAATTCAAATTAAGGAAACTTCAGCAGCAGCCAGTGGCTTTGATGGCAAATGGCTGAAGTGTAATAACAAGGGCTGCGAGTATTCGAAGGGCGTCTCACTTAAAGGACTAATGAGTGTCAAGATAAAGTGTATCGGTCACAAGCCTTGGGAAGTCTCGACAGGCGATGTTAGGTACTACTTTGGTAAAAAAAGCGCTAGAGAGCAAGAACCGATTACTCAGCCTTGTGCATCTGACCACATGCGAGTTGCATTGACGACAGCAAACAACCTGTACTTTTCGAGATTATTATCCAGTATTTACATGCCTCCGGGGTTGTTTTTAGATGATCTTAGCTTGCAAATCAAAGAACTTAATGAACGCCTAGAGGCTGCGATGAAGGCAAAGGATTTTCCGCTCTGCTTAACAATAAATGAACAAATTAAGATACTCGAGAATGAAAGAAGTAATAGTGCGGAAACCAATGCTAGCCTGTCTGACTACGAAAGAGAACTAAAGTTCCGTTATTCTGAATATCGTGCTTTGATCAGAAAGACGACAGAACAAATCAATATTTCGAAGGATCTGATCGTTTCGGATGTTACAGATAACCTCGATAGGGAGCTTCGTCCATATTTTTCTCGGATATTAAGAATAGACAACATCAAAGTAACATCGACTCAACTTGATTTTGCACGGGTAGAGCCGGTGGAGTCGGAGGGGGAAAAATTTCGATTGACAAACCTTTTTAGAAGTAAACCAGAAAACATAGAGGTATATCCAGTCGTTGAGAACTACGGAGAAGGAATTTTCTTTGCACTAAATGAAAATGAGGTCAAGTCGTTTTCTTTAAACAACTCACGGTTTAAGAAGCTTATTGAACGTGAGCGAACGGATTTTGCGCGGGGTGCGGTACGATTTGCACGTAGCAATGGATGGCAACTTTACCTGGTGCATTCGCTCTGTCATCTGTTAATGCGAGAACTAGAATTCAAGTGCGGTTATCCAACGGCTTCGCTATCAGAAAGGCTATATGTATCGAACGAAAACGACATGGTAATGTATGGGTTCATGATCTATACAGCCGAGGGGGCTGAAGGTAGTATGGGAGGACTAATTGCCCAGACCCGTAAAATGAACTTGAATAGTTTAATAAAAAGTGCGTTGGTCCGTTCCTCGATTTGCAATAGTGATCCACTCTGTTGGGAATCCGAAGGCCAGGGACTTTTTGAGCTTAACTTAGCCTCATGCTTTTCATGCAGCCTAGTGAGTGAAACGTCCTGCGAACAACGAAATCTTTATCTTGATAGAAGAATTATGGTAGACCCTGACTTTGGATTTTTCAAGCATATTATATGAATGCATTCTTTGAAGAGAATAGGCATTTCATTTCCATTAAGATTCACAAGGAAATGCGTAGTTTAACCGAAGACCAGCGGTTGGCACACTACGAACGTGACTTGAAATCAGAAGTAAGGAGACGTTTTCAATTGCACTACTCAAAGTCGAATGATGCTAAACATATTAGAAATTTTTATTCGGATGCGATTGACTATTTTAAGGATTTTGAATTCGCATACCTTATAAAATGTATCTATTTTGAAAACAACGCGGAGGCGCTTCTCAAAGATTTGGCCCCAAAGTTATTACGAAGTGTCCCAGCAAAATTTCAAGACGACTTTCAGTTCCTCCATCTTTTAGCCAAATGCGATAGAGACAACTTTATTGATGAATATCTTTCAGCACTTTTTCAAGACAAGCTTGGATTAAAACTTTCAACATCTTCAACAAGAGATGATTCAAACAACCCTGAAGCAAATAAGTTATCTGAATGGCTAGGCAGATGTTTGCGCTCAGAAAGTATCGACAAGGACGTCGCACTTGTCCTGTTTCATTTTATTAAATATTGGCATCAAACTTATGCTATAACAATTGTTCGGTATCGAAACTACAACAAGAATGTTGTACTTCTGACCAAGATGCTGAATAGTTACAAGGCGTTAGAACCTAGTCAAATCAAATTTAATCTGGCTAAATGCGTGAATTTCATTAGGGCGGAAGTCTCTGATTTGTTACCTGCTTTTATAAGTACTCCTTATATCGACTCCGCTGAGAAAGCTCTGGCAAGAGACAAGTCTGTAATAACTGGTTATCTCGTGAAACTACAGGAATTGGACCAAGTCCTGGCGCAAAACGAAATGTTATTTAAGGACATGACGAAGTTAAGCTGGACCCAACTTTTCGAAGGTCATTGTGCCGCAAGTAATAGCTTTAAGCATCTTTATTTGGGCGCGATAAGACACCGTGTCAAGGCAGGGGTATTGCCAAACTCCGATGACTTGAATTTTTTTAGTGACTATAAAAATTATGCGCGCATCAAGAACCGGGCATCTGATGCTGACGTTTTCAAATATATTGTACGGGCAAATTATCTGTTTACGTACTTGGATAGATGATTATGTGATCCAAGTACTGGCATGGTCGTATTCGATAGAAAGTTAGTTAGTCTGAATAATTTACAAAGGTTCCAAATTATAAACAAAGTTTGGTAGGGCTGGATGACCGTTGAACTCCAGCCTATAAAATTTTAGTCTATTCACAGGGACGCGCTTTAACAACTCGAAATTACAGTGTTGCAGGAACTTGTATTTTAGCCTTTCTGGCATTGTTGGCATAACAGCACGAAGGAAGTTAAGTGCTTCCCCTGCGGTTTTTCCATCTTCCTTGACTAAGTCATTATCGTCAACATCAAAAATCTCGATTATTATTGGTGTTGGGTTTGCTTCAATATACTTCTCAATTCCAAATAGATTTAGATCGCGCGGAAGCGAAAAATTGCTATCTTTCTTTTTAAGTAAAAGGAACAATTCGATACACCTTTTCAATATCTCGCTACCAAATCTATTCATACTACTGTAGATAATCGCACGCATTACGCTCAGGGCGACAAAGATTCCCTCGTGTCTAAAATAGAGCTTTTGCGTCTGGCCATCCTCAGTCTGATATTCTACTGGGCACTGATTTACCATCGCGATTGTTGTTGCTCCTCATTGAAATATAATCCTTATCATTAGCTAAAATCTCTTCGGCCTTGATATGTAAATATTCCAACAATTCAAGATTCTTATATTCCAAATTAGGATTTATTCCCCCTAAGCCCGTTTTCAAAATTGAGTCAAGGAAGATTGACGATGTTCCGTGATAATATGTAAATTTATTGCCGTTCATTATTCTTTGTCATTGTATTTCCAAAACAAATCATCAAGCTTCCAGGCGGAATACTTAATGTCACTATATAAATGTTCTAGATCATCCGCATCGTTAAAAGACATTTTTAATTCATCTACTATTTTACCGATCAACCCTACTGCCACCTTGTAATTGTTTTTCAAATACTGGACTCGCTCTTTACTCATTTTGACATTGGCTCCAATGTTCCCCTCGTTCCCTTTAAAATCGGACTTGGACAAATAATATTCATTATTAGGCATTCTACGAAAGCCTAGCCTTTCAGCGACCCTTTGAGAATTAATATAATTTCTTCTTCCCACGGCTTCTTCTCTGATCGTAATTCTTTGCTCGTCTTTGAAAAGGAACAGATGCGGCAATATTTCCATCTCCATTGCTCGTGAAAGGAGGCCCTTCTTTCTGTATTTTGGAAGAAGATACCAATGTAGTTCTTGGCCCATATCCAGCACGGCACCCACATACCTAAGTTCATGTTTAATGAAATAGAATTCATAAGATGAATCCATACCCTCAAGCCATACCTTTGCGAAGGACACATTTTCACTCAGCGGTCTTAGGAACATCGTATCGTTCCCCTTTTTAGAATTCAGTTTATTTATCAAGGATTTAATTGTTGTATCGGTCATGGTAATTGATAAGTAAAAATACAAATGACGATGCTTAACGAATTATGGGATTGGTCAAAATTTGTGTGGTTTGGTTTCAGGTCGCAGAATTTGGTTATGGGAAATTCAAACAAGAATTGTTACTTTGATGTAGAATTGCAGACATAAAAAGCGGTGAGCAAACTGGTGAGCAGTTTATAAAGCCGCTTCTAAGATATTGAGATGCAGTAGGCTAAGGGTTGTATTCGTTTCCCTCCTCCTCTGCGAAAAAATCACATCAAAACGCATCAAAATCCATCATTCGATATTCGGGCGATGGATTTTTGCTTTTTAACTGATTGAATTTGAATGATTTGTGCGAAAACTACATTCGAATCCATGATTTTCCCGGGTTTTCATAACGAATGCTCGTAACTTGTTGAATTAAAGACTGTTATAGATAGAATATCCCTGTCCTCGGAGGGATTCGAATGTATCGGTTTTTAACTGTTTTAACGAGATAATGCCGCCACAAGTGGCCGAAAAACGTCAAAGTGGTGAGCAAAGTGGTGAGCAAAAAATCGCATAAAAACTGCTCACCAGTTGTGTATCAAAAAAGCTTAAAAATAAATGGAATCGATCTCAATAGCCGATCAAATTCGTCAATTAGTGTGAAGCAAAAATTAAAGAAACGTACTTGTTTAATCTATTCTCAAAGCTCATCGGCCATAGCAAACCACTGCTCACAGATATTGAGAAGGTCAATGATGCACAGCCTCGATTTACAATTACAATCAATGGCGTAAGAAGAAAGATCTTTACATACTTTCAAGCATCTGCCGATGGTTCTATTGCCTTCCACACCTACCTACCAGGTAAATACTCTGGAGAAATCAGGTTGGGTCGTGATTTTGCAAATGCAACTATAAATCTTGATGAAGCGGAAAGGCGTGATGATTTTATAATTCACAAAATCAATTTTCATAAGTCAGGA
>DASPIZ010000008.1:0-32207 GCA_035628875.1 Ohtaekwangia sp. | reverse complement strand
TATATCGCCCCAGTTTCCAGATCCGCCGTTCTGAATTTTGTCAGCAAGCATGGAAACATTGGCTGGGGTGAACTCATATTTCTTTGCCACATCAGTATGCGATGGCCCCACGATTTTATTGGTTGAATGATGGCAGGTTTTGCAATCACTGGCATCCACAAGCGTCTGACCTTGTGCAATCAACTCTGTAGGATCTGCTTTTGCCGGTTCTGCCGTTTCATAGTCACTGTATGCTTCACCCTCTTGTTGTTGTTCTTCTTTGTTTTCCTCTTTTTTGGAACCACAGGAAGAAACGACTCCTGCGTAAAATCCAAAAAGTACAAGCATTACAAATAATTGTTTCATCTTTTGCGTTATTGTTTTGTTGTTAAAGTCCTAATACTCGCTTATTAAGCTTTTGATCCTTTCCCGCGGAAGCGAAATCATCAAATGCCTTTTCTGTGACCCGGATAATATGATCCTTAATAAATGGCGCACCTTCTGCCGCACCTTGTTCAGGATGTTTCATGCAGCACTCCCATTCAAGTACAGCCCATCCGTTATAACCATATTGTGTTAATTTACTAAAGATTGATTTAAAATCAACCTGACCATCGCCGAGAGAGCGGAAACGACCAGGACGGTCAACCCATCCCTGGTAGCCACCATAAACACCAGATTTTCCCGAAGGATTGAATTCGGCATCCTTAACGTGGAACATCTTAATGAATGTATGATAGAAATCAATGTATTGTAAGTAATCAAGCTGTTGTAAAACAAAGTGACTCGGATCGTATAAAATGTTACATCGTGTATGTTTTCCAGTCGCTTCCCAAAACCGTTCGAATGTAACGCCGTCGTGAAGATCTTCACCAGGATGGATTTCGTAACATACGTCAACACCTGCTTTGTCAAATGCATTTAAGATTGGAAGCCAGCGTTTAGCGAGTTCTTTAAAACCATCGTCCACTAACCCTGCAGGACGTTGCGGCCACGGATACACCGTGTGCCACATTAATGCACCAGAAAATGTAGCATGTTCCGTAATACCAAGATTTTTACTTGCCTTCGCCGCGAACTTTAATTGTTCCACAGCCCAGGCTGTTCTCTCCTTCGGATTGCCGCGTAGTGCTTTAGGTGCAAAGCCGTCGAATAACTCATCAAAAGCGGAATGCGTCGCTACTAATTGTCCCTGCAAATGGGTGGATAATTCTGTTACCTGTAACCCACAAGATTCGATGGTTCCCTTCCATTCATCACAATAATCTTTACTTTCGGCAGCTTGTTTTAAATCAATGCAGCGTTTATCCCAGGTAGGAATTTGTACACCGACATAACCCAATGATGCTGCCCATTTACAAATGGTTTTTATATTGTCGAATGGTGGATTATCCCCCATGAACTGTGCGAGAAATATTGCAGGTCCTTTGATTGTTTTTAATGGCATCGCTCTTTATCGTTTATCTTTTTTTGGTATTAGGTATTGGGTATTGGGTATTAGGTATTGGGTATTGGGTATTAGCTATTGGGTATTGGGTATTAGCTATTAGTTATTGGTGTTGGGGGTTAGATAGGGGTGTTCAAAGGGTTCGTTTACCTGGCCAATGGAATTGATATAATTATTTACCATTTTCCCAATAATTTCAATAGCAGACTCAAGGTTTTCAAACTCTTCTTTTGAAATCAAATTTCTTTTAAATGATTTAGATACCCATGTTCTTGTTTCGAAAAGAGAACCTCGCGAGAAATATGAGAAATTCTTTGTTTCCTTGTAATGAAACCTTCCAAGACCTTCAGATAAATTTGCGGCAACAGAATCTGCAGCCCGAACGAATTGTTTACCCACAGTATCCTTCTCAAAATATCCCCACCGGCTAACAATGTTCCAAACTCGTTCACCAAGCTCCATAGCCAAATTATAAGTCTTAAAATCTTCCAAACCGGAAATCATATTCTTCTGTTAATCTTAACCTATTTCAGAACCCTTATTCCCAATGCCTAATGCCCAATGCCTAATTCCCAATGCCTAATTCCCAATGCCTAATTCCCAATGCCGAATGTCTAATGTCTAATTCCCTCATGCCTAATAATTTTAATATTTAAAAGGAATCCATTTCTTGTTAGAATTTGCGGACTTAATTACACTTTCCACGAACGCCATACCCCTTACGCCGTCCTCAACATCGGGAAAGTCATATATAGCGGCATTGATTTTCTTCCCTGGTTTGAAATCTCGAACAGCACGGCCGAAAGCCATGTAGATGTTTGCGAATGCTTCGAAGTATCCTTCGGGATGTCCCCATGGAACCCGGGTGTTTTGCTTTGCCGGTTCAGATAAATATTCAAACCATCCGCCACGCACAACTTCTTTGGGCCGGTCGAGCCATTTGAAGAGTAATGTGTTTGGTTCTTCCTGTTTCCATTCTAATCCACCCTTATCGCCATACACGCGAATGTTGAGGTTGTTCTCTTCTCCTGCAGCCACCTGCGTTGCGAGTAGTATACCCGTTGCACCGTTATTGAATTTGAGTAACATAGAGGCATCATCGTCGATCTTACGACCTTTAACAACTGCATTCAGCATCGCATTAACCTCCGTGATCTCAAGACCGGTAATGTACTCGGCTAAGTTAGCCGCGTGTGTACCGATGTCACCGATAGCGCCTCCGGCTCCCGAACGTTTTGGATCAGTTCTCCAGCTTGCCTGTTTATTGCCCAATTTTTCTTTCATCACCGTCAGCCATCCTTGCGGATACTCGACATAAACTTTCCGCACCTTACCAATCTTTCCGTTGGCGATCGCATATCTGGCTTCTTTTACCAGGGGATAGCCTGTGTACGTGTGTGTAAGCGCCAGTATTAAACCAGTTTTTTCCACCACCTTCTTAAGCGCTTTTCCCTCGGCAACCGAAAATGCAAGCGGTTTATCAATGATCACATGGAAGCCGTTTTCAAGGGCCATTTTAGCAGGCTCAAAGTGTACATGATTGGGCGTAACTATAGAAACAAAATCCATGCGCTGGTCATCCGGAAGTTGTTTTTCGGTTTCAATCATTTCAGCAAAGCTTCCATAGATCCGATTCGGATCCATATGAAGTGATTTTCCAGTTTCTTTGGATTTTTTTGGGTCGCTGCTAAATGCGCCACAGACAAGTTCAATTTCGCCATCAAGGGCGGCGGCTCTACGGTGAACGGATCCTATGAAAGAATCCAACCCTCCACCGACCATGCCCATTCTAAGTTTTCGACTCATGGATTTAAAAATAGGTTTAGATACAGGATTTAAAATATTTTACATTGAAAAATATATAATTTTTATTTTAGAAATCGATTGCGGCAAGGGTTGGCGGCTGAAATCTTTGCAACTACCCAGTTCTGTTGCATTATTTGACAGCACACACCGACATAAAGGTGAATGTCAGAAACACCTCATTCATATTTTGATTTACCAGTCTTCATCAACTGAAGTACCCGTGTTTTTATCAATAAATTGTAATTTATCGGTAAATGCTTTATCCAGCAATCCCAGTGTATTTGGTTTACACCAATCCTGACCTATATAGGTCCCGCTGTTGCGACAGGCATAGTTGGTAAGGTCATCCTTTTCACTGATTTTTTGTAGCCAATATCACCCGTTAGCTGAATTGATCTAACGGTAACCCTATACTTTCCATCTTTCGCATTAACTGTTACAAGCCCACTGTATTTCCCTGTTTGGATAATAGGCGGCGTTGCGACCTGCGCAAATTGAAATTTCTTATAATCAACCGCGATATCGTTAAGTTTAAATTTAACCTCATCGTTCGACATATCGAGATCCGATACATAGGACAGCGAAACGTAATAATCCCCGAGTTTATCGAGGGTAATGGAATCCTGAAAAAATATTTTCTGATAAATGATTTCCTGGTTGTCTACTTTAAAACTACCATACGATTGCGTTTGGGCAATGATGCGCAATGGGAAAACAGCCAGTAAAAAAAACAATAAAACTTTCATGATCTGTGGGAATTGATTCCGGCTAATGTACTGAAAAGGAATGACTACTTCTTAAAACAAAAAGCCGTCTTACCCATGGTATAGGCAGACGGCTGATTATTTAGATAGTACAAATTTTAAGGTCGGACCTGCAAGCGAACCCGCAGCACAAATAATTATTTTGATTAAATAAACTTGTTGATCAGATTCTCAATGTATTCTTGTCTTCCGCTGATTTGAGCCGGCTCACCCCCTTTAAGGGCCAATGAACTCAAATCTTCAAGCGTAAGTTTTCCTTGTTCGAAAGATTTTCCTTTTCCGGAATCGAAAGTAGCATAACGCTCTTTGCGGATGGAGGCATACTCACCATCATCCAGAATATCCTGTGCAATTAAAAGTGCTCTTGCGAATGTATCCATTCCACCGATGTGGGCGTAGAAGATGTCAATCAGATCGGTTGAGTTTCTGCGTGTCTTCGCATCGAAGTTTACACCACCGGTTTTAAATCCACCAGCTTCCAATATGATTAGCATAGCCTCAGCTAATTCATATAAATTGTTCGGAAACTGATCGGTATCCCATCCGTTCTGGTAATCACCACGGTTGGCGTCAATGCTACCTAACATGCCGGCATCCGCTGCCACCTGAAGTTCGTGCTGGAAGGTGTGGTGTGCCAACGTAGCATGATTTACTTCCAGATTCAGTTTGAAGTCATCCATCAAATCGTATTGACGAAGGAAAGAAATCACCGTTGCTGAATCAAAATCATATTGATGTTTGGAAGGTTCCATCGGTTTAGGTTCGATAAAGAATGATCCTTTGAAACCGTTATTCCGTGCATAGTCGCGGGCCATGTGCAGAAATTTCGCCATGTGCTCCTGCTCGCGTTTCATGTTGGTATTTAACAAGGTCATGTAGCCTTCTCTTCCACCCCAGAACACGTAGTTTGCGCCACCTAATTCTATGGTTGCGTCTAATGCGTTTCTCACCTGAGCGCCTGCATAAGCAACCACATTAAAATCGGGATTGGTTGCAGCACCATTCATATAACGTGGATTCGAAAACAGGTTGGCAGTTCCCCACAGTAGTTTCACGCCAGATGCCTTTTGTTTTTTCTTGGCATACTCAACGACCTTTTGTAAACGGGATTCTGATTCTTTCAGTGTATTACCTTCTGCAACAAGATCAAAATCATGGAAACAATAAAAGGGTGCTCCGATTTTCGTGATAAATTCGAAAGCAGCATCCATCTTATCATACGCGCATTGAACAGCATCATCACTTTGTGACCATGGGAAATTTTTTGTTCCGGGGCCAAAAGGATCCCCACCATTACCGCAGAACGTATGCCAGTAGGCAATTGCAAAACGGAAATGTTCTTCCATCGTTTTTTTGCCCACCTTACGTTTGGCATCGTAAAAGCGAAACGCCAGCGGATTATCTGAATCTTTACCTTCATACTTTATCTGGCCTATGCCTTTAAAGTATTCTTTGTCGCCGAGAGTTAATTTCATGTTAGAAATAAAGTTTAAGTATGGTATTTAGAATTAATTAAAAGAGTTTGTTTTAAAAGACCTAAATCTAGGCAAGTTGTTTTGTTAAATGATCAAGCCACTTTGTATATGCTTCACCATATTGCGCTGACGTTTGTTTTTCAGGCTCTTCGGCATTGATCAACTTGAATCCCTGAAAGGCTTCCTCGAACGACTGGTAAATACCTGCTCCCACGCCTGCACCTAATGCAGCGCCTTTAGCGCCATCAGTATCGTAAAGTTCAAGCCGTGCGCCAATGGTATTCACAAATGCCTGGCGAAACAACGGGCTAAGAAACATATTTGCATGCCCCGCACGGATAACGTTGGTTTTAAGTCCCATTTCCTGCAACACATCAAATCCGTATTTTAATGCAAATACTATTCCCTCCTGCGCCGCACGGAAAACATGCGCTTGCCCGTGACGGTTAAAGTTTAGCCCATGGAAGGATCCGTTAATGTTGTTGTTTTCCAATACCCGCTCTGCGCCATTTCCAAACGGAAGCAGGATCAAGCCATCTGCAGCAATGGGTGAAGAAGCTGCAATGGAATTCATTTTAACATAGTCATAACCCTGACCGTCACATTGAATGTTTTTCCGTAACCAACTATTCAGAATCCCGGTGCCATTGATACAAAGTAAAACACCATTTCGGACGGCATCGCTTTTTGCTTTGTTGTTTACATGAATAAACGTATTGACGCGTGACTTAGGATCGTAGGCATTTTTATCGGTTACACTATAAATAACGCCAGACGTACCTGCTGTGGCTGCTGTTTCACCCGGATTGAGGACATTTAAGGAGAAAGCATTATTGGGTTGATCTCCTGCACGATAGCTGATCTTTGTTCCTGCTTTCAGCCCCAACGTAGTGGCTGCTATTTCATTTACTTCAGCCTGAACTGCAAAAACCGGAACACGATCACCGAGCAAAGCAGAATCTATTTCATATTGTTTCAACAGACTATGCGCAACATCACGCTCCTTGTAGTCCCAAAAAATTCCTTCCGACAAACCTGTTTCGGTGGTATTTATTTTTCCGGACAATTTCATGGCGAGGTAATCGCCTGGCAACATCACTTTATAAATCTTTTCATAAAGTGCGGGTTCATTGAGTTTAATCCACCGCAATTTGGAAGCGGTAAAATTTCCAGGGCTATTCAGGAAATGTTCGAGACAAAAATCGCTTCCAAGCTTTTTGCACGCTTCTTCTCCGATCGCAACGGCACGGCTATCACACCAAATGATGGACGGGCGAACTACATCCTGATTACGGTCGACGCAAACCAATCCATGCATCTGATAAGAAATTCCGATGGCAGCTACCTGTTCACCTTTAATACCCGATTTCTTAAGACACGCGTGCGTGCTTTTGACAGCGTGCTCCCACCACATTTCCGGATCTTGTTCCGCCCAGCCTGGCTCTACTGCCAGCATTGGCATTTCTTCGGCCGGAGATTGCGCGGATGCTACGGTTTGACCGGTTTTTACATCCACGAGCGAAGCCTTAACAGAAGAGCTTCCAAGGTCATAGCCTAACAGGTATTGTTGCATGCTGAATATTATTTCGTTTATCTTGTAATTTAAATACCTTATAGTAAATTTGACTACAAGGTAATATAAATTTTAAATTTATCAACGCACTTTTTGAAATGAAGAAAAATTCTTTTCCGGCCAAAATAATTGAGGCGCTTTCCATTGACTGCCTGATCTTTGGCTTTAAAAAAAGTGAATTAGATATTCTTCTGGTGAAGCACGGGGAAGGGATCAGTAAAGGAAACTGGGCGTTACCCGGGGGCTGGATCAAGTATAATGAGGGTATCGACGAGGCTGCAAACCGTATATTAAAGGACCTTACAGGTGTTTCAAATATTTACCTTGAGCAGCTTCGCGCATTCGGTGAAACAGATCGTTACCCTACCAAGCGCGTTATTACATTGGCCTATTATGCTCTGATCAAACCGGAAGATTATACCCTACACGCGGGGTTTACAGCCTCCGATGCCAAGTGGTTTAAATTGAGTGAGGTTCCTTCGCTGCCCTATGATCATAACGCCATTCTTAAAAATGGTTTGCAACACCTGCGTCATCGCGTGCGCCATGAACCTATCGGTTTTAACTTACTTCCAAAGAAGTTTACCTTACTTCAACTTCAGGAACTTTACGAAGCGATCTTACAGCAGAAACTCGATAAACCAAACTTCAGAAGGAAGCTCATTAACATGAATCTTCTGGCTACCTGTAAGGAAAAACAAACCGATGTATCACATCGCGCCGCTAGTTTGTACCGCTTTGATAAAAAAATTTACAAACAACTGGCCGAGAAGGGGTTTTCATTTGAACTTTAATGAAGCCATGCTGAGTGAACGATAAAAGTTTCATGCTAAATCAATGTCGTTGAACTAACCTTGTTTTTTATGGCCTCAATCTGGCTTCTCCCAGAGGAGAAGGTTTATGGAAGCTTACGCAACGACATGACATGCTCAATCCAAAATTCAAGAACAGGCTTCAAAAATATTTCCGCTTGCGCGATATAAAAAAGTTTGCAGAACCAAAATTTTAGGCTCATATTCAACGAAACTTTGCAACCAAACCTTAACTTCATGGAAAAAAATTTTAATGCTTCGCGACTTTTTGTAGCAAGTTGCTTAGCACTGCTTGTAACCTCTTTGACCTTCGCCATCCGTGCCAGGATTGAAGGTGTGTTCCAATCAGATTATGGTTTATCCGCCCAGGATGTTGGATGGGCATTCGGCCCGGCTTTCTGGGGTTTTACGATAGCCATGTTTGCTGGTGGTTTATTTATTGACTTTGTAAAAACACGTTCTATCATCTGGGTCGCATTTGGTATGCACCTGATTGGTATTGTGTTGCTCTTGATGGCGAAAGATGCCACCATGTTGTTTGTAGCCAACGTATTTATCGGGCTTGGAAACGGAAGTGTTGAAGCTGCATGTAATCCCCTTGTGGCCACAATCTATACTGATAACAAAACCAAGATGTTAAACCGTTTCCACGTATGGTTCCCGGGGGGCGCGGTAGTCGGTGGTATTCTTGCTTATATTCTCATGGATAATTTCAATGTGAGCTGGCAGGTACTTACATCATTGTTGTTCATTCCACTTGCCCTCTATGGATACCTTTTCTACGGACAAACAATCCCCGAGACAGAACGCGTGAGTTCAGGGGTCTCTTACAGTAACATGCTAAAGAATGTAGGTGCACCATTTACGATTGTCGCTGTGGTTTTTTATATGATATTGGCGGCAAGTGTGCCTTCACTGGCCATTAATTTTGACTCCACAATTACTTATATCGTACTTGGTGTGATTGTTATTGCACTTGTGGTTGAAAGTGTATTCATCAATAAAGCAGGCCTTTTGTTTCCGTTCATGGTGTTCTGTATGTTCCTTACCAGTGCATCTGAACTGGGTACCAATCAATGGACGGGTGCATTATTAAATAACAGTGGTGTTAACCCCATGATTATACTTGTATTGGTAACTGGTATACAGGCTGTTGGCCGATTCTTTGCAGGACCACTAATTCACAAGCTGAATCCTGCCGGCGTACTCGCCGGTTCTGCCGTACTATCTTTTATCGGACTTTACTTATTCAGCATAGCAGACGGTGCAGCATTTACTTTATTTGCTGCTATTGTTTTTGGATTTGGTGTATGTTATTTCTGGCCAACCATGCTTGGGTTTGTGGCAGAATATATTCCCAGTAGCGGTGCATTAGGACTTTCAATATTAGGTGGTGCTGGTATGGTAGCAACTTCCCTGGTTCTACCGATCATGGGTCAATCTATCGACACAGAAGGACCACAAATGACACTTCGTTATATGTCTATTTTACCTGCTATTCTGATCGTCTTATTTATTGGTCTGAATATATTTATGCGCGGAAAAAATGCAAAGCATTGATCGGTGTTAGCCCCTGAAAAAAAGAAGCCGCCTCACACGAGACGGCTTCTTTTTTTAAGTTCACGGATACCTTTAAATTTCCCCTTTCTCTGCTTTCTTTTTTAACTTTTCATTGGCGAAAATCGCCACTTCTACCCTACGGTTTTTTTGTCGTCCCGCTGCTGTATCATTAGTCTCCAGTGGCTGCTCAGGACCATAACCCACGTTGGTAATGCGTGTACCGGACACGTTAAGGGTTTTCAGGTAACCTGAAACAGAGGCAGCACGTTTTTCCGAAAGTGTTTGGTTGTAGTCTAACTTTCCGGTATTATCGGTATGTCCTTCAATCAGAATATTCGTGTCGTCATATTTATTTAAGACATCTGCAAGTTCCTTCAGATTTGTTTTCGATGAGGTAGTTAACTCCGAAGAATTAACAGCAAATTCAATTCCTCGGTGAAATGTTATTTTTATCCCCTCTCCCACGCGTTCGACCTCCGCGCCACGTAAATCCTTTTTCAATTCCGCAGCTTGTTTATCCATATAACGCCCGATGAGTATACCGGCAGCACCACCAACAGCAGCACCGATGATAGCACCTCGTGCACTATTACCAGATGCATTTCCAATGATCGCACCTACAATTCCACCTCCCGCTGCACCGATCGCGGCGCCTTTAGACGTATTGTTGTTCTTGCATGACCCTAAAGCCAAACAGAACACCAGCGTTATACTCAGAAAACGATTTTTGTTTTTAATGATAAGCATACATTAACATTTAAATTTGCCATAAAATACACGTCGGACAGCAACAAGCGAAATTGGATATCAACGACAGAGGTTAAAATGCCTTTATGATCTTTTAAACGCCTGGTGCTGCAGTACTAAAAATCAGATGCCTTTAAACCTCGATACAATTCTTTGCGTGAGTTTCATTATTTTGTCAATGAATATGCCGGTAAACCACCAAACACCTAAAATGAAGTTCCTGGCCTTGGGCGATTCCTATACCATCGGCGAAAGTGTGGATGAGACCCAGCGTTGGCCCGTATTATTAACCAACCATCTAAAAACAAAAGGCATTGCTTGCGAAACACCGACTATAATTGCAAAAACAGGCTGGCGAACCGATGAATTAAAAGAGGCGGTCCTCGAGGCAAACCTTTCTTCAGACTATGACCTGGTCTCGCTTTTGATTGGCGTGAATAACCAGTATCAGGGAAAATCAGCAGCCAGTTACGAACCAGAATTTGAAGAACTTTTACAATTAGCCATTCAACTGGGCGGCGGACAAAAAGCGCATGTGATTGTGATTTCAATTCCTGATTATGGTTACACGCCCTTCGGACGTCATAATCAAACACCAATCAGTAAAGGTATTGATGCATTTAACGATGTGAACAAACGCATCGCTGAAAAATATAGTATAGTTTATATTGACATAACCGATATATCGCAAGAAGGATTAAGCGATCCGAAACTCATCGCAACGGATGGACTACACCCTTCCGGTAAAATGTATCAACGCTGGGTTGACAGGATTAAGAATTTTATCGACATCAAGGGGCATTAAAATACCTCAACACAATTTATTAATGTCACGCATCGAGTTCAACAACGGTTAATCTGTTTCCGTACAAATCAAGACAATGGAAAAATTTACTTCCGGTTGTGATTACAAGTTGTTCAATAATGGTAACTCCATTTGCCTGCAGGTGATTATATAGCTTATCGCAATCATCGGTATAAATCACTAAAGTTGGCTGACCAGCAGTTTGCTTTCCAATGTAGGATTGCTGCTCTCCATTATCAGCTTTTAAGAACCATACACCTACAGAATCATCGTCGTCGGAAAAACCAATATGAAGAAACCTTTGACCTGACGGAGCAACATAATCAAATATTTTACGACAGAAGAAATTTTTCTCATAAAAATCAAACGCTTCATCGTAATCCTTTACCAGGATGATGGCGCGTCCTAAACTGGTGTGCATATTTTTACTTTTCATATCGATTGGTATGTATTACACTTTCGATGATCTGAATAAACCAATTTCGAGCAGTATCGCCTTCATGCAAATTACTATGGTTAGGATTAAAGTCAATGGCGAGGGAGTAAAGAGGTACGTACATGCGCTTCCGTATGACGGCAACGATGGCGTGAAAATAGCTGCGAGCTATGAGCTGTGAGCTGCGAGTTTGCTGGCAATTCTCGCTAACCGTAACGGATTTGGCACCGTCAAACATCAGAACGCTAACCTCAAACATCAGACATCAAACTTCGAACAATGTCGTAAATCGCGTCGTTATGGCACACCAACTTTGAACTATGAACCATGAACTTTGAACCATGAACTTTGAACCATGAACCATGAACCATGAACTAAGCGAGTGCAACCGGTTTCCCGCCAAGGATGATTTCTATTGGTTCACCGGATTCGAGTAAGGTGTCAGCCTTTTCTTTCGTAACACGAACTTTTATCACACGGCCACGGAACTCCAGGCGGAAGGAGTACGCGTTCCATTGATCAGGAATAAAGGGGTTGATCTGTAAAACACCGTCTTTTATACGCATACCGCCAAAGCCTTTTACGACACTCATCCAGGTACCAGCCATGGACGTAATGTGGCAACCATCTTCAGTATCATTGTTATAGTCATCGAGGTCGAGACGTGCTGTACGAAGATAGAAATCGTAAGCCCGTTGCTTATAGCCAAGTTTAGATGCAAGGATAACGTGAACACAGGGTGATAAGGAAGATTCATGTACAGTCATCGGTTCGTAAAAATCAAAATTCTTACGAATGGTTTCTATATCGAAGCGGTCCTCGAAGAAATATAATGCCTGCAGCACATCCGCTTGTTTGATAAAACATGAACGGAGTATCCTGTCCCACGACCATTTCTGGTTGATCGGACGATCTTCAGGCCGCAGATCATTTACGGTGAGGATTTCCTTGTCGAGGAACCCATCCTGCTGGAGGATGAGTCCGCGCTTTTCATCGATTGGATAATACATCTTCTCCACAATGTCTTGCCACTTTGCTACTTCTTTTACTTCATTGAAGTTCGTGCGTGTAACGATGTCGTTATACCGAATTTTATCACGTTGCTTTACATGTTCGATTGCCTGTTGGGCATATTCCAAGGTCCATGTTGCAATCGTATTGGTATACCAGTTGTTATTGACATTATTTTCGTATTCATTGGGACCTGTTACGCCCAACATCACATACTGATTCCGTTGTGAAGACCACGTAATGCGTTGTGCCCAGAATCGCGAAATTCCGATGAGTACTTCGAGCCCGAATTCCGCGAGATAGTCTTCATCGCCGGTGTATCGAATATAATCATAGATGGCGTACGCGATGGCACCATTACGATGAATCTCTTCGAACGTGATTTCCCATTCATTGTGACACTCCTCGCCATTCATGGTTACCATGGGATATAATGCTGCACCATTGGCGAATCCCAATTTAGCTGCATTCTCAATGGCTTTCTGGAGATGCCGGTAACGATACACCAGCAGGTTTCGGGAAACGTGTTGTTTAGCCGTTCCCAGATAAAAAGGCAAACAGTATGCCTCTGTATCCCAATATGTACTTCCTCCATACTTTTCACCGGTAAAACCTTTCGGTCCGATGTTCAGGCGCGCGTCGTCGCCTGTGTACGTTTGGGTGAGTTGAAAAATATTAAAGCGGATTCCCTGCTGTGCTGCCACATCCCCTTCGATCGTAATATCACTTTCTTCCCATTTGCGAGCCCACACGCTGTTGTGTTCGGCTAAAAGTTTATCAAAACCTTTTTCTACAGCGTGATCCAACACATCAATACAGGCAGTAACCATTTTATCCTTCTCGTGATTTTCAGACGACAAAACAGCGGCATATTTATAAATGATCAGTTCTTTTCCCTTTGCGCAATCAAGCTGCACAATATTACCGGCATATTTTTCGCGTTGTTCGAGATTGATCCGGTCTACCCTCGCTGGTTGACCATCGATTTCAAGCGTATATCTGATTCCGGTTGTTACATGATAAAGTGTTTTCTTCGTTTGTGCTGTCACGATGACCCTTCCTTCTGTTGCTTCTTTATAAACTTCTTCCCAAAATTTTTCATCGTAATTTGAATCCATGTTTACCACATCGGCATCGACATCCAATGCGAGGGTAAGCTTACTGGAGAAATTAATCGGAGTTACAGAATAACGAATAGCGCCAATCTCACCATTTGCCATGCTACAGAAACGACTCGTTTCAACTTTAATTTCTTTACCATCCGGAAATGTGGCAATGAAGCTGCGCGACAACAAACCTGACCTCATGTCGAGCAGACGTAAAAAATTTTCGACCTTACATTTGGCCAGGTCAAGTTTCTGGCTCTCTACGGTAAAGCGTATACCGATCCAGTTCGGTGCGTTGAGCACTTTAGCGAAGTATTCAGGGTAACCATTCTTCCACCATCCCACCCGTGTTTTATCCGGATAATAAACACCCGCCACATAACTTCCACGGAGCATCTCGCCTGAGTAATCTTCTTCGAAATTAGCGCGTTGGCCCATGCGCCCATTACCAATGCTGAATATACTTTCTGATATCTTGTTATAATGTGGGTTAAACCCTTCTTCTATAATCTGCCATTCGTGATGCTTAATATATTCTTTCATGGGCTAATGAGTTTTTAGCATATTTTCCTGTTGCGCCATTACAACACCATATCAGGATTGGTTATTGTTTTAAATTATGATCAGCAATTTAATTCCTCAAGTTGTTCCAGTTGAAAATCACCGGTTTGTGAAATCACCAGGTTCGCTTTGCCGAGCTGATCTTCAGATCCAATGCCAACGCATTTCATCCCGGCGTCTATGGCAGCCTGTACTCCCGCCTCCGCATCTTCAAACACCAGACATGCTGAAGGCTCAAGGTTAAGCATAGAAGCCGCTAACAAAAATATTTCCGGATCTGGTTTAGAGTTCACTACCATGTTGCCATCTACAATCACATCAAACAATGGTCGCACATGCAGTAGGTCGAGTACAGTTTTGGCATTTTTGCTACTGGAGGCTAGTGCAATCTTTAACCGTTTTTCACGTAGGGCTCCAATGAGATTTTTAACACCAGGAAATATTTCTTCGGGTGCCATGCGTTCAATGAAATCAACGAACCATGTATTTTTTTTTTTGGCAAGTTTCTCCTTTTCATAATCGGTTAACGATACGCCACCTAACGCGAGGATGATATCCAATGATTTCATACGGCTAATGCCTTTTAGTTTTTCATTGTCTTCAAGGGTAAGGTTGATGCCCAATTCCTGGGCGAGTTTCTTCCACGCCAGATAATGGTAATGTGCAGTATCTACAATAACGCCATCCAAATCGAAAATTACGCCGCTGATCACTGGCTTTTCCTTTATGACGTTCTTCTCCTCAGCCGATTTATGCTGTTCTATCATCATTTATCCCTGTTATCTTTTAAAAATAAGTTGCTTTAATAATTTTGTTGGTTTCTTCAAGCGACTTAAATACAGCAAACGTTTTTCCCTGTGTTCGCAGGGCTCCGAGTGTATTACCATAGCGGGCTGCGCCGATATAGTCTTCAGCGTTCTGAAGTAATCCGAATCCGAGCCCGCCTGCAAATGAATCACCACATCCGGTGGTGTCAACTACGTGGTTAACCTTTACAGCGGGGACCATTTCTTCCTGCAGTTCATCCTCTTTTTTGTAATACACCAGACACCCTCGAGAATCAACGGTGATGTATACGCATTTCACTCCGTGATTTAAGCAATGTTGTGCAAAAGCGCGAAGCATAACACGGTCGAGCTCTGGTGCATCAGCATATTCCTGACTTTCGTATTCTTTCTTAAACCATGATGCATGTGCTTCTTCAAGATTCATTTTTAATACGTCGATGTAAGGGAGCCACTGATCACGGTCGATCCAGAATTTGCGTTGCCGTTCACCGGTAATCAGGCATGCTGTCGTTGGTCCATGCGCGTCAAAAATAATAATGCCTTTACTTTGTTTTTTAAGGTATCGTAAAGTATCGAGCGAGATTTCATAGTCACTGATGGGAATAAACACAAACACATCACAGTTCAAAAGTTTCTTAAAATCGTCAGGAAGAATCGGATCCATAAAACCGGTCTGACGTTCAAGCCGATTATTCATATCCACAAACCGGAGGCTGATGATGTCGCCCTGGTCGTTCCTGGATGTGACGTGTTTTAAGTTTACACCTGGATTTCCTTTTAGTACTTCTGAAACGTTATCGAGATCAACCTGTCTTACATGGCACACGGGAATGATCTCAATTTCATTTCCGGCAAGTGCCGATAGCGCCATTACCGGATGTGTTACACACCCCCACTTCTGAATCAGGTCACCCTGATGTGTTACGATGTGATCACGTGGAATCGGTCCGACGATAGCGATACGTTTCATAGCTTTAATTTACGACTACACCTGCTTCAACTGCGATTGAGCGCTGTGACCTTCAACATATTATGCTGACTTCAGCTCTTCTTGCGTTACCAGGAATGCTGCGCCGATTACACCTGCACTATCACCAAGCAGTGGCTGAACGATTGGTGTATCGAGTCGATTGTTAAACACATATTGTTTTACCGAGTCAATACCACGATCGTATAACATATCGATATTCCCTACGCCACCGCCGATAACGATAACATCAGGGTCAAGTATGTTAATTAATACACTCACCGCTTTACCGAAAAATTCGATTAACCGCATCATTGTCTTTTGCGCTGTAGGATCTACTTTAGATTCTGCAAGCGCCACAATATCTTTCAACGGCTTCCGGTTTCCGGTTTCATTAAAATAGTATTTTTCCAGTGCGGGTCCGGCAATTACTTTCTCCACACAACCTGACTTGCCACAGTAACATGGTCCTCCGGATTCATCTAAAAAATTGTGTCCCCATTCTCCCGCGATGCCTTGCAACCCTACAACTGCACGTCCGTCAATCACAAGCCCACCGCCAACGCCCGTTCCCATGATAATTCCAAACACAATGCGTGCCTCTGGAAAATGTTGTTTAACAACGCCATACCGCGCTTCGGCAAGAGCAAAACAATCCGCATCATTGGCCATCTCGACCTTCACGTTCAGCAGGGTTTCGAGATCTTTTTTCATCGGTTTCCCATTCATGGCAATCGTATTACAATTCTTCATCACACCAAGTTTAGGATCAAGTATGCCGGGCGTACCAATGCCTATTTTTTCCGGTAAATAACCATGCTGCTCCACCATCATGTCAACCAGCTTTTTTACTTGTTGAAGAATATGATCATAACCCTGATCCGCTTCAGTAGGAACCCTGTCCCGGAATACGGATACCGGATCGTGCTTTGATTTCAGGATAACGCCTTCAATCTTGGTGCCGCCCAGATCAATTCCCCATAAACTGCTTATCGCAGAATTTGTATCTTCCTGTTTTGTCATAAGTGTGGACAATTTATAAAAATCTTTAGAGTAACCAGATATCTACGATGAATTTAAAGATCAGCACTTGCTGCTGATAAAAGTTCGTTCAGTAACGCCACTTCTTGTTTTTTTCTTTCGGGCGACCAGTTAAGTATTGAACCTATATCTTCTGCTATAGCGTCTTTCCATTGCCTTACCTCGTCGATATTAAAATATAACAATCCTGTTCTTCGCACGAAGAAGTCGTTTATCGTACAAACCATTTCGTGTCGAATGCCATATTTTAACTGTGCCAGCAAAAGTGCCAGGGGCGCAGGATGAATATTTGCCAGTTGTTCAAATTCAGCACAAATGATTTTCGTTTGCATACCATATCGTTCTACAAGCTCCTGTGCGGCAACGAAACTTAAATTATGCACGGCAAATTGTGTTGCTACAGCATGGATATATCGCTTTACTTCCTTCGTATCCCAATCAGAAGATGCCAGCTTAATGTGATGTGTATTTACTTTTTTTAAAGTGTACTGTGCAAAATGCCTGCGAATCACCAGGTTAACAACGCGCTCTGCCATCTTTCTGTATCCGGTAAGCTTCCCCCCTGCTATGGAGATCAAGCCAGATTGAGATTCAAAAATTTCGTCTTTGCGTGATAGTTCGGAAGCTGATTTGCCTTCTTCGAAAATTAACGGACGTAGTCCGGCCCAACTGGATTCAATATCTTCCGGCTTAAGCGCCACGACCGGAAACATCGCATTGATGGCCCGGATAAGATAAGCTGCATCGTCGCGTGTGGCCACTACGTTGTTTTTATCACCATCGTAGTCAGTATCTGTTGTGCCTGCGTAAGTAACCCTTCCGCGTGGAATGGCAAAGATCATTCGTCCATCTCCAACATCAAAATAGATAGCCTGCCGAACCGGAAGTTTGTAATGTGGCAAAACGATATGTATGCCTTTTGTAAGATGTAATCGTTTACCCGTACGAGAGTTATTCCGTTCACGAAGTTCATCAACCCACGGACCAGTTGCGTTCACAACCGCTTTAGCGTGGACGGTAAATGATGTTTGATTAAACTGATCAGTGGCTGTGATGCCCGAAATATGTTGGTCAGTATAAACGAATTCTTCGGCTGCAACATAATTTAATAACAATGCGCCGTGATGTGCCGCGGCTTTAATGATTTCAATGGTGAGGCGCGCATCATCCGTTCTATATTCCGCATATAAAGCGCCACCTTTCACGTCGTTATTTCTTAGTAATGGTTCGGCTTTTAATGTTTGGTGACGCGTGAGCATCCTACGCTGATCCTCCGGTTGAACACCGGCGAGGAAATCGTAAACTTTAAGCCCAATTGAAGTTAACCAATACCCGAGTCCTTTCTTTTCATGTAAGGGTAAGAGCATTTTCTCAGGAACAACCAGATGTGGGGCAAGCTTATGTACAATTGCGCGTTCACTTCCGACTTCCTTTACTAAACCAAATTCAAGTTGCTTGAGATAACGAAGCCCGCCATGAATTAATTTGGTCGACCTGCTACTGGTACCAAATGCAAAATCTGATTTATCAATCAATGCGACTTTCAATCCCCGAGAAGCCGCATCCAGTGCAATACCTGCACCAGTGATACCGCCACCAATGACAAGCAGATCAAAAGACTCGTTTTTAAGTCTAAATAGAAATGAAGACCGGTCGCGTGAAGAAAAATTCAAATAAGTAAATTATGGCAATGAATATAACAAGATTGTTCAGATTATACCCTGTGATCCTGGTTTTGTTTATCGCACGATCCATTTGAATTCTAATTATTACAACATTTGTTTTAAACATCAATCCATCCCATGGTTCGCTTAACAGCTTTCTTCCACCCATGGTATAATTTTTCACGGGTCTCTTCTTCCATAGCAGGCTGAAAGCATTTTTCAATTTTCCTGTTGCGGATAATATCTTCTTTTTTCCATATCCCGATTTGAATACCCGCAAGATAGGCGGCTCCCATGGCTGTAGATTCCAGCACTTCCGGCCGTTCCACCGGCGTATCCAAGATGTCAGATTGAAATTGCATCAACATGTTGTTCGCGGAAGCACCACCATCAACTTTTAATGTTGCCATTTTGATTCCGGCATCATCTTCCATGGCTTTCAGAATATCTTTCGTTTGAAACGCTAACGATTCAAGTGTTGCTTTAATGATGTGTTCTTTTCCGGTATCACGTGTTAATCCAAAAATGGCACCGCGTGCATACATGTCCCAATACGGTGCACCGAGCCCGGCAAAGGCAGGGACGACGTATACTTCATTTGATCCCAATGCTTTTGCCGCAAAGTATTCCGAGTCTTTTGAATGATCGATCAAATGTACACTATCGCGCAGCCATTGTACTGCAGCTCCGGCAATGAATATACTTCCTTCCAACGCATACTCTACACGGTCATCAATTCCCCACGCAATGGTTGTGATTAGCCCGTTTTTAGAGTGTTGAATTTTCGTTCCCGTGTTCATCAACATAAAACAACCTGTACCATAGGTGTTCTTTGCCATACCGGGTTCGAAACAAGCTTGTCCGAAAAGCGCGGCCTGTTGATCACCTGCTACACCCCGGATTGGTATATCTGTACCATGGAGGTTATAATTGCCAAAATCACTTGCAGATGGTCTTACCTCAGGTAACATTGTAGATGGAATACCCAATTCACTTAGCAGCTTTTCATCCCATTCCAAATCGCGGATATTGAACAACATGGTACGCGAGGCATTGGTATAATCGGTTGCAAAAACTTTTCCCTGGGTCATATTCCAGATCAGCCACGTGTCTATGGTGCCAAAAGCAAGCTCACCCTTTTCTGCCCTGGCCTGGGCTCCGGTTACGTTATCTAAAATCCATTTTATCTTGGTTGCTGAAAAATATGAATCGATAACAAGTCCTGTATTTTCACGCACATACCCTTCGAGACCTTTTTGTTTAAGGGCTTCACACAGCGGCGCCGTTCTCTTATCCTGCCATACAATGGCGGGATAAATTGGTTGTCCGGTTTTTTTATCCCACACTACAGCGGTTTCGCGTTGATTCGTTATGCCGATGGCCTTTATCTGCGTAGGCTTAATGCCCTGTTCCTGGATAACCTGATGCAGCGTTTGCAACTGGGTTTTTAAAATTTCGCTGGGATCGTGTTCTACCCACCCCGAATGCGGAAAGAATTGTCGGAATTCCAGTTGCGAAATTCCTGCGATCATTCCTTGGAGATCGAACAATACAGCACGAGAACTTGTTGTGCCCTGATCTAAAGCCAGGATGTATTCGGTCATAGAAATTAAAATAATAGGTTAAACAAAAAGGCACCCAATGCACCTCCTATCAATGGTCCGACCACCGGAATCCAACTATACGACCAATCCGAAGCGCCCTTTCCCGGTATCGGTAATATCGCATGGGCTATACGCGGAGCAAGATCTCGTGCCGGGTTAATGGCAAAACCTGTTGTGCCGCCGAGGCTAAACCCAATAGTCGAAATCAGTGCGCCTACAGCAATGGGGTTTAATCCTTCTGTGAATTGATTTGCGCCAATGAAAAGTATCGCCAGTGTAAGCACCATCGTACCAAGTATTTCACTGAACATATTGTTTGGTACAGACCGGATTGCAGGACTTGTCGCAAATACGGCAAGCTTTGTTTGTGGATTTTCCGTAATCTTCCAGTGAGGGAAATAATGCAACCAAACCAATACGGCACCAATAAAGGCTCCTACGAATTGTGCGATGAAATAACCAAAGACCTGATCTCCCGGAAAATCGCCCGCGATGAACAATGCCAATGTTACAGCGGGGTTAAGGTGCGCACCACTGATTCGGCCTACAGCGTAAATAGCAATCATCACAGCCAGTCCCCATGCTAAAACGATGGTCAGCCAACCTGCGTTCTCAGACTTTGTACCGCGTAACAAAACACCAGCAACTACGCCCTCACCAAGAAGGATAAGTAACATGGTACCAAAACACTCTGCGATATAGGGCGTCATAAAATGCGGGATATGGAATCAAGATAAGAACCTTTCTGAACAAATGAGAATCAAACAGGTTAATTATTGCTTTGAATCCTAGCGAAAAATGACCTTTTGCTGATTCAGTCTTTTGGTGCCACCCATGAGCGTAATGTGGTACAATCCTGCGGCGGGCTTCTCTCCAGACATATGTGTTCCATCCCACTTTAACTCCTCATGGAAAGGTGAACGGTAAACAAGAACACCAAGACTGTTGTGAATAAGTATCTCTACCCCTGGCGGAAGAGCTCGTGATGAACGCATGGTTACACCAATGTTCGATGGATTAGGAAAAACTGTGAAATTGTATTTTTCAACATCGGGATTAACATCGGTTATAACCGCACATGTAGCCGGTAAGTTATTATCCATCCAGGATAGCCGGTCCTGGATCCAATTCTTCAAAAAGCTTATTTCATCTTCATAGGTTGCTCCAACATACTGGTTCGGCCAAATATAGGTTCCCAGGATTTTCCAACGTTCATAATTGCGATGTCGGGCTTCAGTCAATGCTGTGGAGATTGAATCTATTGCCTCCGTAAAGTAATCATTTGTTAATGTCGTTTCGCGTAGCGTTCTCCACCGACAAACAAACTGGTTGTAGAATACAGGGTCCCGCATCAATCTTACGAACCAATACATTCTGTATTCATCGTTATAGGTCCATCCTGGCGCAAACTGCGAATTGTTTTGATAATCGACGTTTCCATAGGCCAGGTTAAAATCCCAAAGGGGCCCCATGTGCAGTCGTTTATCATTGCTGTCTTTATCCTTATACAAATAAGTACTGAAGATATAGGCATCGACATTTTTACCGATTTCGCTTACAATCATAAAATCAATGAAGGAAGATGCATCGATGTATTGCAAATACTGACGCGTTGTTTTATAATCACTCTTCGATAAAGTAGATTCAAAATCAAAAATGAATTGTTTAATATAATCCTGCTGTATCTTCGCAAGTTCTTCGCCTTCGGGATCTACGAACTGGAAATTAATCAGATTTGTGTGTGGCACCCTGGGAACCGGCACAGACGTCCAGGCGGGATAATCATTCGCATCGATTTTATCTACCCGTAACAGGTAACCTCCGGTAAGGTCATCGCCACTGATCTCATCCGGATTGAGCGTGGCAATATCAACACGATTTTTATCCCGCTTAATTCGTTCGATCAGCACATAAACACCCTCGTATTTGCCGTTGATAACAAGTTCCGCATAGCGTGTCCGTGGTGCATAACGACCCATATCACGTCCCATCTTGTAAGTGAGCACATTACGTATCATCGTTTTATCGGAGTACGGCGCGTACAAAACCCAGTCATTTTCAGATGGCATCCCCAGTAAAGGTGCATTTAAATTATTACCGGATGCATCCTGGGTTTCTACCCGATAACTTTTTTTCGGAAACATTTGTGAAGACTCACCACGAATTTCAATGCTGATTTTACCGTTATAATTATTGAATGGATCAGTTAAATGATTTCGTAGTAAACCGTTGTCGATAATTCCCATATCAGCTACAATATCCGGGTCGTCAATAATTTGTTGGCCATTGGTATTAATCACAATAATAGGCAGATCAGAAGAAGTAAATTCAAACGGGAGTGAAAACCACGAAGGTACCATGCCATACGTTGCACTGGTAATGTTCATTCCTGCCGATAAGTATGCTGCTGCTGACAAGTCCGATGAATTTATATTTTCATTGTGAACCTGTACAGCAAGCACATTTTGCCCGGGCTTCAATAGGTTTTGTAACATCTCTTCGGAAACTGAAAAACCTTCCGGCACGCCGCCCTGATACAAAACCGCTTCATGGAATCCTGAACTTGGTTGATCGAATGGTACAATGGTTTGTGTGCCCATATTACTGCGGGCTATCTCGGCACCATTGAGATATGCAATAAAACCATCATCATAGTCAACGTGGAGCATTATGCGTTCAATATCAGCGACATTGGTGATATTAAATCTCTTTCTTAAGAACACAGATAAGACAGGGCTCAGGGTTGTGCCGTCATCATTGTCCCCATACCCAAAGCCACCCGATCCACTTTGCCAGTGATTATCATTGTAATCAAGCGAAAACCAATCAGCTCCAGGATCAGAAACACCTGGAAAATATTTCCAGGTTTCGTTGCCATACACAACCGTTTCCCAATGATCAACATCCTGGGCCTTCAGTGTAACCCAGAAACATATGAGAATCAATATGACCGGTATCCTGATCCTCATGGTCTGATGGGTTCCAGTGTAGGGGATAAAAAATTAACCAGCGGTTGTTGCTGCAGGTGATCTGAAAACGCCAGGTAATCGACGTAGGTCAGTAATATATTGCATTTGATTTTGATCAGCAGGTCGTTAAGTTTTCCTAGCCGTTGATTAAACTGCGCCACGATCAAAGGGTCTCCGCCTTTAATTGTACTGAGCGTTTGTGCAAAATTATTTTTTTTAAGATCGGTAATACGTTTTTCAAGATTCCGGTATCGAACCAATAAGGTAGATAATTTATCCTGAATGATGATTTTATCTGTTTCACTTTCATGGGCCGCCTCCTCCATGTTGTATTGAGATTCGATCATTTCAAGTTTACGTTTGGCCATATCTCCTTTGTTAGGATTCGTAATCGGTATCGTAACACCAAAAGAAAGATTGATGGGTGTCCTGTTCTGGTCGATCCTTCGCTGGTCAAACTCAGTTTGAAAAAAACCAAGGTTGATATTAGAACGCTCGAGGTTGTATTCACTTTGCGCTACTTTAATCATTTGCTTTTCATACAATACAAGGCTTGACATCACAGAAAAACGCGTTAAACTATCGACTAACTGTTCAATACGGTTTACATTGATCAGGGCGTTTAAATCCCAATGCAAAACCGATTTGTGGGCCTTGGGATACAGCCTGTTGATGAGATGACGCTGATCAGCCAATTCATAATCGACTTCCTCAACTTCAACCCTATTGTCTAATTCCTCAACTTTGAGTTTCACATATTCATCGGCATCAAAATAACTGCTGGCGTATTGTTTTTCCTGGATGGCAAGTTGTTGTTCAAGATTGAATTGCATCGAGTCGTTGTATGCCTTCAATTCTGTGAGGTACATAAACATCACCACATTATAGTACCGCTCAATTAAAGCTTCTTTAAGGATAACCTGTCGTTCGAGCGAAAGTGATTTCTGAACGTCTTTAAAATATAAATTCTTATTGCGTAATTCCCATGGGTTCGCTGGATTAACCCGCAACGCCAGCTCCTGTTGATTGTATGCCAACTCGCGATTCTGCATGCGTACTTCGAGTTTTTGCAGCGGTGACGTGCGATAGGGCTTCCCATCCAGGTATGAAACCTGTTCCGTAAATGTTTTTACTTCAGGATCTTCAACGGCTGAATACAAAAACTCGCTGATGGTTAGTTGACCAAATGTTTTCCAGGGTAGCAAACTACCTGCGATTAAACATGTAGCAAGGATCAGTTTTGACATGTTCATCGGATGATCACTTTTTCTCCGGAAGCAAAGGGATTAGCATCCGGAATCTGAATAAATACTTCACGACCAAAAGCCATCGTAGCCGTGGATTTTTGAAGAATTAGCGGTAACTCGACTACTGATCCATAACCGATCACTTTTCCAGTAGCTTGATTTGAGGACCGTTCATAGGAAGCCACCTGTACCGTTGAGCCTACCGGAAGCATCACCTTCCTTCCCACCAGGTAACCTACCACCGTAGTTGGATGCAAAGGGTTAACAGACAGTAAAGATGTATAAGATTGAATCTGTTCTCCTTCTTTCACAAACACATTGCTGATCACACCCGCTGTAGTGGCATACTTGCTGAGTTTTATTTTCTCCTGTTCAAAGAGTTCCAACTCCTTTTCCAGCAGCTTAATCTCATTTTCGAGATTACGGAGATCCATTTGATTATCATTTCGCACGTCTTCAATCCGAATTAATGCTGTCTCTTCATGTCTCCTGCGTTGTTCCTTTAAAGCATTGATCTTCATTTCAGCAGGATGCGTCACCACGGAATCTTTATCCAGCTTGAAACTAGTAATAAGCTGACGATTCAATTCAAGCTCACCTTCAGACTCAGAAATTTCCGTACTTAACTCCTGTGTTCGTATACTGTTTTCAGATCGGATCAAATCAATTTTAGAAGCGGCTACCTTTCGCTTCTCGGCTTGCTCGCTCCGTAAAATGACCAGTTTGTTTTCAAGCCTGTGAATTTCTATTTCCAGTTCATTGCTGGTAAGCTGAACAAGGAGATCTCCTGCTTTGACTTCCTGACCGGCAATCACCGGGATCGATTTCACAATGGCCGATTTTTCTGAATTGATATTGCGTTCTTTAGCGTAGGCGATTCCAACAGATCCATGCCCCGATCCTTTGAAATAACGTACACTAAGGAAAAGCATGGCACTAAAGAGCAGCGCGACAAAAATATAAAACCAGTTCAATTTCATCAGCGCTTCATTAAGAATTAACCATTTCTATGATGGTGATCCTGATCTGCTTAATTCCGGTTACAGGTAGCAACTCATCCATCAGTTTTACTTTCGATGTATCACGTTTTAATTCGATACTATACTGGTAGCGCATTTCGTTCTCTTTGTTTTTCAGAATGCTTACCAATCTGAAATCATAACAGCTGCGTTTAAGAATAGACTCTATTTGTCCTACCGTTGTAGTGTCCTCCAGCGTGAAGAATAAATGATGGTGCAAAACGATGCTCCGGAAGGGAGAAAAATGAAGCAACGTAGCCACCAGGCAAAACAGTACCGTTCCTACAAATGAAATGGTAAACCCATACACCCCTACGGCTAAGCCGATACTTAAGGCAGCGAACAAAAACAGCACATCACGCGGATCATCGATCCGGGTTCGGAATCGTATAATCGCCATGGCACCAAAAACGCCAAGACCGCGGGCAAGACTGTCGCCAATGGCCATCATCACCAACGTAGTGACTACTGCGCCAAGAATCAGCGACTGGAAAAAATTGCGCGGATAATGATCACCCGTAAAAGTAAGGCGATGTGTTATGGCAATTGTTGAGGCTAGCAAAAAAGCCCACACAAAAGAATACGTAATATTGATCAGCGGCGGATACTCATATACCGGACCGTCGGGAAATAATTCAAACATATAAAACCTTTTTTCTAAAGGGCGCCGCTACAAAATTGAAAATGCATTGCGCCATGTCTACCCTATTCATTACTTGCTCCTGGCGTTGGTGCATCAAACGATGACCATGCTTGACCCCCATCGGTTGTTCTGCCAAATGAAACATTCTCAACCTGCACACCAAATGTATATTCATCTATTTCCCGACCATCAATGTAATACAAACCAATATCTTCACCTTCTGTACCCAAGGAAAAATCAAGATGAAGCGGTCCCTGACTTTTGCTTCCATCGGCCCACACGCGTAAGAATTCGCCAGGCTGAATCGTTGTCATGGAAGGATTGGAATCGCCTATTTTACTATTAAACGGATTGCTCACATCATCCGACAAATACATGTCGGCAATATTAACGGGATCGCTACCCGCATTGTATATTTCAATCCAGTCATCAAATTCCTCATCACCACTCTCGGTGTCGGGACAACATGCCGTATTCGATGCCATAAACTCATTAATGAATAACTGCGGAAGCGGATCGGTGTTTAACAAATATTTGTAATTTTTATCCGGCGCTTCATAGGGGTTTACCGAAGTTCCACCTGTCGTATTTTCCGCCTGAACATAATATTCAATCGTTCCGACATCATTCAATGCCGGTATGGTACCGACATAAGCACCCGCGTTCAATATCATTTCAACTGCAGTAAACACGCCGCCGTTGGCCCTGTAAAACAACGTTATCTCTGATATCTGTGTATTCGCGGTAAGTTCAGCCCGAATTGTCACATCATCAGCAAGTTCAGGTACAAGCGGGTTACGTGTTACCGTTGATATTGCCGGAGCACTTGTTGTTCCGTTCGATGTGCCTTGTGTTGGATTCCCTGAAATCACTGGCGTACCAACGCCATCCGGAAAACGGGCAAAGGATTGTCCGTCCAGCATCGCGGGAAATTGCATTTTATCAACTACTTTTCCTTCCTTGTTTTCCAGGTAAACCGTTTCACCACTACTGCTCAGTTTAAAGGTTGTATGTAAACCTGTACCGCTATCATCACAATAAATGATAAGAAATCCGCCGGCCTGAATGGTTATACCTCCCGGCAAAGTGTATTTGTTGTTAACATCATCATAAATTTTATAACCACCAAGGTCTTTTGCCGATGAATTATTGTTGTAAATCTCCACCCAGTCTGTTCCATCAGAAGCATAGGCCTCATTGATAAACAGATCTTCGTCAGCGGTAACTTTCGGATCTTCGTCGCCTTCATCCGCTTTCGTACAGGCTGTGAAAAGCAATGGAACAATTACGGAAAAATACAAGCTGAATTTTTTAAAAGAATGAATCAACGCCATAATTTTAGAATCAATTTCACAAGTCGTGGTTAAAACAACCGTCAATATATTAATTTTTCATCAAAAGACCCGGATTCATTATCCAGAAGCGAAACCATCGGTAAGAAAAGTGATTCTTAACGCACCATAAGCATATTTTTTCTTTACATACGGGTTATTGAATAGATTATGAAACTATTCTGGTAATTTTAGCTGTTTCATGAATCAGTGTATCTCCGTTGTAATTGCTTTTTTATTAACTTTTGGAAATGAATACTAGTCCGGCTTTTATCCGCATAATGCGTTCTTATTTTAACGCGCTCCTTTTTGTGTTGTTCTCTTTATCCATCGCCACATCCTGTAGCGATGACGATGTTTCGCCAAAGAAACAAGATAACGATCTGCCCAAAGCTGATCCTTATGTCAATACATGGATTCTGGAAAATATGAAGGACTATTATTTCTGGAATGAACAATTACCAGCCAATCCCGATACAGATAAAGATCCCGCCGGATTTTTTTCGTCGCTGCTTCACCAGGATGATCGATTTTCCTGGATACAGGATAATTACATTGAGTTGTTGAATTCAATGCAAGGGATTAATAAAGAAGCTGGTTTTGAATATACATTATACCGGGAAAGCACAGCGGGTACTGGTATCGTTGCACAGGTTATGTATGTAAAACCCAACTCGCCTGCTGAAGTAGCGGGGCTCAAGCGTGGCGATCTAATCAGTCACATCAATGACACAAAGATCACAACCATCAACTACGAGACGCTCATTCAGGGACTAAAAGAAAACCACAGCTTTCGTTATAAACCGATTGTCGTTGGAGAAGACAGGTTTGGTAGTGAAAAACTGTTTCTCTCAGTACAGTTGAGTTTAGTGAAAATCCGAATTTTTATTATGATGTGATTCATACCAACGATAAAAAAATCGGCTATTACATCTATAATTTTTTCGCTTCCGGTACTACAACCAACAAAGAAAAATACGATGATGAAATGGACGCCATCTTTGCTGATTTTAAATCACAAGGTATAACCGATCTTATACTCGACCTGCGGTTTAACAGCGGAGGCTCTGAGGTTTCGGCGAATAACCTCGCCAGTTTGATAGCTCCTGGAATTAATGGTTCTTCTGTTTTCTTTAAGCGCCAGTACAACGAAAAAATCACCAGTGAAATCATGCAAGATCCTTCTGCAGACGAATTCCTGGTAAGTCGGTTTCAGGAGAAAGGAAATAATATCGGGAATCAGCTTGTTAACAGTACGGTGTACGTGCTAACAAGTAGTCGCACTGCTTCTGCGAGTGAGCTTATCATAAATGGCTTAAGACCGTATATGAACGTCGTCCTTATTGGCGATGTTACCTATGGAAAAAATGTGGGATCTGTTTCACTTTATGCTGAAAACGATCCAAAGAACAAGTGGGGTATGCAACCCATTATAGTAAAAGCTTTTAATAGCCTCGATCAGTCTGATTACAGTGCCGGATTTAATCCGGATCTTGAAAACAAAGACAATAATCTGTTTATTTTTCCGCTGGGCGATTTACGCGAATCCATGCTTGCACAAACGTTGGGATACATTACCGGTGAATCATCATTTGGACGGCAACGACTGGATCAACAAGGGTCAAGAAAACCTGTCGCGCATTCAGTGGATTTTAAAAGAAGGGGCTTTAGTCTGATCATTGAGCGACCATTTCGTTCGTATTAGATTCAATTTTTGCGTGTGATTAATTGATTCGGCCAGCGTGACGGCACATCATTTTTAACAAGCGGAGTATGGATAAGTATGAAACGATTGTTTATGCTGAACTCGCTGTGTGGCAGGAAAAGATGGCGAAGGCTCCAGGTGTATTCGATGGTATGTCAAAACGAATTCAGACGCGTATTAATCGCGTGATTCCGGAAAAAGCACATGCAGCCATTACTGCTGCCATTAAACAAATGACTCGTGCTGTCATCTTCGGATCAGAAATCAGTACTACAGCGAAAACACCGGGACTGTCTCTCCAGGTTCGTGAACACCTGGTCAAAGAGCGAATTAAATTTTATCGAAATACTGCGGCTACAGAAGGGGCTCTCACAGGTGCGGCGGGTTTCTTTGTAGGGTTGGCCGACTTCCCGTTATGGCTAACACTTAAAATGAAATTGCTTTTTGAAATCGCGTCCTTATATGGAGTAGATACCAAAGATTATAAGGAACGGATTTACATGTTACATATTTTCCAGCTTACTTTTTCAAGCCAGCAACATCGAAACAAAGTTTATGGCATCATTGAGAACTGGGAATCAGAACGTGATAAACTCCCTCCCGATATCAATGGTTTTGACTGGCGGAGTTTTCAACAGGAATACCGTGACTATATCGACCTGGCCAAACTACTACAGCTGATTCCGGGAATCGGTGCGGTTGTTGGTGCTTATGTTAATCATCGCCTAACGGTAAAGCTAGGCGAAACCGCGATCAACGCTTATCGGATGCGTTGGAAAAATTCGGTCATAAAAAAACCGGACAGATTATTATGACCTGACCGGTTTTGTTTGCCTGATACCGTGTTATAATTCAATGTCCTTGAGTTAAGCTTGGTTTTTTATGGCTTCACCCTGCCTTCCAGAGGACAAGGTTTGTGGAACCTTAACTCAACGACATTATATTATAATTTATCTATCTCTTCTTTAATTTGTTCTTTTGTTTTCCCCAGCCTTTGCTGTAACCTGCCATAAAGTTCATCTTCTTTACCTTCAGCATATGTTAAATCGTCATCAGTTAATTCACCATATTTTTGTTTCAGTTTCCCCTTCATTTCATTCCAGGTACCTTTAATTTCTTGCTTTTCCATAGTTATTACGTTTTAAGTTTATTCTTATTGAATCACTTAACTCATAAGCATAAAAGTGATGCCTTACCGGCAATTGGAGCAATAGACTGGTAACCAGTAGATTGTAAAATTACCCACACCCACATATTTTTAAAGCAAGCGTGAAAAAACTTGTCCCGCATGGTTAACAGCTAAATTTTTTAAGACATCTTTGCACAATTTTCAATATCGCAGGTAAATGGGTACCGAAAATATTAAACATCGTAGAAAAGACCAGGGAAACAGAGTTTATCTGAATATCCTGGAACGCGCTACACAAGAGAAAACTTTTCTATTTCTCATCGCCCTTTCCTTCATTGCAGCCTACTTTGCGACACTCGACGGTAAGGTAGCCATGTGGTTTGGCTTTTCTTTCGCCGCATATGGTGCTGTTGCCAACGATAGTATTCAATCACTGGGTACTTTTATTGAGAGCAACAGAAAAAAGAAGTGGTATATATTATGGGCGTTCACTGGCCTCATTCTTATTCTTACACTCAGCTTTAGCTATTTTTATTTTAATGGAGACGTAACGTATCAACGTCTGCTTGATAGTAATGGGAACACAAAATTCCCACATCGTGAAGACTTCTCTTATTTTCAGTTGATTGCACCCATCGTGTTGCTTGTGGTAACACGACTGCGCATGCCGGTGTCTACCACCTTCCTTCTGTTGAGTGTTTTCAGTGAGAGCGCAGATGGCATTTCAGCCATGGTTTCGAAAAGTGTATCAGGATATGGAATCGCGTTTATTCTATCGTTTGTCATCTGGTACAGTGGCTATAACACCATACGGAAATATTTTAAGAAGCGGAAGCATTCCACCAGCTGGACCGTTGCCCAATGGGTAGTAAGCGGCGCACTATGGTCGGTGTGGATTATGCAGGATGGCGCAAACATCGCTGTATTTCTTCCACGGCAATTAAATTTCATGCAGTTCGCTGTCTTTACAGGCGCCATTTTTTTTGGTTTAGGTGTTTTGTTCTATCTACGCGGTGATAAAATTCAGCAGGTGGTGAGTGAAAAGGTTCGCATTTCAGATGTACGTGCTGCCATCCTTATTGATTTTACTTATGTATTGTTGCTGCTTTACAAGCTGTTGATCAGCACGGTACCACTTAGCACCACATGGGTGTTTTTGGGGATTATCGGCGGTCGTGAAATTGCCATTAGCCTTGCCCGTAAGAAGAAAGGACGTGCGCATAAAAAGCATGCATTATGGCTTATCGGCAAAGATCTGCTGTATGCGATAATCGGTTTGATAATATCTCTGATCCTGGCATCTGGCGCGAATGAAGCTATCCGGCAAGATCTGCTTCAATACTTCCGCTAATAGCCTACAAGGAGCCATGATTAATGATCCCTACAGATGAAAAGCAAAGCATAGCTACTTGCGCATCTCGTGTCTGATGTGGCGGCCATCCTTCATTGCCTCATCTTTGTTCACGCTGCTCTTGTCTTTATTCATCCGGTAACCCATCAGAACCAGACCGCCAATTACCAATACGAAAAGTATAATAGTGAGTGTCATTGGAAATAATTTTAAATGAACTTTATCAGACACACTCAAAAAACAATGCCCAAACACTCCATTCCCGGCTGTATAATTTTTTTCTCCTCTTCGTTGATGGGATACTTTAAGATCTTTATAGCGATGACGTTGTAACCGGCCTTATGGTTTCCACTTCCGGGTCCACCGTGTAACTTCTTTTTCACGTTCAATTTTTCCTTCGCGGATATATTGTGCTAATCTTTCATTCATCGCACCCTGTGAAGTGATGTGATACAGACCACAGTCGTCGCAGCGGTACACACCTACAGGCCCATAGCCAGTTGCATAATCGAACTTTATCCGCGTTTCGATCAACGCATCTTCTGCAACCTGTAGCGAGGCATACATTATCTTCCCGGTACTGCAGCGATTCATTGTTCTAATTTACGTTAAATTTTTAACCCCTACGGCTAAAACGTGGAGGATGAATTTTCCAGTGGGTTGCTAA
>DASPIZ010000007.1:0-4576 GCA_035628875.1 Ohtaekwangia sp. | reverse complement strand
TAATTCATCACTCCGCGGATAACCGGATTTAATTCCCGCGCCAACACTTCGAGGCTTACGCGTCTCTTGTGTAACCGCTTGAATTTATCCAACACACTACTCACCGACTTCCTACTGATAACACATCGGGGAAGAATTCTTCTACTCCCTCCTTTCACTTTCGTGTAGTGAGGCTCTATAGTAAAACCCAGAAAATCAAAAATCATCTGGTACTTCTTCTCCGAACTGCCTCTGATGTTCACAATCTTTGTCTTCCCCTCATGCAATTTTAACTTGCAGTTCCTAAAGCGTTGCGTAATTTCTTTTAAAAGATATTTCGCCTGACGCTCCGTCTTACAATGCACTACAATGTCATCCGCATATCGCTCAAATGGTTTTGTGCTATGATGCTGCTCCATCCACTTATCGAATGTTACATGAAGAAATATGTTTGCTAACAATGGACTGATAACCCCACCTTGCGGCGTGCCATTAACCCTGTCAACATAACAGCCATCTTGCTGCACAACACCTGCTTTCAACCAACGTCTCACGTAGAGCAAAACCCACTTGGCATCACAGTAGTGTTCCACTGCTTTCATCAATAGCTCATGATCTATCGTGTCAAAGAAACTCTTGATATCAAGATCAATCGCCCAGCAGTGAGTAAAAGCATTTTGTGTTGCCTTCTCTACGGCCTGATGACAATTCTTCTTCGGACGATAGCCAAATGAACTGTGATGAAACTGTGGCTCTACAATCCGCTCAAGATGTGCCTTCACTACTTCTTGCCCTATGCGGTCTAACAAGGTAGGGATACCAAGTTTGCGTACGCCGCCCGACTTCTTCTTAATCTCTACTTCCCTTACAGGCTCCGGAAAATAACTTCCTGAACTAAGGCGGTTCCAAAGTTTGTACAAATGTGACTTGCGATTACGATCTAACGTATCCCAATCCATCTGGTCAACTCCAAAACTCCCTTTGTTTGATTTTACTTTCTGGTAGGCCTGCCATACCATCTTCCTGGTAATTGGCTGTGATCGCGTTTCGTAGTAGTCGATCATCCCAGTTTTAGTTGGTTGTCGTCAACTACAAAACCAAACAGGCTAAGTCCTTCGCTCCATTGCCTTTCAGCAGCTTCATCGCTACTACAACTTAGTCCGTCACCGCTATCTGATGTCATCCTTACATCTTTGATGGTCTTGCGACTCATCTCTACAATAGCGATTTCTCTTGTTCCATACAAAAGCCCATGTTGAAGTCTCGTCAGCTTTACCCCGGATGTTATGCAATCAGAAATCAGATCACCCTTTGCACCTTGATCACAGATATAAACGTAACTACCTGTTTTTAACATCGTCTGAATAATTACGAGGCTTCAGTCGCTGATTCACGCTATTCGACTCTTCAACAAACATCTACAGGAATCTTCGTTCCCGTTTTTCCTTATCGTTCACCACAATGAAAGTTTCCGTTCAATGCAGCATAAGGTGATTTGCAAACTCCTTCTGACAGGCGTATGCGGAAGTTCAATTCTTTCCTTCTGTTTAGATCATCGGCCAGTTCTGTTCGCTCGACCTCCGCATGATTGTTAAACTTCCGAAAAGTCTTCCATCTTTTGTACAGCATCATCTCTCCTACAACTGAGAGATGTTCAAGACACACACGTTTGTGCATAAGCAGTGGCGGGAATTCGAAGCGCGTCACTATCCCGCGACACAAAACGCTATTTCAAAAACTAAACTACAAATTTACACTGAACCCCGCCATTGATTATGCATTTTGTTGCCGGCTGTTACCTCTTCTCATCACTTTCCGGGTCAAACTTTATCGGTATCACCAATCTTGTCTTTACAAATTTACCCCTTTGACGTCCCGGTTTAAAAGGATAATTCAATGTTGAAAGGACCCGTACGGCTTCCTTGTCCGCTAGTTTATTGAAGCCTTTTATTAATCTCACATCTTTCATTTGTCCAAGGGAATCAATAGTAAACTCAACGAATGATTTTCCTTTTTCCTTTAGTCCAGTTGGGTAGTTCATTTTGCTTGCAATTGCCTCAAAGAATTTTTTGTAGCCACCTAATGGTTCTGCCTGAGTCTCAACGATCATTCCAAAAAAAACTTCCTCTTCATTCTCAGTCTCCATTTTCTCACATGCTTTCAATAATAAGTCCCCTTTTATTACTTCTTGTCCTAGTGTCGGAACTGCCAACGATGTTGCGATAAATGTCGCGGCCGCATATTTCAAAAATTGGTCGCTGAGTTGAGATTTTTTGAATATTCCGCAGACCGGTCCTTTGGATTTATTAATTTCTTGTCTTAATGCCCTTTCCGACTTACTAGTAAAATCTATGACAGTATGAGAACATCTGTCACAGTGGAGTTTGCTGTCTAATGTCTGCGGGCAGCTAAACTCAATGGTAACGTCTTTAATCTTTGTCATAAGTCAGGTCCTCATTGAGTCTATAATCCTGTCTCCGTTAATTAGTCACAAAAACTGTCCGAGGTATTTGCCGGCAACGCTTATGCATGCGTTGTAATTTTTTTCCATACTAAATTTACTAAATTAAATCAATCTAATAAAAAATTTATAACGTATGCATTTTGTTGTGAGCCTGTGCCACGAAACTTTATTACGAAGTGCAAAATTTATGTTAGCGTTCGATTAACGCACAAACTTCACTATGAAAAAAACATGATGCACGATGAAGTCGCAGAGGTGCCGAAGGCTGGAAGTTAGAAAATCTACATTTCACTAAAGTGCCTATGAAATGCTGCACTCCTTCCGAAAACTGCCGCGCCTGCATGCGATGAACGCCTTAGGTCGGCACACTTGTAGCGCTATCCTTCTTCTCATTATCTGACAAATTCTAAATGCGCCGGGCATGGTTTACAACGCTAGCATATAAAGCGTGCCGGCAGACCAAATTAATATTAATCATCAAACTCTGCCGGCATGATTTATATGCATTGTTAGCGTGTCGTTGCCAACCTCTCATTTCATTCTTGTGCGACTTACTAAATTTTCCATATCGTCAGGACCAACATTGTTAATTATCACACCGATTGTCTTTGAATTTGACGATATAAGATACTGTGTTGTATATGTCGATGAACTTTCACGACTCAACTTATACTTCAGTTTAATTAATTGAGCGTGAGTTCCTGAAAGAAATTTACTTTCAAGTCTTTCGTACTTTATGTCCTGCGGCGTCCACTGCTTTTGAAGCTGCGTCTCGAGCGCTGACAAATATTGTTGAGATAGAGATTTAGTAAGCCTAACATATTGCCCTTCTTGGAACCAAATATTATTGTCATAATTTAGCGTATCAACGTAAATTTGGAACTCAGTTGGAATAGATTTGATGTAGTCTAATTTTTGAATGGTCTCCGAAATTTCACTGTATCTTTTGCTTGAGTTTAGCAAGCTCTCCTTTATCTCCTCCGGAGATTTTAGCTTGTAATTTTTAGGAATTCCAATTGTGGAGTTTGCAAATTCTATCTTTACCAGCTGCAAATCATCGTTTTCATCAAAACCGCCTCCTTTACCACAAGCTGTTAAGGAAAGGATTATTAATATATAAAATAGCTTATCCATAGTTTACCAGCAATGCACGCTAACGTTTAGCTATGAAACGTGTGCGTTAAAATTTAATTAATCGTCCCATGTGATGCAGGAGCAAATAGCACACTTAACAATCACCTACACTACAGCACATGTTTTATAGCTTTTGTTACCGCCTGTGCGCGTCCGCAGTCACTTTTTAGTCCATTTATAGAACTCTCTCAGCCCCATTTAATACAACTAATTATCCATGCAAATTTGCTACAAACCTTTTCTCCGTTTAGACTGCCTGCTGTCCAGCCAGTCATTGACAACAACTCCCTTTTTATCTCGTCCTCACAGTCCTTTGGCAAATGATGTTTTGAAAGCACGGCGTCAACAACTCTTCCGTGAGTGTCAATCGTTAACATTATTGTTAATTTAGCCGATGACTCCTCGTCCTTATCATCATACTTACTAATGATAGGCGTCAAGTGTTTTCCGGTATAGTCCATGAGTGCACTTGTTCCCCCATGATAAGCCGGATTATTGTCAACCGTTTGATAAACTGTATCGCAAGCTTTCGTTTGTGCGAATACCTGAATGCAAGTCACAACGAGAACCAGTAATAAAACCCAACACCTATTCATTTTTATTTATTTCAATTGTCCAATTGTCCCCAGCGCATTGGCGGTAACGCTGGTGCATGCGTTGTAAATTTTTTTCTACTAAATTTACTAAAATTAAATCAATCCAATAAAAAATTTATAACGTATGCATTTTGTTGTGAGCCTGTGCCACGAAACTTTATTACGAAGTGCTAAATTTATGTTAGCGTTCAATTAACGCACAAACTTCACTATGAAAAAAACAGGATGCACGATGAAGTCGCAGAGGTGCCGAAGGCTGGAAGTAAGCGTCCGGTGAACTACGTCTTGCGTGGTAACAGTTCTGATATCCGGTTTACTGGATGATTGGGGATCCTTTCCAGAGTTGACTTCATCCATTCAAAAGGATTGATATCATTGATCTTGCAAGTACCTAAGAAGGAAT
>DASPIZ010000006.1:0-38129 GCA_035628875.1 Ohtaekwangia sp. | reverse complement strand
CGTTCGTAATGTTTGCCAGTGAATACAACAAAATAGACCCAAATAATACTGACAACCTTCCGCGCTTATCGCCAAGAATACCCCAAAGAATACCACCCGTCAACAAACCTGCCATTTGAATATTGATGAGATAGATTCCTTCCTTCAATAGTTCGTCGCCCGACAGTCCAAGTGCCTGAAGACTTGGAACCCGCACGATACTGAATAACAAGAGATCATAGATATCTACAAAATATCCCAGCGCAGCAATGATCACCGGTGCCCGAAGCACTTGTTTTAAAATCGATTTATTTTCCATAACACAAACCCCTGGCATGCAAGCCCGCGTTGGACATGCTTTATACTTTTTAATTGTTAAATCTTAATGTGTCTTCTGTAGCGATGTCTTTGTCGTTCTGGAATTGAGTTGCTTGTACAAATCAGTAACGACCTGTCTGCGTGTAGCGTTTCCAACTTCTGCCTGGAGTTTGATACCTGAAAGTTTTTGCCACGCGGCAAGTGTTTTATGATCGACAGGTTTGTCCAATTCCGCGTCCCATCCCGGCAGATAACCGAGCAATCCCATATGCTGAACAATTTTGAAATCATCATCGCTGGTGGAAACATCGCGATAGTAGATCAGCGTCGCATTTTGTTCGAGCAATTCGCGCTGGAGGTCTGCAGTAGAAACGTTTCTCACCTTTGTCTTTGTATCAATCGATAATGATGCTGCAATCCCTGCAGCCTGACCCAATGCCATCCAGCAAGGCTCCATGCGAAGTGTTGAAAAACCAATGTGACTTCCTGACACCGGGACCGGTAACAAAAGATTGTCAACCTGCTTTGGAACCATTACACCATAGGGGACCGTGTACACATCAGTTGGATAACTTAAAAATCCATCCAGGTGAATTTTGCCCGACTCGCGTTTACGTACTGCATGTGAATCAAGCGCATAGTGGCTCGCGGTTATACTTGAACGATGAACCGGTGGGCGCATCCCTGCGGCAATGGCAACGGCATCGCTGGCGGTGAAAAAATATTGACCTTCGAAACGTCTGCCTTCACGCACGTATACCTGCCGCGGGAAATTTCCGTTGTCCTGATATTCATCTTTAGCAAAGCCCCATTCCTTTGCAGCCTTACGAAAATGTGTTGGAAGTTCTTTGTCGTTCTGCGCGAACCAAATCAAACCTTCGGTGTATTCACGCAGTCGAATAGCAAATTTATCTCGCCACGCCCAGCTCGATGTTGGCCACGCCCAGTTCTCTTCAGGAAGGTCGGTGGAGATGAATGCCATGTGTTGATTGTTGGCATCCGTCTTCTCATTGGGCAATTTCACCATATTAGTAATGCGTGCAATTCCCCAGACATCACCTGGAAGCTTCGTCGGATTTCCTTGTTGGATGTGCTTCCGATTTTCTTCCAGCATCTCGCTTGTAATATTCGTCATCTGTACACCCGTGTGACGTCCCGTCCATACATCTTCAATCATAGAAACGTATTCCTTACGATTGTATCGTGCTGGCTTCTTTACCTCAACACGATTCGCTGGATTTGTTGTGAGGCACAAGCGATAGTTGTAAGCCTGAACGGCGTTGTCACCCTGGAATGTGCTTCCTGACCCTTCGGGACCACCCCAGTATTTATAAACAACACCGGCGCCGGGCTCATTAAATTCATCTTTTCCTTCACGACCTAATCTGAATGGAACTTTCGCAGCAGCACCGAGATCTCCTTCATAAGTTGCATCGAGAAATACCTTACCGGTGATTTCAACCATCGCTTTTGACTCCCGGTTAAGAACACGGATCTTTTCGATGCGCTCATCATGCATCACGATATTCTGATCGTCGGTGTCAAACTGGTGCATTTTCAAAACAGTGATTTTGGCTTTATGTTCCGCAATCATTTGTTCGAGCACCGCTTCAGCAACGGATGCCTCAAAATGAAAACCGTCTGAGCAATCCTGAACCTGCTTTGAATCCGCTCCGTATTTCGATACGTAATGTTGTTTGACCCGTTGAACATATTCGGCAAACAATCCTGTGGTCGCGCCGCGTGTAGCGATGTCCGTTGCGCCAAGTCCGTTGGCAGGAAGTCCACCAATGTGGGCGGTGCGCTCAAGGATCACGGAAGACTTTCCTTGCCTGGCTGCCGCGATCGCAGCCATAATTCCTCCGGGAGTGCCACCCACAATCACCAGATCGTATTGGGCGTGTGTTGTAAAAGACACCAACGAGAAAAACAAAGCCAGGTAGATTTTAATCTGCACAATCTTATTATTCATATTTAAGATCATTTCTTTACAGGTGTCCAGATGATTGCATCAGCCACTACTTTACCATCAGCATTTTTTGTTGACACTTGAACGGTCACAGTTTCGTTAGCAGACAATGTATAGGTGCCAAGCGAAACCCATTCTCCCGACGTTTGACCTACAACAACAAGTTCTGTTGGCTTTATCACTTTCTCTACTGACTTTTTACCAACAGTGACCGTAAAAGGAATTACAGAAGATGCGTTCCTAATTTTCGGAATGTAGGCCATACAGTTGTACTTGCCCTTTTTCCGGACTGTAGTTTTGAAAACGACAGATGCATTGGCAGAAGTGCTTGTGAGGAACGAAGGACCATAACCTCCTTTTTTCTGAGCAATCCATTCACCGGATTTACGCACTAGTTTTTCATTGTCGTTATCAACAAGGATATCAAAAGCGCTACCATCGGCCAGTGGATTTTCCTGAAGCTTTTTCTGAAGCGATGCGATGTCGGCTTTTTGAATATCACTTTTTGCATCAATGGCCATCACCGCAGCCGTTGCAGAAGATTGTGCAAGCACCATGAACACAGGTTCCATACGAATCGATCCGTATGCAATGTGTGTGGCAGACAAACACACCGGCACGAACAGGTTGGTGCACTCGGAAGCTTTCGGCACAAGGGCTCCAAAAGAAATCGGATAAGGACCAAATCCACCAACTTCTACATTGCCTTCATTTTTTACTTGTCCGTTTACCACAAGTCGCTGACAATTGTGTGAGTCCATCGTGTATGCCGCCATACCAACCGCATCCTGTACAACAACTTTTCCTTCGCAGTTGGCTTGGGTCATTACGTACTGGCCAACCATTCTTCTTGCTTCGCGCACATACAATTGAGGTGACCAGTTTCCATTGTCAGTGTATTCATCTTTTGGATAACCCCATTTTAACATCTCTTGTCTGAGTTCTTTTGGAACACGCGGATCGTGTCCGTAGAAATAAAGCAATCCTTTGGTGTATTCTTCATGCGCGCGAATGATCTCCTTACGTTTCGCATACGAAGCCTCCGGATAATCGTAATTCATACCAATCATGTCGGTCGAGAATCCGTTGCGATTGTTGATATCCGTTTTCTGGTTGGGCATTCCACTCCAAATGAAATAGTCATTCAACGTTCTCCGTTCCGGCCACACTTCCTGTATCCTTAGTGCGAGCTCATACTTCGTTGAGTCATAGTTTGCAGGACGTGTGATCGTGACCATGTTTGAAGGATTTGACGTTAGACAGATCCGGTAGTTGTATGCCTGTACTTTTTTGTCACCCGTGCCATTAGGTTCAAGCTTCGCATCGCTTACTCCCCATATAAGTCCACTCTCGGGCTTTCCTTTTTCTTTGTATGGATCGATTCCATTTGGCATCTGGTGTCCACCCATTAATTGAACACCATTGATTGTTTCATTGTAGTCAGCGTTGGCTTCTCGTCCGACGATATAAGAAACGCCAGCCTTCGCCATGAGGTCACCTTCGTACCCGCAGTCGATAAACATTTTCGCACGGATGGTGAGAGGAGCCGAACTTTGATTTTCTGAATCTTCAATGATAATCTCGGTGATGCGTGTTCCATCTTTTTTCACATCACGCAATTGCTTTTGATATAGAACCTGGAATTTACCTTCCTTCACATACTGTTTGAAGGTTTGTTCTGCAACCTTTGGTTCGAACGTCCATTGTTCAAATTTTCCATAGTGTTTTCCAATTCGTCTGTAAAAATCACGGGCAAGTCCGGTGATTGCATATTTATTGCCAATGTCAGTATAACCGAGACCACCGGAGCTCATTCCGCCGAGGTGCCTTCCTGGTTCAATCAGGATTGCCTTCTTGCCGAGCTTTTGTGCGGTGTATGCGGCGATCACACCTGCTGAGGTTCCGCCATAGATGCATACATCTACTTCGATAACGTGTTGGCTATTGGCCCGAACACAGAAAGACAAAATGGCGAGGAGAAAAATTATTTTTATCAAGGCGTCAAAAATTTAGGTGTAAGGAATTTGGCATCAGGCACCTCACGAATGAGGTGCCTGGTGTCAGTAAGAATATGTTCGATCAATAACCAGGATTCTGGTCGGCAACCGGATCAAGGGCTTTGTTGTAGAGTAATTCCGAATTTGGAATTGGCCACATCATGTGTTTTTCTGCGACAACAATACCTTTGACTTCAAGAATTCGCTGCTTCGCAATACCGAGGCGCTTCAGATCAAGCCAGCGTTTGCCTTCATACATCGTTTCGTAACCGCGCTCACGAACAACAAGATCGATGAAGCTATCCAGGTCGTAGTCGCTGATATCAAAATCAATTGGCGAAGGTGCTGTTGGATCGTAACCATAAGCCCGTCGGTGAACCTGGTTCAGACTCTCCATCGCAGCTGCAGTGGGCGCATCTGCTGCGCGCGCGGCTGACTCGGCGTGAAATAAAAGCAAGTCCGCATAACGATACCATGGATAATCATTTCCACCACCACCTGTGGTCGCAAGCGGATCGCGGAATTTTCTATAAAGCACAGTGTTTGGCCCAAGGCCAACATCCACGTTATAAAAGATATGCTCCTTGCGCAGGTCTTCATTATCCCATTGCTTAATAAATGAATTTGAAGTAGAGTCAGTGTACTGCGCATAGAAACCCCCACCGCCATAATATTTATAAGGACCAATTGCCCGGTGCGCAAATTCAACGAGGCCAAATGCCTGTTGGCGCGAATACTTGAAGTAGAAAATCTCCTCCGGAGTAGTTACCACCTCCGGCCCAAAGATTTTCTGAAAGTCTTCAGGGGTCGATACGGTTACAAGCGAGTACGTGTTCGATTCAATGACTTCCTGAGCGCGAGCGCTTGCGTTCTCCCAGTCGCTGAGGTACATGTATACTTCAGAAAGCAATGTCTTTGCAGCCCATGTGGTTGGGCGTCCCGGTGCAGCAGGTGTGATGGGCAACGACTCTTCCGCTTCAAGCGCATCGGCAAGGATCAATGCATAAACTTCATCAACACTTCCGCGCTTAACATTGGCCTCAAGCATATTAGCTTCTGTGCGAATAGGTACTCCTCCCCAGTTGCGGACCATAGCGAAGTAAATCAACGCTCTAAGATATTTCGCTTCACCAACGAACTGCGATCCAGCTTCAGGTGTAATCTCCCGTCCCTTCGGAACATTCGCGATCACAAGATTGGCATTACGGATGGATTGATAAAGATTATCCCAAATGCCTGCAACGCGCGAGATATTGGCATTGTCGAGGCCCTGATATAAACTCACGGGTGTTTGACTACCGCGTGAGTTTCCATAGTCAGCAAGCCCTTCCTGCTGTGCCGGATAGTTTGTACTGAACGCGCCACCGCTGCGCATCGGACCATAGATGGCATTTACCGCAGCCTCTGCTTCCGAATTTGTATTGTAGAATACTTCGGCTGCAATCGACTTTGGATTTTCATCGAGAAGATCGCTGCACCCCAACAGTGAGGCAGCTCCGATAATATATAGAAATAATTTTTTCATGATAATCTTTCGTTACGTGTAAACCTTAGAATCCCAATCTTGCACCTATTGTTACCGATTTTGCTGTCGGATAACTATAGTGGTCAATTCCCAAACGAATGCTATTTCCACTTCCGTACGAGTTAATCTCCGGATCGTACCATGAGTACTTTGTAAACGTGATTAGGTTCTGACCACTGATGTAAAACTGTGCTCTTCTCAACCAGTTGATGTTCAGTTCTGACACCGGAACGTTATAACTCAATTGAATATTCTTGAAGCGCATGTATGAACCATCTTCCACAAAGCGATCAGAAACCTGTGCACCAGATGACCTGCTGATGATCGGGTATTTTGCATTTGGATTTTCAGGTGTCCAGTGGTTCTTATATACATCGCGTGGCATATTTAACGCCTGGCCATAATCCAACGTTTGGTTGACTGCACTTACGTTGAAAATGTCGTTGCCCTGTGATCCTTGTATGAACACGGTCAGATCGAAATTTTTATAGCTCATCACTGAGTTGAATCCATAAATGAAATCAGGATTAGGATTGCCGATGATACGTTTGTCTCCGATGTCGCGTGTGCCATTTTCGTTGAAATCTTCGTAAGCTATTCGTCCTGTCTCATCATATCCCTTTTCAATGTATCCAAAGAACGATCCGATGGGTTCCCCTTCGCGCAGGATGTTGACGTTGTCGTTGATTACAGCAATGTCGATAGCAGGGCCGAGTACATCGTTTCCGCCGTAAAGCGTAAGCACTTTATTTTGGTTTGTCGAGAAATTAGCAGCAATGTCCCACTTGAAGGCAGCATCAACTACTACTGCACTGGCAGCAAATTCAAAACCTTTATTCTGAACCTTGCCGATATTCTGAACTGTGAACGCATAGCCTTGCGATGATGGCAGCGGAACGTTGTTCAACAGGTCACGTGTGTTTTTTACGTAATAGTCGATCGTGAACGTAAGCCGGTTCTCTAGAAATCCAAAATCTATTCCCACATCAGTTTGTGCGGTGGTCTCCCACTTCAACGGACCGGCTAGCCGATTTCCAGGCGCGTATGACGTAACAAGGGCATCACCGAAAACAACTTTACCCGATGCCAGTTGGTTGAGTGTATAATAAGGACCGATAGCTGTGCTACCTGTCTCACCATAACCTGCTCTGATCTTCAGGTCTGAAATGAATGGAATTCCTTTAATAAATTCTTCTTCAGACAATCTCCATGCAAGTGAAGCAGATGGAAATGATCCCCACTTTTTGCCTTCGGTATAACGTGATGAGCCATCTGCGCGGAAGCTTACCGTAGCCAGGTATTTTTCATTGAAAGTATAATTGACACGACCCAGGTACGATAACAGGGCCCACTCTGAATAGGAAGATGCGGGTACACCCTGGGTTGCAGCCGCGCCAATGTCGAACGAAGACTGAACATCACTGACGAAACCGGTACCTGATGCAGAAAGAGAAGTTGCCTTGTAATTCTGATAGGTGAAACCAGCAACTGCGGAGATATTGTGGCGGCCGATCTCTTTAACATAACTAATGGTGTTTTCGTTAAGAATACTTGCGCGTTGTTCGGTCGAAACGCGGGCAGATCCCTGAGAGTTGATGAATCCGGTAGTCCGATAGTAATCGGTTCTATCGTCTGTGTTGTCGATACCGCCGGAAATCTTAATGGAAAGCCCTTCAATTGGCCGGAATGTAATTGCCGCGTTCGTTAGCACTTTATTCGAACGTATCTGATCCGATTCCTGCTCCAGGTAGTTCAGGGGGTTTGTGATTACGTTTGATCCCCACGTGTACATTTCCGCGAGTCGTGTATAGCCACCTCCATCGGCGTATGGTCCGAACGTTGGGTACCCTGAAAGCATGCCAGAAATGAGCGATCCTCCACGGTTACCGTAACCGCTGTTTTTCCTGTCAGAATCAATTCGGCTGAGAATGGCGTTCAGGTCGAGTGTAAACTTTTTCCCGAGCTCTGAACTTACATTCGCGCGAATGGAATTCCGGATATAATTGCTTCCCACGATGATCCCCTCCTGGTTGAAATTACTTCCCGACAACGAAAACTTTGTCTTCTCACTTCCACCACTCACAGTGATTGCATGATTTTGAATGGGTGCGGTTCGTAACACGACGTCCTGCCAATCGGTACCTTCTCCCATGGCATCGATTTCTTCTTGTGTAAAATGCAGGGGTACATTGTCGTTGACGGCTTGCTCATTGTAGAATTGCGCATACTCGCGCGCATTCATCATGTCAATTTTTTTACGGATGGTCTGCCATCCATAGTAGCCGTCATAATCGACCGTAGTCTTTCCCGCTTTGCCACCTTTTGTTGTGATAAGTACAACACCGTTCGCGCCACGCGAACCATAGATGGCAGTAGCAGAAGCATCCTTTAAAATCTCGATTGATTCGATGTCTGCATTATTCAATAACGTAGGGTTACCGCTATACGGAAATCCATCTACGACATAAAGCGGTTCATTGTCGCCCTGCACGGAGTTGGTTCCGCGGATGCGTACACTCAATGCAGCTCCCGGAGCACCTGTATTCTGAGAAATGTGTACACCTGTCGCACGGCCTGCCATAGACTGCATCAGGTTAGTGCTTGGATAGGCGTTGATTTCTTCGCTTTTGATTGATGCCACTGATCCTGTGAGGTCGGATTTCTTTACTGAGCCATAACCTACCACAACAACTTCCTGGAGTGACTGAATATCCGATATCATCTGAACAGCAATTTGCGTTTGCTCTCCGACCATGATTTCCTGCGGCTTATAGCCGATGAATGAGAAAACCAGGACACTGCTTTTGTCTGGAACGGAAAGGGAAAATTTACCATCTGAGTCGGTAGTGGTTCCATTCGTAGTTCCTTTTATCAGCACATTAACGCCGGGTAAGGCAAGCCCCGTATCATCAGTGACTGTTCCTGAAATGTCGATATCCCATGGGCCGTCTATTGCGCTGGTGTCATCCGGTACAAAGACGTCTTCACGTGTCAGTATAATCTGGTTTCCTTCAGCTTCGTATTTAATATCCTTGTTATCCAGGATTTGGTGGAGTATTACACCGAGTTTCTCTTCAGTGGCGCTAACCGAAACCCTTGCGGTTGTCGGAATAATCTGTGATTCATACAGGAACTTTACACCGCTGATTTCCTCGATTTTTAGGAGTGTTTCACGGATGGTTGCTTTTTTTAATTTCAGACTGATTCGCGTATCCAGCACTTGGGCCGAGATTTCGGTGGCGTTAGCCATGCTGGCCAGCGCTACAATCAGTAGAAAATGAAGGAAAGTAACTCTCATAAAGAACAATAGCCGTCCATGAACTTGTAGTTCTTTTTTCATAATTTTGAATGTTTTGTCTTGAAAATGTCAAATGAGTAAAAGACGAAACATCCCCTGCTTCATGTTGGGGACATTTAGCCGGTGGTGTTGGTAGCACCATCGGTTTTTTTTTGACTTGGTTATGTTTTCATGTAGGTAAGGTTTGGGTTTTAGGTGTTTGATTGATTTAGAAATTCTTTAGTGGGTTGGGTTGCATCCCTTTCCGTACACCACAATCTGCGAATCCAGCAACTCATATTGTGCGTTGATCGCCTTGCAAACGAGTCGAAGTTTATCGTAGAGTGGCACATCGGTTAACGATGCGTTGAGCCTGCAGTTCCTGAGCGCCTCTTCGTCGTACACAATGTCAACACCATAGGCGTCTTCAATCTCCGTAAAAACATTTTTTATTGGTACGTCGTTGAATTCGAAATGGTAACGGGGTTTTGTTCCCAGCACGACCGGATCTTCTATCAACGATTTAGACAAACGCATTTTATCACGCTCATAAACAACTTGCTGATTGGGGCTCAGCACGACGCCTTCAACAGCATCTCCATCAACGTTTGCTTTCTTTTTATCTTTTGCTTTGAAAACGGAAACCTTACCGGTTTTTACACGCACGGTTACATTTTCATTCTCGAAACCTCTCACGTTGAAGCTTGTGCCGAGTACACGCGTGATGATTTCATTGGTATGAACAAGAAACGGTTTTGAGGGATCCCGTTTCACTTCAAAGAAAGCTTCCCCGGTGAGATAAACTTCGCGTTGATCGCCAATGAAATCTTTAGGTACTTGTATAAAGCTTTGAGGTTGAAGGATGATAGAACTTCCATCTTTGAGAACAACGGTGCGTGGTGATGAGGTGCGGTTTTCTTCCTTAATAAAGACAGGCTTCGGTACTGATGCAATGGGCATTTCGGTATTACGACCGGTTAGGAAATATGTCGTTCCAAATGTAGCTACCACAAGAAAAATAACAGATGCAGCAATTTTCACCCAGAACAGTGTTCGGTTTTTGCTTTTTGAATCTGTCAACACAACGGGCTGATCTTCGATGTGCAGTGTTGTCCGGATTTTATTCCAGATTTCTGCCTGCTTTGCATCGGAGGGACGATAATTTTGCTCAAGGATCGCAAAGATCAGTTGACGCGCCTCTTCGACGTCATCACGCTTGGACGGATTGTCGTTCAGCCACGTCACCCATAAAGCTGTGAGCGCTTGATTTTCATTCGGGTATTTTACCCACTTCAAAAAATCAGCATCGCGCGCGAAATCAGTGGCGGTATATAACAAATAGCTTTTCTTCATAGGGTGGTTAAAGGCCAAATACAATCGTTTTCATTAGCTAAAAGCAACGATTGCAGTTTTTAACTCACTTTTTGGAAAATATTTTTTTTAGAAAAGGGGAGAGAGCAGGAAAAGGGCTATTGAAACAATGTGTTTCGCATAGTCGCGCAGTTGCGTCAGACCCCGTTGTACAAGATTCCGGGCAGATTGCTCATTGACATTAAGTATTGCCGCAATTTCTTCGTAGCTGAATTCATCGTAGAAGTAAAGGACAAGCGCTTCAAATTGACGGGGTGACAGATCATTGAGCAGCCTTTTTAGTTTTGCTGTTTTCTCGTCTTTCGATTCGCTTTCGATGATGTCATGCTCCTGTGATTGGGTGCTCAGAAGAAGAACTTCTTCAACGAAGCTGGCATCGTCGTATAGCCACATTGCGTTTTCTTTTTCTTTAACCAGCTTTCTTCGCAGGGAACGATAGAGATAGAAACGAACCGAAGTTGTTGACGACAGGTTTGCTCGGTATCGCCAAAGGTCAACGAAAAGGTCATGGATACAATCTTCAACCCGGGTAGACTCACTGCAGATTTTCAAACCATAATTATAGAGCAGCTTGAAATACAGTTCATACAGTTTCGCGAACGCGTTTTCATCACCGCGAATCATCGCTTCCCAATACTTCAAATCGTCTGACGCGTTAAGGTTTTGGTACTGCATTTTTTTTGAGTAGTCAATCGAAGTAAGTGAAATTATTTAAGAAAAGCTATTCAATCGTTTTAGATGAAGTGAAAGCAAGGTGATATTCTTTTCTTTCGTTAAGCGGAAAATGTGTAAAATGAAGCGGAAGGAGATTGTAAAAATTATGCTTAGAATCACAAGACAAACTATTTATGGATACATAAAATTTTATAAGGTGATGGATCGATTGTCTAAATTGCCCCGTTACAATGTCCGGATAACACCGTGTAATTTTTGGAGCTAACGTATACTTTGGCGAGCAATGAAAACACCTTCGCTTTTAAATAAATACCTTACTATTCACAAAACAAACAAAACAAATGAAAACCCTAATCACCATCTTCGCACTGTTCATTACTTCGCAAGCATTTTGCCAGGGCCAGCTCCAAAAGGAATCAGTTACTTTGTTAACCTACGTTTCGGGTCATGTTAAGGAACTCGCAACAGCAATTCCCGCGGACAAATATTCTTATGCACCACAAGAAGGTGTGCGATCTACAGCGGAGGTATTTGCACACATCATATCAGCCAATTATTTCTTTGCATCAAAATTAGGTGCTACAATTCCTGCAGATGTGAAAATGGAAACAATCGAAAAGGATCTGAAAACGAAAGATGCCATTGAGAAAGAGTTGAATCGGTCGTATGAGATTCTAACCGACGCAATCAAAAATACGAAGGACGCGTCTCTTGCCTCAAAAGTAGAATTTCCTTTTCCTGGCGAATACACACAGATGACCGCCCTGCTCATTGTTCTCGGCCATTCTAATGAGCACTTAGGGCAGCTTATTGCTTATGCGCGAATGAACGGCATAACACCGCCATGGAGCGAGAAGAACTGAGTACTACTTGAAAAATACTTTGTCTGATTTCAATGTCGTTGCGTTAAGCTTTCATAAACCTGCTCCTTTGGAGAGGGCAGGTGCGGCCATGAAAAATAAGCTTAACTCAACGACATTATATCCGATCTGGGAAGTTTAGTAACTTACGAATCTCTTTTTAAGCTATCTGTCTTTTCCAAAATACCAGATCGGTTCAAGAAAGGAATCAAAATGCAGAGCGTACTTTGCGAAAAGAAATTCGCTTTTTTATTTCACACCATTGTGTTTTGTATGTTACCATTAGTCCTTAGCACAGAAGTTCTATGAGACTGATCGGCATCAACCAGCAACTTGCAGTTATCGCGTGATAATAATTTTCTTACCGGCCGCTTTTCCGTTATAACGAATCAGATACAATCCGTCGTTCAAATTTTGTGAATGAAACAATAGTCTATTGCTGTCAATACGTTCGGATGATATCCTCACGATATTACCTTTCGCATCAAAAAGCTCAATATTGTTTTCGTTCATTGGCTTTCCACATTCAACGACAAACTGGCTCTGCGCGGGATTCGGGTAGACTTGAAAGGAAATGTCTTGTTCGGACTCTTCACTGAGCACTAGCGCAATCACTAATGTCTGCGAAACGTCTTCCGCCGCGTGGTAACGGCTATCACCGACCTGGGAGGCGGTAATTGTTGCTGTACCAGGTCCATTGATTATCGCATAACTTCCGCTAATCGTAACGATGTCTGGGTTTTCACTTGTGAATGACACCATCAGTCCTGATGTTGAATTGGCAATCAGCGGAAGCTTCTGAGTTAATGTTGTCTCTTCCTGAAATGGGCCAAATGTAATCTCCTGACTGGCTTTCAAAATGGTAATAGTTTGCTCGGAGCTTGCTGGATGATAATGGACTCCGCCTTCCTGCGTGGCAGTTATTGTTACAATTCCAGCGCTGTGGATCGTAACAATGTTACCCTCGATACTTGCGATAGAAGGATCACTGGTTGTGTAGGTGAGGTTCGAAAGTCCAGATGATGCGTTTGCACTGAGCGCGAATGGTTCATCCCCAAACGTCTTTTCGGTAATGGCATCGAATTCCACGTTTTGATCTTGCAATGAAACAAAAAGAAGTGGCCCTTGTTCGGCTGGCCTTGCGCCGTTTGGTCCACTGAAATCAGCTTTTTTGATAAAGGTTTTCGTCGCTATATCAAACTCATATAACACACCTTTGTTGAAGTTGCCACCTTGAGCCATGGTTCCATAAAGTTTCCCGTTTGGTGATTCAACCAGACTGGTTTGGACATCAATACCATGCTGCGAGTTATCGGAAAAATCATGAAGTTTAGTCAACGTGTTATCAGACGGGTCGAATTCGAATATAACTCCGAACTGGAAAGCTCCTCCCTGAGACGTCACGCCATAAAATTTGTTGTTCTTCGCCTTGATCAAACTCCCTACGGGATTTTCGCCTGCACTAAGGCCAAAATTCTTCAAAGTGGTGAGCATACCAGTCGAAATATTGTACTCAAAAAGAGTCCCCTTACCCTGAGTTCCTCCTTCGTTGGTGAGGCCGTAGAGCTTATTGCCGTCGTGCAATAACGTTCCCGTTGGTAGGCCACCTCTATCTAATCCGTTAAATATTATTTTCTTTGTCAGAAGGTTAGTCTCGGGATCATATTCGAACAACGAGCCTTTGTTGTCAGATGCGTAGGCCACGCTGGTGCCATAAAATTTCCCATTGGACGCCTCAACCAGTGCTCCCCGGGAAGTACCCATATCACTTCCGAAATCTTTCTTCTTTACATACGAATTGGATGAAGGTGTGTATTCGAAGATGACACCGGAATTGTTTTGACCACCGAACCAGGTGAGGCCATAAAGTTTACCGTTCGATGCCAAGGTCAAAGTTCCGCCGGCGTGCGCGCCATGTTCAAGATTAAATTCATGTTTTTTAGTCATCACATCGTGCGTAATGTCATATTCGAAAAGCGTTCCAGACCTCGCCTCTCCACCTTGATAGGTCATCCCATAGATCTTCCCATTTGCACCTTGGGCTAGTCCTCCTATCGGAAATGAACCTTCGTCTCCGGATGCAAAACTCAATTTGCTCTCAATGGAGCCTGACGCCGGATCGAAACTGAACAGGTTTCCATCGTGGTTAAGACCTCCCGTTCGCGTCGCACCGTACAGTTTACCATCCGTCGCCTCCATCAGCGTGGCTCTTGGGGATGATCCATAACCGTAAGTACTTCCACTAAACGTTATAAGCATGTTGAAATTGGATGAGGTAATATTGTATTCAAACAATCCTCCATAGCCAGTCACGCCTTGTTCAACCGTCCCATAGATTTTTCCATTCGACGCCTGGATTAAACTTCCATAGGGGTGGGATCCTTTTGCTTCGCCATTGAAGTCGATTTTTTTGGAGAAATTTCCATTTGCAGGGTCAAATTCGAAAATCACGCCATGGCCCGTTGTCCCACCTGTAATAGTCATTCCGTAGAGCTTCCCGTTGTTGGCGCTTAATAAATTACCTGTCGGTGTTCTTCCCGAAGACCCGGTAAAATCGTACAGTTTTTCAATCACATTCGTCGTGGAGTCATATTCGTAGATCGCCCCATTAGAATGAGAGCCCCCTTCTGAAACGGTACCATACATTTTTCCTGTAGAACTAAATGTTGGAGAGCCCAAAGGCCGCGAACCGATAGTCGCATCGAGGTCAATTTTCTTTGTATATAAATTGTTCTTAAGGTCGAATTTAAAAATGACTCCTTTGTTGTTTGCTCCGCCTTCATTAGTCACTCCGTAGAAATGACCTTTTTCTGAGTATGTCATGGCCCACGGATTAGAACCGGATTGGCCATCGAATTCATATTTAACAGCATAGCTGAAAGTCGTAATGTCAAATTCGAAAATGACCCCTTTATTGAATTGCCCACCTATAAAGGTTAAACCATACAACTTCCCATTAAATCCATTTACCATATTTTGAATTGGGTATCCACCGGATGTTCCATCAAAATCATGAAGTCGACGGTATTGATTTGCAGCCGCGTCATATTCGAAGATCACGCCGTGCAAATATTTTCCTCCACTTTGAGTTGTTCCGTAAAATTTTCCGTTCGCAGCCTGGACCAATTTGCCCTCAGCGGGTATACGCCCGGGAATCGTACTACCAAAGCTTTGCTTCACCTGCAAGTCCGACCCGTCTGCGTTTGTTTTATACAGGGCTCCGATACCATCGTTTCCGCCTTCGGAAGTCAATCCGAATAGCATTTCCTGGCCTTCCATAACAAGGCTGTTGAAAAGAATGAGGGAAATAAGACTGATTTTGAGCAGATTACGCTGACTTAAAATGTTTTGGCTACTCTTCATAAAAATGGCTCTGGTTCTTTAAAATCCATCCAAGGTAATCAATTTGTTGTTTGCTTTTGGACGATTTTTAAGATTTGCTTTAGCCGTGCAATTTTTATTACGCTTGCCGGACAATATGAATTTACCGTTTTCATTTGCCCTGCTGATTACATTACTCAAGATCTGATTTTCCAGATCATTTTTCACTTCAATAATCTCACGAACTGCGTCGGCAGTCAGAATTACTAAATCACCTTCATTGAATAATATCGGACTTGCGTCATCGTAAATGATTAGATCAATCTGTCTAGACGTCAGATGTTTCCACTCAAAAAAAATACTATCCACGACGTCACCGTGAATTGGGCTCACAAATGCTATACGGCTGCGATCACGGACTATGTGAGACCCCGTGTTTCGCAGTCTGAGCCGATAGACAGAAGGAAACACAGCCCCGAGTTGCAAGGTTCGTCGGCTACCTTAATGCCGGGATTACATTTGACTATGATAAAGTTTTTCTCAATCTTCGATCGTCGGCTATTGTTGACCAAAATATTATTACACAAAACACCACTTTCCATGATTGAGTTTTGGAAATCCCTTTCGGGTAACGCCCGTTTCTCTATCATCGCATTTTTTAGCTCTGGTGCCCTCGGCCTTGTTAGTATGGGACTGCTCGGCGCTGTTCTATATTATCCGGTGTCATTTGTATTGAGAAAATTCCCTACACTCAACGACTGGACTGGCGACTGGGTCTGGCCTTCAATAATAGGCGTGGGCATGTTCTGGTCATTTGGGTTTCTCTTTGGTGGAGTGGTCTGGCATTTCCTGGCAAAGATCACGACCTCAAGACCTGTTCTGTATGGTGCGTATATATTTGTGCTGTGGCTATGGGCTGCCGTGATCTGGTACATCGTGCTAATCAATCAGGACTTCGAGTAACCTTCTCGTTCGTTAACGTCATTCGCGAAAGGAATTATTCTGCGTCGGCCCCGATAGCGGGTTCAAGCAGGATTCGAACAAACGAAATCACTCATCAATTGTTCGAGGCATTAACGGTTCTTTTTAGCAAGATAAAAATGTTCGGCCGCAGTATAAATTCGTTCAAGGTTACAATCATGTTGTTTCTAAGGCATCTTTCTTTTTTTAGTTGCCCATCATCCATATTAGCTTGTTCATTATTACAGGAAATCAAGAGCGCCAAAAATCGTTTGGGGCTGCGCACCTCTTTTGCACAAGCTTGCCACTGAATTGTCACAGGCTTAGAAACGAATATCAGTCATAATGTTTTATAGACTTGGTCCGTTTATTTCTTTGCGAATTGAATTATACCCACCCGCAAACAGGAGGTCTGAAGTGCAACATCATAACCAAACTACCCCGGAAAACGCACCTAAAAAACCACATCAACACACACATTTCCAATGCACAACAGGAAGGACATTACATGCGTGGTAAAGTCGCCCACTTCGTTGGTTTTATCTTTAAAGAACAACGCTATTCCTTGTAACATTGTAAAAATTCACCGATACCATGAAGATGCAACGTATCATTCTATGCCTATCCTTCCTTGGAATTATCTCCATCATTGCGTGTAACGATGACGATGACAATCGCCGGAAGATCATTGATCCTAACCCGGTAAGTCCCACCCTGGGCGAACGGGTAACGGCTTCAGTATCCGGATTCGTATCGGACGAAGATGGCAATCCTCTTCCATATGCTACAGTGATTGCTGGCGAAGACGAAATTCTTACTGACGCCTACGGGCATTTTAATGTAGCTAATGCATCGCTCGGAAAATTTGCCGGCTTTGTGCGGATCAGCAAACCAGGTTTTTTTGAAAATCTTATAACCTTTACGCCACGTGCGGGGAAAGAAACATTTCTGCGTGTTGTGTTGCTCAGCAAATCAGAAACCGGTAGCGTTAGCGCAACGACGGGTGGAGATGTAACGCTCACCGGTGGTGGTAAAATTGAGTTGCCCGCGAACGGTATCGTGGTAGCAAGTACAAACGCTGCATATTCCGGTGATGTCAAAGTATACGCACGTATGATCGATTTGTCAGGCGGGAATGCTTTGCCACTTTCGGTTCCCGGCGATGGACGTGGAATAGATGAGGCGGGCCATCTGAAAGCATTGAAGTCATTCACGACGATCGTTGTGGAACTCACTACAGCAGGAGGCCAAGCGCTCCAGATCAAAGAAGGACAATCCGCAAACATTACACTACCTATACCGGCAGCGTTGCAAGGCGAAGCCCCCGCTACCATTGGGTTATGGTCTCTGGATACCGACACCGGTATCTGGAAAGAACAGGGAACCGCTACACGCGACGGAAGCTCATATACCGGTACCGTTACACACTTCTCATTCTGGAGTGGTGCCGAAGGCATTAACACCGTCAATTTTACAGCACGCGTAACGAATTCTGCTTCCGAACCTCTGGTGCATGTTCCCGTAATTATAACGCCCGCGGGACAACCCAAAAATAGTGGCTACGGAAGATTTGGTCACACTGATTCAGAAGGCTACGTGACGGGAGCGATATTCGCTAATATGGACTTTGTTCTTGATATCGTGACACCGTGTGCGCAGTCGGCGTATGCGCTTGATTTTTCTACTACGCATGTTGATCTCAACCTGGGTACACTCACTGGGAATTTAGGACAAAGCATGGTGACGCTGAGTGGCACCGTATTGAATTGTGAAAGTCAGCCCGTAACCGATGGATTCGTACAAACCTATGACGGCGGTTTCTATCATCGTATTCCTGTTACCAATGGTGTGTTTTCGTTCATGGGTGTTATGTGTACCAATACAACGGTAAATATTGTGCCGGTGGACAATGATACGTATGAGCAAGATGAGCCTGTTTCTGTGTCGCTCACGGCAGGCAATAATGATCTTGGAACACTTACTGCATGTGGCACTAGTACGATGGGCTACATCACGTATACGGTCGATGGCAATACAGTAACCATACAAGAGCCAGCCGATACGATCGCAGCGTATAACCTCGGAGGCAACGGGTGGACACAAATCGTTACGCTTAGCGGAAAGTCCAACACAGCCGAGACCTGGGCATTTCAGTTCGCGGGCAATGATGATCCGGAAGGTCCTCACACCCTCGTGGAAGTATTCTCTGCGGCGTTCCCTGGTGGGCGCGGTTACTGGCCTGTGAACATCGACGTGACAATCACTGAATACGGAAAAGTAGGGGGCTTTATCAGCGGCGAATTCTCCAGTCAGATGCTCGACTTCGGCGACAACTCGATCCACCAGGTCGAATGCAGCTTCCGGGTACGAAGGCGAAATTGATCAAGCCTATTGCTCAAGTTCACGGATTGATGGCTACAAAATGCAAATGCTCCCATGCTGCACGCGCTCCAGCTGATTCGTAGCATGAAATATCCTTGTTCTATTGGGCTAACTTCCAGCGTCCTCGGCTAATCTTTTTATTTCCGAGAGTTCCTTATTCGTTGGATCAATAGAATCGAGGTACATTTCCCACAACCTGCTACCATCAGGAACTTTTGCAAAGTCTCCATAGCTAAATTTTAAATGTGTATTCTTTCCATCTTTGTGTAATGTAAAAAGTGAGGCAATAATGTCGGGTGAAACTGGTTGTGTCCACGATGTGAATTGCGGAGAAACACGTAATTTCTTTTGTGGTTCAAAGTCTGTTACAGTTCCTTCGCAGTAGATGTCTCCTTTTTCGTTAACCCAGTGTATCTTCGCACCCTCATGGAGCTCTTGCTCACCGGCAAACGCTACGAGAAGCTGCGACCATTGTTTCATGTATGACAATTTAGTTAAGACCTCCCATACTCTCACAGGAGATGCTTGAATGTCGATAGACTCATATGATGTAAGTTCTTTCATATTCAAAATTTTTAGTTTTGCGATTCCGATTCAACGTTTACATTTTCTAATATCAACCGCATTGGGGCTCCGGTTCTAACCATTTCTATTACTTCATTCACTTTTGAAAACGGCAAAGTCTCCACAATACTTTTAATTCCAAACTTTTCTGCAAAGGCCAGCATTTCCCTCATATCTTTTCGGCTACCAGTGTAATTTCCGTAGATGGTTCTTTGAGCGTACTCGTATAATAATCCAGTGTTGATAGACAGATTTTCCGGCGGCTGAGCTACTAAGCAAATTTTACCTTGCGGCTTCAGCATCCTTAAATATTTATTAATGTCGAACTGCACATTCAATGTAGAAAGCATGAAATCGAATTGTCTGTCAAGAACCACGAGACTACTTTCATTTGAGGTGTCGAAATATTCGGCCCCCAACTCACTAACCATCTCCCTTTTTTGAGGGGAATGCGAGAATGCCGAAACTTTGTGTCCCATCTTCTTAAGAAACTGGATTGCAAGCTGACCTAATCCGCCAACGCCGAGCACAGCGACGTTAGCGCTATCCTGCAGTCTTGCGCGGGTAATCCCTGTGTAAACTGTAAGTCCTGATGAAAGCAAGGGAACAGATTTAGCCGAAGCTAGTTTCGCAGGGAGCTTAAATACAAACCTGTTATCGGTAACGATAAACTCAGCTAACCCACCATTGGTGTGAACACCGATCACCTTCTGTCTGGGGCAAAATTGTTCATGACCCTGGTTACAAAAGTCACAATTGAAACAAGCCTCTTGCTGGTAGCCGATGCCCACACGATCTCCACGCTTTAACGTTGTTACATTTGAATTGACATCGTCAACTAAACCTATAATTTCATGACCTGGAATTACGGGGAATTTTGTATCGCCCCAATCATTGTCAATAATTGAATATCTCCTTTTGCAATGCCACAATGAGTTATTCTGACTAACACGTCATTTTTACCGATCTCCCTGTCATAGAAAAATGGTTCTGCCTTACCACATTTCTCTCTTATGGCGTATGCTTTGATTTTCATATTGATTTAATATCCTTTGCTATGAGCGCCGAAGCACCCCTGAATTGATGACCTCCGTTGGAAATTTCACGAAAAGTTGCCCATGGAATTTTTTTCAAATAATGGTCAAGGTTGCTGAATGGTATTTCTTCATCATCATGGCAATGATAGAAGAAAATGGGAACGTCTTTGGGAAGCTCGTTCTCAAAATTACTTTTCAGTTTGAGTCCCTGAACCCAATCTTCGTTGCCGCTCCAAAATGGCGTTGCAAGAAGAAAGATACCTTTGATTCGGAGCTGGTTCTTGTGTTCTGAAAGAAACTTCAATACCATGGAGGCCCCGAGTGAGTGTCCAACTAAAATGAGGCTTGTATCGATTTCAGAAATTTCTTTCTCTATCTGTTTCAGTCTCCCAAAATCAGGAGACGATTCGTTTTCAAGCAGGGGATAATGCACTTTGTATAACTCACCTATTGCTTCCTGTAAAGCATCGACGAGCTTTGCGTCCACCTCATGGTCGCTTTTACCTCCACCGCCCTGAAGGAACAAAATATGTGTTTTCATAAGGGATGTTTTTTTATTTTCTTTCGCTCAACTGTTAGCAAAAATATGCACAAGCACGGGGAGTGCGATAGGACTATTGCAAAGTTGAATGGGACTTTTCGAAGTTATTGCGAAATGCTTCAGGAGTAACGCCCATCTTTTTTTTGAAGAATCGAATGAAGTAGGAAACATCCATGTAGCCAAGTTGATCAGCAATTTGGCTTACTTGATGTGGAGTTCCCAACAGATAGCGCTTTGCCTCCAGCAGTATTTGATCATCAATGAGATTTGCAACGGTCTTTCCCAGAAGGCTCTTTGTGATGGAGTTGAGTTGGAAAGGTGAAAGATTAACCATATCCGCATAGGCAGCAGCGTGTTTTTTTGTGCTTATATTAGTTTCCAGAAGTTCAAGAAATTCCTGTAGTTTTTCCTGGTGGTATTGATTTGCCTTGATAGAAGTGTCTCGTTCCTTTTGCCGACACCGGAGAAACAGGATGAAAAAAATTTCAAGGTTTGCTTTAATAATGAAGTCGAATCCAGTCTGCCTTAAAGTGTATTCGTCAAGAATAGTTTTCAAAATAGAACAAAATTGACCGATGCGCTTTTCATTAAGTTTCAAAAAATTTTGACTGGCCGCTTTGCGCAACAAGGCATTGCCAGTGGTTGATGAAAGCTGGAACTCTTTATTGAACGCCAACCAATATCCTTCGCTGCCCGCCTTGAGTTCGAACCGATGTACCTGCCCGGGACGCATTATTGAGATCGAATTGTCTGTTACTGGCTGCTCAACAAAGTCGATCTCGTGGTTTCCGATCCCTTTAGTAAGCAGAAGAATAAAATAGAAGTCATGTCGGTGCAACTCCTGGTCCAAATCCCTTCCCAGAAGAATATCGCTGACCTTAAAAATCCTGAAGCCTTCAAAGTCGTCATTCTTTGAAGTTAGTGGCAGTATGGACCTGATTGGAATTTCTTTCATTCTATTTATTATCAGGAAAATAATTTTTGATAGTGTCGGAGATCAAGGTAAAATCCTGATCTCGGTATGGGTTCTTGAACGGATGGAGGTACATCTATGTAATTTATCGATTTAAGATTATTCCTTTCTATAGTTAATTACCTACGATAAAATTTTTAAGCCACTGCCTGGTGAAATTTTTTCCCTTACCCTGCCGACCCGCAACATTTCGCATGCACTTTATGCCTGATATAAATTGTGGTCATTCCAAGATGCGAATACAACTTCCGAGTATAACGGAGTAATGGATGTTCCTTTCGTTTTTCCATCGGCATGCGCCCACACATAGTCACTTCCGGCAATATTGCTTTCCGGAAGTGCGCCACTGCCAGTGAGTAGGCCTCTGACCTGGGAGTCCGATGGACGATGGAAAAGTCGCTCTCAATAGTCATATCAGCCTCGATTGAAGCTGATCCTTCCACAGTATAAACCCTTTCTTCAAGTCAGCGTAATCATGAATAATTCTTGAGAAGTTTTCGCGAGGCTTCTCGATAAATGCCTGCCTGCCGTTGGATCGGATGTAGCCTAGATCCTGGTCAATCTCCTTCAACATGCTTTTGAGAGATGACTTGTGCTTTTCAACATGCCAAATATAAGTGGCCTCTTCAGTGTCCAGTGTTTCCCAAATGACGTGGAATTGTTGTTCACCGGTCAAAAGAAACACGAACGAAAATGGGAGCAACACAAATCTGACTTTTAAAACGGATCTATCATGTTTCGCTGCCAGATATCTTAATTGTTCGTAGTGCTTTACATCTTTCATTTTAAGAATTTCATCTATCAACTCCTCGCCTGATTTGTAGAGACTGTTATCAACTGAACTTTCCTGCAGTTGCTGAATGTCTAGTAAGTTCTCAGTTTTATGGTCGGGAATTTTACCGATTAAGTTCTTCGCCACAAACCGAAACTTGATGGCTTCCACTAATTCTTTGTTGATCTTATCAAGGTCTTCTGAAAATGCGAGGTATGATTTGATTTTGTCAAATTCAATCTTGTAACTGAGATTAACACGAATGCTCTTTACTTTCAGAAACTTTGCGAAGTACGGCTTCAGCACTTCGAATTCTGGACGCATTTCCCTATTCTCAACCTCAAATTCTGTTTCCATATTGATCTGAGGTACTTTATACCGAAACGCTACAATACCAAACCTAAATAGTAAATGCTCTAAGGGTACTTTCGCTATTGCTTCAAAACTTTCGGGTGCTCTTTCTACTTCCCTATCAAATAAAATCCCTTCAGCATAAAGTTTCTTGTAATAAACATTTCGTTTTTGAAACAACAATTCAAGGTATCGGATTTTGTAATCCCGATAGTCAAAGATCGTTGGCGCTATTTCGGATCGCTGGACTCTACCGATATATTGAATCAACTTTCCCTCAAAAGAAAAAGGATAGACAAGAAAGACTGATGAAATGTTGGCGAGATCAGTACCTTCTCCAAAGTACTGTCCTGTTGTAATTAAGGCTTGAAAATTTCCCTCCTTTAATAAGCGCCATTTAATGGACTTGGATTGTTCGCTGTCTTCTCCGCTCAGGGTGACTGTTTCGTAAAATTGTTTCAGGTATAGATTGAGAGAGTCGATATGATCTTTTCTCTCAGAGATAAGAACGACTTTTTTACCAAGATTCAATTCTGTCATCACATCCTCAATGATGATCTTGTTTCTGGCGGAATCGTGAACAAGCACTTTGGAAAGCGTTTCAAACTTGTCAGTCTTTGAGTCAAAGGGAACTGAAAGCCCAGTGTTACGAATTACGATTTTTGCCTTCGGTAGATTCTCAATCTGGCTTGCTTTAATCTCAGCAACTAAGTCTCCGATATAGGTAAAGATTAGCTTCCCATCATTGTACTTTCTGAATGGCGTGGCCGTGAACCCATACATATAGAATGAATTCAACTTACTAATTACTGAACGATACGTTTCTGCCGGAACATGATGACATTCGTCAACGATGATTGTTCCAACCTGTTGACTGAGAGTTAGACCATCCGCTGAATCCAAAACTTTAGCCAGACTCTGAATCATTGCAACTGTAACTGATTTTCCAGCTTGAATTTTTCCACCAGTAATTTTGCCGATATCCTTTTTTGGAATCTTTAAAAAAGACTCAATCCGATCTATCCATTGATCCGCTAATTGCTTTCGATGAACAATGATAAGTGCAGGTTGTTTCTTCTCCGTAATGATTGCCAGCCCAAGAACAGTTTTGCCGGAACCTGGGGGTGCGACTATTACACCAAAATCTTTCTTGATAGCTTGATTAAAGGCCTCTTCCTGGTGAGCCTTGAGGGTTACGCGAGCATTAAATTTTGTAGAATTTTTTTTCTCCCGTTCATCAAGGAAATTATTGCTAATACTCTGATCCTTACAAAACCGCAAAAGTTTTCCTACAAAACCTCGGGGGATAAAAACTTGATTGGCATCCTCTTCAACTAACTTGAAATTTCTTGTTACACCCCACGTGTTCTTGCCTAGTTTCTTCTTGATCAGAAATTCTGAATTGGCAAAGTTCAATTCTTCTTTGATGAAGTTTATCAAAGCCAACGAAACGGCATTCCTGTTTAGAATGATTTTGTTCGAAAGTCTAATGGTTAATGTTCCTGAAGTTTTCGCGTCAATCGAAGGAGCTGAGGTGCCAAATAACTTGTCCAGCTGTGTAATGTCGACTCTCTTAATGTCTTTTAGAAATTTCCATTGATTGGCAAACGTTTCTGCGTTAGCTGGATTAATAAAGCAACTATTCCCATGTTCTAGTGACTTCTTGAATAATGGTAGGGCAATCAGATTCCCTAAACCTTTCCCTGATAATGAATCCTGATTCGGAAAAAGGCGATCAAAACTTGAGTCTTTGTCGAACACTGAAAAGATTCCTGTTGATTGGAGTAAGGAGAGGAATATCTTGCGACTCTTGAATGCAGGATATGCTTCTGAAAAGAATAACCAAGCATGTCCACCATTGCCGGACCTCGATCGTTCTAGATAAACTGGTAAATCAGCAGCCGTGCAAGCTTGAACAAATTTCCGTGCTTCATCCAGCCAATTGTTACCATCAAAGTCTGCCGCAATAAAATGTGATGTGTTGTTGAGTAACAAGGGATAAATGCCAATCAATTGTTCACCTAATAAATGACGTTTGATTTGCTCATCCGTTAGTGGCTGTAAGGTTTTGTCCTGGTAGTTGGCAAGAGTGCCGCCTTTCGCTTTATGAATTCTATAGTGGTACGGATCAAATTGATATGACGGCATGTAACCGCTTTTGTTCTCTTTCTCCCAACGGATGGCAAAAGCATCTTCTCTGCCATTGAAGATAGAACGGAATAATTTGATTTGATCCAATTCAACCACAATTAGCTTGATAATTTTACCTCTGCAAAATCCGAATCAAATCATCGTTTAAATAAAACACATCATTGCCTTCTTTTTTTGGCGTAATAATCTTCGCTTGTATCAGCTCATCGATGTATTTGGTCAATGTTGTTCTTGAGGTTTTTCCAACCGCATCACCAATTGTTTTCAGACGACTATATGGCTGATGAAACAGCGCTTCATTAACTTCTTTTGTATACCATTTGATATGCTTCTTGCCATGGTCGAGGGTCGCTTTCATCTGCGAGACAATTTCGTTGATCAGTTCGTTAGACATTGTCGCAGTTATTTCTACAGCATCGAGCATATACAAAATCCAAGACTTCCACGCGCCCCGCTGTGTTACTCCAGCTAGATTATAATAGTAATCGGTTTTGTTGACGATAATGTATTTTGATAAGTATAACACGGGTTGTGAAAGCAGTCCCTTTTGTACCAGATAGAGTTGATTCAAAATGCGCCCGGTCCTACCATTACCATCTTGGAATGGATGTATTGCCTCAAATTGATAATGAGCAATACACATTTTTAGTATTGGATCTGCTGGGTATCTATTGTCATCATTTAAGTAGTCCAGAAGATTACTCATTAGCTCGTCAATAATGTTTTCACCTCTTGGTGGAGTGTATATTATCTCGCCTGTTCTAAACTCGCTTTGTCCTTGACGAATTACAACCTGTGCTTGCGGTGGGCGAAGGCCAGCTGTTGTTTCCTTGATCTGTTGGAAAATGTGAATAACGAGGTTCAAGGAAATTGCATTATCATTTTGCAATTGACGATATGCTTCCCATAATGCCTCTCTATATTTCAACACCTCCTTTGTCGCAGGGTTTGCCCGCTCTTCACGAGCCGTATCTGATATTGCTTTGTACAATTCATCTTCTGTTGTAAAAATATTCTCGATTGCTGTTGAAGTTTTAGCCTCCTGAAGCGCAATTGTATTTACCAGCATGGTTGGATTGGGAAGCCGCTGCACGTTTGAACCGAAGGTGGCCAACGCGCGGGACGCCTTTCAGCTTCTTGAGTATTTCTGGATCATTCTCGATTTCCGCTGGTGGCGGCAGTGCCGGAAGGTCATTATAAGGAAGTGTTCTGTCGTATTTAGCCATTCCGGGTGTCCATTTTTATGAGAAATATGGACATAGCTCAAAGATATCACTAAAAACTGGACACTAAACACGTCTATGTCCAGTTTTATTCAAAAAATGGACATAGATTTAGAGCCCTGTCATTTATCCATGTAAAATGAACATAGGGGCATTTGGTGTCCATTTTTACTCTTTAATGTGTATGATCACTTTGGCCTCAAGATCGCTGACCTTTGCCGGATGGACATTAGAACTCAAGTAATTTTAATGTTTACCTGCTTTTTGACGTTAAAGCAACGGTACGCTGATTAATGTGTCATGGCAAAGTCATACCAGTCTCGATTGAAGCTGATCCTTCCACAGTATAAATCCTTCCTTCACATCAGCGTGGAGCAGCGGATAAATGCCCAATCAATTGCTCGCCTAACAGATGCCGTTCTATTTGTTCAAATGCCGTCAAGGTTGGATATGATTTTTAACTTCCCTCCTTCGGCTCCTTGAACGCATCACATTCGATCAAATACTTCTCCATCTCATCAATGCTTTCACCGTGCAAAGTCGAGCTGAACTCATATGCACGTAAAAGCATTCTTACATAAGCATCAGCAACGCGTTGGCGTGTCAGCTTTCGCAATGCACCCATGTAGTCCTCCCGATAAACAGTTGGGATAATGATCTTCGACAACCCTTTTGCAGATAACTCTGCAGTCATCATCACACGCGCAATCCTTCCGTTACCATCAAGGAATGGATGAACTTCACTAACGAGGAACATCATGTATACTGCTTTAGCAAATGGCTCTTGCAACAAGGAGTACCATTCAAATCCCTTCTTCAATGTTCCAACCACAAGCTGCTTGTCAACAAATTCGGTGTTGCCTGCTCTGTTGTTTTTGTCTTTGAACTCGCCAGGTTTCTTACTGATCCTGGATTGAAGTAGAGTTGCATGTCTTCTTCTCATGATGTCCAAAAACTCATTTGAATTCGTAGGACAGATAGCCATTTCCTTCTTGTCCGAAACAATACGGTATGTACCGAGTATGTCATGCGAATCTTCATCCCGTGGAGGAAGAGGTGTTTCAGTCTCAATGATTTCCTTTGCCTCCCCAACAGTGAATTCAGTTCCTTCTATAAAATTAGAGAAGTAGCCCTCGAAGAAGGCAAAGGTCTTGTACGATTTAATCGCCTTATTTTTATCCAGATAACGCGGGAATGTTTTTCCAGCTAACTCTTCGTACAGCCTTTCGAATAACTTGATTCTATCCGGGTCCAATGGCTCACCGAGTGATCGTGCGATTCCTGGGAGCGTAGTTAATTTTTTTGATCTGCCGGTAGAAAGGAGGTCGCTGATCAGGTCATTCAACTTTTTGAACTCATCCTGCATTCCCAACGGCTTGGAAATTTTTCTTGCTTTGTCACGCACATCATTAAGGCCATTCTCGCCTCGCGTCCTGATAATCGCTTCAAGGCGTTCTTCGATGTGAGAACGAGTCAGCGTTTTTGATTCCGCTGCTTTGCGCCTTGAAACCTGAAGGTTCTCGAGAAATGCCCTCGCCTCCTGTGAAGCATGGAGATTTCCAAAGAATGCGTTGTCGCCTTCAATCTTTTGTGGACCTTCTAAAAGTTGGATGGTCAATCCTGGTAGCTGAATCTTTTCCGTATAGGTATACGTCAGAAATATGCGTCCTTGTGGAGTAGGCACAAATTCAAGAGCGCTGCGATGACTAAGCAACGCGTCTGGATATAGCGCTGACAGGATGTGAAACCAGTTCCGCTTAATGATTGCTGCCGGTTCATCAGAAAAGTTTGATGTGTAAACTCTGGCCGCAATTTTTCTGATCTGCTTTTCCTTCAATAGAGCAGTTATTCTTCTGGACTCCGCTTTGTCCGAAGAGGCGAACACAATTTCCTGAACCTTAGAAGGGCGAATTTTTCCCATTAATTCACCGATTTAACCTAAAATTGGGTAAAATTTCCGATTAAAAGCGCATTCTTAGGGTAATTTTTCCGATTAATTTCCCAGGATAGGTAAAATTTCCGACTAACCACTTATCCCACCGCCATCTTAGCAGACTCCTTCCAGATATTTCTCTCCGTAATGCCCTCTTAAATCGTATTTATAGGCATCAAAAGACAGGCACAATCGGCATTCCCCCTGGTCCATACCGTGGCCCCAAAAATAGAAAAGGCCAAGGAGATGTCTCCTTGGCTTTCATCGTGATCCCGCTGGGATTTTTTATCGACTGATAAACCGTTAACGCTTAATTATTTCGCAGTTTTAAGTTACTGCTGCTCCCGAATTGCTCACTTATTGAGAGAGTACAAAGAACATCAAAGTGTATCAAAGTTAATTAATAGTATCCAATTCGTAATATGCGTTTATCTGCCGATGCTTAAATCCGAAAGTCTATAAGTCATGGCAGGAACACTTACATCAAACACCTTCGCTAGCTCTTCAATCAATTCGCTTTCTGATAGTGATTGGAACTTCTGTTTTGCTATCTCAGCTAAAACAAAAGTTTTGGGCATAAGCAATGCGGCTGCAAAAGCGTTTGCTTCGCTCTCGTGTCGTTGTTCAGTAGGCGAATAGTTTTTCTTACTTCGAAATTTTACTATAAAATCTTTGTCAACAAATAATTCTTTATTGCTTTCGCTGTGCAGTAAGTAATGGCCAAGCTCGTGTGCTATCGTAAATCGCTGACGAACTTTTGACTGGGTAGGGTTAAAACCAATTGTCCCCTTTTTGTCAGTAATTACTAACACGCCCGATACTTCGTTGCCGAGATCATAAGGCATAACCTCAACACCTTTTGTGCGTGCAATCTTTTCAACTGGTATCGGTAAAGATTGGATGCCTTCATCTTTAAGTAGATCCGATACCTGTTTCTCAATTTTTCTGTAAACGGACGGATTTAATACCATAGTATTTAGGATTTAGATTTTGAAAATAGTACGAAATCAGTGACACGAACTCCGCCTTCATCCTTATTATCCACCTGTTCCATTTCTTTTTTGATTGACTTGACAAGTTTGGTGTCAATAATAGGTGACTTCAGATATTCTAAGGGTGGTACGAGCTCTTCTATCCTAACATTTAGAAATGAAGCTATCTCAATCAAAGTGTGCAATTGGACTTTTTGCTTGCCTTTCTCAATGTTGACCACGGATATGCGATTTAACCCTAGATGGGTCGAGAGAGATTCCTGCTTGTGTTTGCCATTAATTCTCGCAGTTTTAATGGCCTCTCCAAGCTTTTGATAGAAAAGAGTTTGTTGCTCTTTAGTAAGCATAAGCAAAAGTAAGAATTATATCGTACGAACAAATTTAACGTAAGTATTAATTACGTAATTAATACTTACTATATTTTATATAAAATAGTAAGTGACAATTACCACCGGCTGTATAGAAGTGTTATCTTTGTGATGTCGCCTGCCCTCTGTTCAAAGGTTGAAGGAGAAAAAGTAGACGCGTTTATAGTATGGACAGCTCAAAGAATGCTGAAAAAAAGATTACTCTTCATATAATGATTGAGGGGGGTCGCACTTTTACCGAAGAATTTGTTGTAAAACAGAAACTGCAGGTGGTCGTAAATAAAACCCTTGAAAATTTTAGTCTAACCGATGTCGAGAAACGAAATCTGACTCGCGCGGACGGCTCTCAGCTGAGTGATTTTAAACTCACAATTGAAGACTTGGGGCTTCGTGATGGCGAAACACTTCGATTCTTGCTTAAAGCGGCACCCAAGCCTGATGAGCCCAAAAAATTTGCTTAACAAATGAGTGGCTCAGTTAGATGGTTTGAACAGCTGCCGGATTTACATCGTGCAGAGGAAGAGGTTTTGAGTGCTGGAATTTCTGACTTTAAGCTGGTAGAAATCTTGCCTGCTGAAAAGACTAACGGTAAACTACAATATCGGGGTGAATTGACATTAACGGATGGAACGAAACAGATTGTGGCCATTGTGTTTCCATTTTCATATCCTTATTCACCACCAGAAATTTACCCGCTAAATGGCATATTAAATGAATCTGGATTACAAATCCAACCTGTGATGGGGCCAGGTGGCCCCGTGATAGTAAAGCATTTTAATCGTGGCAACCAATATATGGATGGCAAAGTCTGCCTGTTTAGGGATGAAGACGTCTGGATTCCATTTACTCATTCAGTTGCCTTGGCGATAAAGCAGGCTATAGCTTGGTTCGAAACCGCTCTGTCTAAGGAAGGATTTACAAAAGAGCTCATTGTTGAAGAGAATGTGCCATATACTGGATTTGTTGGGCAAGTGATTTGTTACTTGCCCGAATCGTTGCCGACTGCTCCAGGCGGGTCCATTCGGGTTAAATCGTTTAAAGATAATTACTATTCTTTGTTGGAAGTCGCCTTTCAAAACGTTGATCGGACAGAAGTTATCATAAGTTTTCCAGATGGCACCGCGTTGTCCCCAGTGCGAAACGATATCATTAATGGACGATGGTTTACGATCAATGGTGATGCAAAAAATTTAGTTGCTGCTGTTGCCACCAATCCTGAAAATTTGAAAGCTATACTAGTTCAGCAGTGTCATATTGCAATTGATGATTTGTTGCCTGAACCTCAAGCGCAGGCAAAAAGGACAGTGATTGGATTTAGATTTCAAACAAACAGTGAACTACATTTCTTTCAAGTGTTTTATTGGAAAGAAGGCATAGCCACAAAATTTCAATCTAGTTACTTGTTGACAAAGAACTTGAGCAATGAATTATTTGCACGTATTGATTCCTTGTTTAGTGTAGACGTTTTAAATAGCAAAAAGATACTGGCTATCGGTGCGGGGGCTGTGGGATCAGAAGCCTTAAAAGAATTGGCGGCATCCGGCATATTAGAATTTACAATAATCGATGATGATAGATTTGACGCAGGAAACTCGGTCCGTCATGCCGCAGATCTGCTTAGTATTGGTGAAGCGAAGGTTGAGGTAGTCAGGAAATTGATTCAGACAAAAAATCCGAAGGCAAACGTGACTACAATTAACTCAAGTTTATTCTCAATCCCGTTGGACGAACTTTCTAAACTAATATCAGAATCGGATCTAGTCCTTGATTTTACCGGGAATAGACTTGTCGAAAATTACCTTCATCAGAAAGTATGCGTTGAAGCCGAAAAACCACTTTTGCAGGCAGCCGTGTCTAAAGGTGGACTTACAGGAATAGTAGTTCTCATCAAGCCAAAAGAATCAGCCTGCTTACCTTGTCTTCAGGAACTGAAATTAAATTATGTTCCTGTGTCAAATGTAAACGCAGAGCTATTAAAAAACGCACCAGCAGACTATGGTGCCTGTTCGCAACCTGCGTTGCCAGCAAGCGGAATGGATACTCGGGAAGTAGCTATTCAAGCCGCTCGCGTTGGAATTCAAACGCTTTTAGAAAATGGAGCTACATTCTATCCGAAACGACTGGGGTTTCAGTTTTATTGGCACGGCCCAGCAGGAACAAACGGTCATCGCCCCTTTGAATGGGAGATAACGAACGTAAAAGGACTTGATTACTGCAGATCTTGCAATCCAAACACATGATTAACCGAATTCTAATTAAGAAGAGTGCTGCTGATATCTTAGTTAGCGAAACCCTCAAGTTTAAAAAGCTTGAAACAGGTGGAGTGTTGTCTGGATATTATGAAAAGGATTTTTTGATTATAGATTCCGTGTCCGGCCCTGGGCCAAACGCGCATCATCAAGTTGATGAATTCATCATCGATAAGGAATACATGGATCTTTACCTTGACCAACAGTATCGTGATTCTGATGGGCAGAATATCTATATAGGCGAATGGCACACTCATCCTCAAGAGGCACCTGCGCCAAGCGAACAGGATTTGGTATCAATAGCCGAGAGGACTATTGAATGGAAACACGGTGCAATTGCGTTTATGATTATTGGGTTTGTCGGATTTGAATTAGAAAGACTTCCGTCTCAGTCAATTGCTATAGCGTTCCATCCTGGCAAACAAGCCTTTTATAAGATACCTATTAAGTATGAAAGATGATGTTTGATTATACCAGGGATTTTTGTCTGCGACCTACCTCACTCTTTGAAGTTCTAATTGAAATTTTGTCTTGTGCATCTTAATCTCATACACTTCTGCGCCCGGGAATTGTTTTGCCGCCAATTCAATAATGGTAAATTTTTCAGATTGTGCCATTTTGTTACCTAGAATGATTTCTTTAATGGTTTCGTTTTGGAGCTTAACGATACGATTTGAAATTTTAGCTTTCATTATCCTCCATTCTTTTTCATATGCCCATATTGATGACTTTGTGTAGGTGGCTTTTATCGATTGATGTATCAAATCCTCAAATAAACCGAATTTCGGAAATTCGTCTTGATAGATCACTGGACCTATTTGACCAGTCGTTTGCTCGAACAATTTTTCCGAATCGAATCCTACGCAAAACCCCTTGTGTGAGTTTGAGTAATGCGACCACATCAGAAAGTTGTTTTTATTGTCGCATAAACTAAGAATTCCATATTGCTTGTTGAATTCCCTTTGCATTATTGAATTTTGCTCTTCCAGGTGATGTTCATCAAAGAGCAAATTTCTTCTTTGGTAATCGAAGGCCAGTTCGTGAAGCTGTGTTTCGTTGTGTTTTGGATATTCTCTTTTACCAACCTCAAGGTATTTTAGAAAAATATTTTCTGGCGTGAGATCATTTTCATCGTATCTAAAGGGAATGGCCGCATCAAACGGATCATTGAATTGATTTGGTGCTGAAAGATAAATCTCTACGTCTGTTAATAACCTTTTTTGAAAAGGATTGCTCCAATCCCTATATTTGTATAGAAGTTTAGGTATCGAATCCATGGGGTTTTATGTTATAAGCAGGCTCTGGTTGGAAAAGTTCGTGTGCTCCCCATACTCCACATATCCCAGCTGATTCGTAGTCAACGTTGTCTTGCCAATCTTAAAATCCGGCACCACTTCATGGCTATGGCCAAAAATCCAGCAGTCAACATTTGATGGCTCGATCAAGTCAAACAGCTCTGTTGCAAATGCTGTATTGAGTTCGCTGTATCTATACTTCTCGGGATAGTTAAAGAACGTAGGCAAATGATGTGTAACAACAATTGTTTTTTGATTGCTTGAATTGCTCAACTCTTTGATCAGAAATGACACACAATCTTCATGAAGCTGATCGTAGTCATCGACTGTAATTTTCCTTCCGTTGTTCTTGATCAATCGGAAGTCAGCCATTGATTTCTGGATCACAAACTCAAGCGTTGGGTTGATCTTTGACCATAACGTTGAAAATAAAAGCCGGACTCCATTGTGGTCAATAGCTATGTTGTTCAAAAGCGATACATTCCTTCTGATCTTTTCGTGAAATGTTCCGCTTCTCTCTGCGATGTCCGAACGATAGTATTCATGATTGCCAGGAATCCAGTACGTGTGCTCAAAGCTGTCAGAAAGGAAAGTGAAGAAGTCGGTTTCCTTTTCGATCTCGACAAATGGAATGATATCACCTGCCAGCAAAAGGATTTCACCTTCAGGCTTTATTGGATTTGCCTTGAGGTGTTTCTTGTTAACTGGGAATTCCAGATGTAGGTCTGAGCAATATTGAAACGTCATGGTTTCCTATCCTTTGCGGCTTTATCAAAGAGTTCAAGAAAGCTTTTAGTCTGTTTGAACGAATTGATCACGAGGACAGGCTTAGGCAACTCTCCCCAAATCAATTGACCCAACTCAGATGTATAAGTGGATTCCATTTCCTTCCAAAATGAATCAAAGTCCTTGAAAAGCGGTGATTCGCTCAATGGTTTCTCTAACCAATCTCCGGCAAAAATCCCATTTGCAGCATCGTCCTCCATCACCCATTTGAGGATCTTAAAATTTTCCTCTATTAAAATCTTGCCTTTTAGATCGGTCTGATTCAACAGTTGGTGGATATCATAGAAGTGTCTGATCTTACCTCTTACTTTGTCTGTTCCATCGTATGAGAGTCTAACAAGAGATAACAATTTCTCGAAAACGGTTCGCTCTCTTATAAGGACATTTACCTCGAATGACTCCAATCCAAACTGCTTAACGATTGCATTAAACCCTTTTGCTGCCAGGAATTGACCGACATACGATTGGATGACTTTCTTTTCGTATGGAACTGGTTGAGTGAAAGCATTAATTTCTAGCTGTATATGATCTTTGACCTGACCAAAGTTTTGGTCCGTTATCGCTTTAGTATAGTGATAAAATGTTCTCCTGTTTCGGCCCTTCTTCTCTTCGAGCGGATGCTGAAAATAGCGCACTCCTTCGCTGACAGTTTTTTCAGTCTCCTTGATCTTATTCGTGATCTGGTTTCCCGACATACCTTCAGTTTTAAGAATTGCCAGATCAATATCTTCCGAGAAACGATTTATGCAATCATGTGCTTTTGAAAGCGATGTTCCTCCTTTGAATACCACTTCGTCTAAGAGTTTTGAGGTCGATAGATTTTTCAGGACGTGAGTCACCCAATAATCCTTCTCAATGAAAATCGTGCGCATCTTGAAATGAGCCGCTGCTGATTCGATTGCATCAACAAAGTCGTTAGATCTATGGAAAGTCATATCAAGTTCCAGGAATGTTTATTGGGAAGCAATTCAGTTGAAACTCCCGTTTCAAAAACAGAGAGCCTATTGATAGACTGTTTTAATTTAAGAGCTCTTACTTCTGGAAAATATTTCTCTATCAACGCTCCCAACAAAGCACGGGTTCCGGGATTGAATGACAACGCGAGTGTAGTCAGTCTTTCCTTTTTCGCTTTTGATAGGTCAGCAATACGTGCCTTCAAAATTTTAAGAGAGTCATCCGGGTTTGAATCGGGAATTGATTTAATATCCCGTAACGCATCCAAAAGCTGAAGCAGCGGAATATCGTCATCTAAAAAGCTGACATTCCTTCTTACATACTTTACATTATAACCTTCGAGCTTTTTCGGTTGCAATGGGTTGGCTGTAGCAATCACCAGGGTATTGGAAAGTTGTGATGTGAGGCCGAGTTGATTGTAAACCGACAGTCCTGTCAAATATCCGATTCTTTTATTTTGTCTAACGGTTAATGCATCTACGAATGCTGACTCCCTGGGCCTGCTATTGCCAAATTTTGACTGCTGTGGTTTGTAGTACTTGCCCTTCGAAAGACGGGAAATTACTCCCTTCCTTGTTAATCGGCTTAACGATTGAGCAGCTGTAACAAACTGATCGGAAGCAATCTCAAGCCGAGCATAGTCAAAAACTGACCCAGCGGGCATATTTTCGACTTTCTTGGAAATCATTTCAGCAATAGATGACATAGTATAGTTCTAACTGTAGTTTCTGCTTATGCTCTTGTTAGTAATAGTAAAGATAGAATATAACAGGAGCTTTATCAAGTTTTATATACGTTAAACTTGACATTGAGTTGATGAAAATGGTAGTTTTGTAATACCTCTCAGAGCAATAGGTGAAATTGCTTATAGTCGGCATACTGATGGTTTATGGATAACTAGTTGGTAATCAAGTAAAAGCCCATTCCCATCCAGAAGGCTGGAAATTCCTACTACCGCGCCCTCCTGTGGGCAAAATTTCCGACTAACTCCGCATTTCGCGGGAAAATTTCCGACTAAGTAAGCTGACTTGGGGAAATTTCCGATTAACTCGGTTCATCAAGGGTAAAATTTCCGATTAAGTCCAAATGCCTTGAGGTCAAAATTTTGATCGCTGCTAAGGTCGGTTATGTAAAATATTGACAGGATAATCGGAATTTCACCGATTATCCTTGTTAAAATCTTACAACTTTTACATTCTCAATCCTCTTCTCTTCTTCCTCTGCTTTTCCTTCAACTCACGATCCAACATATCAGGTTGGTTACCAGTGCTGAGATTATCCCCACGACTGTGGGCGTCAAGTAGCGTTTTAAGCGGGATGACTTTTGGTATTTTGAAAACCGCGTTGATTGCTCCGTCAACTGCTCGCTCAGTTTTTCGGTCAGCCTCTGCAAATGCTGCTCTGATAATTTGAGCTGTGAATGATGGTCTGTAAATGAAAAGCTCAGGGTTCGATGTTTTGTCCGGAAGCTTTCCATATCGTTCATTACCTCCCAGTGCGTTTGCTCGATTTGTTTGAGCATGTTTGTCACTTGCTCGAAGTTGATTGAGGGCGTATTCTGATCGAGCATTTGTTTCGTGATTCTTTCGCGATCTCTTTCTTGTTCATAATTGATAATGTTTTTGATGGTTGACCATTTGAATGCATTTCCAAGCTTGGAGCCTTGCATCACCATACCTTGATAACTGTATGAGATGCCGCTGACATATCCAGTTGATGCTTGGTTGAAAAGTACCTTAACTCCACGTTGCTCAAGCTTAGAAATGAACTCATTTGTACTCAGTTGATCTTTTGATTTCAAAACTTCACCTATGATGATTTGCATGGCCACCTTGGCAGAAGGATCGTTTGTCCTTTTCATCATAAGGATCTCGTTGTTACTCATTCCGCGTTCCTTAGATTCGCGACTGCCGACCACCTGCGTGAGATTGTATTTCTTCTCAAGGTGACGCAGGACCTTCTCGCTTCTTTGATAGTCATTGCTGTCGGTGACTACTGAGCCGTCATAGCCGATGCGGTTGACGAGGATGTGAAAGTGCGGATGGCTGGCATCGTGGTGTCGAAACATGATGTATTGATGTTGATTGAATCCATTTGCATCCAAATAGTCTCGGCCGATCTTAATCATGAGTTCATTGCTTACGTTTTCGTCTTTCGGAAAATTGATCGAGGTGTGATAGAAATACTTTTTCAAATCTGGACGCTGCATTCTTACCATGGCAACTTCTTTCATAATGTTCCGCTCGGTAACATTGACGAATGAGTTGTCCAGGACTTCTGCTTTGCCAGCAGCAACTTTCTCCTGGTTGTATCGCAGGGCACCGCGAAAACTTCTTCCTTTAACCTGACTGCCTGTCATTGGTCAAATGTTTTAGCATTCCTTTGATATCAAGCCAGGTATTAATAAGAAAATTAAGATGCTTTTTATGATCATCACCTTGATTTATCTTATGAGCTATCTGATTTAGATTGATGCCAATTGATCTTAGCTGATTATACATTGACGCTTCTAGTGGAGACAGTTTTACCGGTGGAAATTTTCCGGTGAATACTTTTCTGCGCATCCAGTTTGCAGGACTTAATCCGCTCGCCTGTGAGTATTGTGTTACTTTTTTGTGCTCTTCTTCAGTCAAGCGAATGTTAACTTGAACGATTCTTTTATTCTGATCTTCTACACGCGGCCTTCCCATAAGAATATATTTTTAAACGAAGTGTTATGTCTTTACAAGCGTTTGAGCGTAGCGAAAACATGGCTTGCTCCTCTCGACAACTCTTATCAAATAGCTGCCCTTCATCAGTGTCTGAAAGTGATTGTCGTTTTTCATTTTGTGTTTTCTTTCACTGTAATTCTTAAAGACTACAGGGCATTTTCGGAAGCTGATTTTGGAAATGTTAAACTCGGTTTACATCTTATCCAGTTCGGATTCGGAGCAGCTGCCTTTAAGGTGATCATAAACCAATAAGGTAGAGCTAAAACCTTCGAAGGTGCTTCCAAGGTCATCACCATCTGCATTTAGGTCGATGAAACTTCTCGTAAGGTCACAGCACTTCCCTTCAAAGGATGGTAAGAAGGTAAGTAATGCAAGTAGCCGAATGCCTGAAGCTCGGTGATCACCTTGTGATAGGTAACGATGGACTGTATGTGCGCTGACTGCATCAGCTTCCGCCTCGAGACCTGAAATGTTTCCGAGAACCGACTGCCGATCCACGAATCACAAAGTGCCAGGTAGACCGAGGTATGAGTGGGCTTCAGACGAACATCTGAAGCCACCCGGTTGATGAAGCAGGAAAGTTGCTCAAGCTGCT
>DASPIZ010000005.1:0-16132 GCA_035628875.1 Ohtaekwangia sp. | reverse complement strand
TAATTCATCACTCCGCGGATAACCGGATTTAATTCCCGCGCCAACACTTCGAGGCTTACGCGTCTCTTGTGTAACCGCTTGAATTTATCCAACACACTACTCACCGACTTCCTACTGATAACACATCGGGGAAGAATTCTTTTACTCCCTCCTTTCACTTTCGTGTAGTGAGGCTCTATAGTAAACCCAGAAAATCAAAACTCATCTGGTACTTCTTCTCCGAACTGCCTCTGATGTTCACAATCTTTGTCTTCCCCTCATGCAATTTTAACTTGCAGTTCCTAAAGCGTTGCGTAATTTCTTTTAAAAGATATTTCGCCTGACGCTCCGTCTTGCAATGCACTACAATGTCATCCGCATATCGCTCGAATGGTTTTGTGCTATGATGCTGCTCCATCCACTTATCGAATGTTACATGAAGAAAGATGTTAGCCAACAGTGGACTGATCACTCCTCCCTGAGGTGTGCCCGTTACCCTGTCTACATAACAACCATCTTGCTGAATAACTCCAGTCTTCAACCAGCGTTTCACATAAAGTAGAACCCACTTATCTTTGCAATAGTGCGCAACAGCTTTCATTAACAGTTCATGATCTATCGTATCAAAGAAACTCTTGATATCAAGATCAATCACCCAATTGTGTGTAAAAGCATTTCTTGTTGCCTTCTCTACTGCCTGATGACAATTTCTCCCCGGACGATAACCAAATGAGCTGTCATGAAACTGTGGCTCTACAATTCGTTCAAGATGACTTCGCTACTTCTTGTGCAATGCGGTCTAGCAACGTCGGAATCCCAAGTTTGCGTACACCTCCTGACTTCTTCTTAATCGCTACTTCTTTAACAGGCTGCGGAAAGTAACTCCCTGAACTCAGGCGGTTCCAAAGTTTATATAAGTGGAATTTTACTTGTGATCTATGCAGTCCAGTCCATCTTATCAACTCCTGAACTTCCCTTGTTTGATTTCACCTTCTGATAGGCCTGCCATACCATCTTCCTGGTAATTGGCTGTGATCTTGTTTCGTAATAGTCGATCATCCCAACAGTAATTGGTTGTCGTCAACTACAAAACCAAACAGGATAAGTCCTTCGCTCCATTGCCTTTCAGCAGCTTCATCGCTACTACAACTTAGTCCGTCGCCGCTATCTGATGTCATCCTTACATCTTTGATCGTCTTGCGACTCATCTCTACAATAGCGATTTCTCTTGTTCCATACAAAAGCCCATGTTGAAGTCTCGTCAGCTTTACCCCGGATGTTATGCAATCAGAGATCAGAACGCCCATTGCACTTGGTCACGGATATCCCGACTGCTCGGGGATAACTACCTGTTTTCAACATCATCTTATTAACATTACGAGGCTTCAATCGCTGATTCACTCTATTCGACTCTTCAACAAACATCTACGGAAATCATGTCTCCGTTTTTCCTTATCGTTCACCACATAGAAAGTTTCCTCCAATGCAGCATAAGGTGATTTGCAAACTCCTTCTGACGGGGGTATGCGGAAGATCAATTCTTTTCTTCTTATCAGATCATCGGCCAGTTCTGTTCGCTCGACCTCCGCATGATTATTGATCCTCTAAAAAGTATTCCATCTTTTGTACAGCATCTTCATTCTTACAACTAAATCAAGTTCAAGACACACACGTTAAATGTATGAATCGTAGCTTTGGGTTGTGCGGTTGCCTTGTGCGGCTATGATTTCATACATAATGTTACCAGCTTTCTATTTTATTGTCACGTTCTGAGTTGATATAGCATTAATCTCCACATTCATTTTAAGGTCTTCAACATTCATTGTAAGTTCAATGGTAAGATCTGATTCATATTTCGTGATAAATTTTTCTGCAATGTCGAATTGAGATATACCCGTTCCACTTCCTGTTGCCGAAACGTTAGCCTGTTCCACATCCATGTTAAGTTCGATTGTCTGATCAATTTCGAAAGATGCTAAGTCTCCACTTATGTTTTTGAGTTTGTACTTTGTCTTGATAATAATCCCAACATTGCTAATGCCGGCAACAGGGATGTTCATAGGAAGCTCTTGTTCGAATGAATCCCCAACTTTCATTGGATAATCAGGAAATGCAATTTTGTCTTGAACATTTTCAAGGGTATAGATTAATGTGTTTTTTGTGTTATTATCTACTTTGTCACTGATCAAGGTGTCAATTTTAAATTTGTTCTGGGAGTTGTAAGTTCCTTCAATTATCAAACCTGAGATAGGGCTATCTTTCTCAGTCCCTTGACCATTTTGGAGTTGAGAGCTTCGAATATTTCCATATCCCATTTTTACTTTGAAAGTACTGTCTGGCAATAAATCGAAAGTTTGTATTGTGGTTTTCATTGAGGTTGAGCCTTCAACGATCATAGGAAGTTCAATCCCGCTTGCCTTGATGTTGTCGATTTTCTCTTCTGGTCCTGTAAAATTTATTTTGGATTTAGAGATTGATTCCATCTCAGTTATATATTCTGAGTTCGGTTGAAACCTGGAGTCAAAAACTACTTCCTTAGCTGATTGCCCACAAGCGTTAAAGAAGGTCGTGGTGAACAGTACTATTATTAGTTTTCTCATATGCAGTGATTGGGTAACGCGAGTATATCAAGCGCGCCGGCTGTCAAACTTAAAAATTATGATTAAACACTGGCGGCGTAATTGATATACATTGTTGCCGGCATTTGCGCTACTCGACCCTAATTGTCAGAGTATAAAGTTTATATCCGTAACCTCCTTTTATTCTTTGCGTTTTTGACAAAACGAAGTGATCTCGATTCGCTCTGATTCCGATCCAATTATTCTTATCCCTGGGATCATCGATTGCTATAAATTTCTGATCACTCGTCGTAAACCAAGTCCCCTTTTTCCAGACCTTCGCATCCCACAGTATTAAATATGTCGAATCGTCCTTGAAGCTAAAGTCCATCTTCTTCGAAAGTAAACCGGGCGCAATTACATCTTCGTATGAGTTACCAGATTCCTCAGTGTAAATCGTATCTAAATCAACGGATTGCCAATTTTTGGCTGTTAACTTAGCAATAGGCTTTCTTCCGTCATTTTCTAGCCTTCTAAGGACATCTTTTTCATTAGATTTGAGCCAAAACGACGTTAAGACCATTTCGTTATCATTCACATCAAGAATCTGTCTAACGATTATCTCCATCTGATTAAGAGAAGTAGCCATAAAAAGCCTTCCGTTGTATGCACCGATGTGCCATACTTCCTTATCCATATATGATGAACCGGAACTCCAGTAATAATGCACCATTGCTTCCATCGGCTGGTTGTTATCATCGAATCTATGAGTGGATAAAAAATCCATCCTTGCGCTATCTTGTCCATATACCAGGCACCATGAACTATTCTGTACTTTAGCTGCCAGATCCTTTCGGTTCACATTCGGGGACACGTCTTTAATTTTTAGAAATTGTAATCGGTCCCCTGTCTTTGAAATAAGTACAAGCGAGTCATCCTTCAAAAACTTGATTGTTCCGAATATTTCTTGTTTTCCATTGCGATGAACCTGCAAAGTGTCTCTGCTTACGGAATAGGCTAAGGCAGGCGTTATTGTATCTTTCCAAATAGAGGATAACACAAGTCTGTCTTCGGATTTAAAATCCAACACCAATCCTGATTCCCTTCCTATCCATTCTCCTTCCAAAATGTTTTTAGAACCAGAGCATCCTAAGAGCTGAGATAGAAAAACTGCTATAATTAGTCTCATTTTTATAATGGGCAATTGGCGGCAACGTTTATGTATGCCCAGTAGCGCCGATGTTATGAAATACGCAATCTGAAATTCATCAACACCACATTTTTGCTCCGCTCTTTCAAGACTGGGCGCTATTGGGCATACATTGTGTTGCCGGTAGTTCATACTTTCATTTTAAATTTCAGCACCAAAACTGTCTCTTCAACAGGCTCCCCTTGCTCTGTAACAATATATTCTCTATTTACTGTAATCGGATTCAATTTTATCTTGTTATCAATAATAAATTTGTCTCGGAGAAGTTGTACATTAATAATCTCGTTGCCTTTAACATGAATTGAATAGAATATCTCTTTTTTTAAATTGAATTTTTCCGACAGCTGTTCTTTTACCTGCTTTTTAATTTCTCTTGCTATTCGATCCGTTATTCTTCCGTCACCACCAAGTCCAAGGTGTCTATAGGGTATAGAGTCGAGGTTCTTCGTTATTTTATGTCCTATAATCAGCTTACCGTCCTTATATGTTTCTCGAGCAATGATTGTTCCCTTAAAATCAAAAATAACCCAAACACCATTCTTCTGGCCGTTACTAACTGCGCCTCTATGAATGGTTTTGTTGAAATAGCTAATAAAATCGCATCGGCCATTTCCGTCTCTTACTTCTTGTTTTCCAACCGTATCATAATGATTATGAAGGTGGTATTGATTCTTAAATGAGGTATTTCCCTGTCTAATTCCATTTGGATGCCAGAGTTCTTCCTCAAATTCAAAATCCCTGTCGAACACATTTCTATTTCTTCCTCTTAGTCTCATAGCTCCATTGTCAAAATAGTATAGATACTCACCATCGGGAAAATTTGAATTAACAAATCTCAGATGTCCCTCAAATACTGTCTGCCCGCTTTTGTCGATATCGAATACTTGAAATCTTTCAATTGCAGAGTTGTAGCTGGCAATTATTCTCATATACTTGGCATTCAATTTCACAGTAACTTCATTATACAAGCTATCCAAATACAATGTATCAGGCGCCTGTGCCCAAGAAAAGCTAATGTTGATAAATGTTATTAGTGTAATTACAAGGATTATAAGTCTCATTTCTCTTTTGAATTACCGGCAACGTTCGTGTATGCGCAGTTTAAATTTACCTTTAAAAATTAACAAACAAATTTAAATTGCGCATACACATTGTTGTAAGGCGTTGTTTTAGATCCATCTCGTGTATTGTGTCACCTGTCCTTCGTGGTGTATCAACGTTATGAGTTTTTGTTGCGGGTTAATAAAAACATAATCCAATGGCTGCACGAAAGGAATCTCATTGTCCAATTGGTCGATATTATTAACGAAGTCTAAAAGTTCGGTAGAATCTAGCGCGTATCCTTCCCTAGTCTTGAAACAATTATCTGTCACCAAGTAAATTTGTCCCTGTGGTTTATGCTTGTAGAAAGCAAGATTTAAGAAATCTTCATCTTCAAAGTCCATTTGTCCTTCTTCAAATTCCTCCCAGTTTGAAATTCTCTTCCAAGGTAAATCTGTCCCCTGAGAAGCTGCTAATCGGTGAATGGAATCAGGAATTAAATCCCAATCGTCAAGATTTGCACTTGGAAAGATGTCTTGAATCTCCTTCTTAATCGTATCGAATTTAATTCTTTCCATTGTCCTCTCTGTTCCCCAAACAATGCCTTACAACAATTGGCTAACCGCATGTCTTTATTTTCCATAAATATATACGCATGTCGTTTATCCGTCCAAGGCATATGCGCATGTCGTTTATTTTCTTTTTGTCATCATGGGTGCGAAGCCAATTCATTTGACCTACCCAATATCCATAAAACCGAATGCATCTCAAAATTGAAAGATTAATTTCTCGAGCGGGTTTGTAACTATCGTTATCGAAAACACAGGCCTGCCATGCACGGTGGTTTTGATTTTGCCAGCGAATCGTTTTTGCCTTCGTGCGGGGGGATCCTTCTGCATGCATCTGCTTCGCACCTGCGCACCAGGATGACGGTAACGAAGGGAGGAGAAATAGCTACGAGCTACGAGCTATGAGCTTGGAGCTGCGAGTTTGTTGGGCGGTAGCTCGAAGGTACAAAGTACAAGGTTGTGCTATCGACACTCAAGTCGTTTTTGCTAACCCAATAACGGTTTCGAAAACCAACCTCAAACCTCAGACATCAAACATCGAACAATTGGCACAAGCTCATCGTTAGCGAACTCCATAGGATTGGCTATTCGCATTTGGTTTTAATTTTTCCAGCGAATCGTTTTTACCTTCGTGCAGGGGGATCCTTCTGCATGCACCTGCTTCGCGCCTGCGCATCAGGAAGACGGTAACGAAGCGAGGAGAAATAGCTACGAGCTATGAGCTTCGAGCTGCGAGTTTGTTGGGCGGTAGATCGAAGGTACAGAGTACAAGGTTGTGCTATCGACACTCAAGTCGTTTTTGCTAACCCAATAACGGTTTCGAAAACCAACCTCAAACCTCAAACATCAAACCTCAAACAAATTGGCACAAGCGCATCGTTATCGAAAACCGACTTTGAACTTTGAACCATGAACCTTGAACAAAACAAAAGAGACTGCCTCAAACGAAGCAGCCTCGGAAATCTATAAACGTGTTTTGTTTAAACGCGCTCTTCTACTTTGTTCATCACTTTGGTTTGTATCTGGATGGATTCCTGGTGAATCAACTTCAATAACTCGCGGGTGAACTCGGGACTAATGCCCATCGCTTTGCCCAATGCAATGCGGGTGTCGATGATTTCTTCCCAGCGACTTACCTGTAGAATAGTAACGTTGTTTTCTTTTTTGTACTGGCCGATCTTCTCAGATATTTTCATGCGCGCAGCAAACTTTTGCATGATCTCATCATCAAGATGGTCAATTTGTTCACGGAGAATACTTAAGGTGTCTTTAAACGTTTTGTTCTCGGAAGACACCGTACGCACCACCAATCCTTCAACGATCTTACCCAACACCGCAGGTGTTACCTGTTGTTTTGCATCGCTCCAGGCTGCATCCGGATTAATGTGACTCTCAATCATTACACCAGCCATATCAAGATCAAGCGCTTTTTGCGAGATCATGGCAATCAGATCACGGTTCCCTGCGATGTGACTTGGGTCGCAGATAATATCCAATTCAGGAATGCGCGTTTTTAATTCAATGCTCATATCCCACATCGGTGCATTACGGAACGGACCTTTTTCAAATGAAGAGAACCCGCGGTGGATAGCAGCAAGTTTGGTGATGCCGGCTTTGTTCAGACGTTCTAATGCGCCGATCCAGAGTTCGAGATCCGGGTTGATCGGATTTTTTACCATCACCGGAATGTCAACACCTTTTAAAGCGTCAGCGACTTCCTGAACAGAGAAAGGGTTTACTGTTGTTCTGGCACCAACCCATAAAATATTTACACCGGCTTTTAACGCGGCTTCTACGTGGGCTGCATTGGCAACTTCAGTAGTAACGGGTAACCCGGTTTCTTTCCCGGCCTGTATCAACCATTTCAATCCTTCAGCACCGGAGCCTTCGTATTGGCCAGGTCTTGTGCGTGGCTTCCAGATACCGGCGCGTAGCGCGTGTACCTTACCCGTTGCAGCAAGTTGCTTGGCGGTCATGATGGTTTGTTCTTCTGTCTCAGCGCTGCAGGGACCGCTAATAATAATTGGCTTGCTCGAAGTCGGCAACCAGGTTGAAATGGATTGTAGTTGCAATACGTTTTTCATAATGATAGATGTATTTCGTTTATAGATTTTTACTTTTTAATTCGAGGCTGATGCTTCAGCTTTTTTTTCTGTTTGTTTTAATTCGATTCCTTCCAGCACCCGCCGGATCTCATTCGCTTTTGTCATCACTTGGCGCAATTCATTGGTATCGCGCTTCAGCAACAAATAGTGAAACCGTTGTAAGTGCATGATGTATTCCTGCAACGCTTGGCTGAGATAGTCAAGGTTCTGTTCAAAAATCGGCGCCCACATATCCGGCGAACTTTTCGCCAGGCGAACTGTAGAAGCAAAACCACTACCTGCCAGGGCAAAAATATTCTTCTCATCTTTTTCAATATCAAGCACGGTTTGTCCCAGGAGAAACGAGCTTACGTGTGATAAATGAGACACATAGGCAACGTGTTTATCGTGTTCCTCAGCTTCCATGTAAATGGTATTCATACCCAGCGCCTCAAACACTTTTTCAGCCACTGTACGTGCCGTAGGAGACGACTTCTCTGCTTCACAAATGATGTTTGTCTTATTCAAAAATAAACCACTAAAAGCGGCTTCCGGCCCGGAGTTTTCTGTCCCTGCAATAGGGTGCGCTGCTACAAATGCGCCTCTGCGTGCATGGTTTGAAATTGCTTTACAGATCAGGCCTTTGGTAGAACCGGTGTCAATTACTACCGCCGAAGGTGAAACAAGATCCAACACGGAAGGTAATACTTTGCTCAGGGCATTGACCGGTATGGCAACGATAACCAGTTCAGACGACGCCACTGCTTTCTCCAACGATTCAACGTGGTCTACCAACCCCAGGGCTATTGCTTGCGAAGCATGTTCAGCATTGTGATCCACGCCCACCAGCGTCGTAGCAATCCCCGCTTTCCTTAGGTCTATCGCAATAGACCCGCCAATTAATCCCAACCCGATGATCGTCGTTCTCATTTCTTAGGCGTTTACGGAAGACTGCACTGGTGATACAGTCTTGCTTTTAATAAAATTTTCAATTCTGATCTTTGCCTGTCCCAGCACTTCGGTGGTACAACACAATGAGATCCGAATATATCTTTGTCCGGCTTCTCCGAAGATGAACCCAGGTGTAATGAACACTTTTGTACCATAAAGAATTTCATCGATCCACTTCTCTACATCGGCAATGGATTCCGGCGCCTTCGCCCACACGAATAGCCCGGACTGGTTTGATGCATACGTACATCCCAACACATCGAGAATTGCGGTAGCCATACGTTTACGTTCAGCATACATTGCATTTAATTCCGTAAACCAGGCTTCACCCTGTTGAAGTGCTTCGGCGGCGGCATGTTGCAATCCAAGAAACATTCCTGAGTCCATATTGCTTTTTACTTTCAATACGGCATCGATGTATTCTTTTTTCCCGGCTACCCAACCCAGTCGCCATCCCGCCATATTATGCGACTTGCTTAACGAATTCAATTCGAGCGCTACATCTTCAGCACCGGGTATTGACAATATACTTAAGGGTTGATCATTCAAGATCAAACTATAGGGATTGTCGTTCACGATCAAAAAATTATTTTCCCGTGCAAGATCAACCAGGGCTTTCAGTTCGTCGCGCGTAGCTGTGGTTCCGGTCGGCATGTGGGGATAGTTGATCCACATCAGCTTCACTTTACTTAGATCGCTTTTTCTAAGTGCATCAATATCGACACGCCAGTTTAACGCTTCACTTAACGCATACGGTCTGAGTTTTGCGCCAACGAGGTTTGCCACCGACGAATACGTTGGATACCCTGGGTTTGGAAACAATACTTCTTCGCCTTCGTTGATGAAAGCCATCGCGATGTGCATGATGCCTTCCTTCGAACCCATCAAAGGAAGAATCTGATTTTCTGTATCAAGCTGCACTCCATAAACGCGCTGGTAAAAATCAGCAATCGCTTTCCGGAATGAAGGGATACCCTTATAGCTTTGGTAGCCATGATGCGCCGGATTTTTCGCAGATTGAATCAACGCGTCAATCGCATCCGCCGAAGGTGCCTGGTCAGGACTACCAATGCCAAGATTGATTACACGGAGTTCGGGTGTATCCAGGCGTTTCACTTCGGCTAGCTTTCTGCTGAAGTAGTATTCCTCTACACTGGCGATCCGGTTTGCTGTTTTTATCGTAACCATTGTCGTATTATTTCTCGCTGACAATTATTTGTATTCTATTTTTGCTTTTCTGTACTCACCCAATACATTGAGATTTTTTACCTGACGCAACACATCGCGCATGGCTTCATCATAATTCTTTCTTCTTTTCCATTCCACATCGATGTGAATCGAGTACTCACTGGGTTTACCAATGATGGGGATGGATTGTATTTTCGACAGATTTATGCTGTAGGTTTTAAATGTCATCAGTGCATCGGCAAGGCTTCCCACCTCATTCGCCACTTCAAAAGAAAGCGATGCCTTGTTACTGTCTGGCGTCTTGTTGTTGCGCTTGGTTAAAATGAGAAACCTCGTGAAATTTTTCTTATGTGTTTCAATTCGTTTCTCCAGAATCTCCAGCCCGAATTTTTTGGCTGCATATTCATTGGCGATAGCCCCTGTATTTTTCAGCTTCAACTCTTTTACGTGTTTTGCAGATAATGCGGTATCGTCGCTTTCGCGGATTTCAACACCGTTCAGCGCCTGCAAATATTCAGCGCATTGGCGTATAGCCATAGGGTGAGACTCTATCGTTTTAAGGTCGCTGATCTTAACACCGGGTAGCGCCAGCAAATGCATGTGGATCGGCAGGTATAGCTCGCCAATGATCGTGAAATGATAGCTCTGCAATAAGAAATAATTAGGTAGAATACTGCCGGCGATGGAATTTTCAATGGCCATAACCGCATAATCAGCATCGTTATTTTTAACGCTTTCAAAAAGTTGATGAAACGAAAGACATTCAATCGTTTCGATCGGTTCACTGAAATACGTCATGGCAGCTACTTCGTGAAAGCTTGTCGCGATGCCCTGAATTGCTACCCTTAGTTTTTTCTTTTTTGCCATACTTACCTGGTCATTCTATTGACCTATTCCTTTGGTTTAATCCGTTTTCTGAGAAATGCCCTAAAAAAAAAGTCCCCCGGTTTCGGAGGACTTTCCTGAGTTTATTTGTCATATTTCAACAACACACCACTCTTAAAGTCCCGCCTGGGATTTAAAAAAGTAGTAATAAAAGTAAAATGTGTTGGTGATCTTCATTTCTCTAAACAAGTCTCCAAAGATAAAAGCATTTTAATCTGAGTTGCAAATATGCTGATTATTTTTTCTGTTTTTTTGTTGAAACTAATGATTGTTAGTCAGGAAGTTACCTTACAACTGTTACAGATTATTACCTTTGGAAAAAGATATCCCATGAAACAGTCTTGTATTTTTTTAGTGTTAATGATTTCCATGTGCATGAATGCGTGTCAACAGAAGGCAAACGATTCCAAGGCTTCTGAACCCTATCAGGAAGAGTCCGGCAACCAGGCCCTTTACGATGAGGTGATCCGGGTTCATGATGAAGTTATGCCGAAAATGAGCGATATGTATGTGCTGAAGCAAAAGCTCACCGCAAAGATGGATAGCGTTTCTGCGGAAAAAAAAGCGGAATTGAAATCAACGATCCAGAGACTGGATTCTGCCAGCAACGCGATGAACGTGTGGATGCGGCAGTTCGACCCAAAACCAGATAGCGCAGGCGTTGAGGAAGCCCGCCAATACCTGGAAAGCGAAATGAAAAAGATCAATAAGGTAAAAGCGGAAACGTTAAAGGCGATCGACGAGGCGAGGAAAAAAGTCCAAGTTCATGGTTCATAGTTCAAAGTTCATGGTTGGTTTGCGATAACGAGGCGCTTGTGCCAATTTGTTTGAAGTTTGAGGTTTGAAGTTTGAGGTTGGTTTGCGAAACCGTTATTGGGTCAGTAAAAACTTGAATGTCGATAACACAACCTCGTACCTTGATATGTGGCTCAACAAACTCGTAGCTCGAAGCTCGCAGCTACGCTCAACTTGAAGCCTGCAGCATGTAGCTTGAAGCTATTCGAAAACTTCTTCTACCTTTATACCCCTAAAACCGTGCTATGGAATTGAAGTATATCCCATTGAATGATCTGCATGTTAAGCTTGGTGCGAAAATGGTATCTTTTGCTGATTATAATATGCCTGTCCGATATTCATCCGACATTGAGGAACATCTTACCGTTCGAAACGGCGTGGGTGTTTTTGATGTATCTCATATGGGTGAGTTTACTTTGAAAGGCGAGCATGCCCTTGATCTCATACAGCGGGTAACCAGCAACGATGCCTCAAAGCTCACCGACGGACAAGCACAATATTCTTGTTTACCCAATACAACAGGAGGCATTGTCGATGATCTGATCGTTTATAAAATCAAAGAACAGGATTACATGTTGGTGGTTAACGCTTCCAATATTGAAAAGGACTGGAACTGGATCAGTCAATTCAATACGAAAAGTGTTGATATGAAAAACATATCCGATGCGCTTTGTCTTTTTGCCGTACAGGGACCGAAAGCCGTAGCGACCCTTCAGAAATTAACCAACACTGATTTAAGCAGTATAAAATATTATCACTTTACCATTGGTGATTTTGCAGGCGCATCAAATGTCGTGATGTCCAATACAGGCTATACCGGCGCCGGTGGATTTGAAGTCTACGTTCGCAACCAGGATGCAGAAAAAGTCTGGAGCGCCATTTTTGAAGCTGGTAAAGAATTTAATATTAAACCTATTGGACTCGGCGCACGCGATACACTTCGCCTCGAAATGGGTTTTTGTCTTTATGGAAATGATATCGACGACACAACATCTCCGTTGGAAGGCGGGTTAGGATGGATCACGAAGTTTACAAAAGAGTTCACGAATTCGTCGGCCATCAAAAAACAAAAAGAAACCGGTGTCAGTAAAAAACTTGTCGGCTTCAAAATGATCGACAAGGGTATACCACGTCATGATTATAACATTAAAGATGCCGCGGGAAATATTATTGGCAAGGTTACTTCCGGGACCATGTCTCCCCTGCTGGGTATTGGTATAGGATTAGGATATGTTACCATGGAAAACACAAATCCTGGAAAAGAAGTATTCATCGACATCAGGGGAAAATCCTTAAAAGCAGAAGTAAGTAAGCTGCCTTTTATTTCTTAGTCATTCACTGCTAACACGCTGTAAGATAACATGAGAACCATTGATGTTTGTTTGAGCCCGGACATGATGCATTTATATGATGTCAGGGATAAGACAGTTGTTGTTGTTGATATTTTCCGCGCGACTTCATGCATGACAACTGCATTTGCCTACGGCGTGAAGCGTATTACTCCTGTAGCAACTCTTGATGAATGCCTGGCTTTAAAATCTTCCTTGTGCTACACGGCTGGAGAACGTGATGGAAAAAAAATTGCGGAATTTGATTTTGGCAATTCACCTTTTGAATACATGCATCCATCCTTACTGGGAAAAGACATTGCATTCACTACGACAAATGGTACGCAGGCCATTGTAAAATCGCGTGAAGCAAGAGAAATATTAATCGGTTCATTTCTCAACCTTTCTGCTGTTGCGAAACATCTAGAACGGGGAGAAAATAATATTCTCGTAGTTTGCTCAGGGTGGAAGGGAAAAGTAAACCTGGAAGATACCTTATTTGCCGGAGCCGTTGTTGAATTACTAAAGGACACTATAAAAGCGGCCTGTGATGCTCCCCTTTTAGCACAACATTTATACAGCCAGGCAAAAACAAATATGGGTGAATTTCTAAAGCATGCAAGTCATGTTCAACGACTTGCACGCCTTGGCATTAAAAAAGACATTGACTATTGTCTTACGCCTGATCAGTTTAACGTTGTTCCCGTATTGAAGAACAACGTTCTTACCGTCGAATAGTCAAATTATTTTATATCCATTTCCGATAAGGAAACGTGTCCGTCTTTTACTACAGTATCCTTAAAGTTTGATTTATCTACTACCACAGGGTCGAGCAAAATTGAAGGTACGGTAATGTTGCCATAAGAAACTGGAGCAGCCTCCTTCAATGTTTCTCCTTTTAAAAGCTTCATCGTGTTTTCTGCTGCCAGATATGCCAGTGGCCTGATCGGTTTATATATCGTCATGGATTGCCCGCCTGCGATAATACTTTTGAGCGCCGTTAAATCTGCATCCTGACCTGTAATGATCATCTTCTTAACATCAGTAGTTGGCGGAAGCGCCTGGATTGCGCCACTTGCAAGCGCATCATTTGCTGCGAGAACTACATCCAGCTTTGCTGTTGTGTTTGCATAGAAATCGTCCATCTGCATGATCGCTCCGATCTCACCCCAGTCTGGCATTACAAAGTCTGCCACCACTTTAATCTGTCCTTTTTCTATCGCGGGCTGAAGTTCTTTAAGCTGACCTTCCCTGAATAGAATTGCATTGTTATCAGTCACCGGTCCATTTAAAAGTACATAGTTTCCCTTTGGTACCCTTTCTAAAGCATAACGCGCCTGCAGTCTCCCTACCTTTTCGTTGTTGTAAGAAACATACAGCGAAACGTCTGGATGAAGTATGAGTCGGTCATATGAAATAACTTTAACATTTGCGGCCTTGGCTAATTTTACAATGTCAGCTGCCTTTTCACCATCAACCGGAACAACTACCAACACTTTGGCACCTTTTTCAATCAGCGCCTTGGCTTGCTTTAACTGTTCATTAGGGTCGCCGTACGCAACGTTCACTTCGAATGTTCCGCCTAAATCTTTTATTTTATCACAAAATAATTTTTCATCCAGGTACCACCGGTCTATTACATAACTGTCAAGCAGAAAACCGATGTCCTGCGCCAACAACGGAACAGAACACGCAAAAGAAAGCAGGATTGTTAATAAAAAGCCTGAAGCCTTGTTTTTCATAAGTCTGATGTTTGATTGTAATTGAGGTGACTTTACACGAATGTATCGATTGCCTATTTGCAGGACCTTTGAAAGTCTATTATTTTAAGATGAACGTACCATTTGGACATTCTATCCACAATTTCAAATCAATGTCGTTTACTTAAGCTTGTTTGTTTTTTGCCTCACCCTACCCTCTCCGAAGGAAAAGTAAACGACATTGATTTTTAAATCTTAAGTAATTCCGAGAAAAGACTGAATATTACATTAGACTTTAATGTAAATCCGTTTTTTATCAAGGATGTATCCGAGCAACCAGTTAAGCAACATAAAGAACAAGGCAAACAAGAAGGATGCATTAAGAGGACTGGCAAAACTGCCAAAGAAATCCCGGAACAGCCATTGGTAAAAACTTTTATCGCCAACCTGAACTGACCAGAAGATCGTGGAAAGCAAAGACGATAGGATATAGATGAACAGCGGATTCCTTCCGAATACAACAAGAAAGTAAGTCCATCGCTGTTTTTTTAAGATCTCAATTACATAAATCAACAGCGCCAGAATAACAAGTGACAAACCTGAGGTTACCAACACAAAGGAACTGGTCCAGATCTTTTTATTGATGGGAAACACCATATCCCAAGCCAATGCAATAAAGACGATTACAGCCCCGGCCATTAACAGCTTGGCAATCGTTTCGAAGTTATTACTGTTTCGTCGAATAAAATCTCCGGCAAGATAACCTGCAATTACATTTACAATAGCTGGCAACGTACTTAGTATTCCTTCAGGATCAAAAGCCACACCTTCTCCATGATAAAGATGACTTTCACCCAGTATACTTAAATCTATCGCATTACCGGCATAACCGGCCAAACTATAGGGATCAGTTGGATCACCAAAAGCATATAATATTAACCAGTAGAAAAGCAGAATAAAAATGCTACACCACACGGCAATCTGCCTTGATCCATAATGAATGATTATAGAAGCAAAGAAGTAACACAGGGAAATGCGCTGGAGTACGCCGGGAATTCTGGCATCGCTAAGCGGTTTTAGTGTACCAGTTTCAAAATTAAAAAACGGAAAATAATAGAGCAGTACACCGATCGTGAAGATGATCACCGTACGTTTTAACGTTTTGGTCCAGAAAATACCTTGGTCTAATCCTTCAAATTTACGCATGGCAAAAGCCATGGCATTACCAACAGCAAACAAAAAAGCAGGGAAAACTAAATCGGTAGGTGTAAAGCCATGCCATGGTGCATGCAATAAGGGGCCATAAACAAAATTCCAATCTCCCGGTGTATTCACAATGATCATGAAACATACGGTCATTCCACGAAAAACATCCAGGGCGAGATAGCGTTGGTTAATTGCCATAATAAAGCACGATTAGGTTGTGCTAAATCTCCATGATTTTTACTAATGCACCAAGAAACACACGAACACATTTACATTAGTTCAAAGTTCAAGGTTCAAAGTTCAAGGTTGGTTTCGATAACGATGCGCTTGTGCCAATTTGTTTGAGGTTTGATGTCTGAGGTTTGAGGTTGGTTTGCGAAACCTTCAGGGTTTAGTAATAACAACTTGCAGCACTGCCAAACACTTATTCTATTGCCTAAATAAACTCGTGGCTCGAAGCTCGTAACTCGCAGCTATTTCCGCCCTTCGTTACCGTCATCCTGAGTCACCCACCGTGGGCACGGAAAAAATGTGTGATGACGTATATTGCTTACGCAAAAAGCATAGCAGCTACAAAACCCGTTACCGATTTGGTGCCTTACGAGCCCGTTCTTGAGTTTGGGACTGTTGTTTTCTGA
>DASPIZ010000004.1:0-51745 GCA_035628875.1 Ohtaekwangia sp. | reverse complement strand
TTTTTGTCGCAACGACTGCCATCAATAATTTTGTTTTCGAATTCAATTGGCAGACTTTTCAGACATTAGTTTTGTTTTGACTTAGAATACAAAACGTTGTATCGCACTCTTGAAAATGCAAAAGACTTTTTAGTCAGCCCCAATTTTTAAATGCAGGCGCCTTCCTTGTTAGGTGCATCAGATCAAGATTTCAGCAGCGCAATAAAAATCAGGAATGTAATAACCTACACTGTGTTGCCTTCAGAATTATTCCGGTAAGTTGTTTTCTTTTTAGCGCTAGCCATAACGTTGCCTCGGCGTGAGTTAGGTTCTTCGGAAGGATTTCCTCTTTTTGCTCGAGAGCGGAGAAAGGAAGGTGTGGGGCCATAAAAAACAATCAAGAAATACAATGGATTTAACACAGGATGAATGCAACGACGCGTAAACTATCAACTTCAATAACACGCCTAAGTCACCTCCGTTTGCGATAACGTTATTGTTTATTCATCTTGCTGAATTAAAACAAAAACATAAACATTTTGTGTTTGGAACAATACTTCATTGTATCTTCCAATTCTGTTTTTTGAATACTAAATTTTTTCATAACAATTTATGGCACAAGGATTATTGATCGACATGGATGGTGTAGTGTACGGAGGAGATATTATGATTCCGGAAGCTGACCTGTTCATCCGCCGGTTATTACAACAGAATATTCCATTCATGTTCATGACCAATAACAGTCAACGAACGCGACTCGAAGCTGTTCGGAAACTTCACAAGCTTGGCATTGATGTTACGGAAGATCACGTGTACACCAGTGCAATGGCTACAGGTAAGTTCCTCTCTAGTCAGATACCGCGTGGTACAGCCTATGTACTTGGTGAAGGTGGTTTACTTACGAGCTTACATGAAAACGGCATTACACTGGTAGACACTGATCCCGAATTTGTCGTGCTTGGTGAAGGCCGAAACTTTACACTTGAAATGGTTCAGCGTGCGGTGGATATGATTCTCGCCGGCGCAAAATTTATCACTACCAATCGCGACCCATCGCCAAAAATGAAAGGCTGGAATAATTTAGGTATTGCAGCAACAACAGCCATGATTGAAGAAGCAACGGGTGTTAAAGCTTTTGTGATTGGTAAACCGGGACCGGTGATGATGCGATCTGCACGTAAGGCGCTGGGACTTGAAACTGCGGAGACTACCGTGATTGGTGATACGATGGGAACCGATATTCAGGGCGGTGTACAAATGGGTTATAAAACCATCCTGGTATTAAGTGGAATTACAAGGATTGAAGAGCTCACACAATATGCTTTTAAACCTGATATGATCGTAAATTCGGTGAATGAAATTAAGCTGCCGCTGCCGTGGTGGTAGGCGCTATCGCGAATGTATTTTTTACAATGAATGAACGCGTGAGTTGCTTACCTCGTTATGATAATTTATAGCGGAAATGACTCGCACCCAGGCACAAACACTCGTTAGTAAAAAAATTTTTTTAACAATTCCGTTGATGTAGCCCCTAACTTTTGTGATCTTCGTGCTTTAGTCTTGTATTTTTTACCAATGACAAAAAAGTTTTGCATCTTACATGAGTTGCAAAAACATTTCTGATAAAGGAACTTTTCGTCCCGCCAATGACCTAAATCATGGCGGGACGATTTCATTTTTAGGAGTATAGAGCAAACAAACACTTGTTATTGCTCACCGTATATTTTAACAAGAGAAGTTGATATTTTAAACTGACATGAGCCAAGCGAAAACACTGTTCGACAAAATCTGGGATGCACACGTAGTAAAGCAAAGTGAGGGTCATCCCGATGTGCTATACATCGACCGTCATTTCATTCACGAAGTGACCAGTCCACAAGCATTTGCCGGGATCCGGAAACGTGGTGTATCCGTTTTTAACCCAGCCCGTACAACAGCAACACCTGATCACAACGTACCCACACTGGAACAGCACCTTCCCATTAAGGAAGCATTATCACGCCACCAGGTAGAAACCCTTCGTAAGAACTGCGAAGAATTCGGGATCACCCTTTATGATCTTGGCCATCCCTACCAGGGCATTGTACACATTATCGGTCCGGAATTAGGACTTACATTACCGGGTATGACCATCGTTTGTGGCGATAGTCACACGTCAACACACGGTGCATTTGGAAACATTGCGTTTGGTATCGGGACCAGTGAAGTAGAACAAGTTCTTGCAACGCAGTGTATCCTGCAATACCGCCCGAAGACAATGAAGATTGAGATCAATGGGAAATTGGGCAAAGGTGTTGTTGCAAAAGATATTATCCTCTACATCATTTCAAAGATTTCGGCAAGCGGAGCTACGGGATTCTTTGTTGAATATGCGGGCGACGCCATTCGTGCACTTTCGATGGAAGCCAGAATGACCATCTGTAACATGAGCATCGAAATGGGTGCACGTGGTGGATTGATCGCTCCTGATGAGACTACCTTCAACTACATCAAAGGAAGAAAATTTGCGCCGCAGGGCGAGACGTTTGATCGTTTGGTTGAACAATGGAGACAACTGAAAACAGATGATGGCGCGCAATACGATCTGGTGTTACAATACGATGCCGCAGACATTGCGCCGATGATCACTTATGGAACAAACCCTGGAATGGGAATCAAGGTTACGGACCGTATCCCTACCGTTGAAGAACTGAAAGACATCAGCGAACAAACCTCGTTTAAGAAATCACTTGAATACATGGGACTGGATGCCGGTTCACAACTACTGGGCAAACCTGTTGACTATGTATTTATCGGAAGTTGTACCAATGCGCGTATTGAAGATTTACGTTTGGTAGCTTCTGTTGTGCAAGGAAAAAAGAAAGCCGACAATGTTGAAGTATGGGTTGTTCCCGGATCGAAACAGGTAGAAGATCAGGCTCGTCTTGAAGGCCTTGACAAAATTTTTGAAGCTGCAGGATTTCAACTTCGTCAGCCAGGTTGTTCTGCATGCCTCGCCATGAACGAAGACAAGATCCCGGCGGGAAAATATTGCATCAGTACATCAAACCGGAATTTCGAAGGAAGACAAGGACCAAAATCCAGAACATTTCTCGCCAGTCCGCTAAGCGCTGCTGCTGCTGCCATCACCGGTAAAGTAACCGATATACGCGAGTTTGTTTAATAACTTCACGAAGTCATAACGATAACGATAACACGTCATGAGTAAAGAGAAATTCATCACCTTAAGAAGCACAGCAATCCCGCTTCCTATCGAAAATATAGATACTGATCAGATCATCCCGGCACGTTTTCTTAAAGCAACGACACGCGAAGGATTCGGTGAGAACCTGTTCCGGGATTGGAGATACAATGCCGATGATACACCAAAAGCTGACTTTGCGTTGAATAACCCACAGTATAGCGGCCAGGTCCTGGTAGCCGGAAAAAATTTCGGCTGTGGCAGTAGCCGCGAACATGCTGCCTGGGCAATCTACGATTTCGGACTACGTGTCGTTATCTCAAGCTTCTTTGCAGACATCTTTAAAAATAATGCACTGAACAATGCGCTTCTTCCCGTCCAGGTTACGGATGGGTTTTTGAAGAAAATTTTCGATGCTATTGAAAAAAATCCAGCAACACCAATTACAGTAGATCTGCAAAATCAAAAAGTTACACTCGAAGATGGTTCATCAGAATCCTTTGATATTAACCAGTACAAGAAAACATGCCTTACCAATGGGTACGATGATATTGATTATCTCTTGAGCATGAGAAATGAAATTAAACATTTTGAATTAGCGCATTAGGAAGTACGAGGTACAAGGGACGAGGTACGAAGTAAGAAATACACGGGATGAGGGGATGAGAAGTGAGGAACGGAAACAGAAATAGAAAACATTAAATCAGCAAGACGAAAATGAGCAAGAAATATAAAATCACGATTCTTCCGGGAGATGGTATCGGTAAAGAAGTAACCAATTGCGGAAAAAAGGTATTGGAGCAGATAGCTGAATGCTATGGGCATGAATTTATTTTTGATTATGCGATGATTGGTCATGATGCCATTGAAGCAACGGGTGATCCGCTTCCTGCTGAATCGTTGACAAAGATGAGGAACGCTGATGCGATTCTCTTCGGTGCTGTAGGCCATCCTAAATACGATAATGATCCTACCTTACCGGTACGCCCTGAACAGGGATTGCTGAAAATGCGTAAAGAACTTGGCTTATACGCCAACCTGCGTCCGATTAAACTATTTGATGAACTCCTTCATGCTTCAAGCATAAAACCTGAAATTCTTAAAGGCGCTGATATTCTTTTCTTTCGCGAATTAACCGGGGATGTTTACTTCGGCGAGCGTGGCAGAAAGGACAACAACGACACCGCTTACGACACCATGATCTATTCAAAATACGAAGTTGAGCGGATCGCACACAAAGCATTCAAGGCTGCACAGACGCGCAGGAAGAAACTTACTTCTGTTGATAAGGCCAACGTACTCGAGAGTTCACGCCTGTGGAGATCGGTCGTTCAGGAAGTAGCGAAACAATATCCTGACGTTGAAGTAGAACACATGTTCGTTGATGCTGCCGCCATGAAACTGATTCAAAATCCAAAAGCCTTCGATGTTGTCGTAACCGGTAACCTCTTTGGCGATATCCTCACGGATGAAGCTTCCCAAATTGCAGGCTCCATGGGCATGCTGGCTTCTGCCTCTGTAGGTGATACGGTTGGATTGTATGAGCCCATCCACGGAAGTGCTCATGATATTACTGGAAAAGGTATAGCCAATCCGTTGGCTTCAATTTTATCCGCTGCCCTGCTTCTCGATATCTCTCTCGGATTGAAAGAAGAAGCTGATGCTGTTATCCGCGCTGTAGAACAAACCCTGAAAGAGGGATTCCGCACACGTGATATTGCTGATGCCAACACATCCCATGAAAAAGTCCTCGGAACGGAAGTCATGGGTAATGTAGTATGTAATAATATCAGGATGGCGGTGCAAAGTCCCGTCAATAACTAAAAAATGACGCATGAGCAAGAAAATTGAAATCTTCGACACAACCTTACGCGATGGAGAGCAGGTGCCCGGATGCCAGCTTTCTACAAGTGAAAAAATAACAGTAGCGCGGGAGTTAGAAGCACTCGGTGTAGATGTAATTGAAGCGGGGTTTCCGATTTCGAGTCCTGGAGATTTTCTTTCTGTTATCGAAATTTCCAAAGCGGTAAAAGAACCGGTAGTCTGTGCGTTGACGCGGGCGAAAAAAGACGATATCGACGTAGCAGGTGAAGCGCTTCGCTATGCCAAACGTGGTCGGATTCACACCGGGATCGGTTCTTCTGATATCCATATCAAGCACAAGTTTAACAGCACACGTGAAAAAATTCTTGAGCAAGCGGTATGGGCAGTTGACTATGCAAAGAGCAAAGGCGTTGAAGTAGAGTTTTTTGCTGAAGATGCTGGTCGTGCAGACGTTGCTTTCCTTGCGCAACTAGTAGAAGCCGTGATCGCAGCCGGCGCCGATGTGGTGAACATTCCGGATACAACCGGATATTGTCTTCCGCACCTGTATGGCAAACGGATCCAATATTTAGTTGAACATGTGAAGAACATTGACAAAGCCACCATCTCAGTGCATTGTCACAATGACCTTGGTCTGGCTACGGCCAATACGATTGCCGGGCTTATGGGCGGCGCACGTCAGGCAGAAGTTACCATTAACGGCATTGGTGAAAGAGCTGGCAATACTTCGCTGGAAGAAGTTGCTATGATTGTAAAAACACATAAAGACCTGGATCTATACACGAATATCAAGTCCGAAAAATTATACGGACTCAGCACACTGATCTCGGATATGATGCGTATGCCCGTTCAGCCAAATAAGGCAATTGTCGGTGCGAATGCATTTGCACACTCTTCGGGTATCCATCAGGATGGTTTCCTGAAAAACTCGGAGAACTATGAAATCATAAACCCTGCTGATGTTGGTGTGCCATCCTCCTCCATCGTGTTAACCGCACGAAGCGGAAGAGCAGCCCTAAAACACAGGCTGGAATTATTAGGATATCAGCCAAGTAAAACTGATCTTGACCAACTTTACAATAATTTCCTTGTCGTTGCTGATGAGAAAAAAAATGTGAACGACGAAGACCTGGTCGCCCTGGTTTCAAACACACCAGTGCTGGCCCAACGATAAACCAAACCAAACCCCTGAAAAGCGTCGCCCCCCGTGGTGGCGCTTTTTGTTTTAAAGCACCCTCCAAAAGTAAATTTGTTTCTGAGAAACTTTCCTTTATATTTTGTGCCTTATAAACACCGCCGATGTATCAGCGCTTTATTTTACTCCTTTTTACTGCCCTCCTGTCAAACTCTTATTCCCACGCGCAGGAAATCGGACTTCAGCTGAATAGCCTGAAAAGCGAACTGGAAAAAGATGTCCCGGCAACGATGAAAAAGGTGCATGAAATGGGCTTTACGCACGTTCAGTTTAGCACCACCTACGGTCTCACTTTTCCTGAATTTATTAAATCGCTTGCCCTCAATAATCTTAGTGTTTTAAGTTTTGAAACAGATTTCAATCGCCTCGAAAAATTTGCACAATCTGCCGTAGACGAGGCGCGTTCTTACGGTGCGCGATATATCGTCTGTTCCTGGAATCCACACGAGAACGGAACCTTCACAAAAGAAGATGTGGATCGTGCGGCAGCAGTGTTAAATGCCGCTGGAAAGACAATTGCCAGAAATGGATTACTACTCTGTTATCAACCTTCTGGATTAGAATTCCAACCTTACGGCAATGGTACGCTCTTTGATTATTTTGTTCAGCAGCTTGACCCGCGGGTTGTCCATTTTGAAATGGATGTGTTCCAGATAAAACAAGCCGGCCAGGATCCAGTCGCGTTATTAAAAAAATATCCCACGCGCTTTATTATGATCGGATTAAAAGACCGGAAAAAAGGCACCGAACCCGCGAGAACCGATCAGGAATCTAACGTGGCACTTGGAAAGGGAGACGTTGGAATTGCTGAAATTGTGAAGGCCGCCAGAGAATTTGGTATCCAACACTTCTTTATTAAAGATGAATCGTCACGCGCCGAAGAACAGATCCCGAAGAGTCTTCAATATTTAAAATCGGTGATGTAGTTTTCTTTCAATCAAGGTAAAGTAAACTATTTCACCAGTTGTTCGAAATCAATATCCAGCACCTCATAGTTTTTCCACCCGATAAAATCAAAATGCCACCACTCTGAGCTGTTGACACGAAAGCCGTATTTCTTCATGGTGGCTATCAACAAACTCCGGTTCTTGCCGATTTCAGCGTCTTTCGCCGGCGTTGAAGGCCATGCCGCCTTTTGAAAGGAATCGTAAGGCGTTGGCATTCTCAGTTCTTTACCGGTTTTTAAATCAATAAGTGTAATATCAACCGCACATCCGCGATTATGGCGTGAACCACGATAAGGCGAAGCAACGTAGGTGGTATCTCCGTACACTTCGTAAAATTTCACAGTTGCTTTATAAGGTCTGTAGGCATCAAATACTTTAAGTCCCAGTCCCTGTGACTTCAATTCTTGCTGCGCCTGTTTTAACGCATCGGCTACTGGCCGGCGAGCAAAAGCCTTTGCCAGATTATAAATTTTTTCACCTGTAAAATTGTTTGCGGTTGCATATCGTATATCAAGAACGAGGGAGGGAATATGTTTTTCAAGATCAATCAATTCCTTCTTCGGATTAATTTTAACGGTGCTTTGATATTCTGCCCAAGAAGTTACTTTAAGCCCATACTTGTATTGGGCAAGAAGCGGGGAAAGTACCACCATGAAAAATCCCGTTAACATTAATCGCATCATTCACATTAATTTAAAATCTGAAATGCATCACGACGTCCTCCAGGAGCAATACAGATACAACCAAGTTATTATAGTTCTAAAATGCTTTGATAAATCTTGAAATTCTCTTCGTCATAACAACAAAAAATAACACTTCGTATACTGGTATTCGCTTTAAGGAATTCGCCTACGGTACGTGTAGCTATTTCCGCTGCTCTTCCTTTTGGGAATCCGTAAATGCCAGTACTTATGTTAGAGAATGCTATGGAGTGAATTCCATGCTCGACTGCGCGTAAAAGACTATTCCAATACGCATCTCTCAATTTTTCATCTTCCTGTTTGTCCCCACCCTGCCAAACTGGTCCAACGGTATGGATAACATGTTTGGCCTTTAAGTTACCTCCGGAAGTAATAACCGCCTGGCCGGTGGCGCAACCGCCTTGTTTGTTCTTTATTAATTTACATTCTTCAAGAATCTGAGGTCCACCAGCGCGGTGAATAGCACCATCAACACCACCTCCACCAAGCAAAGCCGAATTCGCCGCGTTTACGATGGCATCAACATCCAATGTCGTAATATCATCCCGAATTACCGTTACCCGTTTCATACTTTGTTCTTTGTGTCTATGATAATAGTGACGGGGCCATCATTTACCAACGTCACTTTCATATCGGCTCCAAAGACACCGGTTTGAACAGAACGTTCCATATTTTGTTCGAGTGTCTGAATGAATTTCTCATACACGGGAATAGCGATGTCTGGCTTCGCAGCTTTAATATAGGAAGGGCGATTGCCTTTCCTGGTACTGGCATGCAAAGTAAACTGACTAACCACGAGGGCTTCCCCTCCAATCTCCTTCACACTTTTGTTCATCATACCTGATCCATCATCGAATATCCGAAGGTTAGTAATTTTTGCAGTCAGCCATAAAATATCTTCATCATTGTCTGCCTCTTCGATACCAAGCAGAATCAGGAGTCCCTGCTGCACATTGGCGTTTACCTTATCCTGTATAACTACTGAAGCGGATGAAACACGTTGTATAACTGCAATCATTCGTCTGAAAATTAACCTAATGTCATTGTTAAAAAGATTGCATGGCTGCAGATTCGTCGATGTGTACGCCCGGTTTTTCCTCACGCGCAAAATGAATCATGGAACGCGCCACTTTTGCAGCATCAATCCCCTTGTATTTTTTCGGAATCAAAAAACCTGCGTACTTATAAAAGAATTTCGCTGCCTCTTCGCCAGGTCGCTCCTCTTTTCGATCGCCAAGGAGTAATGATGGGCGGAATATATGCGTTGCTGAAAATTTTTCTTCTATAATCGCCTGTTCAACTTTTCCTTTTACCTGATTATAAAAGATCGACGAATTTACATCGGCACCCAGGGCAGAAACAAGAAGATACTGTTTTGCACCTTGTGCCTTACTCAACTTCGCCAACAGTAATGGATAATGGAAATCCACTTCTTCGAATGCTTCCTTTGTCTTTGCTACTTTGATGGTTGTGCCAAGACAGCAAAAAACATCATCCGCGCTTAAGTGGGTTGCCTGATCATTTAAGGAATGATAATCCGCAATAATTGTTTCGAGTTTTGGATTCGATATTTCGAGCGGTCTGCGTGTAATGGCTTTAACCTGGTGGTACTCCGGATCATCGAGTAAAAGATCAAGAAGATGTTTTCCAATCAATCCTGTACAACCTGCTATTAACGCTACCTTCATATCTTACACGGATAAAATCAAGTTTACAAAAAGCAGCCACGCTACAGTTGTGCGTTATGAAGCCAGTTGTGATTTCTCCCAAGTTAAGAACTTTTCCAATTCATGTTGAACAGAAACGTATACTGACATCAGAATTCCAAAATCATCGGTAAAACCAACGGCAATAAGCCAATCGGGTATCAGGTCAAGAGGACTTATAAAATAGATCAGCGCGGCCGTAATTAGTAACACAGTCTTCCATGGAATGGATGTGTACTCACCTTTGGCAAACGCTTTTAATAATCTGCCAAATAAAAAGAAGCGTTCTTTAATTCCGGTGCCTTTAAAATTTGCCCAGTTAACCTTTTGAAGTTTCGGACCGAGACGACTCATGAGTAAAAATAATCTTCCTTTTTTACCTACCGTCCGCGAAGCCGCGTTTAGTGCCATGTCAAAAAAAACGTTATTGTTTATACTCATACGCTCCCGTGGTTTTAAAAAGTACGTTGAATTTCCTTTTTTAGTTCTGCAATTGCATGAGCGATCGGGTCAACAGTTTTATTCACCGCCTTCTCAAATATTTTTTTCGATAAATCCAGGCTGGAAGCTTCAGGATTTGTTTCGCCTGATGCGTCATTGATACTTACTATGAGGTCTTCTTTTGCATTAATGATGAGGTCCCAAACTTCCTGGCTCATGTAAACCTGTTGAGAAGCATTGTGGTTATACTCCGTCCGGATTTCGCTTAGTAAAAGCTGATGAAATTCACGGACTGTCATTCCGGGTCCACTGAGACGAATCAATAAATTTTGTGGTGAAATACGTTCGAGGAATAGCGTCATACGTTCATAGGCTTGTAACCGGCTTGGCAAAACGGTTTCTATGCTCCGACCCCTTATTTCAAGTTTCTTCATTTCAATCTCTTTTTGAATAAAAGATCGTACCAGTAAATAAGCCGCGTAGAGAACAACAGAAGCCGGAATCAGAATTTTGCCAAACTCAATGAGCGCATCCATAGAATTTATTTAAGTCTTTGTGTGTTTGAAATTAGATATTTTTGCGAGGAACACACAATATTAACTGATGTTTGAAAATATACAACCTGTGACGATCTCGCCGCGGGCGGCAGAGGAAATCCGGAAGATCATGGAAACAAAAAATATTCCGCAAGATTACGGGTTACGCATCGGTATTAAAGGCGGAGGCTGCGGCGGTGTATCACTGATGCTCGGGTTTGACAAACGAAAGGAAAGCGACATCAGTTATCTGATTCAGGGTATCCCGGTGTATGTGGAGAAGAAACATACCATGTATCTCATCGGAAAACAAGTTGATTTTTTTGATGGAGACGAAGCCCGCGGGTTTATGTTTGTAGATTCTGCTGAAACAAATCCGGCAGAATAACGCGCTTCTCTTTATCTCTCTTTTTTGATGGAAACCGATGATCGCGTACACTTCCCTCCGATCGGTGGGTTAAGTTTTGATATCTTTAAGTCAACGCTGAGTACAGCAGGTAACTCTTCCAATACATGCAGGATGATTTTTTCTGCTACGGTTTCGAGAAGCTTGGAAGGTTGTTCCATTTCTTCTTTCACGATCTGGAACAGCGTTTCGTAATTTACGGTACCTGACAGATCATCATGAATAGCGGCCGTTGTAAAATCGGTTTCTACTATGATATCGACTCTAAAAAAATTTCCCGATTCCCTTTCGTGTGGATAAACACCATGGAATGCATGAAACTCAAGACCTTCAAGGGCGATTTTACCGATCATCCAATCTCATCAAAAAAAGACTTGTGTAGCTTTTTAGGAGCCGCAGGAACATCTGCAAAAACCGGCTGGTGAACGGGCGGTTTTTCATTCCGTTGCAACGGCTCTTCTTCCTTCAACGGTTTTTCTTCCTTCACCGGTTCTTTTGCAACCGGTTTTTCAGCTTCTCTTTCCTTCACTTGCTGGTGTTGAATGGGCCGGTCAAAATCAATGTTTGGAAAGGCTACTCTTTTTGCTTCACGACGTGCATACGCCATGTGTTTATCGGGATCGAAATCTTTCGACATCAACCGTGAACGTTCAACACGATCCAGCATATCGTTGGCAAGTCTTTTCAGATCCCCCAATAAATCTTCACGCGCTGATTCTAGTTTTTTATAATTATCTACCAACAGCTTCAAACGGTCTTCCATTTCGGCAACGATCTCTTTCGCCCGCATATCCGATTCTTCGATTGTATCCTTGGCTTTTCCCTTCGCTTCACTTAACATCGCTTCAGCCTTAAGCTGCGATTCTTTCAAATGTAATTCTGCCGTAACACGAGCTTGTTCGATTACATGAGCACCAGTATCTTCAGCTGTCTTCAGCGTTTTATACAGCGAACTTTCTACTTCACGAAGCTTCGTTACTTCACGTTCTGTAGCTTCAAGCTTAATACGAAGTTCTTTATTTTCATCCGAGATACGTTCCCACTCCTGGGAGAGTGTAAGAAGGAAGGCATTTACTTCATCTTTTTCATACCCGCGAAAATTTTTCTCGAAGGTCTTCTGACGTATTTCAATTGGTGTGATTCTCATAGTGCAAAGTTTAAAAAATTATATGCCAGACTGCTATTGTTCTATCATCGCTAGCACTTAGTAATTGATCGTGATGGCGAGTCCATAGAACCTTGTTGACTGAAGTTCTGTGACCACCGTGGCGGGCACGATCAATGACTTTCAAAAGTCGTAACGCGTTGGTATCCCACACTTTAATTGACTTATCAAGGCTACAAGTTACAAAATGTTTTCCATCCGGGCTATAATCCAGGTGATTAATCGCATACAGATGCGCCACCACTTCCGCGGCTTGTTCGTATCCGTTATTTACATCCCAGGCTTTCAACCTCGCATCGCGTGATCCTGTCATGAGGTGCTTTCCATCCGGTGTATACCGCACAGTGAAAACAGAATTCTCATGGGCCTGCCACGCAAACTTTTGTTGAAGCGTATCGAGATCAAAAATTCTGATCATGTTATCACTAAACCCCACTGCTACTTCACCACGCGCTGCATCTATCGCAATAGTACGTGCGCTCTTTTCCGATGTCTGTACTTTGCCAACAATCGCCAGCGTGCTTACCTGTACTTTCGTGAGACTCCCGTCTCCGGAGGCAACGAAAATAAAAGAGCCATGCGATTGGATATCAAAGATGGCGGCCTGTGTAAGTTTCAACGAACCGGTTTCCTTTTTAGTCTGCCAGTCCAGCAAATGAATTCCTTCGTAATTATGCCCTGCCACCAGCAAAGTTGTTTCCGGATGGTAATGCAAGGCATACACTGAGTTCGGAAGCTTGGCGATCAGTTGACCAGTATCCGGTTGAGTCAAATCCCACGCTACAACCATGCCATCGCCCGCACCTGAAAAAAACCGATGTGGTTCATCGGAAGGTGCTATGGTATAAATACAATCATTGTGGCCCGTGATGGTATGTAACTTAACGATTTCTACTTTCGCCATGCTATAGGATTAATTCCGAAAGTTCTAACTTTCCCGAATAGTTTAACAATGAAATCGAATTTTCCATTCCACATGAACGTAGCGTTTTTCAAACATGTCGCTTGAACAAATCGTAATTGAGCAGCACCGGGCCTGGGCTTTCTGGAAGATTACAGAGACGGAAGAATTCCTTCGCGAGGCTATTCCTTTTCGGGAAGATGTTCCTGCTTCATTGACGCATGCTCAAAAGAGACTGGAGTGGCTCGCAGGACGTTTATTGACTTATACACTGATGACTGCGTTGGATCAGCCCTATCAGGGTATTGTGAAAGATGCATTCGGGAAACCATCTCCAAAAGGCTCTACCTACCGGCTTTCGTTAAGCCATTCCTATCCTTACGTGGCTGCCATCCTTGATGCACATGATACAGTAGGAATCGATCTTGAGCAACCCAAAGAAAAACTTCTTCGAATCGCACCTCGGGTTTTGTCTCCACCAGAGTTGCACGATGCCGGATCGGACCTCATAAAACATTGCATCTACTGGTGTGCCAAAGAGGCATTGATCAAAATTTATGGGAAAAAAGATCTCGTTCTGGCCAAAAACATCCAAATCAACGCATTTAAACGTTTTTCAGAAGGTGAAATAATTGGCCGGCTTATTGTCAATGGAAATGAAAGCATAATACCCTTATATTATAAAGTGAATGCACAGTTCGTTATGGTGTTTAATAAGGCGTGATCAATACGTTTAGGTTGTTCAACCATTTAAACACATCACGAAAAAGCTAAATAAACATGATATGAAAAAATCAATACTCCTTATCGTTTCTTTTTTTGTCTTTGGATTTCTCCAAGCTCAGGAGGTACCTAATTTCACCTTGACGAATGTATTGAATGGTCAGGCTATATCGCTTGATACATATCCATCCTGTTCCGGTATGCTGATCATTTTTACAAGCAATACCTGTCCTTATGACGAACATTACCGGACACGTATTAAAAATCTATCGAACACATATCAGGATAATATTCCTGTGTTACTGGTGAATCCGCTCACGGATGACAATGAATCAGCTGAAAACATGGTTAAGAAAGCAAAAAATTTGGGCATCAACATGCCTTACCTCGCAGACAAAGATCAGAAGCTGATGCATGCATTGGGCGCAACAAAAACGCCACATGCTTTTCTCTTAAAAAATTCAGGCGGCAAGTTTACCGTTGTCTACAAAGGTGCCATTGATGACAACGCTCAGGTGGCAGCCGACGTTCGCCATGCTTATCTCAAAGATGCGATCGAAATTATGCTTTCGAACCAAACTATTGCAACGCCGGAAGTTCGGCCGGTAGGGTGTACGATACGAAAGAAGTAAGGTCTTGTCTTGCGATTAACGACTCACACAAATCGTTTTAGAGTTTTATTGTGTAGCCGACATTTCCAAAACACCCCGATCCGGACTTAAGGAAATCGTTACGATAATAATAATCAGCGCAATGACATTCAGGATTAGAAGCCGTTTATGCTTTGCCGCATCATTTGTAAGTTTCTTGGAAGAGGATCGTGCCGCAGTAATTACTCCAACTGCGATGAACATGCCGAAGATATGTTCAACGGTCCAATAACGAATACCCGAATTGCTCATTGTCCCGGATCCAAACTGCACTAATCTGTCCTGAGCAAGATTCATAAAATAAAGAACCAATCCAACCACAAATTGCAAGTGCGTAAAAATAAGCAGGTACAAACTGATTTTGTTATCCCACTTACCGAATGGCTTATCGCTGGCAAGACCAATGATTGCTTTGATGATTACGGCCAGTAATGCGATTAAAATAAAGTAGCGTAACAATGAATGGGTATGTAATAATCCTTGAAGCATAGTGCTGATTTTAGGGTCAAATTAGTACAGCTTTACCAAAGTTCCGAATTAAACGCCATTCTTTCGGTCTTTGCTTGTTTCAGAAGCAAACTTTTGCCTTTTAACCTCCTTAATATCATTTAAAATAAAAACACTGGCAGTAATAGAAAGATATGTCTTACTTTATCGATCAACCAGTCAGCAAAAATTAAAACTCTATGAAAACCCTCTTCTTTACTTTATCTGTCGTATTGATTTCTTCGCTTTCCTTCGGGCAAAAGCTTTCACTCAAGTGGAAAACAGACACCGTGTTTCAGGTACCGGAGTCTGTGTTGTTAGATACAAAAAATAACATACTGTATGTGGCTAACATCGAAGGAAAATCGGATGGAAAAGATGGCCAGGGTTTCATTTCGAAATTATCCCTGGATGGAAAAGTTGAAAATCTTCGCTGGGTTTCCGGATTGGACGCTCCGAAGGGTATGGGCTTGGTGAAGAATCTGCTTTACGTAGCAGACGTAACAGCAGTAGCGGTAATTGATATCACGTCTGGAAAGATTATAGCCAAACACGAAATTGAAGGTGCGAATTTTTTAAACGATGTAACGACTTCCGCGGGAGGCGATGTCTACATTTCCGATTCAGGCACAGGTCGTATTCACATCATTCAAAAAAACGGCAAACCAACTTTATATTTTGAAAGCGCAGAATTAAAACGCGTTAATGGATTGCTTGCGTTAAAGGATGGTCTTTACGTGGCCGATGCTGGTTCAGGGGTAAATTATAAACTTTCAAAAGACAAAAAACTTTCACGCTTCAGCGAAACTTCCGCCGGAGCCGATGGCATCGTTATGGTTGGTAAAGATGGGTATATCGTTTCCAGCTGGGGCGGCGAAGTTTTCTTCGTAGATGCTTCCGGCAAGTCGCACAAGATGCTGGACACCAAAGAACAAAAACTGAACAGCGCCGATATCGATTTTGATGCAAAAACAAATACCGTTTTCATTCCCACGTTTTTCGGCAACTCGGTGATGGCCTATACCTTCGGTAAATAGTATTTTTGATTATTCTTTAGCTTTTCCCAGACCCGTTCTCCCAACGAAAGGCCTGGTGGGGAACATAAACCTGAGGGAAGCAAATCAATGTCGTTGAATTAAGCTACCACCAACCTTCTCCTTTGGAGCTCCTTTGGAGAGGGCAGGGTGAGGCCATAAAAAAACCAGCTTAATTCAACGACATTTGAAGCATAAATGCCAATTTCTTTATCCCTTTCGGGAATTTGATTACAATCTTATCGTCCCTTTCTCGAAGCACCGCCCACCTTATTTAGAATTCACTCAATTTCCGTATCTTTCAATCTTCAAAGAACGTTTATGAATGAGAATTCCATCACCGTCGAACAGATAGCGGCGGAAAACCAGCGGTACATGGTAAAGGTTTATTCCTGGATGTCTTTAGCCATGATTATTACCGGTGCCGTTGCCATCTATACTGCCTCCAACGAAACTTTAAGAAACCTGATCCACAGCAACAACTGGATCTTCTTTGGTCTGATCATTTTTGAATTCATCGCTGTCGGTGTATTGGTAAAGCTGGTAAACAAAATGAGCGTTCCCCTGGCCACGCTGATTTTTATTCTTTATTCCGTCTTAAATGGATTAACCTTGTCATTCATTTTTTATGTTTATACGGAGGCCTCGATCGCCTCAACCTTTTTTGTTACCGCAGGCACTTTTGGTGTGATGAGCATCTACGGATACACCACCAAAACCGACCTTTCAAAATGGGGTAACCTGTTGTTCATGGGACTGATCGGTTTGGTGATCGCTTCCCTGGTAAACTATTTTATGCAGAGCTCGATGTTGTATTGGATCACCACCGGTGTAGGGGTAATTATTTTTGTCGGATTAACCGCCCATGATACGCAAAAAATAAAAAACGCCAACATCATCGGAAACGAAGGTTCTGACGATGATCACAAAGAATCCATTATCGGTGCGTTAATTCTCTACCTTGACTTTATTAACCTGTTCCTTTTCCTGCTTCGCATTTTTGGAAGGAGGAGGTGAGACGGGTAGAAGAATTGTAAAATGTTTTCGTTTGGCATTCTATTTAGATAGAATGCGCGAAGTACGCTACCAATCGGGTACGCGTTTAGAGGGTAGGGCTCCGGTCGAATTTTATCGGTTTAATTAACGCTCGCTATGTCAGCAAGCTTATAGCCAAAGACTGCACAATGTATTTCAGGTATCTTGTTACAGTAAGGGATAAACGACAAAATTATGAAGCACTACTCAGAGATAATTACCATTGAAGCCGATAAGAGATTTGGAAAACCATGTATTAGAGGAATGGGAATTTCGGTAGGTGATGTATTGGGATGTTTAGCTCTGGAATGTCTGCATTAGAAATTTATAGAAGATTATCCTGAGCTTACTGATGAAGACATAAGGGCATGCCTTGCTTAAGCTAATAGAGAACACAAATTAAGGATCGCTTCATGATTAGAATATAAGGAAGTGTAGAAGTGCCAGATTACAGTTCTAAAAATTCTTTTCTGACCCGGTGACCGTTTATCATCATTGTTATTTACTTAGATCACGGATTTTTAATGAAGCTAAAAACCAAGATCCGTTAGCACAATAAGTTGATAAGTATTCAGCTTCGCAATCCCATCTTAACAGAAACAAGATAATATGGTAAAAACAGGCTCAAAAATCCTTGTTCAGAACAAGGAAATTACCTTGCTAAATAAAGAAACAGGGGAATATATTTCTTTAACAGATATAGCAAAATGTAAAAATGTAGAAGAACCATTTTCTGTTATCAATAATTGGATGCGTAGTCGAAGCACTATTGAATTTATCGGGCTTTGGGAGAAATTGAATAACCCTGCTTTTAAACCTACCGAATTCGATAGGTTTAAAAATGAAGCAGGAAGTAATTACTTTGTGCTATCACCCCAAAAATGGATTGGAAGCACTAATGCAATTGGAATAATTTCTAAATCAGGACGTTACGGAGGAACTTTTGCCCATACTGACATTGCTTTTGAATTTGCTTCCTGGATTTCTTCGGAATTCAAACTGTATCTTATCACAGAATTTAAGCGACTAAAGCAGGACGAAAACAGCCGTTTGCAACTTGAATGGAATTTGCAAAGAACGATTTCCAAAATCAATTATCGGATTCATACCGATGCAATTAAAGAAAACCTGATTCCGAAAGAGATTACGCAACAACAATCAAACTTAGTGTATGCAAATGAAGCAGATTTATTGAACGTTGCTTTGTTTGGTGTTACAGCCAAAAAATGGAGGGAAGTTACTGCCCATAAAAGTGGAAACATCAGGGACTATGCAAGTTTAGATCAATTAGTTGTATTGAGTAATATGGAAAGTATTAATGCTTTACTTATCCAACAAGGCTTATCGCAGCGCGAAAGACTTATTCAATTAAACAAAGTTGCTATTGCGCAAATGAAATCGTTGGTGGAAAGAAGTGAAATAAAAAAAATGAAATAAACAATGGGTTCCTAAACCCGATCGCCGCTGGCAGACAATAATTAGTTTCATTACTTTTGCATCTAATCTATATTTATGAAAAAATACATCCTCAATATAACTGTCATCTGTTTCTCTTTGTTCATGATCTCCTGCAGCGAGAAGGACAATCACACGGAAGAGACTGATGAGAAAGAATCTTTTTCTGGTACTGTCATCGAATCTGAAAAGATGAAGTTTGGTGTCGATACGATTACTACTGCCTTAAAGAATCCATGGGGGATTGCATTCCTACCCGACGGACGGATTCTCGTTACGGATCGTGCCGGTGATATCAACATCATTCAGGATGGTAAATTACTGGACGAAAAAATTCAGGGCATGCCGGAAGTTTATGTTCATGGCCAGGGCGGATTAATGGATATTCAACTTCACCCGGATTACGCCTCGAACGGATGGATCTATTTAAGCTATGCAAAGCCAGGTGAAAACGGCGGAGGCACAACCATTGCACGCACAAAACTGGAAGGAAATACATTCGCTGAGTTTCAGGATCTTTTCTCTGCACAACCGTTCACCGATGCCGGTGTTCATTTCGGATCACGCATCGTATTCGATGGCAAAGGCTATATTTATTTTTCATCCGGTGAACGCGGCACAAAAGAAAACGCGCAAAAGCTGAGTAATCATCTTGGTAAGGTTTTACGTCTCCACGAAGACGGTCAGGTTCCCACAGATAATCCTTTCGTTCAAACGGTAGGTGCAAAATCAGAAATATGGAGTTATGGACATCGCAATCCACAAGGTCTTGTTTATGATAAGGAAACGGAAACCCTTTGGGATATGGAACACGGTCCGAAGGGCGGCGACGAATTGAATAAAGTTGAAAAAGGAAAAAATTATGGTTGGCCGGAAATCACCTATGGTATTGATTACAATGGTGAGCCAATCAGTGACATTAGCGAAAAAGAAGGCATGGAACAACCTGTACACTATTGGGTTCCTTCCATTGCACCTTGTGGCATGGCCCAGGTAACAAGCGATAAATTTCCAGAATGGAAGAATAATTTGCTAATCGGTGCACTGGCCCATACCCACGTAGCGCGCGTAGAAATTCAGGATGGCAAATTTGTAGCGCAGGAAAAACTGCTTGATAAAATTGGCAGGGTTAGAGCCGTGGCACAAAGTCCCGACGGATTTATTTATGTGGCTACTGAAAATCCAGGCATGCTCGTAAAGCTTGTTCCTGTGGAATAAATGATCAAATCATTAACTGTACTCAAGAAAAGGGAATGGCCGCACCTTCCCTTTTTTTGTTTTAGGCGAAGTGAAGCCGCTTTGTTAGTCGCAAGGCGACTTTTTTGGCGAGGTTTCCTCCATACGAATTCATGACATTGTATTCGTGAATCGCCCTTTTTTCCTTTAAAATCGATACATTCCAGTTATTAAATAAAAATATTCAGGCGATGTGTAACATCGGTCTGGTGGGGGCGTCTAGTTATTGAATTCAAACGGATGAATATCGAAGCTTTTCAAAATCGTGTGTTACCTGTAAAGAATAAGCTTTTTCGCTTTGCCCTTCGTTTTTTGAACAATGAAGAAGAAGCAAAAGACGTCGTACAGGAAGTGTTCATCCGGGTCTGGAACGGCCGTGAGCAGATGAATGAGGTCCAGAACTGGGAAGCCTGGTGTATGCGCATCACCAAAAACCTTTCGCTCGACCGCATTCGCTCGATGACCCGGAAACAAACGCAATCTATTGAAGACACCTTTGATGTAAAGAACGAATCGTTAACACCTCATGAATCTACAGAAGCCGATGAAAGTATGCAACGAATCAACCAATTGATTTCCGGCTTGCCGGAAAAGCAGCGCCAGATAATACACCTTCGCGATGTCGAAGGATATAGTTACAATGAGATCTGCGACATTCTTCAACTGGACATGAACCAGGTAAAAGTGAATTTGTTTCGGGCAAGGAATGCCGTTCGTGAAAAACTGATAAAGATAAATGCTTATGGACTCTGAGAGAATTAACGAACTACTCAACAAATACTGGAATTGTGAAACTTCCCTGGAAGAAGAGCAATATCTCCGTGAGTACTTCAAAGCCGGGCCCATTGCGGATGAGCATAAAGACGCCGCACCATTATTCCAGTATTTCGGCGAGCATAAAAAAAAATCACTTCCCGAAGAAACGTTTGACGATCGTATTGTAAACCTCGTGAGCCGGAAAAAGTCCAAGGTAGTACAGTGGACACAAAGTTACATGCGGATCGCGGCAGGTATCGCTGTTCTGCTCGCTGCTACCTGGTTTATTCAAACGGAGATGAGCAAAACAAAATCGGCCGAAGTACAAGACACCTACGAAGATCCGAAACTTGCATTTGAAGAAACCAAAAAAGCATTGATGATGATCTCAAGAGGTTTTGGAAAAGCAGAACAAGAAGCCAAAAAGATTAACCTGTTCAACGAAGCACGCGAAGAAATACAGAAACCCGACAACGACACAACAAATTTATGAGCCCAACGGCTTTGATTTAAAAATTTAACAACGACAAAAAATTATCAAGCATATGAAACATGTATTAACAACCGCTGTTCTGATGATGATCATGACAGGCGCATTTGCCCAGGATGCCATCTCCAAGTTTTTCACCAAGTATCAGAATGATGAATCGTTCAGTCAGGTTACGGTATCTTCAAAAATGTTCAGCCTATTCACGCAAATGGATGCTGAAAACGCAGAAGATAAAGAAGTTCTTGAAGCCATCAGTAAATTGAAAGGTCTGCGCATCTTGGGAAAACAAGATGCACGAAATGCCCGTGAATTATACAAGGAAGCCTTTACCCTGATTCCAGTAAAAGATTATGAAGAATTAATGTCTGTGCGTGACAAAGACAAAGACATGAAATTCTACATCAAGGAAGGCAATGGCGGAATCATTAACGAATTATTAATGGTAATGGGAGGTGATACGGAATTTATGGTGTTAAGCCTCTTTGGCGAAATTGACCTGAAACAAGTTTCACGTATCGGTAAAAAAATGGATGTGAAGGGTTTGGAGAATCTTGAAAATATGGATAACAAGAACAAGAAATAAATGCTAATGCAATGCCGGAAGAATCCTTCCGGCATTTATTTTAGTCAATCAATCACTATCCCGTTAATTAACTTACTATGCGTTATATTTTACTGCTTCTGCTTACCGGCTTGATCGGCATTGCACAGGCGCAAAGCAAAACCACCGAAGACCTTCATAAAAAGAACGACGAAGCGCTTGCCCTTTTCTTTTATAACAACACGTTACGAATGTTGAATCAAAACGACGACAAGAATTTTGATGCCCTCATCGAGAATATTGAAAAAATGAAATTCCTGATGATCGACAAAAATAAATTTGGCGCGACAGATTATAAAGCGCTTGTTGGTTCGTACAAGAAGGAAGCTTTCGAAGAGATCATGAGCAGTCGGTATAACGGTAAGAATTTTGACGTATTTCTAAAAGAAGAGAAAGGCAAAACACGGGGCATGATCGTCACCGTGAATGATTCCACCAATCTGTTTGTACTTGACATCGTAGGTAGTATTGCGTTGGATAAGATCACACAGTTTTTTAGTACGCTTGATGAAAGTTCTGAAATAGGAAAGAAAATAAAGGACTTTACTTCCAACAACGACGAAGATTCAAAAAAAAATGAAGATTCAGGAAAAGACGAGGACTAGGTGTAATTGAACGCCATTCACTACGACTCATTGTACAACAAATCATAAACCTGCTTGGAAACAGTTCTGTCGATCAATAATTTATCTAAAAAATTCGGGAGAATTAATGCGGTAAATAACCTCCACCTCGAAATAAAACAAGGTCAGGTATTCGGTATGCTCGGGCCAAATGGAAGTGGTAAAACCACCACCCTGGGTATGCTCATGGGCGTAGTGAATCCTACCGGGGGAGATTTCAAATGGTTTGGAGAAGAACCTACACCTCAAATTCGGCGAAAGATCGGGGCTGTGCTGGAGCATCCTATATTTTATCCATACTTAAGTGGACAGAAAAATCTCGAGCTCAATGCCATGATTAAACAATGCCCCCCAGAAAATATTTCTACCGTACTTGGTATCGTAGAACTTACCGAACGCAGAAACGATAAATACAAAACGTATTCACTGGGGATGAAGCAGCGCCTTGCCATCGCGTCAGCGTTGCTCAATGATCCAACGGTATTGATACTGGACGAACCTACCAATGGGTTGGATCCTATGGGAATTGCGGAAATCAGGAATCTGATCAAAAAAATCGCGGCCAACGGAAAAACAATTATTCTTGCTAGTCACCTGCTCGATGAAGTACAGAAAGTTTGCACGCATTTTTCGGTCCTGAAAAAAGGAACACTGGTTTACACGGGCCCGGTAGACGATGCGGGTAAGGGCGCTGAAACGGTTGAGGTCAATGCAGACTTTGAACACCTGAATCAACTGCTTGTTGAATTTCCTGGCACGGTTTCCATCAACCGCGAAAACGGATCCTACCAGGTGGTGCTACGCGAAGGATTTCACAGCAAAGAACTGAATCAGTTTTTGTTTCAGCAAGGTGTGGTTGCAAACCATCTCGTTACTACAAAGAGAAGTCTCGAAAAAATGTTCTTAGAAATCCTTTCTGAAGCTCACTGATATATGCTGCAACTGCTTAAAATAGATTTGAAAAAGCTCACCAGCTACCGCACGTTTTGGGTGGTATGCGGATTATATTTTTTAACCCTGGGATTCGGTACCGCAAGTGGTATGGAATTTCTGAAGTGGCTTGCCAGGACGTTTGAAAAATTCGGACAGGAGAACTTAAATATAGAACGCATTCCACTGTATCACTTTCCTGATGTATGGATGAATCTCATTTGGGTAAGCGGGCTGTTGAAGGTCCTGTTAGGGATTATGGTGGTGATCTCTGTTACGAACGAATTTTCTTATCGGACAGTCAGGCAAAATATAATAGACGGGTTAAGCCGGTGGGATTTTCTGTTATCCAAAATTTTAACGAATGTATTGCTGAGCCTGATGAGCGTAGTGATGATCTTTGTGATTGGCTTAGGTACTGGAATGATCTATAGTCCTTCAATTGAATTCAGTAAGATCATCACCGACCTCGAATTTTTTCCTGCATACTTCCTCGAGATATTTTTCTTTCTCTCTTATGCGCTAATGTTAAGCGTCCTGATCCAACGCTCAGGGTTAACCATCATCCTGTTGTTGCTTTCGCAGATGATCGAGGCAATAGTGAAAGCTAATATAGATGATTACGTCCCCGGATTGATTCAATTCTTCCCAATGCAATCCATCTGGGATCTGATTACCTTCCCCTTCCCAAGATATGCGTTCCAGGAAATAAAAGACTACATAAGTCCGGTGACGGTATTAGTAGTAGTGGGATGGACTTTCCTTTTCAATTACTTTAGCTACCTGAAGTTAAAACGATCGGATATATAAAAGGCAATCCAGAGTTTTGTTTGCCAACGATCATAGTTAACTTATCCGTACACAAGACTCCTATCGACTCGCTTGCATAAGATCCTTCGCTCGCTGCTGTCCTGCGCACAGGGCAATACTCAGGATGGAGGTGATGGTAATGAAGATTAGGGCTGGCTTGCTCTTAACTGGCATAATGATTCTCCCGCATGAAAGCTTCAGCGCGTTTGTTGATCATCGGAAGCTTGTCAAACCAGGTTACTTCAATCATCGTCACACCAAAGTCTTCAACAATTTTTCCCTTGATCGAATAAAAACCGCGACCGCGTAAGGGGTATTTTTTTGTGATGTCCGGAAAATGCACGGTATCGAAAATTCTACCTTGACAATCGTAAAACGTTCCGAAGCTCATCGGCGCTTTCGTTTTCGTACGCGTGTCTTTTACTGATACCATGTATCCAACCAGATGAATATTTTCTCCGGCTTTTTCACGCAGTTGCTTTGAGGTGGTATTTCCGCGATCATTGGTGGCCAGTAAGGTAAAAGGATCGCATAACGGGAACCCTAACAGTTCGATTTCATCGAATGCATCTTCTACGGCATGGCGCTGCAATACCGGAAGTGGAAATTCTTTAGGCTCGCCTTCAAACAAAGCTTCTGCGGGTCTTTTGGTTTTCGTCTGGTTAACGTATAGCATGGCCTCCCAAAGAAGGCGTTGTTTGTCTTTCCCGGTAAAACGTAATGCGCCGATCCGGATTAAAATACGTATTTGTTCTAACCCCATGGGTACACGTTGTAAAAAATTCGCCATGGTTTTAAAAGGTCCGTTTTTATTTCGTTCGGCCTGGATCGTCTTTGCTACTTTGGACTCCAGACTTTTCAGATGAATAAACCCGATAAAAATTTCCTCGCCGAAGATCGTGGTGAGGTATTCACTGTTGTTAACACACGGCGCCTGAATCTTTCCACCGTTCATGCGTGCTTCGTGAAAATAAAATTCGGTTTTATAAAAACCACCGAAGTTATTGATCACCCCGACCATGAACTCCAATGGAAAGTGTGCTTTTAAATACAAGCTTTGGTAACTCTCTACGGCGTAGCTTGCGGAATGGCCTTTGGCAAACGAATAACCAGAAAAGCTTTCAATCTCAAACCACACGCGATCAATGACATGTTGCGGATACCCTAGCCGTTGACAATTGTTGAAAAACGCATCGCGTACGCGCTGAAATTCGTGCCTTGACCGATACTTTCCCGACATTCCCCTACGTAAAACATCGGCCTCTGTGAGGGTCAAGCCGGCAAAATGATGAGCAACCTTGATCACGTCTTCCTGGTATACCATCACCCCATAGGTTTCTGCCAGCAGCTCGTCCATCTTAGGGTGAATAGATTCATAAGTCTGGCCATTTCGTTTTGCATGAAACCGCTCGATGTAAGTTTTCATCATGCCGGAACTTGCCACACCGGGTCGAATAATTGAACTTGCTGCCACAAGCGTGAGGTAATCTTCACACCTCAGCTTGGCCAGCAACATACGCATGGCCGGAGATTCCACATAGAAGCAACCCATCGCCGTGCTGTTTCGAAGTAACGCTTTAATTTTTGGATCTTCCTTGAAATCCTTAAAACGATGGATGTCAACATCAACACCGCGGTTGCGTTTTACATGTGCGACCGTTTCGCGGATATGGCCCAAGCCCCGTTGACTGAGAATATCAAACTTAAAGATTCCAAAATCTTCGGCAGCATGCATTTCAAAATGTGATACCGGATATCCCTTTGGCGGAATCTCAACGGCGGTGTAAGTACAAATGGGTTGTTCCGTAATTAACACACCGCCTGCATGGATGGAGAGGTTCGTTGGAAAATCTTTCATCCGACGACCATAGCGAAAGATCAACTCGGTGATATGATCGCGGTGTTCCATCGCCACCGGATTATCCACGATCGCATCGATTTCGCTTTTCGGTAAACCGAAAACTTTGCCCAATTCACGTAAGACAGACCGGCCCTGATACGTTACATGTGTTCCCAATAGGCAAACATGGTCTTTTCCGTAACGTTCGAAAATATAATCGTAGATAGCGTCCCGATGATCCCACGAAAAATCGATATCGAAATCAGGTGGCGACGTACGCTCTTCGTTTAGAAATCGCTCGAAATATAAATCAAGTTCAATCGGATCAACATTTGTAATTCCCAAACAATACGCCACCACACTATTGGCACCACTTCCACGCCCAACAAAATCAAATCCATTTTTATTCGCAAACTGGATGAGATCATAAGCAATCAGATAATACCCGCAAAACCCTTTAAGCTTAATGATGTTCAACTCCCGGTTAAACCGCTCTCGAAGTACAGGATCAGCGGTATTGTATTTTTTTTGAAACCCTTTCCAACCTTCTGTTACAAGAAAATCCCAGTCGCTCTCAAAACTTCCGGTTACTGATTTTTTATTTTTATCCTCACCCAGTTTAAAATCAATAGAACATGCATCAAGAATATTTTTTGTGTTTTCTATAATGTCCGGATACGATTCGAAATGCCTCAGAAGATCACCTTCAGGCATCATCACCTCATCCGGATTTGCCTGTAGGTGAGGTGCAAGCTTACTTAACAATGTATTGTTAGCTATAGCGCGAAGCAGGCGATGGACATTAAAATCTATTTTATCCGCAAAGGTTACAGGTTGAAGTATTACAAACTTCTCTTTAAACTCGTGATATGGCGAATAAAATTTCAATTGATTTAAATCACGGGCATTCACGCCGATAAATTCATCCCGTCTTAGATTGTTTGGTGCTTCCTTTCTAAAAGGATAAATCACGACTGCGTGATCAAAAACCGGTGCGCGATCCTGCAATGGCTTCCCTGTAAGGTTATGGTGTGATAAAAACTTATTGATCTCAGCGAAACCGATATTGTTTTTGGCAATGGCCACATACAACAATTCACTATCCCGGCGAAATTCGATACCCAGCGCAATCTCCAATGGATACGCATCGCCACCAAATTTAGTCAGATTGTTATGGTAAGGTGCATGCTCGGCGCATAGCCGTAACATCTCAATGTAAGAGGCGGTGTTGTTAATTTCCGTCAACACCAGTTTGTGAACACCGCATCGTTTCGCCTCGGCGAAGAGCCGCTCAACGGAAAGGGTTCCGTATTTAAAGCTAAACCAGGTATGGCAATTGAGATACATAACCTACACACTTAAATTCTACATCACATTGTATATGGAAGCCATGTCCAAAACCGATCGAAAAGCCAGGTAACATATCGCATCACCGGCTTACCCCGAAGAAGTATCAGGCCAAACTCGTTAAGTTTTTACCGGCATCATTTCATATTGTGCGTGCGCCATTACCAAACGAATCTCTCCGTAACTATACCCATCACCTAAAGCTTCCTTTATCGGCGTTAGTTGTTTGCTGTCGAAGCGCTGGATTACTTTTTGAATTGCTTCTATTTTCTCCTGTGTTATCAGCTCACTAATCGAAAGTTTTCCCTGTTGCACATAAAAAGCCAAGTGAGTTTCTACTGTGGCAGGTGTGAGCTCACGAAGTACAGCGATCTTCTCAATATTGTGCCCCTCATTATACAGTTCCAGTGTTTTTTGTTTTGTATCAGAATCGCGTTCCGGGCGTGGCTTCCGAACTGGTTTTGTTGTCTTCAGATGCATCCGTGATGGCAGATGCTTCTCCCTGCAATAAGCAGCCACCACATCCCAGAATTGTTTTCCATACTTGTCAATTTTCACATCGCCAAAGCCTGAAATATTTCTGAACTCATCTTTATTATGCGGTAAGTAAGTTGCTATTTCCATTAAGCTTGCATCAGAAAGCACAATGTAAGCTGGAACGTTCTCGCGATTCGCCAATTCCCGCCGCAACGACTTCAACTCGTGCAACAACGCGACTTCATGCTCTACAGACGCATTGGCATAACTGTAATGGCGTTCCCTGGACTTGGTGAGCATAACTTTCTCTCCGGCGCGAAGCACACGTTCACTTTTGTCTGTTAACGTGAGCACGGGATACAAGCCTTTTGTCTTAACCAGGTATCCACGATCTACAAGGTCCTGAATTGTTGTTGCCCAACTCTCCTTCGATTCATCCGATCCAACACCATATGTCTTCAGGGTTTTATGCGCCTCCTGGATTTTCGATGAATTGGAACCGCGCAAAAAATCAATAATGTATCCCGCACCGAATCGTTGTTCCAGACGAAATACGGCAGACAATACTTTTTGTGCTGCAATCGTACCGTCATACAATTCAATACTGGTGAGACATACATCGCAATTTCCGCAGTAAGGTTCAGCCTCTTCATCGAAATAATTCAACAGAAATTTCCGACGGCATGTCGTGAGATCGCCATACGCAGCCATCTGGTCGAGCTTCTTAAATGCAATCTCCGTTTGTGCTTCGTTTCCCTCTATGGAAGCAAAACTTTTGAGCTTACTCACATCACCATACGAAAAAAACAGGAGTGCTTCACTATCAAGACCATCGCGCCCGGCACGACCGGTTTCCTGGTAGTAGCCCTCAATGTTCTTCGGCAGATCCATGTGCACCACGTACCGTACATTGGATTTATTTATCCCCATGCCAAAAGCAATGGTAGCCACAATAATCTTTACTTCGTCTTTCAAAAACAATTCCTGATGGCGGGCGCGTTGCTCCTTATCCATACCGGCATGATACGCCAAAGCGTCATAGCCCGACCGTTGTAATTCATCAGCCAGTTTTTCTGTGGATCCCCGCGACAAACAATAAATAATTCCCGATTGCTCCCGGCGTTCACTCAGAAACCCGAGTAGTTTCTCGAGGCTGTTTCTTTTTTGTTCAACGGTGTACCGGATATTCGCCCGATTAAAACTTGAAACAAAAACCGCCGGATCTTTCAACGCCAGCTTTTCGACAATGTCTTTACGCGTAAGGTTATCTGCTGTAGCGGTAAGGGCTATAAAAGGAACTCCCGGTAATGCCTGTTTGAGCTGCGCCAGCATCAGATACTCCGGCCGGAAATCGTGTCCCCAATGAGAAATACAATGTGCCTCATCTATCGCAATCATACTGATGTCCATCGACAACAACGTATTCATCATCGGTGACAACTTAAACGTGTATTGGAGAGGATCAATAACACCTTCGCGATCCCGATCTGATGTGATCAACCGCTCCGGTGCCAGGTACAACAATTTCAATTGCTTCTTCCTGGCTTTTTCAATGATCAGATTCTGTTCATGATACGTTTGTGTTGAATTCAGGTAAGCCGCTTCAATGCCATTCACACGGAGCGCATCCACCTGGTCCTTCATCAATGCAATGAGTGGTGAGATCACCAGGGTAAGTCCATCAAACAATAAAGCGGGAATCTGGTAACACAACGATTTTCCTCCGCCCGTAGGCATTAGCGCAAAGGTATCTTTCTTTTGAAGAACAGCTTCTATAATGCGTTCCTGCTCCAGCCTGAACGACGCATAGCCAAACCGATGGCTAAGAATTTCTAACGGTGTCATAATTACAAGTAACGGGTTTTAATAACAGATTTCAAAAGTTAATCATGTGTTCGTGTTTGAGCATTTTTATGCGGCCTGCCGCGAGGCGCGTCACCGGGCTTTCCGCTACAAGTCCTCCCCTATTCGCGCATCCCTACGCACGTTCCATAGGGTCCGGGCTTTCCGCTGCGATCCCTGGCCGGGCGTTACCCCTGCATTTCAGAGATGTTCAATCAAAGAAAATTCCTTTGCCACGTGGTTTTAGAAAATGTTTTTTTTCATGATGCGCTTCAACAAAAAATCAGATCATAAACAAAAACATTTCCTACAGTCTGAAAGAGCCGCCGAATTTTGCGCGACTCACCTTCAACCTGGTCTACCGAAAATTCATCAGCCACACAAAACGATCTCTCTATTCACCAAACATAATATCCTTATAATGCACCCATTTGTTTTCCTGCTTCGCCAAAACAGTAATCCGGTCGCACAAAAAATGTTGATTTCCATAGTTCAGTGTTTTAAGATAAGGCCAGCAACGCAGAAAATCATCGTTGTCCAGGTTTCTCGCAATGGTAATGTGTGGAACGTAATTTGGATCTTCTTTAACAATCTTTTCGAAAATTTCCTGGATGGGGTATTTATAAACGATGTCCATGTAAATCGTGCGCTTCGTGCCGTTATAAAAGACGCCAAAATCTTTCAACAGCACATTAAATGGTTCAAACTCCTGCGCTTTTGATTCAACGAACCGGATCATCTCACGATTGTATTTATCCTTGTAGCGAAACAACGGGATATGCGCTTTCGAATGTTGGTCAGCAAATTTATGACCAATGAGATAATGTACATCGTCTTTTAAAACAGATACATCGCTCAGCACGTGACGTGGCGGTGCGATAATAAAAAAGAGCTCGGTGTTCTTTTCAACAGCAGGTGATACAACGGGCTGTTGGGTCATGGTGTTTAAAGCGTGTCTCATAGTATATGTGTTTTTATTTTTTTCGTTTGATGGGTTAAACCTAGCATTGAGCCATTGACAACTGGTGTCATTGGCCGCGGACACACGATTAATTGTAAATCTTTTTCGTTGCTCCATCGACCTATTAAACTTTCCATCAGCGTAAGTTTCCTTTAAACATATTCATCTCCATACGCACACGTCTTGCCACGCCTAATGTTGTGGCACGTACCAGCTTCTCCACTCCGTGACGGTGTTTGATGTGATCGATCGCTTCATACAGGTTGATTGTCTCTTGTGTATCATCAAACAAACTGATCTGATGATTGCCATGTACCAGTCCACTCAGGCGTACGCCCACCAGGCGAATCAGCATCCGACGATTATAAAGTTTATCGAACAACTCGTTTACTGTTCTTAGGATCACATGATCGGAAGATGAATAAGGGATGTGGACCTGGCGTGTTTCTGTGTCAAAATTGGAATAGCGGATCTTCACCGTCACACATGAGGCCAGTTTTTTCTGGCCGCGTAGGGTAAATGTTATTTTTTCCACCATGGCAATCATAAGCGATTTAAGTCGCTTCACGTCAATGGTATCCTCTTCAAACGTGCATTCTGTGGAGATCGATTTTTGTTCTACATAAGGAACCACCGGTGAAGTATCAATGCCATGGGCCTTATTAGAAAGAGAAATTCCGTTTTTACCAAAAGCACTAACTAAAAAATTCACTGGCATCTCACGCAACGTTTCCACTGTACGCACGCCCATATCATAAAGGAAAGAAGCAGTCTGTTTTCCGATCATCGGAATTTTATCCACGGAAAGTGGTGCCAGGAATTGTTTTTCTGTTCCTGCCGGAATCAGCTTTTCCGCATTAGGTTTAAATTCACCTGTAGCAACTTTTGATACAAGCTTATTCACCGACATGGCCAATGAGATGGGAAGGCTGCTTTCGGCCATAATCTTCTTTCTTAATTCAACAGCCCATTTATAAGCACCCACATAACGGTCCATACCACTCGCATCAATATAGAATTCATCAATGGAGGATTTTTCAAACATGGGCGATTCATCGGCAATGATCTCTGTCACCTCGTGCGAGCTTTGACTGTAAGCCTCCATATCGCCTGAAATTACAATGGCATCGGGACAAAGTTGAAGCGCCAGATACATCGGCATGGCCGAGTGAACACCAAACTTCCGTGTTTCGTAACTACATGCTGCCACGACACCACGGCGACTGCTTCCACCTATAATAAGGGGTTTTCCCTTTAGCTTCGTATTGCGCCTGCACTCCACGGCCACGAAGAAGGCATCCATATCAAGGTGTATTATGTTCCGGTCCATAAAACAAATTAACTAATATTTTTAGTTATATGTTTTATTTTACGACTAATTTTTTTAGGTTTGTTCCATCATTGCCGCAGAACAAAAGAAATGCTGTTTTTGCCATTCAGTTCTCAATTCTGTTAAGCGTGATAATAGTTGGCTGATTACTTTTGTGATGTGTTTCCGTGGCGTTGCTGCGGAACCTCACTTAGTAATTGTCGATGCTAAAGAAATACCCTGATTTCAGTCTTCGATTAAGTTTGATGACGGCTATCTTTCACGTAAGATATGAAGCATTGAATCATTCATTTGAAAATCATAATACAAATGGCACTCGTTAATAAGAATCTCAAGTACCTTCGATCTCAACAAGGACTAACCCAAAAACAATTGGCGGAAAAGCTTGGCTTAAAACAAGCTGCGGTGGGTGCTTACGAAGAGGAACGCTCAACCCCTCCGCTGACGTCGCTGCTGGATATCGCTAAAATTTTTAAAGTGAATCTTGACTTGCTGGTAAACCAGGATTTAAGTCGCATGCCTGAAAAAGAATGGAAAGGAAAAAATTCATCGCGTGGTAAAGACGTGTTAGCCATTACCGTTGACAGTAATAATAAAGAGAACGTTGAACTTGTAACCCAAAAAGCGTCTGCCGGATATTTAGCTGGTTATGAGGATCCACAGTTTGTAAAGGAACTTCCCAAGATCAGCATACCTGTACTTCCGAAAAATAAAACCTATCGCGCCTTTGAAATCCAGGGCGATTCGATGTTACCCGTGCAACCTGGAAGTATAATATTCGGAGAATACATTGAAGATGTAAAGTCCATTAAAAATGGGAAGCTCTATATCCTGGTTACGGTCAATGATGGCATTGTTTTCAAACGGATTTTTAATTTCGCTGATGAAGATGGTAAACTTTTATTAGTCTCGGATAATCGTCACTATCAGCCATACGCAGTTAACGCAGAAGATGTACTGGAAATTTGGGCTGCGAAAGCATTCTTCTCCAACCAATTTCCCGACACACAACAAACCTCAACCGCTTCGGCAGATCAACTCGCACATACCATCCTGTCGTTACAGGAAGAGATTAAAAAATTAAAGAAGAAATAAACGCCCTTTATACAAAGACTTTATTCATACTTAAGCGACTTCACAGGGTCAGACATGGCAGTTTTGAGCGATTGCAGGGCAACCACTAGTAAAGTAATCACAAAAAGAATCAGTATCGGTATAGCGAACATCCACCATTGAAGATCAATATGATACGCAAAACTTGTTAGCCAACGCGAAATGAATAGGTAAGTCAGCGGCATTCCGACAATGAAAGAAAGCGCCATCACCACGATATATTCCTTTGATACTAACAGCAAAATGTTAGATGCCGTAGCGCCCAAAACTTTACGAATGCCGATTTCCTTATTTCTTTTTGCTACACTAAGCGAAACAAGACCCAACACCCCGGTGAGTACAATAACAAGGATCAATACGGAAGCGATACCAGACGCTTTTTTTAATTGAAGTTCGGTCTTATAAAGTGTGGCCAGCCGATCATCTGTAAAACCGTATTCGAAAGGTTCATTCGGAAATATTTTCTTCCAGCGTTTTTCTACTGCTGCTACGGACGCTACCATATTGCCCGGCTTAAGTTTGAAAGAGAAATAACGAAAGGCTCCAAAGTCGCGGTTATGGGTGAACACCACAGGTTTGATGGGCGAATGTAACGATTCAAAATGAAAATCTTTTACGACGCCCGCGATGGTGAATACCTTGTCCGAAAATTGAATTTGAACTTTATCGCCAACCTCTACTTTCATTGCTTTCTGCGCACATTCATTGATTACCAATCGATCTGATTGAAAGGATTCCGCTTCATCAAAGAAAAAATTACCGGATAGTACATTGAGGCGATAAACGCTCGCGTAATCTTCGTCTGCAGGAGAAATGGTTACTTGTACGCCTTCATCAATCGGCTTTCCCACCCGATTAATTTTTGCATTCGCAGGCGAAAACGTCCAGTTTGGAGAACCCCATGAGAGTGACGCCGAAGCGATTTCAGGTGACGATAAGAATTCCTGCTTTGCGGCTTCCATTTTATTCATACCTTCTTCATTCCAGATTCTGGGAACAGAAGATACAATCAATACAAAGGATTTATCGTAACCCAGATCAGCCTCCATAAAATAAGCGATCTGTTTCGACATGATCAGGGAAGCAGTGAAAATAAAAATAGCAATGAAAAATTGAAGCGCAATCAATCCTCTTGAAAACCTGATGGTTGCTTTTACGGATTTGAATTTTCCTTTTAACGATTCAATTGTTGCAGTTGTTGATAAGTAAAGTGATGGATAACTTCCGGCGAGTATGCCGACAAGTAATACACCGGATACCAACAACATCCAAAAAGAAAAATTCAGATCAAGCGCCGAAGGTAACGCCACATCTAAAATTTCACCAAAGTAACGATGAAGCAGCTGATACAGAAACAACGCCAGTATACAGGAAATTACAGCATACGACACGGACTCCAATAAAAACTGAAAAACCACCTGACGCTTTACTCCACCGATCACTTTGCGTACGCCGACTTCTTTTAATCTTGAAAAAGAACCCGCCATGGAAATGTTTATAAAATTGGCAATCGCGAGCAGAAGGATAAATATAACAATAGCCGTCAATGCCGTAACCAATTTTTGAACAGCACCATGGTTGGTAACGACGTAGTAATCTATTAATGGATTAAGCACCATGGATCGCTGCTCGTGGATGTCTTTAGGCGCAGCAGAGGCTACAATTTTATTCAGTATATTGATTGCATCAGCAGGCGAAACATCCGGAGCAAGTTTGATGTAACTGATGATATCGGTGCGCCAATCGTCCTGATAACCGAGGGTAAAATCATCCTTGTTTTCAAGGGATAAAAAGACCTGGGCATCCATATTCATAAAATCCGAAACCGAATTCTTGTGCTGCAAGTCTTCGATCACAGCAGTGATTAAAAACTCTTTTAATCCGTTCGTTTCTGTTGTAATGGTCAGTGATTCGCCTACCACATCCGTTGTGTTAAAAAACTGCATTGCCGTCTTTGCTGTAATCACGACCGTATTTGCATCATTCAAAGCGGTTGAACTTTGCCCCAATAAAACTGGAAATCCAAACATGGGAAAAAACGTTGAATCTCCGATCATACTTTGTATCCGGAAATGTTTTTCGCCTTTTGATACTGTAATGCTGCGGTCACGAAACCTGTAATATGATTCAAAGTAGGTAGGATACGTTTCCACCGCATGCCGTGCCAACGCGGCTGGAACAAAAAACGGAAAGTTCTCGTCGCCATTTCTGTACGTGTTCTCTAATAGATAAAGGCGATCAACATCTTTAATGTTTTTATTTACCAGCAATTCTTGCCGTATAAAAATTCCCGCCAGTAATGCGAATGCAATCCCCATCGTCAATCCAAAAATCGTTATAGCGGAATAGTATTTCCGTTTAATCATATTCCGAATCATGATCTTGAAGTAGCTTTTGAACATATCATGCTGATTTATTTGAACTGACATTTTTTTTCTAAGGACAATACCCGGTCTGAAAAACCGGATCGCATTCCACACAAACCTTCGCCGTGCTTTTTGTTCGCCGAAATTTGTAACATCACGATTGAACTTTTGCGTGAGATCGCCTTCAATCTCTTCAAAATATTCAGCAGGGCAAATCGCTTCAAGAAAGCGGATCGCATACTTTGGAGGTTGTAATCGGGTTTCATTCATAGCTGGATAATCTCCTATTCACTACGTAAATTGTTTACCGGATTTGCACGTGCTGCGGTGAACGTTTGTGCCAGGATTGTAATTAAAGCAATAACGATCATGGCAACTGCTGCTATAATAAAAACAGAAAGCCCAAGTGAGATCCGGTAATCAAAAGATTGTAACCACCAGTTCATTGAGAACCAAGCCATAGGACTAAATAAACCGATCGCCAGGAGTATCGGTTTAAGAGAATCCATACACAAAAGTTTGATAATACTGGTTATAGAACCACCTAATATTTTTCTTATGCCAATTTCCTTTACACGCGATTCAATCATAAACGTTGATAATCCCAATAGGCCAAGACATGCAATAACAATTGTCATACCGCCGAAGAGACCGGTGATCTTCAGTGTTGTTCTCAGATTACTAAATTTTCTTTCATAGACTTGATCAACAAAATGGTACGTAAAAGGGTATGCCGAATTAAATTTCGAGAATAATGTTGACATACCCTTCATGTTCGATTGCAGTGTATTGTTATCGTTCAGGCGGATGTGAATGACATCAAACATGTCTTTCTTGGCACCTTGTACCGTCATAGGTGGTATTTTATTTAATGGTGATGTGAGGATGAAGTCCCTGACGACACCGATAACATGCCATTCTATATCGTTATCTTCTATAATTTCACCAACCGGATTTTCGAAGCCCATTAGCTTTACAGCTGTTTCATTGAGCAGTACCGCTGTTGAATCCGATGGATATTTTTCTAGGTTCATATCCCGTCCTTCAAGTATGGTTAATCCAACCGTTGTTGAAATATTGTCATCGACGTAGAATCTTTCAATAAGGGGATTTTCTTGCGGATCTTTACCTTTCCAGTTCATACCATCTGTATTGCTCCATCGGTCAGTGATGGGCGAACTCGTTTTCGTTACCGATGTGGCTATGCCTGATGACAACAGTTCATTTTTATAAGCCTGAAAGTTCTTCGCTATTTCGCCGGTCATTTGATGATAAATTAAGTTATCCTTTGCATATCCGGCATCACGATCCTGCACAAAACCGATCTGTTTGCTGATTACAATTACCGAAACAATTAATGTTACCGCAAAACCAAACTGGAAAACAACAAGCAATTGCCTAAAGACATTCCTATTACCGGATCGACCAGGAACACCTTTTAATATACGAACCGGATGGAAAGAAGATAGAACGAACGCAGGATAACTACCTGCAATTATTCCGATCAATAAAATGAAGGCGACACCTTTAATCCAAAAACTTATGTCCTGAACATGAAGTGTTAACTGTTGTTGTACGAGCTGATTAAAAGAAGGAAGTACCAGGAAAACAATACCCAGGGAAACTACAGCGGCGCAAAACGCAATGAGTACTGATTCACACAAAAATTGAATGATCAACGAAACTCTATATGCGCCGTTGACTTTTCGTATTCCTACTTCTTTAAAACGTCTCTGCGCCCGGGCTGTGCTTAGATTAATAAAGTTAATGCAGGCTATCGCAATCAGGCAAAATCCCAAAATACCAAGCATACGAATTATTTCTATCCGACCACCCGAAGGGATACCATTTTCAAATCCGCCATAAAGATGCATACGCGTTAACGGGTACAGGAATATTTCAACTTTGCTTCCTTCCTCCGCATGGTTCTTTGCAATGTCTCTTACTTTTTGATTCAGTTGACTGATGTCTTGGCCGGGTAACACCTTCACGAACGTGCTTACCGAATTATTACCCCAATAAGTATCCTTTTGACCTACGCTTTCGAGAAATTGCCAGGAGATGAGATAATCAAAATGGAAATCCGTATTGGGGGGCAGATCTTTTAAGATTCCGTTTACGATAAACTCAAAACGATTGCCGGACTCCTCAATTGTTACCACTTCTCCAAGGGGCTCTTTGCCCTTGAATAATTCTCTGGCAAAACTTTCGGTAAGAACAATTTCATTCGGGTTATCCAATGCCTTGGCGGGATCGCCTTTTATCAGGGGAAAAGAAAACATTGTAAGAAACTCAGGATCGGTAAATACCCCTGAGCTTTTTAGTATTTTGGTTTCGCCAACCGTAAATAAATAAGAAGCTTGATAGGCGCCATAGCTTATGGCGCTTTCAAGGCCTGGAATTTCCTGCATCAATGTCGGCGCCAATACCCGGGGCGTTAGATCCCATGTCCGAATATGTCCGTTTTCTGTTTGGTTATTCCATGCTTTATAAATCCTTTCTTTCGCGACGTGAAATTGATCGTAGCTCATTTCATGATCAATCCAGATAAAGAGTAACATCGCGCCGGTAATACCCAATGATAGCCCGGAGATATTCAACAGGGAAAACGCTTTGCTTCGCAACATCACACGGTAGGCGACTGTAAAATAATTGGAAAGCATATGGAGAGCGTTTAAGTTAATCGATCCTGTATTTCTGAAAACAATACCCGGCCTAAAAAACCGGATCGCATTCCATACCAATCTTCGCTTGGCTTTTCGTCCGCCAAAAATTTTAATATCACGATTGAACTTTTGGATAAGATCTCCTTCAATTTCTTCAATCAAATAATTAGGGCATATCGTCTGGAGGAAGCGCATTACCCATGACGGAGGATTTAATGGTTTGTTATCTTCATTCATGAACCGGAAATTTTCAATTGCGGGATCAACTTCCAAAGATCCATCCGTACTTCTTTCATGTTACGGAGCATGGCAAACCCTGCACTGGTAATGGTATAAATCCGTTTACGCCTGCCGCCTCTTTCTTTCGTAGCGCCTCCTACTTTAGACTTTATCAATCCTTTGTCTTCCAACCGATACAGGGTAACATGTACAGCACTCAGGTTAACATCGCGTTTTAATCGCTGTTCTATTTCATCTGTTATGGCAGCACCATAGGCGTCTTCCTGAAGGACACCAACCATGGTTAGAACCAATTCTTCAAACTCGCCAAGGTAGTCTTTGCCCATTTGATTATATTTTGTTAAGCAAATAAAAATAAAAAAAACGACAAATGAAATACTAAGCACGTCGCTTGCTTTAATTAGGGAATGGGCAAAAAAGAACCATCCGCTAAAAAGCGGATGGTCTAAGGTAAAATGGGCTTTTGCTGTTTATGAAAAAAACTTCGTTACACCCGGTGTCGCTATCGGGTAAAAACCATTTGCATCTGGCTTAACAGGAGGTTCGGCATCCCATGCAAATCGTGTTGGCATAATACTTATCCCAGAGTTCAATACCTTGTCCCATTCCATAACCTGGCCGGAATACGTAGCCATTCGCCCCATAATAGCAGTGAGTGTCGCCTTCGCGCCGTTTTCAGCATCCTGGAATTTATACTCGCCTTTTGCTATCGCGGCAAACAACTCGTCGTGTTCGGTCTGATAAGGATTGTTCTCCCCTTTTTTATCAAACTTGTAAAGGGATTTTCCATTGTTCACAATTTCAGCTGCACCACATTTCACAACACCCTTTGTGCCAACGATCATTTCATCCACAATAGAATATGTTCCTTTAATATGGCGACACTGACTGTTCATTACGCTTCCATCAGCATAGTGAAACTCAACATAATGATGATCGTAAATTTCGCCGTACTCTTTTCCGGTGCGCACTTGTCTTCCTCCGAGACCTTGTGCCTTTACAGGATACGCACCCTTGAACCAGTTCATGACATCGATGTTATGGATATGCTGTTCATTGATGTGATCGCCACACAACCAGTTAAAATAATACCAGTTGCGCATTTGATATTCCATCTCCGTTTGATTTGCCTCGCGCATCTTTACCCATACACCTTCACTGTTCCACCACACCTGTCCTGATGTAATCTCGCCAATCATACCGTCTTTAACACGCTTATATAACTCACGGTAAGAATTCTGATAATGGCGTTGTAACCCTACCACCACATTTAATTTCTTTTGCTTTGCGATGGCGGCAGCATCGAGTACTTTTTTAATACCGGCAGGATCAACCGCTACGGGTTTCTCCATGAATACATGTTTTCCCTGTTGGATTGCTTCTTCAAAATGTATCGGCCTGAATCCCGGTGGTGTAGCAAGAATAACAACATCAGCAAGGGCAATGGCTTTCTGATAACCATCAAATCCGACAAACTTTGTTTCTTCCTTTACAAGAACCCGATCCTTCACATTTCCCTGCAAACCCCAGTCAGAAAGATCTTCCGATGTAAGTGCATTATAACATTCGTCCAGGCGATCGCGAAATGCATCAGCCATAGCAACAAGTTTAACATTTTGCTTTGAAAGTAAAGCCTGCATCGTAGCCCCTGTACCACGGCCACCACAACCGATGATTGCGATTTTGATGGTATCATCTACAGAAGTGAAATAACCTGCATCAGACACCAGGGGAAGTGTCAACAATCCTCCTGTAGCAAGAGCGGTGCTCTTCAGGAAATTTCTCCGGGAAGAATGGTGAATATTGTCGCGCATAAAAATAAGGTTTACAAAGTAGAACGATTCATTATATGATTAAGACACGCAAGCGGTACTGTTACCCTAATCGGTTACTTTAAATACTGTGCGTAAAATTTTTCGATTTCTTCTTTAGACGGTGGCTGAGCAGGCCTCACCACCCTGAAACCCATGAACATGCCATCGGTAAGCCACCATCGGCTCTTGGGGATTTGTGGATCGCGTTGATTCCATTCGGACTGAGACGGAATACGGTTTGTGCAGCGCACTTCAGCCGCATCGTCGAGGTAGGAGCCTCCTCGTGTTACACGCGGGTATTTAGCGCCCGGAGGGGTAACCGGATCTTTACTATTCGAAGCAAGTTTTTTGTAGGCTTCAGCATCGTACTGATCCAACGTCCATTCATTCAAGTTTCCAAGCATATCGTACAATCCCCATGCATTTGGCGTGAGTTGTTTCACCTTTTGAAACTTCTCTCCACTGTTCACTGCAAAGTAGGCATGTGACTGAAGATCTTTTTGGCTCACGCCTTTCGGAAATGAGTTAGCAGAACCAGCACGACATGCATACTCCCATTCTGCCTCGGTGGGAAGCCTGTAAAAATTCCCTGTCTTTGTATACAACCATTTGCAATACATCATCGCCGCGGTCTGGCTCATGCTGTTTGCGGGTTGTTTTGCATCACGGCCCATTCCCCAGGTGAGATCCATGTACTGGGGTGTTGGTCGTGATACAGCATCGACCTGAACTGCTTTCGTTTGAGGAACATCCATGTTCTTAAAGAATGCATCCCATTCTTCGAACGTCACTTCATGCTCAGCCATCCAGAAAGCGCTCAGGGTAACTTTCTTCTGCGGACCTTCATCGGAATCCGGTACTTTTTCATTTGGCGGTGTACCGATCAATAAGTTTCCCGCAGGAATAGATACCATTTTAAATTTAATGGTTGTCCCTGGAATCGTTTCTTCAACTGGCTTGCCTTGTTGTTGTGCCGCTATCGAAATGGAATTTGCCACCCATAACGCAACACATAATATGTATCGAATTTTCAATGGTGAGTGATTTAACGGCTTCAATATAGGGATTTCGCAAAAACACGGCAACCGTACCGGACTGTTCTAATTACGGCTATTTCACTTCTCTTTTGATTAACGCCATATAAAAGCCATCGTATCCATCGGTCGGCCACAAATGTGTTTCCTGCATCAGTGTAAATTCACCCTGGTGAGCGGAAAGAAAACGTGAAACCTGTTGCTCATTTTCAGAAGGTAAGATGCTGCACGTAGAATATACCATCAGTCCGCCAGGCTTCAGCATGGTACAATAATCGTTTAAGATGTGTTGTTGTAATGCTCTTACATTATCGATAAATGCAGTAGACAATTTCCATTTAGCGTCCGGATTCCGTTTTAAAACACCCAGCCCGGAGCAAGGTACATCCAGTAAAAGGCGGTCGGCGGAGTTTTCGAGTCGCTTAATTACTTTCGAAGAATCGATGAGACGAGGTTCGAGATTGCTAACGCCTGCCCTACGCGCACGTTTTGTAAGTTCATCCAGCTTCCATTGCTCTACATCCATGGCAATTATTCGTCCCTTGTTCTTCATCAAAGCCGCAAGATGAAGTGTTTTTCCTCCGGCACCGGCACAAGCATCGATTACACGTTGACCTGGTTCTATTTTAAGAAAAGGCGCAATGTATTGAGAAGCGGCATCCTGTACTTCAAAAAGTCCTTCCTTGAAAGAAGGTACCTGAAAAATATTTTGTCGTTCTTCAAGCACCAGTGCGTCCGGAAACTGATCTGTCGTAACGGTTTCAACATTCTCTTCGCGAAGCTTATGCAATAATTCCTTTCGGGATATTTTAAGTGTATTGGTACGCAGTACAACGGGTGCTTCATCGTTGAGTGCTGCAAGTTCAGTGTCCCACCGGGAGCCCAGCTCCTGTTCACCCAGTTCATCAAGCCAATCGGGAATCGACTCCCTGATTTTCCGTTTCGACTTAACTTCTTCGTAACGCTGCAACACATCCTTTCGGTTAATGCCTTTAAATTCAACCCAATCGGGAAGCATGATATCATGAAGGATACACCAACCGGCCAATAATTTCCAGTATTCATTTTCTTTTGCACGGACGATCACGCGGATTAAGACATACCATCGCACGATGTCATAGGTGGTCTCCGCGATAAACCGCCTGTCGCGTGCGCCCCATTTAGAATTTTGTTTCAAAATCTTCTCGATCACCTTATCGGCATACCGGCCTTCACTGAAAATCTGTTCAAGTGCTTCAATTACCGCATTTGTCGTGGATCGATGGAGTCTCATGAATGTATACCGGGTTAAAAATGCAGAATTGAGAACTAAAATTTATTGCGAAGATAATGGAAGTTTGATTTGAATCATAAGCAATTCATTTAACGCGTTGTATCTGGAAAAAGTGGTTTTAAGTTTTCCTATAACTGAGACATCAAGTCTCCTAGTCTACACGCGTCTGCGGCACACGTTTTAAATCGAATCTAATCCCCGCGTGCACTCGTAACTTCAGTATTTAGCGCTGTCGAAGCACTTGGTGTAAAAGATCGGGATACCGCAGAACGGTTTTTTTTAATAATGTTTTCTAAATTGTACTGGATATGGGAAAAATTGTACTTGTTGAGAAGTCGATAAACTTGCAGAATTTCAACAACCATTTTCGACCTTTGAACCCATTGCAAATTAACCTTAAACCTGTATGAAAAGACGAAACTTTATTCACCGTGCCTTTGCTACTACCGCTTCAACATTGGTTCTGGGAGATGCTTTTTCATCTGCCCATGTGTCGGACCAGAAAATTTCCCCGGCCGAAAAACCATTCAAACTAAACTACGGTCCACACGACGGCATGTTCACACACCACGCGGGAAAAAACTTTGTTGATCAGATCAAGTTTATGCATGAACAAGGGTTTCGCAGCATTGAAGACAACGGTATGCTTAAGCGCACACGGGAAGAGCAGGACAAGATCGGGGCCACCCTTGACAAGCTTGGTATGACCATGGGTGTATTCGTGGTTGACGGTGGTGACAACTGGAAAACTTCGCTCACCACAGGTAAACAGGAATTTAAGGAAACTTTTGTTAAAACGTGTAAAGATTGCGTTGAACTGGCAAAGCGTGTTAATGCAAAATGGATGACTGTGGTGCCTGGGTTTTATGATCGAAACTTGCCCATCGGTATCCAGACTGCAAATGTAGTTGATGCCCTTCGGCGTGGCGCCGAAATTTTTGAGCCTCATAACCTCATCATGGTTCTCGAACCCTTGAGTGATACGCCGGATTTGTTTATGCGCTATTCTGATCAAACCTATGAACTGTGTAAGGCCGTGAACAGTCCTTCCTGTAAAATATTGTACGACATCTATCACATGCAAAGAAACGAAGGCAATCTCCTCAACAACATTGACCGATGCTGGGATGAAATCGCATACTTTCAAGTCGGCGATAATCCAGGACGAAAAGAACCTACTACCGGTGAAATTAATTTCAAAAATATATTTAAACACATTTACGACAAAGGATATCGCGGTGTGATGGGAATGGAACACGGTTTATCTAAAGCCGGAAAAGAAGGAGAACTTGCGCTGATTAAGGCTTATCGCGAAACAGATTCTTTCTAATTTCGTTCACGATGAAAACAAACGCGCACAAAGATGATTTGCTTACCTGCGTTATAATGCCTGTGTTAGGTTTCGTAAATTTGAAGGTGCGAAAATAAAAATTTTCATGAAAAGTCTGGCCTTTTGCGTTCTCGTTGTTATTTCGACTGCCCAGGTTGTTTCTGGCCAAATTCTGCAGAACCTGAAAAAATTGGCTACAGACAAAGCCAAGGAGTTGGCTTCCAAAGAGAATATGGATAAGCTGGGCGACCTTGCCTTGAAAAGCCTGGAAAAATCACGCGCCGAATTTGATTCCACTGATTTTGATTACGCAATCTTGCTGAGTGACAACTCTGGCATCTTTGATATTAAGGAAAAAGGAGAACAACAGGCGAAATTTCTTTCTCTTTACAACAATGGTGCTAGCTTCTGGAAAAACAGTGAATTAACCGACGCGGAGCTGGCGCGTTTTAACCTCGACATGGGTGAGATGGCGTATGCTTCAGCCAAATTTTCACTCGCTGAAAAACGCTTTGATGCCGCCAAAGAAAGTTTTGAAAAAGCTAATTTAACGGAAGACCTGGGTTATCTGAAAACAATTTCCAACCAGGGACTTTTGTATTCAACCATGGGTCGGTTTACCCAAGCGGAAGGTTTTACCGTGGAAGCGCTAGACATGAGGAGAACAAAGTTTGGCGAAGATGATCCAGGCATTGCCGCATCATTAAATAACTATGCGGTTCTGAAATACAATCTGGCACGCTTCAATGAATCCGAACAGGACTTCGCGGAAGCGATCCGGATTATCCGATTGAACAAACTTGAAAAGGCGATGCCACATGCCATCATCCTGAACAACCAGGCCATGCTTTTTCAAACCATTGGACGATACGACGAAGCTGTGACCATATTAACCCAGGCAATCGCTATTGCGGAAAAATTTGAAAGCAGCAAATCACGAAATCACTTAAAATTTCTCTCCAACCTCGCGTTGTTATATCAGCAGATGGGAAAGTATCCAGAAGCGGAAGCGATTTATACTTCGATGGAAAAAAAACTGGTTAAGACCAATCCTGATTATGCAAGCATGCTGAACAATCGTGCCGCGCTCTACATGATCATGGGGAAAGAAGATAAAGTCGAGGATTTACTAAAACGTTCTTCTGCAATATACAAAGCCAGTTACGGAGCAGATAATGTCGCCTATGCCAAAGTGATAAGCGATCTGGGCAATTTTTACCGGTATACCAACCGTTATAAAGACGCCGGACCACATCTGGAGAAAGCGCTTCTTATCCGTGAATCGACGTTAGGAAAAAATCACCCGTTGTATGTTCAGTCCCTCGAAGACATTGCCATACTAAATTGGAAGGTAAAAGACTGGGAAAAAGCATACGATACATACCGCCATGTGATGAACCAATCACTGGATTTTGTCAATACCTATTTTCCACCCATGAGTGAAGCAGAAAAAACGAAGTATTGGGATGTTCTTTCGCCCAGGTTTCAGCGGTTTTACAATTTCGCGATAGAAGCGCGTGCAGAGAAGCCTGGCATTATCCAGGACCTGTACGATTTCCATATTGCAACAAAGGCACTATTGCTCAATTCTACCAACAAGGTAAAGCAATCGATCTTCGCGAGCAGGGATGCCCAGCTGATTACAGACTATGTAACCTGGCTTGATCAAAAAGAAACACTGGCGCGCCTTTATGCTTATTCTAAAGAGGAATTAAAATCACAGGACATTAATTTAGATTCCATTGAAGGCGCCACCAACAACCTGGAAAAAACACTTTCTTCCCGGTCAACGGTTTTTTCCGCAGGCTATACAAATCAGAAAATTACGCACGCTACCATCCAAAACCTGCTATCAGATACCGAGGCCGTCGTGGAGATCGTTCGTGTTCAAAAGTATGATCAGAAGTTTACGGGAAGTACCGGGTATGCAGCCCTTATCGTTACCAAAAATAACGAAACACCGAAATTTGTAATACTTGAGAATGGCACCGAACTGGAAACACGGTATTTCAAATATTACCGAAATGCGATTCAACAACGTCTTCCCGACAAATTTTCCTATGATCAATATTGGGTTACCATTGATAAAGCATTATCAGGGAAGAAAACGATTTACCTTTCTTCGGATGGTGTATTCAATCAGATCAATCTCAATACTTTAAAAAGTACAGAGGGCGATTTCATCCTCAACCGCTATGACATGATCCTGGTTGGAAATTCAAAAGACCTTGTTGCATTAAAGCAAAAAAAATCAAAGACATTGCGTAAGCATGCAACGCTTGTAGGATTTCCTGAATACGGTGCAGGTGATATCGCGACATTACCAGGAACAAAAACAGAAATTGAAAGCATTGGAAAAATATTGAAAGGAACCGGGTACCAGGTTACCCAATACATGCAAAAGAATGCCACTGAAACGAATCTTAAAATGATCAAAGGCCCAGCCTTGGTACATATTGCTACACATGGTTATTTTCTCAAAGATATTGACAGTAAAGGTTCGGCCTTTGGCATACACCTTGAAAATGCAAACGATAATCCCTTGCTTCGATCCGGAATTATTCTTGCGGGCGGTGGTTCAACTGCTAGTGGTAAAGATGTTCCAAATTTGCAAAGCAATGATAACGGAATACTTAGTGCTTATGAAGCAATGAACCTCAACCTCGAAGGCACCGAACTTATTGTATTAAGCGCATGTGAAACCGGGTTGGGTGATGTAAAGGCCGGTGAAGGTGTTTATGGTTTACAACGTGCTTTTCTTGTTGCCGGTGCAGATGCCCTCATCATGAGCTTATGGAAAGTAGACGATGCTGCCACGCAGGAATTGATGACCAGCTTCTATAAAAACCTGATCAAGCTTGGCAATAAACAAAAGGCTTTCAAACAAGCACAACTTCAGCTAATGGCAAAATATAAAGAACCTTATTACTGGGGTGCCTTTGTTATGATGGGCATGTAGAACCGAATATTTCATTGCTCGAAATCGTTTGTGGCATGCCGATTTACCACTGATCAATATTTCTTCCAGGACTTGTCCTTTTTCATTCAGGATGATTACTTTCGCTCACATCTTTTACTACACATTTTATGGAATATAAATTCTTAGGAAAGTCAGCTGTTAAAGTTACGCCCTTAGCTTTTGGTGCCTGGGCTGTTGGTGGTTGGATGTGGGGCGGAGCCGAAGAAAACGCAGCAATTCGCGCCATTCGTGCATCATATGATTTGGGAATGACCACCATTGACACGGCGCCGGTTTATGGGTTTGGAATAAGTGAAGAACTGGTGGGAAAAGCTTTATCCGGAATCAGCCGTGATAAATACCAAATTCTCACAAAATTTGGATTGAACTGGGAAACAGAACAAGGTGAATATTTTTTTGATACGAAAGATAATTCCGGAAAGCCTGTTAAGATTTATCGCTATGCCGGAAGAGAAAAAATAATTCAGGAACTCGAAGCAAGTCTTCGCCGGTTGAAAACCGATTATATAGACCTGCTGCAGATACATTGGTCTGATGCGACTACACCCATTGCAGAAACGATGGAGACATTGGCCCACCTTATTACTGATGGAAAAATCCGTGCTGCGGGTGTTTGTAACTACAATTCAAAACAGGTAGACGAAGCATTGCAAAGTGTGCAGCTTGTTTCAAACCAGGTTCCCTATAGCATGGTAAACCGGGGAATTGAAATTGAAATAGTACCACAGGCCATAAGCAAAGGCATGAGTATTATTCCGTACAGCCCATTGCAACGTGGTCTTCTCACAGGAAAAATAAAACGCAATCATCAGTTTAACGAAGGTGATACACGGGAGGGAAATAAATTTTATACACCTGAAAACATTGACCGAACCAACGCATTGCTTCAAAACCACATTAAGCCTATCGCCGACGCTCACCATGCTTCCATTGCACAGGTGGTATTGAACTGGACAACACGACAGCCTGCTATGGACTGTGTATTAGCCGGCGCCCGCGATGAAAATCAGGTAAAGGACAATGTGAAAGCTTTAGATTTCACATTGACAGATGAAGAGTTAACCCGTATCAATAGTGCCTTGAGTAAACTGGAGTTAATCAGTTAAGGGCAATATAGAATAGAAAGAAACCGTCATTTATCGTGGTAGTTTCTTTTTATGGTAGCAATTTACCGCAGCGAAGTCTTACCGCCTGCGTTTGGATTTTGCTTCGCGAATCAATTTAATATCAACGTTCTCCTTCGAAATAAATTCATAGTTCCCTTTCCCAACGGCTGAAAGTTTTTCAAGATTTTTTGAAGCACCGACACCCTTACCAAAATTAAATATGGAGAGGTAGATATCTTCCTGTGAGAATTTTTCGATCAGCCTGGTGACGTCCTCAGATACAGTAAACTCTCCATCTGTGGCTAATATGATCCTGTTATTGCCACCCCGGATATAATTTTCATCCGCAATTTTATAAGCCAGTTTTAACCCCGCATTCCCATCGGTAATTCCCCCAGGCTTAAGTGCGTCAATTGCTTTCTTTATCTTATTAGCCGCTTTAAATGAGGAAGGTTCAAGCAACACTTTTGTTTTACCAGAGAACACAATGATTGAAATTTCATCTTCATCGCGCATCATGGACAACATATCAAGAACAGATTTTTTTAACAACGGAAGTTTCTCGGCAGAATTCATCGAACCTGAGACGTCGAGTAACAACACCATGTTATTGGTCGCATAACCCTCCATGGATCGCAGTTCTTCATTGGGCTGCATCATAAATACCGTATCGGTTTTTTCTATGAAAACAGTATCACGGATAACTTTAATGCTAGCCTCAGGCCGTCTAACCGGGGTTTGCGAAACCGGCATTTCAGTTACAGGTTCGGTCACAGGTTTCGTTTGAGTCGGTATAATCGCAGGTATATCCCGACGTTGTCCCTGCCCCGTATCGGCGGGATACTCAACAAAAAATAATTCTGGTTGCTTCACCGTTTTCAGGATTGGTAGCGGCGACAGGCTTGCAAACTTATTGTAGTATTCCGCTACATCGTTGTACTGATACACCATGTCATGGTAAGGATGGCTATATCCATTGTCGTTGATTTTCGCAGGCTTTAGTTTTTTTAGGTGTTCACTTAAATTTTTTGATCGCACAGGTAAGTCTTCATACGGTGTATAGGGACATAAACCATGGCTGCGGCCAAATTTTTCTATTCCCTTCATGTTTGTAAACTCATTGGCAATTACCTCGCGAACAGCCGCATCGATTTTTTCTGTATCAATTGATGCTGCATCTTTTCCTTTATAATATGCTTTCGCTTTAAATAGTCCTTCGTGATCAAGCTCAGATAACTTCCTTAACGCCATTCCCGAAACGAACCATGAACTTGAAGCATTGGCAGGGGTGTATGCGTCATAGATTGCCTTCACATCATTGTAGAGTTGTTCCTTCCGGATATCCCACGCATCGAATAGATAAGAAAATCTTCTGATCCGTTCATAGACCAATTCAAGATGATCTTTCTCATACAATTTTTCTTTTACCTCAGTTTCAAGCGCTACACTAAGCTGATCCATTTCCTTGAGTATATTAACCAGCACCTCAGCTTGTTGATTCAATGCAGCAGCATATACCGGTGATACGTTTTTACTTTCCGCAATGCATTTCTGGTAATCGGAAAACGGAATAACAAAATCACTATGTGTAAATGACAGCCCTCCCCGCCCGGCATAAGAGGTAAGGCCTTTGTAATACGATGCACTTGAAGCGAAATTCCGCATAATGTCTCGTTGCCGTGAAACCGTCCGATATGTTTCATTTATGAAGTCGACATAATTACCCAGCGCCGAAAAAACGGGTTTTGATATTGGTGCTTTTTCAGGGCTTACTTTTAATGGCGCGTGTGCAATCTCCTTAAAAGGCTCAATGTGATTTATTGTCTTTTTTTCATCCGACCGAATTTCAAACATCGGAACGTAACGCGTTGATTTAATGCCATAGTACTTGTCTTCACGCGCGAAATCAATAAAGCTATTATACGAAGCAAGTAAGGCACCGTTGTAATAATTGATTAATGATAAATATACATCGTTACTATGCTTGTCAGATTTTTTGGCTTCGTGGTTGTAGTCATCCAGCGCATGGCGTTTTACTTCCAGTATTGATTTTAATGCGTCGATAAAAGACGGCCACATGCTGGAAGCAGGATATCCCATCGTTGGTTTATAACTTGAAAGCGCTTTCACGGCTGCATCCGTTTCAAGAATTTCCTGCTCGAGCTCTTCGGAAATCCAGCCCGTGTGTATCTCTTCCCTGAGATTCAATTTCCAAAGGTCAAGAAAGGCACGTTCACGATCCAACTGGCTCCGCATCATCTTATCCGGCTGCGCGTAAGAGCCAGCTGGCTTAAGCGCGCCAAAACTCTTTTCAATGGCAAGGCGCAGGCTGTTATACTTTGTATTGTAATCAATTAAATGTTTTTGCAATTCCTCAATGAGAGTTATCGCTTTTGCATAATTATCTTTTTTGAAGTCTTCGAGTTTATGGTATGTATCGAGTTCTTTACATTTTTCGTCCAATTTCTCAGAAGCCGTGCGCAAGGCTTTTAAAGATGGAACAACAGAAGCGGTGGCCGCACCGGATGCAGAACCTTCTTTAAGGGCTTTGTCGTAATAATAGTTTTCCAATTGTACAGGGCACACAAATTTTGAATCTCCCCACGAGCGTTTTTGAAAAATGGTGGGGTAATAGTTTGCTATTCCATTAACCATGGTTGTGACCTCCTCACAGGATTGATTGGCATAAACGAGATAATTATTCAGGATTGCATGCTGGGCAGAGGTAACCTGGGCGTGTAATCCTGTAATCACGATGCAAAACGGGAGCAGGAAAATAAATATTCGCATAAACGAACTTACTAAAAGTTAACAATTGAAGCCAACCTTGTGTTCCCCCTTATTATTTGAACTTTGTTTTAAAGCCTCACCCGAGACTTTACCAGAAAGGGATTACGGAAGCTACACGATATTGTGACAGGTCATCATTAAATTTCCATAAAAGCCATGATATAATAGCATAATAAATAAATTCTATCGTAAAAACATGTGCTATGCCGCTAATAGCTATCTTTATAAGGGGTTGATTTATGGCGGACCAGGACCGAATAATCGTCGTACAAATTTTTGATAATCTTATTGAAGCAAACATCGTAAAGACAAAGCTTGATGCGTATGGAATTCCCTGCTTTCTTTCCGGAGAGAACCTGACGCACATGATTACTTCATTTCTTTCCGGTGGCATTCGCTTGCACATTTTTGAACAGGACAAGGAACAAGTGCTTCAATTGCTTGTTCACGAGAGTTTGCAGAGAACCGAGGATGATGATCTGATAAAGTGTCCTGTGTGTAAATCACGCAAAGTATTAAGCATGTCGTCTACCCGGTTTGACCCTGCTTCTGTGATTAAGTTTATCCTTCAGCTTACCAAACGTCATTATTGTCTGGAATGTGAAGCAGAATTCGATTAAAGGGCAACCGAACACTTGTAACTTTTCGTCCCATAGCTAACTTGCGGTCAAAATCATTAAACAATGGCAAGATTTATAGTTGGTGTAATGGGCCCGGGCGAAAATGCAACGCCCGATGATAACGTAATCGCTTTTGAATTAGGGCGTGCAATTGCCAAAGAAGGTTGGGTAGTACTAACCGGAGGCAGAAGTTTTGGCGTAATGGATGCTGTGATGAAAGGTGCACGTGATGCGAACGGTTTAACCATTGGTGTATTGCCTGATTCTAATACGCAAAATGCGTCGGAAAATGCAGACATCCGGATCGTTACCGGCATGGGAAGCGGACGCAATTATATCAATGTTTTATCGAGCCAGATTGTTGTAGTACTGGGCATGGCCGCAGGCACTGCCTCTGAAGTAGCCCTCGCAATTAAATCCAATAAAAAAGTCATTCTGCTCAATCAGGATGAAATCACCATGCGGTTCTTCAAAAACATCGGAACATACCGCGTTCAGGTTGCAAACACTGTTGAAGAAACCATCGGTCAGATCAAGGAATACTTATCCATTCACAAGAACAAGTTCCCGGTTGACGAGTAGGTCCGTGGTTCAAAGTTCAAGGTTTAAAGTTCAAGGTTGGCGGGATGAACGATGCGCTTGTGCCAATTGTTTGAGGTTTGATGTTATTGTTGTCCGGGATATTTCAGATTTGATTTAAATTCTTGGATTCGGTATTTATTTGATGGTTTTTTTTCAATGTAAAAAAAGAGGGTCTGCAGTCTTAGCCGGATAATTTAAGATCCAGTTGATAATCTTCGGCTGT
>DASPIZ010000003.1:0-16946 GCA_035628875.1 Ohtaekwangia sp. | reverse complement strand
CCAGTAATGGAATTTCAGATACGTATTCATGTAACCCATTCACGAGGTTTAAATCATGATCCAGGGCTTGCTTTAGTATTTCTTGCAGAGAAGGTGGTATTACTCCGCCTTTCGTGGCTACGCCAATTATACAATAAGTAGCGATCTTACCCTTCGACGCAACGAAATCCGCGATGGTTGTAAAAACAGGAATGCCGCGATAAACCCCATCTAAAATTTCGCCTGCATCCTTACCGGCATGTTGGTCATCGATTATTGCCAGGATATTAAATCGCTCCGTACCCCGGATTAACCCATGTGCAGTTTTGGCGTTACCGGTATCCAATAATCCACCAGTAACTACAATTGCATTGCTTTTGATCATACCTCGTAAGAAGGCCGAAAATTTCGACTAATAAAGTGAGTTTTCAAAAAATTAAAGCACCATCGTCTCACAAAAAGCAAAAAGGTTTCTAAGATCCAAAACAAAAAATTCGGTCAAGAGAATGTTTTATTCATGTCATCATTCCAGCTTGTTACCGGGTAGATGTGTTAATTTTTGGTTAACTTTAAGCAAGACGAATGCTTATGAAAACGTTATTTCTTGGAATCCTCCTTTGGATAATTATTTTTCCTCAGGACCCGTCTATTGTAGGAAAGTGGCAACTTGTTAAGCAAACGAGCTGTATCGAAGACGAAATCTCGATGGATGAAGAATCCGAAGCCTTGATTTCAGATATGAAAACGCGGGGTAAGCGGACATCGCAGATTATTGAGTTCAAAGACAACAATAATGCGGAAGAGAGCACTAAAATTATTAACCAGCGGAAGTCTTATAATTCTAAAGGTATGCTGTATAAATTTGATGGCACATCCCTTTACATGTTAGACAAACGATCCCGCACAATCATTGAGACTTTCGTTGTGGAAAAATTTTCTTCCGATTCTTTAATTCTATCCAATTCGGCCAGAGCTTGCGAAACCAAAGTTTTTATTAAAATCAAATAGTCGGGAATCTATTTTCTAAACTTTAGGTTGTGTTCCGTACCTTTGTATTATGGTCGATACTATCGAAAAACGGGACATTAGAAAGCTCAAACTCGACGAACTAAAAGCGTTTTTTCAACAGCACGGCGAAAAACCATTCCGCGCCCAGCAGGTTTACGAATGGCTCTGGAATAAATCTGCCAAGGATTTCGATCAAATGACCAATTTGTCTATTGGGCTTCGCGAAATGTTAAAGCAACATTTTACGATCAATCATATCAAAGTAGACCACATGCAACGAAGTGCAGACGGCACCATAAAAAATGCCGTTACGCTGTTTGATGGCATGGTGGTGGAGTCTGTCCTTATTCCTGCAGAAAAGCGAATTACAGCCTGTGTTTCATCGCAGGTTGGATGTAGCCTCGCTTGCAAGTTTTGTGCAACGGCCCGCCTAAAGCGTCAGCGCAATTTAACGCCCGACGAAATTTACGATCAGGTAGTGGCAATCAAAGAACAGGCAGAATTATTTTATGGGAGACCCCTCACCAATATTGTTTTTATGGGGATGGGAGAACCGCTGCTGAATTACACGAATGTCATTACAGCGATCGAAAAAATAACATCTCAGAAAGGGCTGAACATGGCGTCCAAAAGGATCACCGTTTCAACCGTAGGCATTGCCAAAATGATTGTGAAAATGGCGGATGATAATGTGAAATTCAATCTCGCCGTTTCACTCCACGCCGCACTGGATAAAACGAGGTCGTCGATTATGCCCATCAACGACACTAATCCGCTTGACGAACTCGCGGACGCGCTGCGTTACTGGTATCAGAAGACCAAGAAAAAAGTGACCTACGAATACGTTGTATGGAAGGGAATCAATGATACGGAAGAACACGCCAAAGCATTGCTCAAATTCTGCAAGGTAATTCCGTCAAAGGTTAATCTTATCGAATACAACCCAATTGACGATGGTGAATTCCAGCAAGCCTCAGATGAGGCGTTGAATATGTACATGCACCTGCTGGAAAGTAACGGCATCACTACACGCGTACGAAAAAGCCGAGGCAAAGACATCGACGCAGCCTGTGGCCAGCTGGCGAATAAAAGCTGAGGGAAGTACGAGGTGAGAAATAGCTGTGAGTTACGAGCTACGAGCTGCGAGTTTGTTGGGCAGCGGTACGAGGCAAGAAGTACGAAGTACAAGGGTTATGCCATTGAAATTCCAGTTTGCTAACCAATAACAGTTCGAAAAACAACCTCAAACATCAAACCTCAAACCTCAAACAATTGGCACAAACAGTCGTTATCGAAACCAACTTTGAACTTTGAACCTCGAACTTTGAACCCTTACTGCTTCTTACTGGCTTTGAAGAGTTTTTCCTTTTCTTCTTTGGATAAGCTTTCGTAACCTCCGGCGGAAATTTTATCGAGGATTGCATCGATCTCGGCTTGTGAGATGCCGGTACCTTTTGATTTCGCGGCCTTTCTGTAGTTCTCTACATCGTCGCTTCGATAGGTAACTTTTACTTTTGGTTTTGGTTTGAATAGACTCTTAAACCAATCTAACGTGAGGGTTATCCAACTTCCCCAGTTTATACCGGCCTGAAGTTGTTTGATATATATAAAACCCATCAGGGCTCCACCAAGGTGCGCGATGTTACCACCTGCATTGGCACCAACCGTACCGAGGTAAGATAGAATGACAATGATACCAGCAATGTATTTGATCCGTACAGGACCAATGAAGAGCAGAAAGAATGTATAATCCGGAAGTAGTGTTGCCGCAGCAACCACGATCGCATCTACGGCAGCTGATGCACCGACCATGGTGATATGGGCCTGTGTTGCCTGATCATTAAAAAAAGGAATTGTATTGTAGGCCAACAGATAAAATACACCACCGGCCAATGCACCTAAAATGTAAACTGCAATAAGTTTATCGCTGCCCAGGTATTCGACAAATAATTTTCCGAACCAATACAGCGCAAGCATATTAAACAGAATGTGAAATATGCCACTCAAGTCATGTACAAAAGCATACGTGATGATGGTCCAGGGTCGTGTGATGTATTCACTGAATCGTGCCGGGATGGCGATCTGGTCGTGAAGCGCACGAAATAATTCATCAAAGCCACTCATGGTCATCGGCACCATGATAAAGGCTAGCGCCAGGTAGACAATCACATTGATCAGAATTAACTGAATGTGTGCATTGTTATGCCGGTCAAATGCATTTTTAAATTCTTCAAACATAGCTTAATTATAACCTCCGCCGCCCTGATGTTTCCACAACCGGATCAGGATAAACGCAAAAATAACACCCCCAAGATGAGCAAAGTGTGCCACTTCTCCACTTCGGTCCATCATAAAATTCAACCCACCCAATACCAATACAAGGTATTTTGCTTTAATGGGAATCGGTGGTATTAGCAGTTGTACTTCCATATTTGGAAAAACCATACCAAAGCCCATTAAAATCCCATACACAGCACCGGATGCTCCCAGCATTATCCCGAAGGAACCTACACCAAATAAAAGATCGACAGCAATGTTAAATACGCCGGCGCCAATACCAGTGACCAGGTAAAACAAGGTAAATCGTTTTTGTCCCCAGAAAGATTCCAGGATAGGTCCCATAAAAGCCAACGCCAGCATATTAAAAAAGATATGCATAAACCCACCATGCACAAACATATAGGTAAAGAGCTGATAGGGTTTAAAACAATCTGTACGGACATTCCACATGGACAGAAAACCGGTAATGGCATCCATACTTCTACCATTGCAGTCCGAAAAATTAACCTGTGGGGCCAAAGCTTGACCTACAAAAAATAATACATTAATAATGATGATATTCTTAACAACCGGAGTAAGTCTTAACATAATCTAAGTTTTCATTTCGTTGTTTTCCCGGACATCCGGCAACATAGTCTATCGAAAGTAACTTTCTATTTTATTCAATTCAAAAATAAAATAAGTTGACCGGCCATCCGGCGAAAAATTTGGAGTTCGACAGGTAAATAAATTATCCAGCAAGGCTTTCATTTCTTCCTTTTCTAAACGTTGTCCGGCCTTAATAGATGCCCTTTTGGCTAAAGATCGCACCAGGTTTTCCTGGATGGGCAGCGATAATTCAGATTGGTTTATCTTAAACTGTTCGATTAATCCCTCGAACATTTGTTTTTGCCGGCCTGTGTTCAGATTAGCAGGAACGCCATTCACCAGTAAGGTATTTTTTCCAAAGATCTCAAACCTGAAACCGAGGGCTTCGATCTCGGGCTGCATTTCGAGTACAAGTGCAAAATCTGATGCACTAAAGGAAATTGCTTCCGGAAAAAGACTTTGCTGGCTTTGCGCGGATTTATTTTTTAACTGATCAGCAAATTTTTCCATCAGGATACGCTCATGGGCAGCTTGTTGATCAATCATCATCATGCCTGACTTCACCTGTTTTACGATAAAGCGCGCATGAAGCTGAAAAAGCGCCTTTTCTTCCACGGCTTCATCCGGTTGATTAATGGCGCTTTCAAAGCGTAATGTTTGCGGACGCTCTTCGTCTTGTTGCTGAATCAGTTTTGAAGTTAACTGACCTTCAAAAAGTTTTTCCCAATTCTCCTGATTTGAACGATGCAATGCAGTGCTGAACCGCTCATCAAAATACACTTCATTGGAATGAGCAGATGCATTGCTGAGTTTCGAAATAATATTGACATCGGCATTGAAATCCAACGCAGGCGTAAGATTGTTTGATCCGATGGCCTGTCGCACTGCAGCACGAACTACCGCATAAACGGCGCGTTCATCATCAAATTTAATTTCTGTTTTTGTGGGATGGACGTTTACGTCAATATGACGCGGATCGATTTCTATAAAAAGCACGTAAAACGGAAAACTATTTTCCGATAACAACCCTTCAAAAGCATTCATGATAGCGTGGTGAAGATAATTGCTGCGAATAAATCTTCGGTTTACAAAAATAAACTGTTCACCGCGTGTCTTTCGTGCGAAGTCCGGCTTGCCTACATAACCCGTAACCTTCACCAGGTCAGTTTCTTCCTGGCATGGTGCAAGCTGTTCCTGATATCCCTTCCCGAAAAGGTTAACAATGCGTTGGCTCAGCTTACCGGGTGGCAAATCATAAACAAGTTCATCGGTTTGTATAAGGGAGAAACAAATATCCGGATTAGCCAATGATAACCGTTGGAACTCTTCCATGATATGGCGTAGCTCTACCGGATTTGATTTAAGAAAATTCCGGCGTGCCGGGATATTGAAGAAAAGATTTTTAACACAGATGCTGGTACCCTTTTCACAGGCAATGAGTTCCTGTTTTTTTACGTCAGAACCTTCCACTATAATGAGTGTTCCCAATTCATCATCCGCAAGGCGCGTTTTAATTTCCATTTGTGAAACCGCCGCAATGGATGCAAGCGCTTCGCCGCGGAACCCCATGGTGTAAAGAGAAAACAAATCTTCAGCTTTCCGGATCTTAGAAGTCGCATGGCGCTCAAGACTCATCCGCGCATCCGTTTCCGACATTCCATTTCCATCATCGATTACCTGGAGTAGTGTTTTACCCGCATCTTTGACGATTAGTTTGATGTTTTTCGCACCTGCGTCGATGGCATTCTCCATCAGTTCCTTTACAGCCGACGCCGGACGTTGCACGACTTCACCTGCAGCAATCTGATTAGCAATAGAATCGGGCAAAAGCTGAATGATATCTGGCATGAAAAAGCGATTCCTTTGTTGAATTCCAGTCTGAAGTTTAGCAAATGTAGACGACAACGAGCAATTTTTTTTTGCCGATCAGCAATTTTTAAGATCGACTTCAGAAAATGAAATCACTTTTTCACCGTACGAAATTTCAAATAAAGATAGAATGGTATGAAAAGCGCCGCCGTAACGTATAAAGCCACCTGGCCAAATTGTAAAAAACCGATTAAACCGAGCGTGATGAGCAATAGCAGCACAAGCCTGATCATTCCGGCAGAAGGATCTGATTGTACTGTAGCCGTTTTCTTTGCTTGTTTAAATGAGCCGGAAATGCGTTGACGATATGCACCGTTTTCGTTACCTTCTTCTGCTACAGGTGTTTCGGCAAGTTCTTTCCGAATTCGTAACTCCCGTTCTTTTCTTTCTTCTTCCTGCTCATTGTAAAAACGGGGCGAATAACTGAATTTCTTATGCTTGGGCGTTTTGCCGAATAACTGTGGTAATTTCATACAGTAAATTTATATTGTTGATAAACCTGTACAATAGCGCGCCGCTTATTTATTCCATTCTCCGTTTATGCTGGCAGCTACTTCAATGACATTTTATCTTCTTTGAATATCTTTTTAATATGTGTTATTTGCCGTTACAGTTGAATTATTTATGCAGTCATACGGACAAAATTTGAATAAAATTCGTTTTAGTAAAAACCTAACGACTTGATGATCAAAAAAGTTTTAGTCCTTCTTTTCCTTACTACATTTTTTTACCCTTCAATAGCGCAGTCGGTTAAGTCGCGCTGGGTCGATAGTGTTTTTCAAACACTCAACGTGAGTGAAAAGGTAGGTCATCTTTTCCACGTACCGGTTGAGACAAACTCTGACGTTAATACCATTGATAAAATTCAGGAATTGATCGAAAGTCACGAAATTGGTGGCATCATTTTAAAACAAGGCAGCGTCCTTCCACCCGCCACCTTGCTGCATTCGTTTCACAAAATGTCGGATGTGCCGCTCTTCATTGGTTACGACGGTGTTATAGAGCAGTTAATGGATACGGCACTTGTATTTCCAAGCACCACGATTCTGGGTGCAGTTAATAATACCGATCTTCTTTTTCGCTATGGGCGTCAACTTGGCCGACAACTCAACTTAGCCGGTATAAATTTGTTTTTTATGCGGGTTAACAGCACAGGGGATGTTTCGCAACGTGGGCTTTCTGCACATGATATCCTTAGCGAAAATCCAGTACGTACGGCTTCAAAATCCGTGGCACTTCTAAATGGCTTACAGCAGCATGGCATCGTAACCTGTTCGAAATTTTTCACCACAGAAAGTATATCAGTGATTGATGCAAAAGGTGGTAACCCGGTATTAAGCATCACCGTCGATTCAACACAGCTCCGTTTGTTCGAAAACCTGATCAGCCAGGGTCTCCGCGGCATTCTCACGACTTCTACCGAATCACCTGTGCACTATGGTGAAATCAATTCACGTAAAGTGGATTACACAAACCAAATGCTTACCTCCTATTTTACATCGGGATGGCTACAGGAAAACATGCAGTATACCGGACTCACATTTGTAAACACTGACCAGATAACAGGACCGGAAGGGGAAGAAGGTGAGGCAGAATTGCTTGCCTTTAAAGCAGGTAATGATGTTTTAATCAGCAAAGACCTCGCGAATGGAATTCGTAAAATAAAAAGATTGGTGCGAAAGGATACTAAGTACCTGGAGCAACTCGACAATTCAGTTAAAAAAATTCTCGCTGCCAAGTTTGATGCACGTCTTTGGCAATCTGGATTTTTAGCCGCGGATGAATCGCCCTATCGCACAGCCGCCGAAACAAAAATTCTAAATCAACGTTTACATGAAGAAGCCGTTACTGTTATCCGAAATGATCGTGGCTTCATTCCACAACGCCTGGTCGAAAATAAAAAGTACGTATACATCGCTACGTTTGCTACAGGAGAGAATCATTTGTTTTACGATTACCTGTCGAAATATATTTTTATTGATAATCAATCGCTACTCGAGGATTTTGACCAACGGGAGCTGATCAAAAATTTAAGCGACTACCAGACTATTATCGTGGGCACGTTTCCGCAGACTACGGAAAAAACGATGAACCGGCTGAACCGTGTATTGGAAAAACTTCCCCATCAGCCACAGATCATTGTATGCGATTTTGGTAGCGCAGATCTTGGTAACATTGCACGCGCATATGACCATGTCATCACTGGTTATGTTAATAACAAGCATACCTTTAAAGCTGTGCCTGAAATTTTGTTCGGAGCCTTACCAGCAAAAGGAACCACACCGTATACTTTTTCTCAGCTTATTCGTGAAGGCACGGGCATTCAAACAGAATCGCTTAAGCGGCTTTCTTATTCTCTTCCGGAAGATGCTGCCATGGACAGTCGTGTACTAACACGCATTGATTCCATTGTTAAAGAAGCGATTGTAACACGCGGTACTCCGGGATGTCAGGTCCTCGTAGCGCGAAAGGGTAAAGTCATTTACGACAAATCGTTTGGTCATCTCACGTATGATAAACAAACACCCGTCACATCCCAAACACTGTACGACCTGGCTTCGCTCACGAAGGTAACAGCAACATTACAAACCGCTATGTTCATGCAAGAACACAGGTTGATCGATCTGCATAAAAAGGTTTCGCACTATCTGCCGTTATTAAAAAATTCGAATAAGAAAGACATCACCATCATTGATATGCTAACCCATCAATCCGGGTTAGTTCCTTTTATACCGATGTATCCTGAAACCATAAAGGATACACTGTTCTTGCCACTCTATTATAGTCGCGTGAAGAGTGAAGCGTATCCCCTGCAAGTTGCTGACCGTCTGTATGCATCGCCGGTTATCCGCGATTCGGTATGGACCTGGATCATGCGGTCTAAACTAAATGAAAGACCGGCCAGAACACCGTATGCTTACAAGTACAGCGATTTAGGCTTTCTCATCCTTCAACGACTCGCTGAAAAAATATTGAACCAGCCGATGGACGACTTCTTGATACAGAATTTATATGAACCACTTGGTGCCTACACGTTGGGCTTTAATCCGCTTTCAAGGTTCAACAAACAGACCATTGCACCCACCGAAGATGATAAAATTTATCGCAGGACCTCCGTTGCCGGAACTGTTCACGACGAACGTGCTGCCATGTTAGGAGGTGTGGCAGGTCATGCCGGTTTATTTGGTACTGCCAATGACCTAAGCAAGCTTGCTCAAATGTTGTTGCAGGAAGGATATTACGGTGGTATTCAATACTATAAACCTGAAACGGTAAGGCTGTTTACGGCTAAAACATACCGGACAAGCCGGCGCGGAATAGGTTGGGATAAACCAGTACAGGGAGAATGGAACAGCCCTACCTCGCTTTATGCATCACCGGCTACCTTTGGCCATACCGGATTTACCGGAACTGCCATGTGGATTGACCCCGAGTTTGACCTTGTATATATTTTTCTGTCCAATCGTGTATATCCCGACCGCAGTGCTAAACTAATCAACGAGAATATACGTTCTCGCATTCAGGATGTGATCTACAAATCCATCTTTTCCTATCAGGAGCGCATGGAACCGGTTGAATTCGTAAATGAACTTGCAACAATAAAACCCGGGCAAACGCGTCCCCTGGAATAAGATTTAATAAAAAGTCGTGGACAAAATAAAAATTGGCATTGTATGTTATCCGACGTTTGGCGGTAGCGGAGTTGTTGCTACTGAGTTGGGTAAAGCCCTGGCGAAACAAGGGCATGAAATTCACTTCATCACATATTCTCAACCTACGCGGTTGGATTTTTTAAATGAAAATCTTTTTTATCATGAAGTAGATTTCCATTCTTATCCGCTCTTTGAGTATCCACCCTACGAACTTGCGCTGGCAAGTAAAATGGTGAGCGTTGTACAGAATGAAAAATTGGATTTGCTTCATGTGCATTATGCCATTCCCCATGCCTCGGCAGCCTATATGGCAAAGCAGATTCTCAAAACACATGGCATTTATATTCCGGTCGTTACTACGTTACACGGCACCGATATTACCCTGGTAGGTAAAGATGCTTCCTACGAACCTGTTGTTACATTCAGTATAAATCAATCCGATGGTGTCACTGCCGTTTCCAGCGATTTACGTAAGGAAACGCTTGAGCATTTTAAAATTACCAATGAAATTGAAGTTATCCCGAATTTCATCGATCTGGAGAAATTTAAAAAGCAGAAAAAGGATCATTTCAAGAAAGCGATTTGTCCGAATAACGAAGCATTGATTGTACATACGTCAAACTTCAGAAAGGTAAAACGCGTACAGGATGTTGTACGCATCTTTGCAAATATTCATGATGAAATACCGGCTAAACTTTTGATGATCGGTGATGGGCCCGAACGGAATAAAACGGAAGCCTTGTGCCGTGAACTGAACATCAGTGATAATGTACGGTTTTTAGGAAAACTCGAAGCTGTTGAAGAAGTGCTTTCGGTTGCTGACCTCTTTCTTATGCCCTCCGAAAAAGAAAGTTTTGGTTTGGCTGCACTTGAAGCTATGGCCTGTGAAGTACCCGTGGTTTCTTCCAACACCGGTGGCATTCCGGAATTAAATGTACAGGGAGAAACAGGTTTTCTCAGCCCCGTTGGTGATGTTGAGGACATGACACGCAAAGCCTTGTTTATTCTGGATAAGGATAATCTTCCCCGCTTCAAAACAAATGCATTAAAACGAGCGCAGGAATTTGATATTTCTCGCATCCTTCCGCTCTACGAATCGTATTATTCAAAGATATTGGAAAAATCTACCGCAAAAACCTTCGATTAACTGTTCATTGGCTTAAGTAAAGCATTTGGCATCTAATTTTAGATTTTAAACGTATGGAAGAAGCACAACCCAAGAATAACGGAACTAAGCGATTGTTTGAAAATCCGGTGCTGGAACGTTTATCCCGAACGCACATTTCCGTACCACTGGTAATTTTCTTTTTGTATGCTGCGGCCCTTTTATACTGGAGCATCACACACACTAACCTGTCAGTATGGACGAACGTAGGTATGTTTGTGGCAGGCGCATTGAGTTTTACCTGGTTGGAATATGTCACGCATCGTTACTTGTTCCATATGAAGACATTTACGACCCTTCGTGCAAAAATTCAGTACACGATACATGGCGTTCATCATGAATTCCCGAAAGATAAAGACAGGCTGGCTATGCCTCCGCTGCTTAGCATAACAATATCAACCCTATTGCTTCTGCTTTTTAAATTGATATTGGGTGACTTAGTATTCGCGTTCCTTCCGGGATTTATTGTGGCCTATGCCGCATATCTGGCGATTCACTATATGGTACACGCGTTTCCGCCGCCAAAAAATTTATTTAAAAAACTATGGATCAATCACAGCATCCATCATTATAAAGATGGCGAGGTGGTTTTTGGGGTGTCGTCACCACTTTGGGATTATATCTACGGAACCATGCATCAGAAAAACAAAGCCACGTAGTTTTAACAATTACCTCATAAAAAAGCCGCTTCGGAATTCCGGGCGGCATTTTCGTTTAAGTTAATGAGACTTACAGTTTAATTTCTTTCTTTTCAACAGGAGGTGTTTTATGTGCATACGTTGGGCATGTATAAAACCCGCACGACGACAATAGAAAACAACCACAGATTAAAACCAGGATAGACTTTTTCATAGGCATTATTTGTGTCCAAATTTAAACGCACCAGCAACACCGTACCGGTTTATTCTGTCCAATTACTTACATGGGCACACAATCTTTTTTGAAATAAGATTTTAAACCAGAAACAGAATTTAGAACTTAATGGTTTAGTAGTAACACCACTTTAATTATGCTTGGATACCGGTTTTCAAAATACGCGCCCCCTCCTGATCAGGATAAAAACGACTTTGAAAAGCTGTTGCGCATTTTTATGCAGCTGGTATTAATGTCATCCGGAAACGTTCGCGAAGCATTGGAATGGCTTACAGAGGTAGATCGCCAGTACGGAATTACCAACGACCAATACGGCATCGGCGATTTTATTGAAGATTTAAAACGCAAAGGTTACATAGCAGACGCCGCGGAAAAGGGTGAATTCAAACTTAATGCAAAAAGTGAACAAACCTTACGGCAGGCTGCTCTCGAAGAAATCTTTGGCAAACTGAAAAAATCCCGGCAAGGGGAACACAATACTTCACACAGTGGACGTGGCGACGAGAATACCACAGAAAAAAGAGATTATGAATTCGGCGATACGTTAGAACAAATTTCAATGACTGACTCGCTGAAGAATGCGCAAATCAACCACGGTGTCGAAAATTTCTTCATGACTGAAAATGACCTGGAGGTGATGGAGAGTGAATTTAAGACCCAGACGTCTACGGTATTAATGATCGATATTTCACATTCCATGATCCTATACGGTGAAGATCGGATCACACCTGCTAAAAAGGTAGCCATGGCGTTGGCAGAACTCATTACAAAAAAATACCCTAAGGATACACTGGATATCCTTGTGTTTGGTGACGACGCCTGGCAGATCGAAATAAAAGATCTACCCTACTTACAGGTGGGACCGTACCATACCAATACCGTTGCAGGGCTTGAATTAGCCATGGACATGCTTCGAAAAAGAAAAAATACCAACAAACAAATTTTTATGATCACCGATGGTAAACCTACTTGCATTAAACAGGGCATCCGGTATTATAAAAATGCATTTGGATTGGATCCGAAAATTTTAAGCAAGACCCTTACCCTGGCCACGCAGCTACGAAAAATTAAAATACCGGTAACCACCTTTATGATTGCCACCGATCCATATTTAAAAGCGTTTGTTCGCGACTTTACCAAAGCCAACAACGGAAATGCTTACTATAGCAGTTTAGAGGGATTGGGAAATCTTGTATTTCAGGATTTCAGAAAAAACAGAACCAGAAATTTATAGAACCCATTCATTATTCATTCCAACAAATGACCGTACCAAATATTACGACCCTTGCCGAATTAAAAAAATCAGGATACCAGGGGCGGACAGTAAAAGAAGAATTGCGTCAAAATCTGATTGCCAAATTAAGAAACAAAGAAACTGTTTTTGAAGGCATATGGGGATACGAAGAAACCGTTATACCAGATCTCGAGCGTGCAATTCTCGCCGGACATGATGTTAATCTCCTCGGCTTAAGGGGTCAGGCAAAAACGCGCTTAGCACGTTTAATGGTTCACCTGATGGATGAATACGTTCCTGTAATTGAAGGCAGTGAACTGAATGATGATCCTTTCAATCCGATCTCGCGATTTGGAAAGGATAAGATTAGCGAGCTGGGTGACCAAACACCCATTGCATGGCTTCATCGCAATGATCGATACAGTGAGAAACTGGCTACACCCGATGTATCTATTGCTGATCTCATTGGCGATGTCGATCCGATAAAAGCCGCAACACTCAAACTGCCGTATTCCGATGAACGTGTTATTCACTTCGGTCTGATCCCACGATCTAACCGGAGTATTTTTGTCATCAATGAATTACCCGATCTCCAGGCGCGTATACAGGTAGCGTTGTTTAACATACTCCAGGAAGGCGATATCCAGATCCGTGGTTTTAAAATCAGGATGCCATTGGATATTCAATTTGTATTCACGGCGAATCCGGAAGATTATACAAACCGCGGTAGTATAGTGACACCGTTAAAAGACCGGATCGATAGCCAGATCATTACCCATTATCCAAAGACACTGGAGATTGGCAAACGCATCACCCAACAGGAAGCGCGCCTGAATGATGTGCAGCGCAGCACCATTCACGTGCATGAAATTGCAAAAGACCTTGTCGAGCAAATTGCATTTGAAGCCAGGAAAAGCGAATACGTTGATGCTAAAAGCGGTGTTTCGGCACGGCTTACAATTTCCGCTTATGAAAACCTGGTGGCAGCGGCAGAACGGAGAAGCATTATTAATAATGAAAAAACAACCGCGATTCGTATTGCAGACTTTATCGGTGTTGTTCCGGCGATTACAGGTAAAGTAGAACTTGTTTACGAAGGTGAACAGGAAGGACCTGGCATTGTAGCGCAAAACCTTGTCGGAAAAGCCCTGCGTACTCAATTCGTAAATTATTTCCCTGATCCTGAAAAATTCCGAAAGCAAAAAGAAAAAAATCCTTACAAGCAGGTTACTGATTGGTTTGGCGAAGGCAATACCATTGATCTTTTACACAACATGACCGCAAGTGAGTTCGAAAAAAATATTAAAAGTGTTCCAGGACTCGCTGAATTAGTCGAAGCATTCCATCCGGGTGGGGATCGGTTCGTAAAATTATTCCTCATGGAATTTGCCCTTCACGGCTTGGCGGAATTTAGTCTTATCAGCAAACACAATCTCGCTTCCGGACTTCAATTTAAAGATTTGTTGAGTGGCATGTTTTCATTGCCTGGGTCAGGAGAAGACGATGATGAGGATGACGACGAGGCGAATGATCGCGCGAGAGGGAGGTTTTAGAGTGGATACGAAGTACGGGGTAAGAAGTACAAAGTACGAGGTAAGAAGTACAGGGTACGAGGTTGGATATAGGAGGTACGTGTAGGTTTGCGGGAATAGACATTGAAAAGCTGCGAGCCATGAGCTGCGAGCTGCCTTTAGATTTGTTGGGTAACAAATTTTAGGGTTTGCGATAAGCTCCAGGTTATTTCGCTCACCAAATGGTTTCGTACCAGGCTATTTAAGTTTAAGTTGTTGCATGACTAATGATAATTTAAATGAAACCACAGGAATCTTCTCCATTCAATCAGAAGCAGGTTCAACAATTAAAAAAACTTGTTGCGCATGGAGAAGGGTTTCAACTTGAATTTAAACGCAAGGCAGCTTTTCCGGAAAAAATTGTGCGTGAGATGATTGCTTTCGCAAATTCAAAGGGCGGAATTCTTTTGGTTGGTATTGGTGATGACGGAAGTATTCCCGGTCTCAAACACCCGGAAGATGATGCACATGTTATCAATCTTTCATTAAAAAATTGTAAGCCGCCTTTGCCCATCAAAGAAATATTTATTCCAGTTGGCCAGAACCGTTCCGTAATTCAATACGAGATTTCTGAAAGTACCCGTAAGCCACACTATTATCTTACTTCGGAAAAAATGAAGGAAACCTTTGTGCGCGTCGCTGATAAAAGTATTAAAGCCTCACGTGAGATGCGCGAGATAAGCCGACGTGCCCAACGGAATAAGGACATACGCTTTCATTATGGAGATCATGAACACTGGTTGATGCAGTATCTTCAAGACAACCGTACTATTACATTAAAAGAGTTTACAGAACTCAGTGGCCTTAAACGATTTATCGCTTCTAAAAAGTTAATTCTCCTTGTGCTTGCTGATGTCTTGCGTATCACACCACACGAAAAAGGTGATGTGTTTTCACTTGCGTTTAAGCAAAAGTAAAAGAAGAATCATCCTCTCCTGTGGGGCTTCTCTGTAGTCAATCGACTGTCTGCGGATTTAAATTCAAAATATTCTATTTAGTTAAGCTTGTTTTTCATAGCCTCACCCCCTCTGCGAACGAGAAGATTTATGGGAGCTTAACGAAACGACGCGATATATCTGAACAAAAAATCTTCATCAAAAAGATAAAGGTTTGTTTTGAATTGTTTACATTTCGTAAACCGTCCCTTGTGTCGCATGGCAAAACAAAAGAAGGAAAAAAAGGTCTTTGTACTTGACACTTCTGTCATCATCTACGAACATAATTCCATCCTTAACTTTGACGAACATGATGTAGGCATACCGATCACAGTGCTCGAAGAGTTGGATAATTTCAAAAAAGGAAACGATACTAAAAACTTTGAAGCCCGTGAATTTATCCGGCTGATTGACAAATTAGCCAAAGGGCAAATGTTGCATCAATGGAATCCCATCAACGGTAAGGGTAAGGGAAATTTTAAGGTGCTCATGGACACCAAAAGTGCTGTAGATGCAAATAAGATTTTTAATGAATCGAAACCGGATCATCGCATTCTGAATGCTGCACTCCAACTCCAGGCAGAGGAAAAATCAAAACGTATTATCCTGGTTTCGAAGGATGTAAACCTGAGACTCAAGGCCAAAGCACTTGGACTACAATCCGAAGATTATACAACCGGAAAAGTTGAAAACATTTCTTCCTTGTATTCGGGTAAAACCATTGTGGAAGATGTGGATTCTGATATCATCAACCTGTTGTACGAAAAAGGATACTGTCAGCCTGCGGACTTACTTGGTAAAACGGCGCCAGAAAAAAATCATTACTACATTTTCAAAAGTGGGAAAAAATCGGCCCTCGCCTATTTCAATCCTTTGAATGAAATGATTGAGCATGTCGAGAAACGGTCGGTGTATGGCGTAAAACCACGCAATGCAGAGCAAACATTTGCCATTCATGCGGCGCTTAAACCCGAGATCAAACTTGTTTCTATTCAAGGCGTTGCGGGCACCGGAAAAACATTGCTTGCACTTGCTGCCGCACTGGAGCAAAAACGTGAATACAAACAAATTTACCTGGCGCGACCCATTGTGCCGCTAAGCAATAAAGATATCGGTTACCTTCCCGGCGATATAAAATCTAAAGTGAACCCTTACATGGAACCCCTTTGGGATAACCTGAAGTTTATACAAAACCAGTATAACGAAACGGATAAGGAATACTCCAAGATTACAGAAATGATCGCCCAGGAAAAACTCGTAATCACACCCCTTGCTTATATCCGTGGAAGAAGTTTATCCAACATTTGCTTTATTGTCGACGAAGCACAAAATCTTACGCCACATGAAGTAAAAACAATCATTACACGTGCAGGCGAAAATACAAAGATCATCTTCACCGGAGATATCCACCAGATCGATACACCATACCTTGATTCCCAAAGTAACGGACTCTCGACACTCATCGACCGCTTAAAGGACCACCAACTCTATGCGCACGTAACACTTGAAAAAGGTGAACGTTCGGAACTTGCAAATCTTGCCAATGAATTGCTGTAATGGTTCAAGGTTCAAAGTTCAAGGTTCAAGGTTCAAAGTTTGAGGTTTGAGGTTTGAGGTTTGAGGTTTGAGGTTCAAAGTTTGAGGTTTGAAGTTATTGTTGTCCGGGATATTTCAGATTTGATTTAAATTCTTGGATTCGGTATTTATTTGATGGTTTTTTTTCAATGTAAAAAAAGAGGGTCTGCAGTCTTAGCCGGATAATTTAAGATCCAGTTGATAATCTTCGGCTGT
>DASPIZ010000002.1:0-62642 GCA_035628875.1 Ohtaekwangia sp. | reverse complement strand
CCGCGGAGTGATGAATTATTATTGTAAGTTTTGGTCATCACACACCTACAGCTTATGGAATCAGTTGAATAAGCGATTACAGAAGTGGGTAAAGTGGGAGAAAGGTCTATACACATTTGCATCGATAAGATGGCTTCAGATTAAATATCGCTACCGTCCCGATTTATTCGTACACTGGAGATTGGTACATCCGTAAAGATTAATATCTTAGTGATCAAACAGGAAGAGCCGTGTGAAGGGAGACTTTCACGCACGGTTCCGTGAGAACCTCAGGGTGAAACTCCCTGGGGTGACTCGACTAGCTACCATTTAAGGAAAGATGAAAAATGAAATCAATTGCAATCATAGTAACACTATTTTTCACAGAAATCTGTCTCGGACAAGATATTAAAATAGATAGTTGCGGAACTGATAACTCCAACTTCTTGAACAAATATGAAATTAACTATTTTAATCAGACACTGGGAAAACAACTAAAACGTTTGAATTTCAATTTCAATGACACGAAGATAGGATTTGCTTATGGAAATTTCGGAAAAGGACTGATTTCAAAAAAAGAATATTTCGACCATTGCGGCAGAGGATATTTTAAGAATAATTTCAACGTGATTGATCAAATAATAGTACTCACGGATGAGGAAAGAAAAGAATCAGGTGGATACGATGCGTAATTATTTCTTGGTCAAAAACTGGAGTGTTTGGTAAACATCGAGACAAATTAATTGAGAATCTAAAAAGGAAAAACGGTAGCTAACATTAGGTAAAAAAATATAAGTCGGACAGTGGGTTTGGAAGGTTTCGCTCTTTGTTGCTACTTTTATCTTGTAGGACAGTGATTCGCTTTGAAAGCCCTACGTTTTTCAGCCTTAGCGTTGTAGGTCCTACCACCAGGAAAAGACCGTTAACGAATTGAAAAGACATGGAAATACTTGGAGGAATAATTGGGTTCATAGTATTTGAATTGATTTTTTCGGCAATTGGCTGGATCTGTCTCTTAATTTGGTACCGTGACAGGAAGAAAATTGAAAAGATAAAAGCGGAAAAATACGCAGGACAATACAGTGGGGCCGGACGAGTATTTATCTTGAATCTGATAGCTGGCGTTGGCGCAATAACTATGTTTGGGATTGTGATTGTTTTTTTAGTGGTGTGGATTTATAGATCAATAACAAATTAGGAATTAAAATTAGATGGCAGTTTGGAAAGTATGAACAACAAACAAATACCTCTGACACTATTAGTTCTTATGATGTTTAACATCTTTGGGTGTTCTCAGAAAAAAGAGACAAGGCATTCAAAGTTTTCAATGAAGGTGTGACTCTTTCGTTGGATGCTGGGAAACAAGCGGAATCTGGGAATATTGAGAATGCTAATGAATTGAATTCAAAACCAATTGAGAAATACAAGGAGACGCTGACGATTGATAACAACCATAAAATTGCACGAAGTGCGTTGGGACACAGTTACTATTTGCAAAGAGAGTTGAAAGAAGGCATGCATTGGTTTGAGCAGGCTAATAAACTGGACACTCCAACGGCAGAAAATTATAGGGAACTTGGGTTATGCAAGATTAATCTTGGTCAGATAAGTGAAGGTAAAACAGACTTGGACAAAGCCTTTGAAATGGACAAAGGATCAGAGATTAAAGAAATCACCGTCCTTGACTTAGTTGACATTGGTCACTTAGCTTTTGAGTATGGTGACGGCTATGAAGCTGAAGGGGACAAAGAGAAAGGACTATCATACAAACGATTTTCGATAGGCGTACTTATTACTGCATTTAATATTAATGAAACAAACAAAGACGTAGCAAAAGCAATATCGGAATACGCTGAAAAGATTGGAGACACAAACACAATGCTGAAGTATAAAGAGATTGCAGAAAAATGAGCAGCCGCCAATTTTTTAGGGATACGGTTCCGTGCGAACCTAAGGGTGTAACTCCCTTGGGTGACTCGACTGTACGCCACTGTAAGAACGAACCCTTTGCGTAAATTCACAGTCTTTTTGATCGGTGGAAATTAAAGAGGATCAGGTATAACGAGTTTAACGGAAAATCTATCGCTGAGGCATAGATTTTACATTTTTTACAATTCATTTTACAATTGTTTTTTGGGATCAATACCCTTTAGATATAGGTTTGTCGAAATAAACCGGCTGACTATTCATGAAATATATTCACGTATTTGCTCTGTTTTTAATTCCTGTTTTTCACACCGGTTGTGGACAAAACCAAACAAACATAGTACAAGATAATTTCAGTAAAGCACACAATGGCTACTCTGAGTCTCAACTTAAAGAGGCGGCTACTTCCAAGGTGCCTATAAGTATGGTTCGGAATGTAAAGCAAGATAGAAACGGAAACATTTTGATTCCTGCATCATGGGGTGGTGTTTTTCGCTACAATGAAAAATCGTTTACTAATCTCACAAGCAGTAAAATAGATCGGCACAGATTCTGGGACGTATTGGAAGATCGAAAGGGAAATCTTTGGTTCGCTTCCACTGATTCCGGCGTTTATAGTTACAATGGGAAATCCTTCCAACATTTCACAACCAGGGAGGGCCTCGCCAGTAATATGGTTATGTTTATTTATGAAGATAGAGCCGGTAATATTTGGTTCAGCGGAGGTGGACTAAGTCGTTACGATGGGAAATCCTTTCAAAATTTTACAACTAAAGACGGACTGCCCCACGCTGGTGGTAGGGCTATCATGGAAGACAAAACCGGGAAAGTATGGATTGCCACAGGGGAGGGGCCTTGTTTTTATGATGGAAAAACATTTACCGTGTTAAAAAACAAAGATGGCAAAGCGTTTGATAACGTTTGGTCAATAATCGAAGATAAAAAAGGCAATATTTGGTTCGGTGCCGATGGTCTTTGGCGCTATGACGGTAGTACCTTTACGAAAGTATCGCAGAGGGATGCTTATGCCATCATCGAAGATAAGAAAGGAAACATCTGGACTACTGGTGGAGTAAAACTTACTGGCGATTGGGCACTTTCACGTTATGATGCAAAGTCGCTGTACGATGAAATGCCCATTGTAACCGAAATCATGTCAGGACCACCAGCTTTTTTTGGACTTTTGGAAGCTAACGATGGAAGTATTTGGTTTGGATCTGGAGGTGGAGTGTATCGTTATGATGGAAAGACCATCACAGACTTTAAAAGTAAAGAGGGTAAGAAATAAAGGGTATAGACGACAACTTTAAAGGTGATATTATGCTTCAGGTAGCACATTTTTTGACATTGATAAATGATCGACATTTTTATTTCGGTAGACTTTTATTTTAGATTGTAAACGTAAATTATATCAAAACGGATTAGCAATAACTGAGTGCTGACAAAAGAGGAACAGCGGCGTACAACATTAAGCCGAGTAGATGTAAAGCCCTGTAAAAATAAATAAAGCCCAATGAGTTGCACTTCATTGGGCTTTGCATTTACCCGGTGTTGGCCGATCACCGCTTTACTGCTTTTGCTATAGGTCGTTTTGTATCGGAGTCTTACCTTCTTGCATACATTGTATTCCGGATTTAGATTCGTTTGTTGTAGTTCACGATTGAGATCAGGCACACCTTCCCTTACTCATGATTCATCAATCATGGTTTAGTTTCGTTCATTAAGAAGTATTAATCCTGGCCCAACTTCACAACGTCGAGTCACCGAAAACGATCTTTCGTCTGTTGCTCTTCAACTGAATGTAGGCCTGGTATGATACGATAATTATAATACGGTCTGATCGTTTCCATAAGTTGCATCGTTCCTTTCTCACACCTGGGATACAGACTATATCTTTTCCATATTTCCAGGACGCGTTGGCTCACCGGTATTTTACTGTAGGTGGAGAGGGTGGCAGTTTCGAAAAAAAATAGTAAGCGGGGAATAAAGATTTGTAGTATGACTCCTTCGAAAAAAAAATCGTTGTTAAATTTCCGGTAGCCGAGTAACAATTTATGCTGTTTCATTGTGAAAAAATTATCATCATGAAGCAAGCGTTACTATTATTAATTATTGTTTGCGCACAAGATCTAATGGCACAAGCGGTTAATATCGAGGGTTTTGTGCGCCTCCCGCATGTGGTCAATATTAATTTTACTGAAAAGTCTAGCGTTTATACGCCCGTGATTTCAACCGGAGTTACCTTGCGGTATCAAAGCGGCTTTGCAGATTTCGGAATATTTATGGATAAAAGTAACTTCTATGGGTACTATACTTATTTTGGCTCAGCTGTTTACGTTAAACCACTAGATGCGAATTGGAAACTGGTGGCTAATTGGTTTGGAGAGACTACATTTTCGCCCGATCAATCCGAAACACAGCAGTCGTGGACTTATACTATGGGGTTAAGCCCGGTGGTGGTATGCCCATTGTCCTGGAGCACATTTGCCATTGCGTTGACCATGGGAGCCGCGTTTAATAAAAATGATTTCAGTTTAAATACCCGGCTTATCTTCAATCTTGCGATACCGGTTTCAAAATAATTTTACTATGATTCATAGCTTCACCTTTGAAGAAAAATATTCCGCGATAATGAATAGAGACGCTTCGTTCGAAGGTGTTTTTATTACCGCCGTTAAAACGACAGGAATATTTTGCCGACCTGTCTGTACCGCCAGAAAGCCCAAACCGGAAAATGTGATTTTCTATGACACAGCACACGAAGCCATACTCAATGGGTTTCGTCCCTGTCAGGTCTGTAAGCCTCTTGCGCAGGCGAGCGAAACACCAGGATTTATTCAACAACTAATTAGCGAACTTTCAGCGGACCCGTACTTGCGAATCAAGGATGCTGATTTAAGAAACCGTGGTATAGCGCCGAGCCAGCTGCGAAGATGGTTTAAAAGGAATCACAACATGAGTTTCCATGTCTATCAGCGGATGCTACGAATAAATTCAGCATTTCAGAAAATTGCGACCGGCGAACCGGTGACCGCGACTGCATTTGATAGCGGATACAATTCTTTAAGTGGATTCAACGATGGTTACCGTTCTATTGTAGGAAGTGCGCCAACACAATCAAAAGGAAAGGCTGTGATTCATATCACACGCTTCCCAACACCTCTTGGGCCAATGTTCGCGTGTGCCACCACAAGCGGTGTTTGTTTATTGGAATTCACGAACCGTAAAATGTTGGAAACAGAGTTTAGGGATTTATGTGAGCGGCTCAATGCGGTGATTCTTCCAGGGGCCAACAACCATTTAGTTCAGGTTGAGACTGAAATTAAGGAATACTTTGATGGGAAGAGAACGTTGTTTACGGTTGCGTTACACACTCCTGGAACTGAATTTCAGAGGGCTGTTTGGAAAGCGTTACGTGAAATTCCATTCGGAGGAGTAACCTCTTATAAACAACAGGCAATACAGATGGACAAGATAAAATCAATCCGCGCAATAGCTTCTGCGAATGGTTGTAATCGGATTTCAATAATCATACCTTGTCATCGTGTAGTTGGAGAAAATGGAAAGCTAACAGGCTATGGTGGTGGATTACCCAGAAAAAAGTGGTTGCTCGATTTTGAAAAAGAAGTGCTGAATAAATCTTCATCATAATTCGCAGGTAATCTGAATCCGTTTCAAACCTCTTAGTTATAAAAACTAATTATCGATCACATATGAAAAACAACCACATCAACTATGTTGAATTCAAAGCAAAAGATATTGACGCCATAAAGGAGTTTTACGCCAAAGCGTTTGCATGGAAATTTACTGACTATGGACCTCATTATGTCGCCTTTTCCGAATCCGGACTCGAAGGGGGATTCGAAAAAACTGAAGATGAAATTATAAATGGGGCACTGATTGTTATTTATCACGAAAACCTCCCGGAAATAAGAGATACGGTCGTTCAATCAAACGGAAGAATAACACAAGACATTTTTTCTTTTCCCGGTGGACGACGGTTTCATTTCATGGATCCTTCCGGGAACGAACTTGCAGTTTGGTCAGATAAATAAATGGAAAATTATAGGTAAAAAGTTTACCAGATTAGCGCGGATCCTCCTGTCATAATTTTCAAAATGATTCAAAAATAAAAGAGCGCATTACTGTGGCTCTTTTATTTTTTGTAACAGTATGTGATTAAATAGAATACCCACCCGATACTTCAATGCGTTGCGCGTTTATCCATTTGGCATCATCGCTGCAGAGGAAGGATACGACGCCACCAATGTCATCAGGTAAACCTACTCGTCCCAGCGCTGTACCGCCAGCAATCATATTGTTTACTTCTTTGCTGTCTCTTACGGTACCACCTCCGAAGTCGGTTTCAATAGCACCGGGTGCTACGGTGTTTACCCGTATTTTTCTATTACCGAATTCCACGGCCTGATATCTGGTTAAGCTTTCAACGGCGGCTTTCATGATTGCATACGCTGAATAGTTAGGAAAACTAAAACGTGCCAGTCCGGATGAAATGTTAATGATGTTACCGCCATCGGATATGATTGGAAGCATTTTTTGTGTAAGGAAGAATGCTGATTTTAAGTGAATGTTTGCCATTTCATCGAATTGCGCTTCTGTGGTGCTTTCGAACGAAGCATAAAGACCGGTTCCCGCATTGTTTACCAATGAATGGATCGTACTGGTTTCAAAAACGGTTGGCAATGTTTCTTTTACCTTGCTTACAAAAGCATCATAACGCTTGCTATTGCTTACATCAAGTTGGAGTGCAATGGCTTTCCTTCCAATGCCCGTCAGATCTTCTACTACCTTATTGGCGGCTTCCTTGTTACTGTTATACGTGACAATAACATCAAAATTTTTCCTGGCTAATTGCATGGCCATGTCTTTGCCAAGTCCACGGCTTCCACCAGTTACTAAAGCAACTTTGTTTGAACTAATTGTCATCTTTTTTACGATTTAATTGAACCGTAAAGGTCAATCATAGCGTAAATTCAGGTTTGCAAATAACAATCTACTATTTGCAAAATTCAATCAATTGCGATATTTCAATGGGGAAAGCGAAGTGTGCTTTTTGAAAAAATTAGAAAAATGCGATACTTCGTCAAATCCCAAAGCGAATGCGATTTCAGAGACATTCCACTGCGTTTGTTTTAATAAAATCTTGGCTTCTTCTGCGATCCTGCCGTGAATGATTTCGGTAGTACTTCGGCCGGTAGTTTCTTTTAATACTTTATTCAAGTGGTTGATATGAATGCCGAGCGTTTCGGCAAAATCAATGGGTGCTTTGAGTTGAATCACCTGGCCATCGTTTTCAATTGGGAATTGCCTTTCCAGTAGTTCGATGAACAATGACGAGATCCTGCTGGCTGCGTTGGTGGTATTCTCCGTACTTTCTACTGGCTTTAGCTTTTGTCCGGTATGTATTAATTCTAACACATAATTGCGAATCAGATCATATTTAAACGTATAGTCTGAAGAAAGCTCCGAGTCCATTCTCTTAAAGATCACTTCCATTTCCTGATATTGTTTATCATTTAACTGAAATACAAAATCACTGGTGGGCTGATAAATTGGCAGGTCGTCAAGCAGCAATCCTGTTTTGGATTTGGATAAAAACTCTTTGGTAAAAACACAAAAAAAGCCTTCTTGTTCTTTGGCCTGTGGTGTATACCGATAAGGAATCTTTGGTGTAGCGAATAAAATGCCTTGTTTTTCTATGAGTACCGTCTTGTCGGCATACTCTACGAGGTTCTTCCCTTTAATTAAACTGATTTTGTAATATAGCCTCCGGTTGTAAGACATCGGGCTCTTCTTATTGTTATTATAATAAAACTGAACGATGTCGAAGACATTAAAATGGCCGAGATCGTTGGAGTTTTTACTGTCCAGGAAGTAATCGAGCTGGCATGCGCTATTGTCGCATATCTCCTTGTAGAATGCCTTTATGCTTACATTTTCCATTTTGCAAAATTCAAATAATCGTAAAGATAGTACTAATTCGCGTTACGCATCCTGCATCGTAGTACGATGGCGTTTCTTCTTTTTCTTTATCCAGAATTGTAGCACAAATTGTAAATTTGAAATTAGGCTATTAACATGCTGGATTGGTTTATGGGACAGAGGTTCAGCGGTCTTGCTTGGACCGCTTTGGTAGGAACGACCTTATGCTTTTAATAGATTTAACAAATGGCGGCCGTACTTGCCATTGCTCATGTTTAAAAATTATTGTCGCATAAAACGAAATTTTGAAAATATGAAAAATGGTGAAAGAGCACGAGAAGAGATTTTTGAGGTTATAAAAAATCAAATGGAAGGTAACGACCCTCCGGAAACGAAAATAACATACGATAGATTACGAAATCAGGGGTATAATGATCTTCAAACAAAACAATTGATCGGACAATGTATAGCGGTTGAGTTGTTCGAAATGTTGAAGTTCCGAAAACCATATAATCGTGAGAGGTACCTCAAAAATTTAAAGCGTCTGCCCAAAGAACCATTTGATTAGATGAACATGGCAAGTACTTATAACGTCCGACTTTAGTGCTGATAGCTATAAAACACGGCATAGGCGATACTTCAAACTAACCAAAGCATATGCAAGTATATACCCGATCATCCAGATTCTTGCTATTAACCATTGCAGTTGCTTTGAGTTGTGATAACAAAATATCAGACAGGAATGTAGAACTCGACGCTATAGACTTAATCTCTGGCGAAATCACCCTGTGTGGAGATCAGGAGTTTGGTGATATTGATTTTGCTGTTCTTTGTAGTGCGAAGTCCCGTAAGACATTTGAGTTGGGAATATCGCTGCTTCACTCATTTGAGTATGAAGAAGCCGAAAAGGCTTTCGTTAAAACCATTGATCTGGATCCGGATTGCGCCATGGCATACTGGGGAATAGCCATGAGTAATTTTCATTCACTCTGGTTGCAATCAGGTACTAGGTACCTTGAAAAAGGCGCAAGCGTTCTGGAGGTTGCACAAGCTCTACCCAAGTCACAACGAGAGCAAGACTACATCGATGCAATCCACGTGTTCTACAAAGATTGGGATTCCGTTGATCACGCGAAAAGGAAGTTGTTGTTTGAAAACAAAATGAAAGAACTTCATGAAAAATATCCTGAAGATAAGGAAGCTGCCATCTTTTATGCATTAGCTTTAAATGCTACTGCGGATCCACGCGATAAGACCTACGTAAACCAAATCAAAGCCGGTAAGATATTAGAATCGTTATCTGCGGGCCAGCCGAATCATCCGGGGATCGCCCATTATATTATTCATGCTTATGACTACCCGGAACTTGCAGAAAGGGCTTTATCAACAGCGAGGCGATACGCTGAAATCGCACCAGCATCCGCGCATGCCCAACATATGCCTTCACATATTTTTACGCGATTAGGTCTATGGGAAGAATCAATCCGGTCCAATATAAACTCTACGGCTTCTGCGTTGTGCTATGGGCAAAGTATCGATTCCACTGGACATTGGGACGAAGAGCTTCATGGCATGGATTATCTCGTTTATGCTTATTTGCAAATTGGTGACAACGAAAAAGCACAGGAGCAGCTTGCCTACCTGAATTCATTCACGAAGGTTTTTCCAGTCAATTTTAAAGTGGCTTATGCGATGGCAGCGATACCTTCCCGCATCGCCTTAGAAAACAAAAACTGGTTGGCGGCAGCGCATGTTCAGTTTCCTCCCTTCGAAATTGAATGGTCGCAGTTTCCGTGGGAAAAATCGATAATACATTTCACAAGAGCATTGGGCTCAGCCCGGTCTGGCGATATTACATCATCGCGGGCGGAACTTGCTGTTCTTTCGGAAGCTCATCAAAAACTGGTGAATGGGGGAGAAGCATACAAGGCTAATCAAGTTAAGATCCAGATAGATATAGTTTCCGCATGGATTTCTTTTGCGGAGGGCAAGAATGAGGAAGCGCTTAAACTGATGGAGGAAGCGGTTAACATGGAGCGTCAAACAACTAAACATGCTGTTACGCCCGGTGAAGTATTACCTGCGGGGGAACTTCTCGGTGATCTTCTTATGGAAATGGGAAATCCTGAAAAGGCCTTGACAGTATATGAGATGGATTTGCAGCAACATCCAAACAGATTTAACGGATTGTGGGGAGCGGCAACAGCTGCCAGGGCAATAAAGGAAGATCTGAAGGCAGCGAAATATTTTAAAATATTAGTGTCAAATAATAATAGAAGCACGGGGAAAGAGCGAAAGGAAATTCGTGAGGCTTTTGAATTTATCGACAAGTGATTGTACGAGTGGAGCCAGTGCGCCCACGATTTCTACATAGAATAATTTTAGTTGTTGCCGGACCATTGATGTTTATTTATGGCATGATTTTGTGGTTCAGAAAAACCGAATTCTCAAAGGATAGAGATCATACACCTTCAAGGCACTCATGCAAACAATATCATCAAGCATTTTTTTTGATTTGCATGGCATTGTTACACCCGAGTCGTTTATCGAATTAAAAATAAATGTTGTCAGGGCACGAGCTGAATGTTTTGTCATAACGACACCACTGTCCTGACCTCTTTTATCGTCTTGCTAACTGCATTTTTAGAAACGCAATCCGTTAAATGATTTCGTTTTTTTCAATTCAAAGCGTTTGGAATAAACCTTTCAATATCTTCGGCCAGTTCCGCTCCGTTCGGTTCCAATATACTTTTTGAGAATTTTTAAAAAAAATGTTGAAATACATGTAACAATTGCCACCATGATGTATCCAAAGGTGGAATTTTAAAAAAGGTATCATGAAGATTAAAATGTTATTTCTGATTTTTCTCGCGCTACAAGTGCTAAACGCCGGTGCCCAAGCTGCATTTCAGGTCGATGTTAAAGGGCAAGGCGAGCCCGTCTTATTGTTTCCAGGGTTCGGATGTACCGGTGAAGTATGGAAAGAAACGGTTTCCAGGCTTTCACAAACACATGAATGCCACATTTTCACATTTGCCGGATTTGGTAATGTTCCACCGGTGGAGATGCCGTGGCTGGAAAAAATTAAGGATGATATTGTACACTATGTGAAAGATCATAAATTAAAGAAACCTATTCTGCTTGGGCATAGTCTGGGAGGAACATTAAGTTTATGGCTTGGTATATTGGAACAGGATATGTTTAAAAAGATAATACTGGTGGATGCATTGCCGGCATCAGCCGCGTTGATGATACCAAACTATAGTGGAGAAATAATACCGTATAATAATCCGCAGAGTGAAATGATGCTGAACATGGACAGTTCAGCTTTTGCAAATATGAATTTACAATCTATTCCTTATATGTGTTTCAATAAGGAAAAGCAACAAACGATTCTCAACTGGATGTGTATGGCCGATAGAAAAACGTATGTGTACGGATATATCGATATGCTTAACCTTGATCTGCGAAAGGAGATTGCTGCTATTAAAATTCCGGTTGACATTCTCGCAGCGACAAGTCCTGATCTCGCGAGTGTTCAAAAGACCTATCAAATGCAGTATAAAAATCTACCTGGCGTAAACATTCATTATGCAGAAAATTCAGCACATTTTGTTATGTATGATCAGCCGGAATGGTTTATTGAAAAAGTAACGGAAGTAATACGATAGAAGTGGAGAAGGAAACGCGGTTTAACGATTTATTTACGAGTTATTACAAGAAAGTTTTTAGACTTTGTAAGGGTTACTTCAATGGCAATGAAGCGATGGCTTCAGATGCGGCGCAGGATATTTTTGTGAAAATATGGGAATATCTGGATTCTTTTCGGAACGAATCGAAAATCAGCACGTGGATATATAGGATCTCCGTAAATACGTGCTTGCTCCACTTACGAAAGCAATCTGGCAACCGGGAAAAGGCAACCGATATATTCCCCGCGATAGCAGCAGAGCCATATACTTCAGATAATGAAGAGAAGCTGAAAAAAATGTATGGATGTATTAACAAACTTGATGAAAAAAATAAAGTAATAATTCTGATGGTATTGGAGGGAATATCCTACGAGGAGATAGCGGAAATTGTGGGTACAAGTGAAGAAACGCTACGGGTAAAAATTCACAGAATTAAAGGTAACTTAACAAAGTGTGTTCAGCATGGAGACTTTCAATGATTTACAAAGCATCTGGAATCAACAGCCAGGTGTCAATACCACTACAACGGCTTCTGATCTGATTAAGAAGTCAGAAGAAGAAGTGAAGCGCTTAAAAATGGGCCAGTTTATCACCATCAGTATCCTTTCTACCCTCACGATAGTTTTGATTGGATACTTTATATGGGTAGGTGCGCATCAGCTCAATGAGCTAACAATTGGCTTAGGGGTCATGATCAGTGTTATATTAATCAGAATTTTAATAGAATGGATAAGTGTTAACAAATTGAAAGCGATTAAGGCTGATAGCACAATGATAGTGTTTGGTCATAAAATGGAAAAATTCTATTTATGGCGTAGAAGAATCCATGTTTTCATTGTTCCTGTAATTTATCTGTCCTACACCTTTGGATTTATAGTATTGCTCCCTTCATTTCAGGCAAATCTTTCATATGGAATGTACTTGTATGTATTGATTAGTGGATTCGTTTCTTTAGTCGTGCTTGCATTTTTTATTGCACGTCAGATAAAAAAGGAAACACGGATTTTGAATTTACTTCGACGTATGTAATCATTTGATATTGAAATATGCGGGCGTGTTTTAGTGAGCAACTAAGACACGCCGTTACCGTTTGTCGTAGGAATAGAATTTTTATCTTTATACAGATAAAATGAACCGATGAGCAAACAGATTTACAATAAAACAGCTTCCGTCGACGGCGTTAATATTTTTTATCGGGAAGTTGGCGATAGAAAAAATCCATCATTGTTGCTTCTTCATGGATTCCCCACATCATCGGTTATGTTTAAGAACCTCATGGTTGCACTTTCTGATCAGTACTATCTCGTTGCGCCAGATTATCCTGGTTTCGGGTTTAGTGACTTTCCCGAAACGGGTGACTTTGAATATTCTTTCGAAAATTTATCGGTATACATTGGCAAATTTACTGAAGCAATCAATCTGAAATCTTTTTCCATTTACCTTCATGACTATGGTTGCCCTATCGGACTTCGGATGTGTGTCAATAACCCTGAAAGCGTAGAGGCGATCATTGTGCAAAACGGCAATGCTTATATTGAAGGCATCGGACCCCAGTGGGATGAAACAAGAGATTACTGGGACAATCCCACAGAAGAAAAAAAGAAGAAGGTAGCTTCTTTCTTAAGTGAAGCGGGGATAAAGATGCAATACACGGCCGGGCTATCCGACGAACTCCTTACCCATGTGAGTCCTGAGTCGTGGATACTCGATTGGGAGCGGATGAAACGGCCTGGAAATATTGATATGCAATTTGCGTTAAATTGTACTTATAAAAGTAATATTGAAATGTTTCCTGTATTTCAAGCGTATTTTCGAAGGTATCAACCTCCTGCTGTTATCATATGGGGTAAGCATGATGCGTTTTTTGATGTAGCAGAAGCCTCCTGTTACAAAAGAGATTTGCCTGACGCTCAACTTCATATTCTGGATGGGGGACATATGGCATTGGAAACCAACTTTGATGAAGTGTTGGACATTGTTCGTGATTTTATGTTCACGAAAATAAAGCATCGCAATTAATACTGTTGCCTTCTGACTAATTTGAATATCACAACCTTCCGCCCTCATGCAGTGTCTACATTGTACATAAAACAAGCATGAGATGAAATATAACTTAATCACATTTTTCTTAGTTGTTACAATGATGTCGTGTGATAATAGTGATACCATGAAAGTTGTTTCTTTACACGGCACATATGAAGGCGTTTTTTTTCGTACAACCAATGGAAGCAGGGACCAAACTTCTTATGTTACCGTCACTTTTGATGAAAATAAATTTGAAGGTTCGGGCAGTATCGTGAAGTACCCGGCTATTTGCAATGGAACTTATACATTGGCCGGGAATGAAGTTGAGTTTGTAAATCTATGTGTGTGGACGGCAGATTTTGATTGGTCCTTTATTCTATCCGGAAAGTTTACAATCACAAAGAATGGAAACGAAATTATTTTGACCCGACAAATAAACAACGATGTGCGTGACACCTACAAATTGACACGTTAAAGCCGATTACATAGAAGGTGTAGAGCGTAAACAAATTCCGCCCCGCCCTGATGACTGTGCAGATTTTTTGTCGATTCATATACACGTGATAGGTTGCGGTAAATTGTTACCGTAATTATTCTCGGGCTAAAAGAGCAACATCTCTAAAAACGGACAGCCGTTGGATATACGAGGGAGTTATAATTAAACAATCTTATCAGGGGTTTATTCCTAATCCATTACTTTAGTGTGGAAAAAAAGTTTACGGCACTTACTCACTCGTTAAGTATCAATGTGTACGGGCATAAGTGCATTATAGAATTAAAGGAACCTATGGCCAGCATGAAGTATAGATACGGATTTGCATTTATTGTAGTATTAATTTTATTATCCTCAACCAATATGTTTGCCCAGCAAGAGCCTCTTAAAGTTGGTGTCGTGGGACTCACCCATGCCCATGTTCATTGGATTCTGGATAATCATGATCGCCCGGATATTAAGATTGTCGGAATCGTCGAGCCCGATGTTGAGTTGGCAAAACGGTATTCACAACAGCATGGTTACGATATGGGTATTGTTTATAAAACCATGGAAGAGATGATTGAGGCCGCGAGGCCTGAAGCGGTTACAGCCTTCGGATCTATTTATGAACATTTAAACGTCGTGGAAGTATGTGCTCCGAAGGGAATTCACGTAATGGTTGAAAAACCGCTGGCAGTGAGTTTAGATCACGCCAGGAAGATGGAAGCGCTTGCCAAACAATACAACATTCATTTACTTACCAATTATGAGACAACCTGGTATGCATCCAATCACAAGGCGCGTGAGCTATTGAAGGAAGATGTTATCGGCGATATACGCAAAGTCATTGTTAGAGATGGTCATAAGGGTCCAAAAAAAATTGGCGTCACCAGCGAGTTTTTAAATTGGTTAACAGATCCAATCCAGAATGGAGGAGGCGCAATTATGGACTTCGGTTGTTATGGCGTAAATCTTATGACATGGCTCATGGAAGGGGAAAAACCAAATACAGTTACAGCTGTAATTCAACAACAACAGCCGGAAAACAATCCAGCAGTCGACGATGATGCTACCATCATTCTGGCGTATGATAAAGCAAATGCTATTATTCAGCCCTCGTGGAATTGGCCCATTGGGAGAAAGGATATGGAAATTTATGGACTTCATGGAGTGATCTATGCTGATAATGCTAAAGATCTTCGCGTTCGAATGGCCGAAGGATACGATGGTTATCACGAAAAAGCATATCACCTCGAGCAGCGAAAACCTCCATTCGATGATCCGTTTTTATTTTTGAGGGCCGTAATAAGAAATGAAATCAGTATGCAGCCTTACGATCTGTCTTCGCTTGAAAATAATATGATTGTTATGGAAATTTTAGATGCGGCGGTAAGAAGCGCTAAAACAAAGCGGACAATTGAAATAAAAAAATGATGAAGTTATTATGAATGAAAAATTTGAAACATCGCGGACATCAGGTGCTCACTTCCAGCTCGGCAGGTTAGTAGGCGAATGGAAAGGCATTGCTAAAACGTGGTTTGATCCGGCTAAACTCGAAGATGAATCCGAAATTACCGCAACCATGAAATTAATTCTCGATGGTAAATTTATTCTGCATGAATACACCGGAAGCTTTAAAGGAAAGCCCATCACCGGCATTGGCATTTATGGTTACCACCTGGAGTTAGGGAAATTTCAAACAGCATGGATTGATTCTTTTCACAATGGAACTGCCATTATGTTTTCGGAAGGAAAAAGAGGTGTCAAAGACATCTCAGTTTTGGGCAGCTATGCTTATGTGACGCCGGAGCTCGAGCAATACTGGGGTTGGCGCACCGAGATTGCGATTGTTAGTGACGATGAAATTGTAATCACAGCGTATAATATTTCTCCGGAAGGCGAAGAAACAAAGGGCATTGAAACGGTATACCGGAAGGTCAGTTAAGGTGATGTTCATAATGGCCTGACTTACAAAATCGGTGTTAGATGTTAGCGCTTGCGTTCGGATAGGAAGCCTCATTTCAACGTTTGCCCTAATCTTACGTAAGATCCAACTTTCCGCAAGAAAATACGTATACAATTTTCTTTGAGTTGTTCTGGTTAAACACAACATCAGGTTGTCCATGGAAGATATACATCCGAATAATGAGATTACGCTGATTATTTTTCCGTTTGAAAATCTTACCGAAGGAAATGAACTTGATATTTTTTGCAGGTCATTTTATATCGATCTGATTACGGAGCTTTCGCGTTTCAGGCAATTTCAAATTGTAGCGCAGGAGTCTATATCGGCGTTTGCATCTGCTGGCTTTAATGAAGACCCGAAGCAACTCAAAGCCGACTATATAATTAAAGGATCGTTTCGATTTTATAATGGTCTTCTTCGCATCACCGCACAACTCATCAATAATCAGACAAATTATGTAACATGGGCAGATCGTTATGAAGGTGATACGGAGTCGATTTTTTCTATTCAGGAGGACCTATTGAAACAAATTGTGTCCTCCCTTCAACAGCAACTCAACTATAATTTATTAAGTCAGATCCGAAAAAAATCGCCCGTACAACTTTCTGTTTATGAAAACTGGTTGTATGGTATGGCGGAACTCAAGAAGGGTATGTTGCAATCGGATGAAAGCGCGCGCGGTTATTTTCAGCGCGCCATTGAAATCGATCCTGGATATTCACTGGCTTATTCAGGGATGTCTCTGTCCTATTTTAATGAATGGTCATGTCAATTGTGGGAACGTTGGGGAATATGTCAGCAGGGTTCTTTTTACTGGGCAAAAAAAGCGATCGAACTGGACGAACAAAATTATGTGGCGGCCTGTGTGCTTGGACGCATTTATCTTTACGAAGGCGATTACGATAAATCAGAATACTATCTGCGGCGTGCTTTACGTCTTAATTCAAACGATATTGATAACCTCATCCAGGTTGCCTCCAGTCTTACATTTTTAGGTTACACGGATGAAGCTGAGGAATTATACCAGAAGGTGCTGAGGTTAAATCCGCTCTACAGCACGCATTATAATTATATCGGTTCCTTCATTGCTTTTGAGTTGGGCGAATTTGAAAAGGCAGTATCACTTGGTGTGCAGTCGAACGTAGCATGGGTAGACTTTCAGGGCTATATGGCAGCGATGTATTTTCACCTGGGTGATTATGAAAAGATGCAATGTTGCTGGCAGACATTCCTGGACGAATTTCAAAAAAAGATACTAAAGCAAAACGGTGTTCCAGATTCAGTTGAAGCGGTGCAATGGATGGTCAAGATTAATCCTTATCGTGATAAAACAAACCTTCTTCCGTTTTGGGATTATATACAAACCGGAGCCGACATTTCGATTCTTCCCGTTAAGGCGCTGCCCACGTCATTCCTTCAAGACGCTATAAATTGTATAAAAAAGGAATCAGATCTGTGGTGTATAACGTTTGAGGGAAAATCGCTTCGGATAGCAGAGGTTAAGGGGCTATGCGATATTGTTAAACTTTTGGAGAATCCAGAAAAACCATTTCATTGTACCGAACTGATTGGTGCCGGGCTACAGGAAGAAAACCAATTTCTCTTTGATGCAAAAGCGAAGCGCCAGTATCAGAAAAAAATTCAGGAGTTAAAAGAAGAATTAAAAAGCGCAGAGGAGGATAATGATCTTGAACGTATGTCTTCCAGGCAAAGGGAATATGAGTTTCTGATGGATCACCTGTCAACATCACTGGGGCTTGGTGGGCGTATTCGTAAATCACAAGGGTCGGTTGATAAAGCGCGTTCTGCTGTAACCTGGCGTATACGAAACGCGATCCAAAGAATCGATAAGTGTCATCCCGCCCTTGGAAAACATCTTTCCGTTTCTATCAAGACTGGCATGTTTTGTTCGTATAGTCCTGAGAAACCAGTAAAGTGGATTCTTAATGTTAGTTAAGGCTGGTCTTTTTCAAAAAGGAACTCACGGCAGGAAAATAAAAAAATAGAAAACTCACATTGTAAGTTGGTACCTTACGCCTATAGGGGCATAACAACCGATATGATTATGCCAACTCCTTTAGACATTTTGTTTGATCCAATTTCCCTGATAATCCTGACGATGTATGGTACCCTTATGCTTTGGGAAGCCTGTTTTCCCGGTCGTAAGCTTCCTTACGTTAAACACTGGAAGATAAAAGGACTGTTGTCTTTTGTGTGTTTCTTTTATCTGTCATCTTATCTGCCCATATTCATTAATCCTTACTTAGAAGCATATCAACTTATTGATCTTTCCGCACTTGGCACCATTTGGGGTGGTGCATTTGCTGTTTTGTTGTATGAGTTTGGTATGTATGTGTGGCATTTCAGCTTACACCGAAGTCCGTTCTTATGGAAAGCATTTCATCAGATGCACCATAGTGCAGAGCGACTTGATACCTACGGTGCTTTTTATTTTAGTCCGCTTGATATGATTGGCTGGACTGTACTCGGTAGTGTTTGTTTTAGCCTCATCGCGGGCCTTACACCACAAGCTATCACGATAATGCTTCTGGTAACGAATTTCTTCAGCATTTTTCAACATGCTAATATTAAAACGCCACGTTGGTTAGGTTACCTTATTCAGCGGCCGGAAAGTCATACCTACCATCACGGTCGGGGTATACATCGATACAATTATTCTGACCTGCCGTTGTATGATCTCCTGTTTGGTACATTCAGGAATCCGGAAACTTTTGATATTGAAACCGGATTTTACAACGGTGCCTCTGAACGCGTAGTAGACATGCTGTTGTTTAAAGATGTTTCAGCGCCGGGTTCAACCGAAAACCTTAAATCCGAAAATCAACAGAGCACTTCTGTAAATGATCCTGTCAAGGAGGAGGTAATGGGTTAGTAACTTCCTGTATACTTACAATACTAATATTCGTTCATGATACTAAATGCGAACCACAACATGGGTGCCTGAGCATGAAGATCGCCAGTCACTTTGCCACGGTCAAGGTAATATTGAACATCCCTGCTTTGGCCGGTGCCAACGCAGACATCGCTTAGTTCGCCCTTATCATTCATGTAGTTTACCAGCGACAACCAGGCACGTTGATATGCTTTCGTAAACGCAGGGTCTTTGAGAATACCTTTCTTCACACCAACGGTCATGGCATACCCAAACATCGCGGTTGATGAAGTTTCCGTCCAGGAATTTTCATGATCAATGAGTTGTCGCCACATGCCATCATCAGCCTGGTAGCGCAGCAGGGATTTCATCATCTTTTCATATCCGTCACGAATGAATTGATAATGTTTGTTAGATGGCGGTAGCTCTGAGATTAATTCTGCCAGGCCAGCAGCGACCCATCCGTTGCCGCGGCCCCAATAAAACGGCGCATTTTCTCCATGGAAAAATAACCCATTGGGTTGCTGAAGCTTTTGCAGATAGGAAGCAATTTCAAGTGCGGCACGTTCGATATACTTTTGCTCACCGGTGACACGATAGGCTTGAATCTGTAAGCTGCCAATCATCCAGATGTCATCAATCCAGTAACGGGTTTGAGGTGTTAGTCCGCCGGGCAAAGGATTTTCCCATTGTTGATCTGCCAGGTATTTGCCTTGCTTCAGCAAAGGGTACATGGATAAGTGTTTATACAATTCAAAAGGTAAAATGCCGTACACATTGATATCAACATGTCCGGGAGGACCTAACAAACTATCATTGAACACAGGCCGGTAACGTTTTTCTATTTGGATCAGTAAAGCAGTATCTTTTTCCAGTCCGGCAATTCTTGCAGCGCCAAATGCAGTACAGACTTCTGCATAATGTATGGTGTGGATATCATCGGTATGATAGATCATAAAATCAGGTCGGCCCAATAAGTTTTCCGTAATGCGACTAGAAATTTTTTCTGGAGATGATTCTTTCGTCCAGAATATTTTTTTCGTTTGTGATTTACCGGAAACTGTACATGTCAGGCAAAGGATTACCGCGAATAAGAAAGGTGTCATTTTACCGGTAACCTGAGTCTGGAAGTCGATAAGTCGCTTCATAGCAATTTATTTTTGAGTAAAATACAAAATACAGCGAATAAATGGATTTGAAATGAGCTTCGGGATCGTTTTATTAGTAGTATTAATTTTAATTTTTCACCCTCGTGCGGATTTAGCCCCCGCTAACACTTTACCTATGGAGACAACGACAACAGAAGGCTTACTATTTAAAAGTGGATATTCAGACGTTAGTGGAATTAGAATGTACTATGAAACATATGGACAAGGGAAACCCCTGATTCTAATTCATGGTGGCGGCTCTACAATACAAACCACCTTTGGCAGGATCATTCCACAACTTGCAAAACATCGGCAAGTGATTGCGCTGGAACTTCAGGCTCACGGGCGCACGTCTGACAGAAATAACGATATTTCCTTTGAGCAGGACGCGGATGACATTGTAGGACTGCTTAATAATCTTGCTATTAATAAAGCTGATTTTTTCGGGTTTAGTAATGGCGGTACAACGGCTTTGCAAATTGCGATACGGTATCCTGGTTTCGTGGATAAGCTCATAGTTGCTTCTGCTTTATATAAACGGAGGGGGGCTGCGCCTGCCTTTTGGGAATTTATGAAACAGGCAAAACTGGAACACATGCCGCAGCCATATAAGGATGCTTATAAGGCGGTTGCGTTAGAACCTGAGAATTTACATATTATGCACGACAAGTGTGCAAAGCGTATGGTGACGTTTCAAGATATTGAAGATGAGCAAATAAAATCCATTAAAGCGAAAACGCTCATTATTATCGCCGACAAAGACGTTATGACACCCGAGCATGCAGTGGAAATGTATAGGTTGATCGATAACTCGCAATTGTGCATAATTCCGGGCGGACATGGTGAATACATTGGAGAGATAACAACATTGCGTGCTACTTGTAAAGATCGTGACTTTGTTGTGCCACTGATTGAAAAATTTTTGGATAGTATTGAAGCGTGATATTTTTAAGGTTAGGCAGGTGAACAAGCAAATGATGAAAAGATGATTTATGTTCTGACTGGATTGAGTTTATTATTTGTTGCAATAGGATTTATTGTAACCGAGCAAAATGCAAAATATCTTCTTTCGGGTTACAACACCATGCATGAGGAGGATCGAAAGAAGGTAAACATTGAAGCCTATATTCCATATTTGCGAAAGTTTCATATTTTACTGGGTGTATCATTTCTTGTGGTTGGTGTTATGCTGAATTATTTATTGGGGGAAATAGCGGTTGGAGTTTTTACTGGTGTTTACCCGATAGTTGCTTACATATTTTTTATTGTGACCAGCGCCAGGTTTTCTTATGGTGTAAATATAAAGTGGAATAGATTTGGCGTTTATACCCTGGTGGCTACTTTGATTGTTGTTCTCGGGCTTTTGTATTTCGGGGTGAAGGAGGATGAGCTGGTCGTTGGATCAGCCATGGTTAAAATTAAAGGAATGTACTACGAGGAGATACATTCCTCAGCGATCAAGTCAGTAGAATTGGCCGATGAATTGCCCGCTATTGCAACCAAGACCAATGGTTTTGCATTAGGATCGATTAATAAAGGACACTTCAAAACACAAGATGGGGAAAAGATTAAACTTATTCTGAATACCGATATACCACCATACATCCTTTTAATAAAAAAGAGCGGAGAAAAAATCTACTTTTCAGGAAAATCAAAGTCAACAGAAGTAGTGTATCACGAAATAAAAACAATTTTATCTGGTAATGGGTTACGCTATCAGGAAGGAAAAAACTAAATGGAGGAAAAAATTCTGGCTTACATCTCTAAATATGTTCCTTTAACAGCTGAGGAAAAGATATCGGTACTACAAGATGTTCCTTATCAAACGTTCAAGAAGGGTACACACCTGATCCGGCATGGAGAGATTTCAAAAGCATGTTATTTTAATATTCAGGGTTTAGTCAGGCAGTATGAAATTGTTGACGGAGAGGAGAAAACCACTTATTTCTATCCGGAAGGAGAAGCGATAGTAGCTTTTGATAGTGGTTCTAAAAATATTCCCTGCGAGTTTAACTGGGTTTGTGAAGAAGATACAACACTGGTGATTGGACACCTGCATAAAATAGGGGAAGCGTATGCCAGAAATCCCGTACTGGAAAAAATGTCAGCGGTTTTCATTGGGCAGGAATTCGGGAAATATCAACAGCTGAGCTCACAGTTGATTACTTTAAAACCCGAAGCACGTTATTTGAAATTGTTATCAGAGCGACCAGAGCTGATTAAAAGGGTTCCGCAATATCACCTGGCAAGTTACCTCGGAATAAAGCCGGAGACGTTAAGCAGAATCCGAAAGAAAATTTCCGGGAAATAATAATGTTTATTTGTTTAAAGACAACGGAAGCTTTTTTCGTTTAATCCATAGCCATAGGCCCAGTGTTAATTCTGCAAACGTCATTGGAATAATAAAAATGCCAATGGTAATATTTCGTAATAGTATATAGTCAACCGCAAAAAAACTCACCAGGCTGTTGACAGCATATCCGATGCCAGCCACAAGCACGAGCCATGTAATTACTTTCGGTATTCCACTGAACTTCAATAGAAGAATGGCTACGAATATCAGGTGGATACCAAAAAAGATCAAAGCAACTCCAAATCCATAGTGGTGCAATTTTAAAAATAGCATCGCCTGCGTAGCATACGTTTCAGTTTGTTCTCCTGCAACATTGCCAACAGTGGTATATATGTCATTTGCAAGAATAAGGCCGACAATCGACGCGCCTTTGATTGCAACATAAACAACCCGTAAACTTGCCATTAGCAGTGCGATCGGTTTATTTATCGTATTGAATAACACATAAAATGTAACAGCAATAACAACATCCAGAAAAATGATAAGGATGAAAGCAAAAATACCGGATTCAAACAAGCGCTGCGATGCTTTGATAGTTGACATCGTAAGCGAAGCGTCATCCCAGTTAATCAATTGAACGCTGACAAAAAATTCGGCGAAAATCCCCAGCGCAAACATGATTGCAAAACTCCAACCCGTAACGCTGGCCATGGCGGTGTTTTCTGCTTTTCTTAAGCTGATGTCTTCTATTGAACTCATTTTTATTTGTTTTTGTAAAATTGCCAGTAACCGTTATGGCGTGCATTGACTTTAATCAATAAAGTCCTTTTCGGCATACATCGCCATGGCTCCGGTTAACCATCGTAAAACAATGCACATATTACCAGCTAGGGGCAACAATCGGAGAGGTGAGACCTCAAACACGGTTAGTGCTGTACTATTATTTTTTCAAGTGGCAGGCAGGTAAGGATTGTCACATCATCATGCGATGCCATCCTTTAAAAAGATTAAGGACATTTGTTCTGAACATTACGAACGCTTTAATCCAATGACCCATGAAAAGTTTAGCACAGTATTTTAGTCTAATTAGTTTGGTAATTTTGTTCTTAACCGCCTGTGGTGATGATAATGATAGTTCTTTAAAAGGCGAAGTATGGCCGAAGTCCGGATACCTGTTTACCACAGACGATGAAACCGATACGGTGTATGTTGAATCTGGCACTATTGTCATGACCAGAAATTTTTCGCCCGAGTATCCGATCGACGATAACACAAAAAAGTGGACGATATCCAAACCAACAAAGGGAAAAGGTGTAGTGATCCACAACGATCAGAACGAATACTGGTCTATTGACTCTGCTTTTCACCCGGGCCTGATGGTAGAGCAGCATTTTATTTCAACTGTCACAATTACTGATAAGTCTAAAATCAGCAACTACAATAGATTTAATTACCATAAGGGCGATGGGAATTCGTTTTATATTGAAAGTGTAAAATATCCTGATTTTTATGTTCACGCAATCGGTCATGCGGAAAGTGGCAGAGGCTTAAGATTACGGAACCAGGAGTCCGGAACGTGGGCATTTTGGGTTGATAATGATTAAGTACGTGGCTGGAGGTTTATCAATCTGTTGCCTTGATCTGGTATTCACTCAACCAGGTAACTTGGAAGCCTGTCTACCATGGGAAAGCGCAATTGTTTGATCCAGTTTAAAGTTTAAGGCTTTATCTTTGTTTCATGTGCTAACGGTTGGGTTTCGACATTGAAACCCATCTACGGATTGCGCTACAGACAAAGCCATGGAATTACACCCCCTTCAAATTCATATTAATGAGATAGTTGCGCTTACGAATGACGAGTTTGAATATGTGTTGACACACTTTGTCGCAATCAATAAACGTAGGAATCAATTCATCGTACAGGCAGATGATGTCGTGAACAAAGAGTTTTGGGTAATTCAAGGTTGCCTCAGATCGTATTTCACAGACAGTACCGGTAAAGAACATATCCTGCAATTTGCGCTGGAAAATTGGTGGGTAACGGACTATGATGCTTTCACCAATCAAAGCAAGGCGAAGATCTCCGTAGATTGCCTTGAGGATTGTCAGCTGTTGTATATCACTTATGAAAATAGGGAAAAACTTTCCAGAGAGATGCATCAAATGGAAAAGTTTTGGGCTAGAAAAACGAAACTGGGATATATCGCTTTGCAAAACAGAATTCTTTCGCTGTTGAAAAATACTGCAAAAGAACGTTACAATTTACTTTTTCAGCAATATCCTCAATTATTTCAGCGCGTACCCAAAAAGATGATTGCTGCTTATTTAGGGGTATCCAGGGAAACACTTAGTCGCCTGGACGCATAGGCAATCCGTTATTTATAGATCCTGTCAGTGTGATCTACCTCACACATAAATAGTGACATACGTCCTGTCGCGTCGGCAAAAGCTTCCTGAAGTTTGTATCACACAAAAAAAAAGAAGCTATGCCATTTATTATCATTAAAGTCACAGACGAACAGGTCACCAGAGAACAAAAGCAAAAGCTTATTGAAGGGGCAACACAATTGGTCGTTGATATCCTCAGTAAAAATCCCGAGACAACCCATGTGGTGATCGACGAAGTTCCGGTTGATAACTGGGGCGTAAACGGTAAACAATATTCCGAGTCTAAAAAATTAAAAGTATGAAAGGAAAAACAATCATCGTAACCGGCGCATCATCCGGTCTTGGTAAGGCAATTGCCACGTTATTCATTGAAAAAGGAAGTAATGTAGTAATGAACGCCTCCAATGAAGTAAACTTACACGCAGCCTTCGAAGAGATGGGCAAACCTCCAAACGTGGTGCTTGCGCCTGGGAACATTTCCAAACAAGAAGTAAGCGATAAACTTGTAAAAGCGGCCTTAGATGGGTTTGGAACGATCGATGTGTTGGTGAATAACGCTGGCATATTTCAGCCCAAGCCGTTTCTTGAAGTTGAAGAAAAAGACCTGGATGCTTTTTTAAGTGTGAATTTGAAAGGCACATTTTTTACTTCTCAGGCGGTGATCAGGCAAATGCTTAAGCGGGGTGGCGGCGCTATCATTAACATTGGCACAGTACTCGTTGATCATGCTATCGCAGGCTTCCCCGCCACCGCGCCCATTGCAAGTAAAGGTGCTATTCATGCTTTGACCAGGCAATTGGCTGCTGAGTTCGGTAAAAACAACATTAAGGTGAATACCATTTCACCAGGTATTATCCGAAGCCCGTTGCAATCTAAAATCGGAGTTACGGATGCCGATAGCCTGGCTGGCCTGCACCTTTTAAACAGGATCGGCGAACCGGAAGAAATCGCTGAAGCCGCGTATTATTTAGCCTCTTCAGATTTTATTACGGGAGAAACAATTAATGTGGCCGGTGGGCATACCGTTGGACACGCTATATAATATAACTTATGTATAAAAATAAGGCAGATCAAATCACAGAAGTCATAAATCATTATTTTGACGGTGTATTTTATGGCGATGTTGAAAAACTTAAGACCGCTTTTCATGATAGCGCTTTTCTTTACGGAGATATAAAGGGTGTGGAATACCTGAGGTCCCTGGATGAATATTTACAGGGCGTTAAGAACAGGAAAAGTCCGCACGAACAAAACGAAAAATATGATATGAAAGTGTTGGGGCTTGAGATTTGGGGTAACGTCGCCATAGCCAAAGTGAACTTGCCTATGCTCGGATTAAACTATTACGATTTTCTCTCTTTAAGTTTGATTAATGGCAGCTGGAAAATAGTCAATAAGATTTTTACACATGTGGAATAAGACGAAGGCGACGGAACGCCTTAACATAAGTTATCCGATTATTCAGGGACCATTTGGCGGAAAGTTTTCTTCCGCCAAACTCCTTGCTATAGTCTCCAATGCAGGTGGAATGGGGTCTTTTGGCATGCATGCTTACACACCTGAAGAAATTCTTCAAATCGATAGAGAGATTAAGTCTTTAACCAAAAACACATATGCTTTAAATCTTTGGGTTCCGTTTCAAAACGATCCACTTGCAGATTACACCGGAAGTCAATTTGATGAATTGAAAAAACGCTTTAAGCCTTATTTCGATGAAATGAATGTTGAGCTACCGAAGAAGGCAGATGCGACAGGGCAAAATTTTGAACGCCAGGTAGAATCAATCCTTAAAGCTGGTCCGCCGGTTGTAAGTTTTGTATTCGGTGTTCCTTCTTCACAAATTATCCAGGAATTTAAAAAACGAGGTATAATTTTAATTGCTACAGCAACAACACTGGAAGAAGCACAGGTAATTGAAGAAGTTGGAATTGATTTGGTAGTCGCGTCAGGGCTGGAAGCTGGAGGACATCGAGGTTCTTTTCTAAAGACAGCTGAAGAATCGTTAACGAACACGCGGCTACTCATTCATCAGATCGTTGATAATGTAAAGATACCTGTAATTGCTGCGGGGGGAATTTCTAATGGGAAAGACATTGCCGATGTTTTAAAAATGGGTGCTGCTGCCGCGCAGCTTGGAACAGCTTTTCTGGCGACGGATGAATCAAATGCTACACAGTACCATAAGGCGAAACTACTTTCTGAAACACCCTTTGAAACCGATCTATCCCGCATCTTTACCGGTAGATTGGCGCGCGCAATCTCCAACCGATTGTCTCAGGAATTCAACAATGCTGATCACGCATCCATTGCGCCTTTTCCTATCCAAAGTAATTTCCTGAGTGGGTTGCGAACTGCTGCCATTGAACAAGGTAGATATGATTTGGTAACGTTTTGGTCAGGTCAGATCGCGAGTGCCTTAAAACATACCAAGGCAAAGGATTTGTTTTATGCCCTGATAGAGGAGGCTCAATTGGCGTACCGTTAACAGCAAGGTTTGAAGGTTCGTCCCAGCCGAAGGGTAAGCAAATATTCTTTCCGCTTTATTACCATACTGCAGTTTCCATCTTAGGCGAGTGCTCAGAAAATCTTCAAATCACAATTGTTATATTTAAATAAAATATCATTACCCAATGTAGTACTGTCTCAATTGGAAGCATGGTTGTTATGTGTAGAGGATTGTGATAATAGTAAGGGAATCAATTGGTTACGAAATGTCGGGTAAATGTCGCTCACCATGTCGGGCTAAAGACCAGAAAAGTCGGTGTTCAGTTTTTAAGTTATATATAATCTTGCGGAGGTTTTGTATGAATCAACCAGATTTAGGTAAAAGGATTGTTGAATTGAGAAAAGCGAAGGGCTTAACCCAGGAAGAGCTTGTCGCGAAATGTAATTTAAGTGTGCGTACCCTGCAACGGATTGAGGCAGTTACACTATGCGGATAATCTTTGAAGCCCTCGATTACAATATCCATGATTCATCAGAAAGACTGGAAGCTAAATCCAATCAAACCAGATCTAGCGGCACCCGGTGGCTCGAGCAATTTTACAGATATGCACTTGATTTATTTAACTTAAGAACAAACACAATGAAAAAAATTTCGATTCTAACCGTAGTGGCTTTTGCGGTAAGCTTTCTTTTGGTAACGATTACTTCCAACAGCGAAGCACAAACACAAGCTAAAGTGAAAGAGACCATTGAGGCATCTAATAACAAATTTGTACGCTGGTTTAATACCGGTCAGATTGATTCAATATTAACCTTATATAAGGATGATGCATGTTTAGTCGGACTTGGCTGTGGTAAAACCTTTATCAGTGAATATTTTACAACTGAGGCAACCATGTGTCAAATGAAGAAATTAAATGTCAATGAGGTTAATGTAAGCGGAACGATGGCTGTGGAAAAGGGGCAATGGATGATTACGAGCAATTCCGGTGAGGAATTACAGGGTGAGTATCTGGCCGAATGGGTATATGCGGATAACAAATGGTTGATTCAAAAAGAGGTAACAAACGTCAAGCCTCAATAGATTTACTCAGTAAGCGTTAACGTGAGGTAACAAAGCGGATAGTTGTATAATACTTGTGAATAGTCGTCGCTGTTACAACAAAAGTTTATAGTTTACTATTGTTGAATTATAATCGGACGCAAGCGGTTCCTGGGCACAAGCATTACGATTGTAGTCGGATTGCTACCTCTCGCTATTGGGCTATATCAAATAAAATAAAACGTATTAAGCGTAGTTGTATATTAATTTAGAATTTTATTTAATTTGGCTGATATAAATTTATTCGTTATGAAAACAGAAGCAATCATAAAAGCGAACGCATCCAAAGTTTTAATGGGTGTTTTTGGTGTATGGTGTATCATCTATATCGCCAGGAGTGGTTATCAGGTAGGCCAGTTCCTGTACGAGGTACTGCACTGAGTAATGTATTAAAAGTACGGCGATCTCTTTGCTTCGCGTTGGTTTGAGGCTACTTTGTTTAACGTAGTTGTTTTTCTTCAAGAATGTTATCTCGCAGGTCTGTATAGAAATCCGTATGCTGTGGAGAATGTGGATACTGTCCTTGTGATATTTGGTAACATCAAAAGTTTAAGCCCATGTCGATTACAAAGACATCCGAACTCATCGGAATGAAAAAAATTGGTGAAGTTGTCGCCACCACCTTAAAAGAAATGCGCCACTACGCAAAGCCGGGTATGACGACGAAAGCCTTGGATACCTTCGGCGGCGAGACTTTAAACCGTTATGGGGCGAAATCTGCACCCGCTTTGACTTATGGATTTCCAGGGTTTACCTGCATCAGTGTGAATAATGAAATTGCGCACGGAATACCTTCGTACGGAAAAACAATACAGGAAGGTGATCTGATTAACATCGATGTTTCGGCAGAACTTAATGGTTTCTGGGCCGATAATGGAGGTTCGTTTGTTTTGGGGAAAGACATTCACAAACATCAGCCACTTGTCACGGCTTCAAAACAAATCCTGAGAAAGGCAATTAGCAACATTAAAAGCGGTGTTCGTATTGCTGATATCGGACGACTCATCGAGACCGAAGCAAAAAAATCTGGTTTTAGTGTAATCAAAAATCTCACGGGACATGGAATCGGGAGGAAGCTTCATGAAGAGCCACTTGAGATAGCGAATTATTACGACCGGTTTAATCTTAGGAAATTCAGAAAGAATTCAGTCGTGGCTATTGAAACTTTTATTTCGACTAACTCCACAATGGCCAATGCAATGCAAGACGGTTGGACTTTAATTGGTAACAAAGGCGGATATGTAACGCAACATGAGCATACCATCGTAGTCACTGATGGTTATCCGATTATTCTTACTGAAAAGAATGAAATCTTTGATTAAAGATATTCTGATAAAGCCAATCACAACTAATGCCGTTGAGTTAAGCATCCACAAACCTTCTCCTTTGCAGAGGGCAGGGTGAGGCCATAAACAAGCAAGGTTAACGCAACGACATTAAAATCATCATTAATCCAGATAGCGACTCGCGTATTCTATAAAATGCGGCCAATTCGGTGCCGGCGTATGGCCACTCCGATGTTGGCGGAAAGCGATTTCACCATCTACTAAACCATTATCCACACCGGGGTATTCCGTTGTGCCCATATCCTTTTTGCCCAGTAACCGATATACTGGTGCTCCTTCGACTGCGGCCATAAACATACCACGCGGATCTACCCAACCATCGCCCTTTTCTCCACAACCAATAAAAATTGGACGCGGTGCGCAAAGTGAAATTAATTCATGCGCATCCACAGGAAGATCATTCCATGTAAGTGGTCCGGCATACTTCAAAAAATTCCCAGCCATCCAATGGTATTCGCCAGCACCTGCAACATTTTCTACAATCTCGCCTGCATTTCGCCTGTGGAGTTTGAGGCCACCTTCACCCGATGAACTTACATACGCAATCGCAAAACGTTGATCGTAAGCCATGGCCACTGCGGCAGCCTTTCCGTAACGTGAGTGTCCTTCGATGCCTACCTTTGTCGCATTTACCAAACTGTCGGATTCAAAATAGTCAAGTGCACGACTGGCACCCCATGCCCAGGCACGAAGTGCTCCCCAGTCATCCGGTTTTCGTAAGTGACCTTTGTTTACCAGTCCAATGATTCCTTGTTTTAGTCCGGCGCCATGATCGGCCTGGATACTTGTTGGAACGAGAACAGCATAGCCCCATCCTTTTTGTAATACTTGTTCCTGCCATGTCGGTCCTTCTGGCTTCGGGCGGTTAAACCAGGGTGGAAATACAAATGACAATTCCATAATGACAGGCACCGCGGTCTCTGCTTTGGCCGGCGTTGTTAGGGTTAATTCGATATCTACAGTAATTGCCGGATAATTTTTATTATCGACATGCCCGATCAAGGTTTTCGTAATAACAGGGATATCACCAACCATTTCATTTGCTGTGTTTGTTACTTCCCATTGTACGGATGGCACATGCTCAGGTAGTCTGCCATAAATCTCGCGGTCAAAATCTTCTACAATTTCAGGTCTTCGGTTTTCCCACCAGGTTTCGGGAGTTGTAACCATCGCGCCGTTGTTAAGCTTTAATGGATTAGGTAATTCTGGATAAGGGTTGGCTTTTGTTTCATCGTAATTTGCTGCATTGGGTGCATTCGGATCATTACCATTGGCGCCTGGACGTAGCGTTGTGATGTTTAGCTGTTTCATCATCGCTTGATGATCTTCCGCTGATGCTGCCTGAATTTTAGCAAAGTAAGCATCGCGTTCTTCTTTTGTCATGGCGTTAAAATCCTGTGCATGGCTTATCATCGGGCTTGTAAAGATTACGGCCAGGAAAAGTATTTTTGTGACGTTCATATTCGTAGAATGAATGTAGAGAAATTTCGTGTCCTGTGATGCTTATGAAAACTACCAATGCAGCGGTTTGTTCAGGTTAAATTAATGAGATCAAACAAATACGTTAACACGTGATCTTTCAATAACTCCCCATAAACTTCCGGGCGAACCACTCCAACGAAATGAGAAGCAATAAAATCCAGAATACCCATTTGATGTTGATGAGTGAATCGTATGTTTCTTCTGAATAGATAACACTACTTGCTTCAATCCGGGTGAGATCAGCGTTCAATTGATCAAGCTGATTTACATGGTAAAACTCTCCACCTGTATTTGATGATAACTTCTTCAATAATGCAAAGTCCGCGGTTAGATTGAGTAGCTCAGTCTGGCGTTTAATAACGGCAAATTCACCCCGTACCTGTTCTGGTGTTCCATTGATCGTTGTTTTCGATTGAAATTGATAAACGCCTTCTCCAAGGCCTCCGATCTGGTAACGACTGTTTCCGGGGCTTGTAACATAACTGTAGTTAAACTTTTTGCCTTGTTCATCTGTAATAGTAATATCAATGGTGTTCCCATAGACGGGTTCGAAAATATCATTGTACACCTGGCTTTCAAATACAACGGGTTCGGTATCCGAAAATTCCTGTTGTATCGGATTACTTCTGAATTTGCGTTTGTCTTCTACCGTGCTGAGGTATTGAATTAATTTTCCGAACAACTCGTCGAAACTGGTTGTGTTTTCGGTGCGGTCATATTCATTTAAACGCCAGCGCCATAAACCCTCTCCGAGCATGATGGCAATTTTTCTACCGTCTTGCTGGTCGAGGACGAGCAGTGGCTTCTCTGTGGCAACACTTCCCACGCGTTGATAGAGAAGTATTGTTGATGTTAACGGCGTTTGAATCTTACCAAAATGTACACTTACGGGAGGATAGTCTGTCATCAGCGTATTGGTTTCCGGCGATACAGAAAAACTGTTAAATGAAGGATTCATAACGGGTGTAACCTGATCGAAATCGCGTGGTGCCCCTTCGAATTTTAATGGCATGTTTTGTTGAGCGATTACGCGTAAATCAGTTTGCTGACCATAAATTAAAAACAACGATGCTTTCGATTTTAGAAATTGCTGAAACAGAGCCGTTGTTTTTCTACTTAAGTCAGGCGCCTGATGAAAGATGGCAAGATCATATTTTTCAGGACGAAGCGCATTTGCATCAAGTTCTTTTATTCCCGGAACATGGAGATGAAATTCATAATTGGAATTCTTTTCGATCACTTCTCCTAATGCTTTCATGTCGGGATGAGGCGTAGGTGCTACAAGCAGGATTTGTTTTTTTCCTTCGATAACCTCCACGAACACAGCGGCTGAATTATTGCGCGTATTGAATTCGCCTGGTTTTATTTCTACCTGAACGTCGAGCTTTTGCATGCCCTGATCAGTAGCCACCGGTTGAAAATCGAACGTGAGGAGTTCTTCACTGGAAGTGTTTTGTGTTTTCTGTTCCAGTACTTTTCCGCGTTGAAGCAACGAAACACGAAGAGACTGGTTGGGAAGGTTTTTTGCAATCACTTCTACACGAACAGGAAACTTATTGCCCTGGTAAGCAATCCTGTTAAAAGCAATATTGCGTATACCGGCATCAGTTCGTTCTAATGTATCACCCAGCCCAATGGTGTGTACCGGGAAATTGTAATTGGCAAATAACGGTGACATGCCTTTGTTAAATATTCCGTCAGAGGGAAGGATAACACCGGCAATTTTTTCACCTTCAAACCGGTTTGAGATTTTTCTCAAAGCGGCATTCAGGTCAGTGGTGGATTGATTATACTTTATATCTTCAATCTCTTCACCTGAAAGACCGAGTGTGCGCACATCATATCCGCTGTTGCTTAATCGTTCACGGGTTTCATCCAATTGTTTGGCCGTATTATTTAGCAGTATCGAATCCGTTGTTTCACGGACAGAACCAGAATTGTCGTAAAGAATAACGAATACTTGTTTTTTGAAAAGGTTATTAATTTGTCTGACGATAGGCCCGAGTAAAAGAAAAAGTAAAGTAAAAATAAGGACAAACCGGGCACCTGAAAGGATTCGATTCCACGTTTTGCTCCAGGGGTGAGATGTCCGATACAACAAATACGATAATCCGATTGCCAAAGCAAGACAAACAACCAGGTAAACTGGTGATGATTCAAATATGATGCGTTGTTGATCCACTCTGTAAAGTAAGGAAAATTATTAAAATTATAGATTGGAAGATTGTTGATTGGACGATTGGTAAATTATTGATTGGAAGATTCGATTTGGCGTCAATTTAGAGCTCCGAGCTGTCAGCTTCGACTGCGAGTTTGTTGATTCAAACTGAGGGGATATCTCATCCATGGTTCGCGAAGTTTTGCTGTTGCAAACGAATCGTTTTTACGTTTGATCGGGGGGATCCTTCTGCATGCTTTGTGCGGAGCACATGCGCGCATCAGGATGACGGTAACGAGGGTGGTAGATAGCTGTGAGTTGCGAGCTTCGAGCTGCGAGTTTGTTGATTCAAACTGAGGGGATTCCCATCCATGGTTCGCGCTTTTTTGATCCCGCCAACGAATCAATTTTTCCTTTGTGCAGGGAGATCCTTCTGCATGCATGTGCTTCGCACCCGCGCATGGATGACGGTAACGAAGGGGCGGAAATAGCTGCGAGTTACGAGCTTCGAGCCACGAGTTTATTTAGGCAATAGAATAAGTGTTTGGCAGTACTGCAAGTTGTTATTACTAAACCCTGAAGGTTTCGCAAACCAACCTCAAACCTCAGACATCAAACCTCAAACAAATTGGCACAAGCGCATCGTTATCGAAAACCAACCTTGAACTTTGGACCTTAAACTTTGAACCCGTCAATAACCATACTTCGCTTTCCAGAGGGCGCGGAGGTTGCGTCTTAGTTCTTCTTCGCGGGGGTTGTTTCCGGGGTCGTAGAATTTTGTGTTTTTGATTTCGTCTGGTAAAAATTCCTGGTGTACAAAGTTGTTGTCGTAATCATGGGCGTATTGGTAACCTTTCCCATAATTGAGATTTTTCATCAGTTTCGTCGGCGCATTGCGGATGTTTAGTGGAACCGGAAGGTCGCCGGTTTCATGAACTTTACGAATAGCGTTTTCGATGGCGACATAACTTGCATTGCTTTTGGCAGAACTGGCAAGGTAAACGGCACACTGTGCAAGGATGATCCTGGCCTCGGGATATCCAATCACAGTAACGGCCTGAAATGTGTTTGTAGCCATTACCAGAGCAGTAGGGTTAGCGTTGCCGATATCTTCCGAAGCCAGGATGACCATGCGACGTGCAATGAACTTCACATCTTCACCCCCTTCTACCATACGTGCCAGGTAATATATGGCGGCATTGGGATCGCTTCCGCGGATGGATTTGATAAAGGCTGATATGATATCATAGTGTTGTTCTCCACTCTTATCATATCTGGCGATGTGTTTTTGTGCGAGTTGCATGACAAGTTCATCCGTAACTTCAACGTCGCCACTGGTTGCATTGGCGATCAGCTCGACAAGGTTAAGGAGTTTTCGTCCATCGCCACCGGAGATATTCAACAGTGCATGGTGTTCTTTAACTTCGATTTTTCTTTTCTTTAATTCGGTATCTTGTTGTAACGCCTGGTGTACAAGCACCATTAATTTTTCTTCGTCCAATGCTTTTAGTACGTATACCTGGCACCGCGATAACAACGCGGAATTCACTTCGAAAGAAGGATTTTCGGTTGTGGCACCGATCAATGTAATCGTTCCTTTTTCGACCGCACCGAGCAGAGCATCTTGTTGTGATTTATTGAAACGATGAATCTCATCGATAAAAAGAATGGACCGCGGCGCATGACGGGCCTTCTCAATTACGTCGCGTACATCTTTTACACCTGCGTTTACAGCGCTTAACGTATAAAATGGTTTTTTAACTTCATTCGCAATAATATTTGCAATCGTGGTCTTCCCAACACCTGGTGGTCCCCACAAGATCATAGAGGGTATGCTTCCGGTTTCAACGGCTTTGCGTATTACGCCTTTAGGGCCGGTGAGGTGCTCCTGACCGACCAGTTGATCGAGTTGAGCAGGCCGCATGCGTTCTGCTAATGGAAGATGAGTTGTGAGTAACACAGGTAAAAAATTTGAACCTGAAAGTTAGCACAAAAGCGAATTAATCCTGGGGCAGTAGGTATTGATTTATCCTGTTGATGAGTTGCGCGAATTCCACGGGTTTGGCGAAATAATCATCAAAACCTTCGTTCAGTAGTTCGTCCTCATCTTCCGGGAAAGAATAAGACGTGATGGCAATTACCCGCACGTTTTTGTAATTCGGATGTTCCTTGATTTTTTTTAACGTTTCAGTTCCGTTCATTTTTCCACGGCCCAGATTCACGTCCATCAGGATGATGTCAAATTGTTCCTGCTCGATAAGGGCAAGACATGACTCGCCATCCGTAACCTGTGAAAGTTCGAATTCAAGCCCCAATAACTTTCCCATTACCATTGCATTCACGGGATCATCTTCAACGTGCAAAACTTTTTTCATTTTCGGATTAACGTAGCCGCTCTGTTTTATATGATACAAATTCAAAGATATTTAAATCTAACAAAGCGAATTATTAAAACGGCTAATTTTAAAGCGACCAGGAGTATATATGCTAAAAAAAGAGGTCTTGTCGTTATGACAAGACCTCTCGTAAGGTGGTGAATTCTTATCTACCATTCCCCTTCTTCTGAGATGTCGCCGTTTTCATCGTAATAGGTATAGGTACCATTGCCGTTTGAATCCCATTCCATTTCATAAGACACGTCACTTCCTTCGTAGCTTATGCTACCGGCCTGTGTCTTTTCGTTGTAAACGAGGTGCATTGTTTGAATTTTTTCTTCATACGTTTTCATGGTAAGTTCGAATACTTTGTTACCACGCGTCCAGTTGTATTCCAATAGTTTTGTTGAGGCGTTGTCGGATGCGAAATCGTACACAAGCAAAGTTCCTGCACTTTGATCTTTTCGCTCTTCTACATCCAGCCGTTTAACCCATTTGCTGTCGTGCTCAAGCTTCAAAAAGATTTCGAAAACATAGCTTTTCGATTCTTCGGATACCTGATACGCAATAGTTTGTTCGGAATTATCATCCTCCCAGATATATGTTGTAAAATCTCCGGTGTCATTTAACCTTCCATTTGATTCAGTAATTTTTGAAATAGATTTGGTTGCTCTTGCCGGTGTTTCAAAATATGGGGCGTATGGTGACATGATGTTAGCAGAACTAACTAAGGTTGTGGCAATTTGTGCGTGCGGGTTTTCTGAATTCGCCATGGCGGTAGGGGGGGTGATAGGGTTCGCTTCCAAAAGGCTGAGCTTTTGTTTGACAAGCTGTGGTTTGGCGTCGTCATCATCGTTAGAACATGCGGCTGCGAATATAGCAAGACCGATCAAAAAGACTTTTGTCAATTTCATTAGTAAAAGTTAAGCTATTACTGTTATACCACGTAATATAAAATTTTTTCGAATTATTAAAAACCCGTAATTGTTAAAGTCGCCAAGGGTACAAATAAAAAGAGATCTCGTCGTTACGACAAGACCTCCTTGTATAAGTTGGAGATTAGTTATCTACCATTCCCCTTCTTCTGAGATGTCACCATTCTCATCGTAATAGGTATAAGTACCATTGCCGTTTGAATCCCATTCCATTTCATAAGACTCGTCACTTCCTTCGTAGGCTACACTACCTGCCTGTGTTTTTTCATTGTAAACGAGGTGCACTGTTTCGATTTCTTCTTCATAGGTTTTCATGGTAAGTTCAAATACATTGTTACCACGCGCCCAGCTGTATTCTAAGAGTTTTGTTGAAGCGTCATCGGATTCGAAATTGTACACAACCAAACTTCCTGCACTTTGGTCTTTCCGCTCTTCTACATCCATTAGTTTAATCCATTCGCTGTCGTTGTCGAACTTCATGAAGATTTCGAAAACATAGCTTTTAGATTCTTCTGATACCTGATACGCAACGCTTTGGCCGGAATCCTCATCCTCCCAGATATACGTTTCGAAATCACCGGTGTCGTTTACTCTTCCATTAGATGCGGTAATTTTTGAGGAAGATTTGGTCGCGCCTGCCGGTGTTTCAAACAACGGCGCATACATTGACATGATGTTCGTTTCAGCAATCAACTGTACGATAGCTTGTGCGTGTGGGTTTTCTGAATTAGCCAAGGCGGAAGGCGGGGTAATAGGTTCGGCTTCCAGTAAGCTTAGTTTCTTTTTGCCAAGATTTGGTTTGGCATCGTCGTCATCACTAGAACATGCGGCTGCGAATATAGCAAGCCCAATCAAAAAGACTTTTGTCAATTTCATGTAGATTAAAAGTTAAGTTATTAACAGTGCTATACCACGTAATACAAATTTTTTTGTTGCTGATTGCTATGTTTTTTTTCTTGAACCAGAATACCTGAAGCTATGATTATTTAGTTGAACGTTCTATCGAGTCCTCTTCGGGACTTCTTGGAAAGGTGGGATAGCCTAAAAAAAAGAAGCTTTAATTGAACGAGGTTGTTAGCTGAATTGCTTGTTCCAGATCAAATTATAGGTTGACAGCTGCTTGGCCCTATTCAGCGTGCTTAGATAAATTTTCTAAATGATTAACGCAGCTATTTGTTTTCTATCAATGATCGGTTAATTTTGCAGTCCAATTACATCGCGGGGTGGAGCAGTTGGTAGCTCGTTGGGCTCATAACCCAAAGGTCACAAGTTCGAGTCTTGTCCCCGCTACTTTAAAAAAGGCGACTTAAAACGGTCGCCTTCTCTATTTTACAGCCATCAGAACGTTATGACGACGTCTACATTTAAAGCAGGATTCGTAAGCATTGTAGGCAAGCCCAATGTCGGTAAGTCTTCACTGATGAACAGGCTTGTTGGCGAAAATGTATCCATCATTTCCGCGAAAGCGCAAACCACCCGGCACCGTATCATGGGTATGCTGAATGGTGAAAATTACCAGATTGTTTATTCTGATACGCCTGGCATACTTGAGCCAAAATATTCATTGCATGACGCGATGATGCATTATGTGAAAGTTTCTCTCGAAGATGCTGACCTTATACTGCTGGTGGTTGCGTTGGAAGACAAGTTCGAGCCGGAGTTATTCACCCGTTTTGAACATATACAAACACCCATTTTGCTTGTCGTAAACAAGACAGATCTCGCCAAAGGATCTCAGGTAGAAGATAAAATAGCCTATTGGAAAGAATCACTTAAGAATATCAAGGAAGTGATTCCGTTGTCAGCGAAAACCGGGCATAATGTTGAACTGCTTTTACCCAAGTTGCTGGAGATGATGCCGTTTCACCCACCGTATTTTCCGGAGGATGAATTCACCGATCGCACCGAGCGTTTCTTTGCTTCAGAGATTATCCGTGAAAAAATATTCTTTAACTACGAACAGGAAATCCCGTATAGTTGTGAGGTGGGTATTGAATCGTTCAAGGAAGAAAAAGAGATCACGCGAATCCGTGCCGTTATTTATGTCGAACGCGATTCACAGAAAGGCATAGTTATCGGTAAAGCGGGAAGCTCTTTGAAGAAGGTGGCCACCGAAGCCCGTAAAGACATGGAGACTTTTTTTGGCAGGAAGGTTTTTCTTGAAACCCATGTTAAGGTTGCCGCAAACTGGAGAAAAGAAAAATTCAAATTGCGTCAATTTGGTTATCTTGAATAAGGTAACATCATTACTCATCAAATACGATTTTAAATTAGCAGACACACATGGCGAATATTGTTGCAATAGTAGGTAGGCCCAACGTTGGGAAGTCGACGTTTTTTAACCGTCTCGTGGAGAAACGCCAGGCGATTATGGATAACGTTTCAGGCGTGACACGCGATCGTCATTATGGGTACGCCGAATGGTGCGGAAAATTTTTTACGGTGATCGACACCGGTGGATATGTAACCGGCTCGGAAGATAAATTCGAATCCGAAATTCGTAAACAAGTGAGGCTTGCCATCGATGAAGCGTCTGCCATTATTTTTATGGTGGATTGCCGTGATGGCCTTACGGGATTTGATAAGGAATTTGCCAATGTGCTTCGTACCTCGAAAAAGCCAATTCTGGTGGCTGCCAATAAAGCCGATACTCCCGATAAGGCGATGCTTGCGTCTGAGTTTTATGAGATGGGTCTTGATGGTGAAATTTTTCCGATATCATCGGAGAATGGCGGTGGTACCGGCGAACTTCTGGATGAGCTGATAAAAACATTTCCTTCAGAAGGCGTTGAAGATCCAAATGCTGGTATACCGCGCATTGCTATTGTAGGACGACCCAATGTAGGGAAGTCATCTTTTATAAATGCATTGCTCGGAACAGAACGAAGCATCGTTACCGATGAAGCCGGAACAACCCGCGATGCCATTCACTCCTATTATAAAATGTATGGAAAGAATTTTATTCTTATCGATACCGCAGGCGTTCGCAAAAAAGGAAAGGTAAAAGATGATATCGAATTTTACTCTGTTCTGCGATCACTCAAATCGCTGGAAGAAAGTGATGTATGTATTGTCGTGATTGATGCTGAGCGCGGCATCGAATCGCAGGATGTCAACTTGGTTAGCCTTGCGCAACGACAGGGAAAAGGCATGGTTATCATGGTCAATAAATGGGATCTGATTGAAAAGGACTCCAAGACTTCTGAAAAGTTTAAAAAAACCATCCTGGAAAAACTCGCACCCATCGATTACATCCCGATTATTTTTGCTTCTGTTTTGAATAAACAACGGATTTTTCAGGTAATTGAGAAGGCAGTTGAGGTATTTGACAATAAAACGAAAAAGATTCCTACGTCGCAGCTCAATGACGTGATGTTGAGAGAGATCGAACACTATCCGCCACCATCGATGAAGGGTAAGATGATCAATATAAAATATATTACCCAGGTTGCTGCCCGATTTCCGTCGTTTGCTTTTTTTTGTAATCTGCCGCAATACATTCAGCCTTCTTATGAACGTTTCCTGGAAAACAAAATACGGGAACATTATACTTTTGAAGGTGTGCCGGTGCGCATCATCTTTAGGAAAAAATAATTTTACGGTGACGCTATGGTTCAGGTTATCATGAGAATGTTTCATTGATAGCATTATCATAACGATAAGTAAAGAATTCGGTTAATAGTTGGTTTACTCTTCCGTATACAAGAATTCTTTCGACGCTTGCGTAAGATCCTTCGCTCGCTGCTGTCCTGCGCACAGGGCCATGCTCAGGATGCAATTAACGAGGTAAATGTCAATGAAGCTCCTGTTTGGCTTGAAATATGAGGTGCGACAATTGAAATCCACCCAATTAATTCCCCAACCCGAATGAATTTCAATTTATATTTGTTTGAATCAAACCCGCGAATCATGAAAAAATTATTAATCCTAATCGCAGTCTGTGCTTTTACAACGGGATTTGTTGCCTGCGGACAAAAAACAGAAAGCAGTAATGTCGAAGAAAGTCAAGTAGATGTCGACTCTGCTGTAGATGAACAACCTCCTGTTTATGATTCTGCGGCTTCCACAGTAGATTCAACTGATGTAGCACAATAAATTATTACGAAATTTATTAAACGAGGCTGTCTTAGGAATTCGACGGCCTCATTTATGAAAGACAGGCTTCTTTTTTAGCGCCATGACACCGGAGAAAGTAATCGCCATCCTAACAACCCACGTACCAACGCCTGCGATTGAATATTGCTTTCAACTCTGGAAGGAAAGTCCGTTTGAATTAAAGATCACAAAGAGTCGCCAGACCAAAGTAGGAGACTTTACCAGTCGTGGGAGAAAAACGCATCCACGCATCACGTTAAACGACGACCTTAATCCTTATCTTTTCCTTCAGACGTATGTTCATGAGGTGGCACACCTGCGTGTATATCTTACGTTGGGAAATCGCGTCGACCCGCATGGTGAAGAATGGAAGACGGTGTTTACTGAATTAATGATTCCCATGCTGTGGAATCATGTTTTTCCGGAAGATGTGTTACATGAGCTGCGGCGACACATGGTGAATCCAAAGGCGAGTTCGTTTGCCGATTCAGACTTAACACTGGCATTTCGAAAATACGATAAAAACGCATCCCGCTTTGTGTTGTTATCGATCTTACCGGAAGGGAGTATCTTTAATTTTCAGGGGCGTTACTTTAAGAAAGGAAAGCTCAGGCGAACACGTATTCTTTGTGTAGAGATGAAATCAAAACGCAGCTACCTTGTGCCGGCGGATGCCCAGGTAAGCGATGTTCAATTAAGTCTTCTTTGAATCAGTGCGTTTACAACGTCGAAGAAAATGAGCGGTTGCATTGTTCGCCATTGTTCGATTTGTAAGGTACCACCCATATTAATGTAGGTATCAATGTGATATTTACGCATCTCGTCCTGAACAAAATCAGGGAAAGCTACAGCAGCAATCCATCCGTCTTCAACTTCGAAGAACCATTCTTCATAATACGAATCATCGGAACCATGGAAATTCAGGACATTCTCGCCAATCAGGATAAACTTTGTGATACCTTCTTTAATAAAAAATTCAATCAGGTTACGTTTCAGCGTCATGATATCGTTGTTGATCGCGTCATTCCATTCCCCGATAAATTCGATCACAGTGAATCCGAGCGTATATTCTGTGAAGAGCACTTTAACATAGAGCGTTTCCGAGCCGATGGAATCCCAGGCCGGATCTATGTAATACCCGTAAATGGTTTCGGAGTATTGTTCGTAGTTATATTCTTTCCCATAGAAGGGCGACCGATCGTCGAGCGACGAATCGTAATATTTTAACCAGTTATGATACGGTTCGATCTGATGCATTGTTCTTTCGGCTGTCTACCGCTTTTCTCACGGAACCGTACTGTTTAAGTAATCGTTCTGCTTCTTTTTCGTCAATCTGCAATTCATCCATGATCATGCGTGTGCCGCGGTCAATCAATTTATTATTGGATAATTGCATGTCTACCATTTTATTGCCCTTCACACGGCCAAGCTTAATCATGGTAGCTGTCGAAATCATATTCAGCACTAATTTCTGTGCGGTTCCGGCTTTCATTCGGGTACTACCAGTTACAAATTCTGGGCCTACTACCACTTCAATGGGAAACTCTGCCTGCCGCGCAAGTTCACTTCCGGTATTGCAGGTCACACAGCCGGTAGCGATACCGTTGGCGCGTGCTTCTTTAATGCCGCCTATAACGTAAGGTGTACTGCCGGAAGCAGCTATGCCAATCAACACATCCTGCTGATTCATCGCATGAGATTGCAAATCGATCCATGCCTGATTCCAGTCATCTTCAGCATGTTCCACTGCCTTGCGGATGGCAGCGTCTCCTCCTGCAATAATGCCGATTACTTTTCCATGCGGCATGCCATACGTCGGCGGAATTTCGGAAGCATCCACAACACCAAGCCGCCCACTGGTGCCAGCGCCAATATAGAAAAGCCTGCCGCCGCGACTCATTCGATCGACAATGATGTTGACTAATTTCTCGATATTTGTAATCACCTTAGCAATGGCGTGGGGAACGGTGGCATCTTCGTGGTTTATATTCACCAGAAGATCGCGAACAGTCATCTGTTCCAGGTTGTCGTATGATGAAGATGATTCCGTGGTCATCTTAATGGTTGTCTTTTTGATGGTAAAGTGTAAGCCCTGCTATAGGCCCTTCCAAAACATTTTTTACGGTGATCCCCTTATCATTGGCAACCTGGCGCAGCAAATCACTAAAATAAAAGGCAATGGACCCTGTGAAATGTACCTTCAGATTTTTGTAGTTCGCATACTGCATCACATTGTTTTCATAAAACTCAGCGAAACTGTTGTACACGAGCTTGTAGCAATATGGTTCCTTCAAATGTTGAAAAATGAATTTGGAAAAACTCCCGAGAAAGGCACTTGGTTTTTCTTCCTGATAGATTTTTTCAAGGAACTCTTCCCGTGTCAACGGGAAGCGCGCTTTAAATTGTGCAGCAATATTATCCGGCATTTTATGGCGCAGATAATCCACTAAAAATTTTCTACCGATGCTGGCGCCAGAGCCTTCATCGGCCAGTATCCACCCGAGGTTGGCTACATTGTCAATGATATTTTCTCCATCATATAAGCATGAATTTGATCCTGTTCCCATGATACAGGCAATGCCGGGTTCACGTCCGCAAAGTGCACGCGCTGCGGCGAGAAGATCCCAGCCAATTTCAATTTGTGCTCCGGGGAAAAATTCAAGGAACGCCGTTTTGATGGAAAGCTGATTTTTCTCAGAAGATACACCAGCACCATAAAAAAATATTTTGCTGACATTATTCTTCACTTTAGGAAGGAGTACATCCTGCACGCTTTTGCGCAGATCATCAATTGGTTGATAATATGGATTAAAACCCGGCGCACTGGCCTGACCAATGGTTCCATTTTTCTCAATGATTCTCCAATCTGTTTTGGAGCCTCCACTGTCTGCGATTAAAATCATGCTTGTAATGCCTTCGCTTTTTTGGATGTAAAGTTTATGCCTAACCAGAGTTAAGCCGACAAAACTACATTACTTAATCAAGACTTGAAAGAAAAATTGACAAATGTGTCCGCACACACCACAGTTTTTATGATTTTAATTTACCAACGATCTTAAATTTATCAAAAACGCGTGCATTGTGGGGGGCATCGGCCAGTTCCCCGGTAAGATCCTGCCCGGCCCAATGTTCGTAATGTTTGCCATCGCGCCACAGCCGGGACGCTGTAACTTCATAGATAACACCCTGGTAGGCCACCCAAATATCTGGCTTGTCCTGTCCGTTGCGAAGGGCGAGTTGTGCTTTCGTGTATTCGGTCACTGTAAAACCTGGGAAGTGATGTGGTTGTAATCTCGCACAATAGTATAGAGAAATTTAACCGGAGGAAGATCGGTCTGAATGTTCAATACAGATTTGATTTTTTCGGTCATTAGGATAACGGGTTGTGTATTGCCATGATTCCGGTTTACTTCCAGTGCCTGTTGAATCAGTTCGACGTCGCGTGAATTTAAGTTGCTGGCTTCTGTGAATACAGGCGTGTAATTTTCTTCAGCCACGACGAATACATTTTCAGCAGAAATTTCCGCCTGCTCCTGTAACTTCACAACGGATGTCCCTGCCACGATATCACCCAATCGCTGGCCTTTGCCACCTGCAGAAATAAACACTACCGCTACAGCACCAGAAAGGATAGAGAAATCGATTATGCCAAAAATCCAACGAAGAATATAATCACCAATAGAAGGCGGTGTTCCGTCAAGCCGTACCACCTTAATTTTCATGACACGTTTTCCGGGTGTTTGTCCATTCATCAGAATTTCGCATGTCATCGAGAAGAACAACCACGGAAAAGCCAGAAAGATTAACCACACCCATTCAACATCCATCTCCGTTGAAACGAAAAGAATAACCATTGCAACTGAATAACCAACAAGAATAAGCCGGTCAAGCAAATAAGCTAAAATCCGGTCACCTATGCTGGCTAATGGATAATGAATAAAAACATTTTGAGTTGTCTGTACGCGAATTGTTTGCATCCACCTGGTATTTTATGCAATTTTCAAATTAAACCTTAAAGTAGAAAATGTGGATTTGAAACCACGTAAATTTGGATGCTATAAAACTTTAAATCTATCAAATGTATTTTTTTCGCGTTTTTGTTTCTCTTCTGGTGTGTTCCATGTGGAGTTGTGCCACCAACGAAACAGCAACTTCAGTAAATGAAGACGAGCTTCGTCAAAAAGCCATCAAGCTGGCACATGAAACGATCATTACAGACGGACATGTCGATTTACCCTATCGTCTGCGCATTAAACACTTTCGCCTTGAGCGCGAATTTTTGGGCATCCCAATTCAGAGTAATGAAGGTGACTTCGATTATGAACGCGCCAAAAAGGGCGGACTTGACGCGCCTTTTATGTCTATCTATATTCCGGCGGATCAACAACTCAAATCTGATCATGGAAAATCGCTTGCCGATTCGCTGATCAATATGATCCATGGAATAACAGAAGCACATCCTGATAAATTCCAGTATGCCGGTAGTCCTGAAGAGGTTGAAAAGAATTTCAGGAAAGGTATAATTTCTCTTCCGATGGGTATGGAAAACGGAGCCCCCATTGGTGAGGACCTTTCTAACGTAAAATACTTTTATGACCGTGGCATTCGATACATCACCCTGACACATAGTAAAGATAATCAGATCTCTGATTCGTCGTATGACACCCTGAATACGCACAACGGTTTAAGCCCTTTCGGGGAAACAGTTGTAGCCGAAATGAATCGGGTTGGCGTTATGGTTGATGTATCACACATATCAGACAGTGCTTTTTATGATGTAATGAAAATTACAAAAGCGCCGGTTATTGCATCTCATTCTTCCTGCCGGTTTTACACACCAGGATTTCAGCGAAACATGTCTGATGATATGATTAAGGAATTGGCAAAAAATGATGGCGTTATTCAAATTAACTTCGGTGCATCGTTTATCGATTCAGTTGCACGAACCAATAGCGCGCTACTCGATTCGCTGGAAAACAAGCTTAAGCAAGAAGGACTTACGTCATCCGATTCGGCAGCGCAACCGATCATTGATCAATTTGCACGCGATCACAAAGAATTATACTCAGACGTAGAACGCGTGGCAGACCATATTGACCACGTTGTAAAGTTAGTTGGAATCAACCATGTCGGCCTCGGATCTGATTATGATGGCGTTGGCGATACATTGCCCATCGGATTAAAAGATGTTTCGCAATACCCGAATTTAATTTTCGTATTATTGAAGCGTGGTTATTCCGATGAGGATATCGCAAAAATTTGCTCGGGTAACGTTTTTCGTGTTTGGAATAAAGTAATTGCTGTAGCAAACGCGCAATAGTTGTCGCGCCCTTAATTAAACCTAACAGGTAGGCATTGGGTTGTCTATGAAAGAATCTGCATTTATAAAGCAAAACAAGGCACGTTGGGAGGAATTTGAAAAGGTTGTAAAAAACCAGCAACAGGCCCAACCGGATAAGTTAGCGGAATTATTCATTCAGCTTACCGACGATCTATCTTTTGCGCGTACGCAATATCCGGAAAGCCGGACAACGAATTATCTGAATTCGCTGGCTAGTAAAGTCCATCTTGAGATTTACAAAAATAAACGCGAGGAAACCAATCGCTTTATTACTTTCTGGAAGTATGAAGTTCCGGCTGTAATGTATGAAACACAAAAGCCGATGTTGTATGCCCTTGTCATTTTTGTTGTCGCCGGTATTATTGGTGCGGTTTCAACGGCTTACGATAATACCTTTGTGCGACTGATCATGGGTGATGACTATGTGAACATGACCATTGAGAATATCAAAAATGGCACGCCTACCAAGGTGTATGCCTCGCAAAGCGAAATGATGATGTTTATTTTTATCACCTGGAACAACGTGATGGTTTCCTTTAAGGTTTTTGTGGCCGGTATATTTGCATCCATCGGTACTGGCCTTCTCTTGTTCATGAATGGCGTAATGGTAGGTACATTCATGATGTTTTTTTATCAGGAAAGTGAGCTGAGCCATGCATTACCGGTTATCATGTTACACGGCACCATTGAGTTGACTTCCATTGTGATTGCTGCGGGAGCAGGCTTCGTGATGGGCAATGGCCTGCTTTTTCCAGGCACATACTCGCGACTTGTATCGTTTAAGAAAGGCGCATCAAAGGGACTGAAAATCATTATGGGACTCGTGCCATTTTTTATTATGGCCGGGTTTATTGAATCGTTTATTACGCGTTATGCTTTTATGCATTGGATGATGAAGGCCGTTGTAATCGGCATATCCGCTTTTTTGATGGTGTATTATTTTGTTATTTATCCTATACGGTTAAAAAATCATGGAAAATTTTAAGGCGATCGATTTCCCGCAATCCCGCGACTTTAGTCGCAAGATGAATGCAACGTTTGAATTTATCAGACAAAACTTTAAGCCGCTTTGTAAAAGCATCCTGTTCATTGCTGGTCCTCCTGTGCTTATCGCGAGTTTGCTGTTGGGAACTTTTATGGATGACTTTATGGGCCTCACGCGCGCAGGCGCAGCGAACCCGGATGCAGCAGCCAATTATTTTTTATCGGTTAGTTTTTGGTTGCAAATGATCATGATGTTTGTCTTTCTTTTGGTTAGTAGTGTAATGACCTTGGCAACGATCAATAGCTACATCATCCTCTACATTGAAAAACAAAGTAATCAGATCGAAGTAAACGACGTGTGGGATCGTGTACGGTCATCTTTCTGGATGTACCTCGGCACCTGTTTTATGTTTGTGGTTTTGGTTGTTGCAGGTTATATCGTTTTAATAATTCCTTTTGCACTACTTGCAGCAGTTACCCCCGTATTGGTTGTATTTGGCGGAATCGCTTTCGGCTGTGCGATGTTTTATTTGTTCTTCAGTGCATCGCTCACCTTTTTCATTCGGTCCTATGAAAAGAAGGGTTTCTTCGAAGCCATTTCGCGGTCGTACAAACTCATTCGGGGAAAATGGTGGAGTACTTTTGGATTACTTATGATTTTGTATTTCATCATGGCGACCATCTCCTACATTTTTATGATACCCTATTATGTAATAACGGTAGTAGGTACGCTCCACACCATTGAGACAGGTGCATTCCAGGAGCCGAGTAGTAACGTTCAACTCATCATGATCATTTCGTTTACATTATACTATATGGCTCAAATGCTGTTGAATACGCTACCAAACGTTGGTATCGCTTTTCAATATTTCAACCTCGTTGAATTGAAAGAAGCACGTGGCCTCATCAGTCAGATTGATACCGTTGGAGAAACACAACAACCGTTATCATCTGAGGAACAGTATTAATCTTCTTTTTCGCGTGAATAGAATTCTGACTCTTTTATTTTTCGCTTTTTATTTTCAATGCGCCACCGCTCAGGTAGAAATAGATTCTCTGGTGGTAGAGGCGGAAGAATATTACGGTGACGAAACCAGAGAGGATGTAACTGGTGTGAATGATTCGGCCCATGTGGAAACCAGGCAATTCTCTGAAACGGAATTGCAGTCATTGAAAGAAGATCCCGATTTTGATTTCAAAGAAGCTCCCACTGTAGCAGAAAGTCTTTGGGACAGGCTTCTTCGATGGCTTTCTGATTTTTTTGCGATGCTTTTGGATGGTGCATTCACTGTGAATTGGGTAAAAATACTGATTTACGGAATTGTGCTCGCGGTGCTTGTTGTTATCGTGATGATGATCCTGAAAGTGGATGCCTTTAAGATTTTTTACTCCGGGCAAGGCGCATCGACTGTACGTTATGATTTGTTTGAAGAAAATATTCATGAAATAGATTTTGATGCTGCTATTCAAAACGCCGTTAACAAACAGGATTATCGGAAAGGGATACGCCTGGTGTTTCTCTATGCTTTAAAAATGTTATCCGATAAACATTTGATAATGTGGGAGCAGGGAAAAACCAATCACGACTATGTTGGTGAATTGCAATCTGGTGAAGTGAAAGCAGGATTAAACGAACTCAGTTATTATTTCGATTACGCCTGGTATGGAAACTTCGTTGTAAATCGCACCATGTTTGAAAAAGTGAACAACATCTTCAACACCTGGAAAACCACGGTAAGATGAAGAAAGACTGGAAATATATTCTTTATCTCGCCTTGGCTTTTGGTACGGTTGTCGTGGTTAAGCTGATCAGTCCGAAGCAATACGATTGGAGTGTTACGTATGCACATGAAGATAAAGATCCATACGGTACATTCGGATTGAATGCGTTACTGCCCTCACTATTTCCGGATCAGACCATTGCTCATTCCTACGAGACGTTATACGAACTTAAAGATTCATTGAAACGGAATGGGAATATACTTATCATCAGTTCCAGTTTTTCGTGTCAGAAAGAAGATACTGAGTCGTTATTGAATTACATTAATGACGGCGGAACTGCTTTTATCTCGGCGCAGCATTTTTACGGCACCTTCCAGGACACACTTGGATTTTCTACAAGAGATAATCTTTGGAAGCAAGACAATTTTTTAAACCAGGCAGACAGCGCCCGTATACGATTTGTCAATCCGCTTCAGGATACAACAGAACATTTTCGCTACAGGCGCGATAACATCTACAATTACTTCAGTTACTTTGATACGACAAAAACTACGGTGATTGCAAGAAATGATTTTGAACAGCCTGTTTCGTTGTTGGTTCGATGGGGTAAGGGTACGATTCACCTGAACTGCACGCCACTTGCGTTTACTAATATTTATCTCCTTGCCGGGAAAAATCATTCCTTTGCATCGGCGTCGCTTTCACACCTTCCGGTTGACGATCTATTGTGGACTGAATACTATCACGTTGGCCGGATGGAAGCCAGCACACCACTTCGTTTTATTTTAACGAATGAGCCACTAAGCTGGGCTTATTATTTAACGCTACTGAGTTTAGTTATTTTTATGATCTTTGAGATGAAACGCAGGCAACGCATCATTCCAATATTGGATCCACCGAAAAATACAACACTGGAATTTGTAAGTACCATCGGGAATCTCTACTACCAGCGAAAGGAACATAAAAATATCGCTGAGAAAAAAATTGTGTTTTTATTGGAACAGATACGAAGCCGGTATTGGTTGAATACTGCCAGAACAGACGAAGCGTTTTTAATTGCCCTAATAAAAAAGTCAGGAAAGTCTGAAGAAGAAGTAAGGCACTTATTTAAATTAATCGCCGACATTCGGAAACAAAGCCAGATTTCTGATCAGCAATTAATCGCCTTAAACAAGCAGATCGAAAAATTTAATATAACCTAAACGACGGTGAAGTAAACACTGAATATTTATTATGGACGAACAAATATTTGAAAACAGGGTAGATCTCACGGCGCTCAATGAAAGCCTGAAAAAAATCCGGGCGGAAATTTCAAAAGTAATTGTAGGCCAGGAAAGCATGATTGATCTGCTGGTCACCGCCATTCTTGCAGATGGTCATGTGCTGATTGAAGGAGTTCCCGGCGTTGCTAAGACACTTACATCAAAACTACTTTCGAAAATCATCTCTGTTCAATTCTCACGTATTCAGTTCACACCTGATCTGATGCCTTCTGATGTGATCGGAACTTCGATTTACAACATGAAGAGTGCAGCATTTGAATTCAAGGCAGGTCCAATCTTTTCAAACATTGTGCTGATTGATGAGATAAACCGTGCTCCGGCGAAAACACAAGCTGCGCTTTTTGAAGTGATGGAAGAACGCCAGATCACAGTGGATGGTACAACGTACCCGCTACAGGCGCCTTACATTGTGATCGCCACACAAAATCCGGTTGAACATGAAGGAACATATCGACTGCCAGAAGCGCAGCTTGATCGGTTTCTTTTTAAAATCGTTGTAAACTATCCAAGCCTTGAAGAAGAACTGCTAATCATAAACGGCCATCACAATCGAAAAGGGGTGCAACCAACGCATGAAGTCAATGCGGTCTTAACGGCCGAACAGATTGCACATTATCGCGGCCTTGTGCAACAGGTTTATGTCGAACACAATCTATTACGCTATGTCGCACAAATTGTGCATGAAACCAGGAACAACCCAGCTTTGTTTTTAGGTGCGTCACCACGTGCTTCTGTTGCCATCCTCAATAGCTCCAAGGCGTATGCCGCTTTAAACGGTCGTGACTTTGTAACGCCGGAGGATATTAAAACGGTAGCCATGCCAGTGCTTCGCCATCGGGTAATCCTCACACCGGACAAAGAAATGGAAGGTATCACACCAGATGAGGTGGTAAAACAACTGATCGATAAAATTGAAGTACCCAGGTAAGTGAAGTTATTCCGAACACTATATTTAAAGAGCAGGATATTCATCGTTGTCGCGATTATCGTGGCCATTTTTATCCTGGCGTTTGTGCTGAGTAGTTTTGTTTTGTTACCTAAAATACTTTTCTTTTTGTTTATCGCCGTTCTGCTTACAGATGGTATTCTTTTATATAGAACCAGGAAAGGACTTCATGGTTACCGGTTTACACCTGAGCGACTTTCTAACGGAGACGAGAATGAATTGCAGATTCATGTCGAAAATTTTTATCCTTTCGCCATTTCATTACAGGTTATTGATGAGATTCCACATCAATTTCAAAAGCGGGATTTTAATTTTGAGTTGAAACTGAAACCAGGCGAACCCAAAGTATTGCGTTATTTTCTCCGTCCGGTGAAACGCGGTGAGTATTCCTTCGGTGCTGTAAATGCCTATGTATCTTCACCCCTTGGATTAATCAGTCGCAGGTTCCGCTTTTCTGCTGATGCACTGGTTCCCGTTTACCCATCATATATCCAAATGCGGAAATATGAATTGATGGCAATCTCTAATCGACTTACAGAAACAGGAATTAAAAAAATCCGGAAGATAGGTCAGAACATGGAGTTTGAGCTGATCAAAGAATATGTAAGCGGCGATGATATCCGTACCATCAACTGGAAGGCTACTGCGCGGAAGAACAGTCTCATGGTAAACCATTACCAGGATGAACGTTCTCAGCAAGTATATAGTGTTATAGACAAAGGTCGTGTGATGCAAATGCCATTTAATGGAATGAGTTTACTGGATTATGCGATCAATGCGAGCCTTGTCATCTCCAACATAGCAATCAAAAAATCTGATAAGGCAGGATTAATTACGTTCCAGGACAGGGTAGCGGCTACTGTCAGTGCCGGCAAACAGAAGAGCCAGATGGCACACATCATGGAAGTGTTGTATAACCAAAAAACCGCCTATCGTGAATCGGATTTTTCTTCTCTGTACCTTCATATTCGCAGAAAGATCACACAACGCAGTTTGTTGTTGCTCTACACAAATTTTGAATCGATCTATGGTTTGCAACGGCAACTTCCCTATTTAAAACGATTAGCAGGTCAGCATTTATTGGTTGTTATATTCTTTGAAAATACAGAGATGCGGTCCTTACTACAGGAACCCGCCAATGACTTAAGGCAGGTGTATCACAAAGCGATCGCTGAAAAATTCAGTTATGATAAAAAGCTGATTGTAAAAGAACTCAGCCGTAACGGCATCCAGGCTTTATTGACTCCACCAGAAAATCTTACCGTTAACACCATTAATAAATACCTGGAGTTGAAAGCGCGGGGAATGATTTAGGATTTGTTTAGCTGGTTGTGTTTTTCGAAAAGATTCAAGCTGCAGGCTGCAAGCTGCAAGGTGATAGCAGTTTTTTTCAGATTTCGAACAGCTTCGAGCTATGAGCCGCGAGCTGTGAGTTTGTTTAGTGGTAACTGATGGGTTTTTCGATAATTTTTAGTTAGGCTTTGTTTTTTTCTGGCGAGACATTTTTTCCTTTGTTCGGGGGATCCTTTCTGCATGCTTTGTGTGTTGCACATGCGCGCATCAGATGATGGTAACGAGGTGAGGAAATAGTTGTGAGCTACGAGTCGGGAGTTAGTTCTAAGGTACGAGATACGAGGTACAAAGTACAAGGTACGAGGTACGAGGTACAAAGTACAACGAGGTATAACTTTATAGCTTCCAGTTGTTTCGCTCAGCCAAAAGTTTCGAATGCCAACCAAACCTCAAACCTCAAACCTCAAACATCGAACCTCAAACATCGAACCTCAAACCTCCAACCTCAAACAATTGGCACAAACCCATCGCTATCGTATCCCAACTTTGAACTTTGAACCATGAACTATGAACCTCTTCCGATTTCTTCCACGGCATAGCTACACGCACGTGCGGTAAGGGCCATGTAGGTGAGTGAAGGGTTAACACTTGAGGAGGAGGTCATGCATGAGCCATCGGTGATAAAAATGTTTTTAACGTCGTGCATTTGGTTGTACTTGTTGAGTACCGATGTTTTTTTATCGTGGCCCATTCGGGCAGTACCCATCTCGTGGTTTGCGTTTCCGGGAAATGAAGTATTAACGTATGGCTTTATATTTTTAAATCCTGCAACCTCAAGCATTTCCGCGGAAGCGTTGGCCATATCCTGTTGCATCGCTTTTTCGTTGTCTTTGAATTCGCAGTCGATGGTGATGGTATTTCTTCCGAATTTATCTTTCTGATCTTTGTTTAGCGTAACACGGTTATCCGGATAAGGGAGACACTCACCGTATCCTTGTAAGCTGATGGTCCACTCCCCGGGGAGCTGAACAGATTCTTTTAATGCAATACCCAATTGATCACTCATAATCTGTGACGTCCATCCTGCACGTTTTGCGCTGCCCATAATGCCGAATCCCCTGATGTAATCGGTTCTCTCTTCGTGCAGATTTCTGAAACGTGGCATGTATAAACCATTTGCTCTCCGGCCAACATAATACTGGTCATCAAAACCATCAGCAACCGCTACGGCGCCAGCTTGTTTGTGGTGATCCATCAGATTACGGCCCAACTGATCGCTGTCGTTGCCCATTCCATTCGGAAAACGGTTTGATATGGAGTTGAGTAATATTTGTGTTGTGGCGAGTGTGGAGGCATTGAGGAAAATTAACTTCGCATAATACACCAGAGTTTCGCGGGTTTCGGTATCAATAACTTCAATACCCGAAGCGCGTTGCTTATGCTCGTCGTATAGCACCTGCGTTACAAGTGCGTTTGGCTGAAGTGTCAGGTTTCCGGTGGCAAAGGCGGCGGGAAGTGTACTGGCGTTTGTGCTGAAATAAGCGCCATAAGGACAACCGCGATGGCAAAGATTACGATGCTGACATACACCTCTTCCCTTTACCGGCGCAGTCAGATTAGCCACTCTTCCAATCGTAACGTGCCGATCTGTGAATTTTGATTCAATCGCAGCCTTGAAATTTTTTTCCACACAATTTAATTCCATGGGAGGTTGGAACTTCCCATCCGGCAGGTGGGGCAATCCTTCGGCCTGACCGCTAACACCGATAAATTGTTCAACATAGTCGTACCAAGGCTCCAGGTCTTTATAACGTATTGGCCAGTCGACTCCCCAACCATCTTTTGCGTTTGCGGCAAAATCGAGATCGCTCCAGCGGTAACAATGCCGTCCCCAAAGTACAGATCGTCCACCTACAATATCGCCCCGAATCCAATCGTAACGTTTTACCTCTGTATAGGGATTTTCAAGATCATTGATGTAAAAATGTTTGTTATCGCCGTGGAAACTGAAATGCCGTGTTTGTACGGGGTGCGTACGCCTTTCGGTTTCCGTGAGTTTTCCGCGGTGAGGCAAATCCCAGAGATTTGAATGGGCTGTTGGATAGTTGGGGTGTTCCAGGTTTTTTCCGCGCTCCACCATCAGCACCCGCAGTCCTTTTTCACACAACTCTTTAGCGGCCCAACCTCCGCTGATTCCCGAACCTACAACAATGGCATCGAACGAACGGTTATTTTTTGTAGCGTTTTTCAAAGTCATCAAAAAGTCTCAAAAGAGATAATGCGTGAAAATAAAGGTTTCAATCGATATACGGCTTCAGGAATAAGATTAACGGTCAAATTCCATTTTTTTCATGAAGCATCTTTTTTTACCCTGCTGATCAGCGCTTTTTGCTTCGGGAAAAAGAAAATCAATATTTAATCGGCGATTTCATTTATCATGTCGATCTGAGTTTTATTTTTGCGCAATTTTATCCTACCCAAAAAGAAAAAAATGCCTAGAGACAGAAGTATTCGCTCCGTCCTCATCATCGGTAGCGGCCCCATTATTATCGGTCAAGCTTGCGAATTTGATTATGCCGGCTCCCAGGCCTCCCGTTCATTGCGCGAGGAAGGGATTGAAGTGGTGTTGATCAATTCAAATCCTGCCACAATCATGACTGACAAAGTGACGGCTGATCATGTGTATCTGAAGCCGTTGACAAAAAAGTCAATCCGCGAAATTCTGGAGAAACACAACATCGATGCGGTTCTGCCAACCATGGGCGGCCAGACTGCGCTTAACCTCTGCATAGAATGCGATAAAGCAGGAATCTGGGAGCATTTTGGTGTACGCATTATCGGTGTCGACATCAAGGCCATTGAAACTACAGAAGATCGTGAGAAGTTTCGCCTAAAAATGCTGGAATTGGGTGTTGGTGTATGTAAAGGCGGCACAGCAACTTCATTCCTGATGGGAAAAGAGATTGCCCAGGAGATTGGATTTCCGCTGGTTATTCGTCCTTCGTATACGTTGGGAGGTACAGGGGGAGCATTTGTACACCATGCTGAAGAATTTGATGAAGCGTTGAATCGCGGCCTACACGCGTCACCTATACATGAGGTGCTTGTAGAACAAAGCATCATGGGATGGAAAGAATATGAACTTGAACTGCTTCGCGATAATATCGGTAATGTGATCATTATCTGTTCGATCGAGAACTTCGATCCCATGGGTATTCATACCGGTGACTCCATCACGGTTGCTCCGGCGATGACTTTACCCGATACGGTGTATCAAAACATGCGTGATCTCGCCATTAAAATGATGAACGGCATTGGTATGTTTGCCGGTGGATGTAACGTTCAGTTTTCGCTCAATCCAGACAACGATCAAGATATTATTGGCATTGAGATCAATCCGAGGGTATCGCGTTCTTCAGCACTTGCTTCCAAAGCAACAGGATATCCGATCGCTAAGGTTGCTGCCAAGCTGGCCATCGGTTACAACCTCGATGAATTAAAAAATGCGATCACCGGAACAACCACAGCGTATTTCGAGCCTGCCATCGACTATGTTATTGTAAAAGTACCGCGCTGGAACTTTGACAAGTTTCATGGTGCCGATCGTAAACTCGGACTTCAAATGAAATCGGTAGGTGAAGCGATGGGAATCGGAAGAAACTTCCAGGAAGCATTGCAGAAAGCCTGTCAGTCGTTGGAGATCAGAAGAAACGGATTAGGCGCCGATGGTAAAGAGTTAACAAAGCAGGAAGAATTATTGTATAGCCTGGAGCATCCAAGCTGGAACCGTGTTTTTCATATTTATGATTCGATAAAGCTCGGTATCCCGTTAAAAACAATTCAAAAGCTTACCCGGATAGACCGCTGGTTCCTCAAACAAATCGAAGAGCTGGTGGATGTTGAAAAAGAGATCAGCAAACATTCGCTGGAAAGTCTGCCGAAAGAACTTATGCGTACCGCGAAAGAAAAAGGATTCGCAGATCGCCAGGTAGCACATATTCTCGATTGCAAAGAAAGCGAAGTGCGCGCCAAACGGATTGAGCAAGGCATCAAACGTGTCTATAAACTGGTTGATACCTGTTCTGCAGAGTTCGAGGCAAAAACACCGTATTACTATTCAACCTTCGATACGGAGAATGAATCAGTTGTATCTGAAAAGAAAAAAATCATTGTGTTGGGTTCGGGACCAAACCGGATCGGTCAGGGCATTGAATTCGATTACTCCTGTGTTCATGGTGTATTGGCTGCCAAAGAGTGTGGCTATGAAACGATCATGATCAACTGTAATCCGGAGACGGTTTCAACTGATTTTGACATCGCCGATAAACTTTACTTTGAGCCTGTTTTCTGGGAACATTTGTACGACATCATTGAACATGAAAAACCAGAAGGTGTGATTGTTCAACTTGGCGGACAAACAGCGCTGAAGCTTGCTGAAAAATTAGAGAAGTATGGCATCAAGATCATCGGTACTTCATTTGAAGCGCTGGATCTCGCTGAAGATCGTGGAAGATTCTCGAACCTCCTCAAGGAGCTTAATATTCCTTACCCGGAATTCGGTGTTGCTGAAAATGCGGATGAAGCCCTTGAGGCGTCGAAAATAATAGGCTTCCCGCTGCTGGTTCGTCCTTCCTATGTATTGGGTGGACAAAGCATGAAGATCGTGATTAACGAACAAGAACTCGAAGATCATATCCTCGACATCTGGAAACACTTACCGGAAAACAAAGTATTGCTGGATCATTTCCTGGATGGTGCCATTGAAGCCGAAGCAGATGCGATATGCGATGGGGAAGATGTTTATATCATCGGAATCATGCAACACATTGAGCCAGCGGGAATCCACTCAGGAGATTCGTATGCTGTATTGCCACCCTATAACCTTGGTGATCTCGTCATCAAACAAATTGAACACTACACAGAAAAAATTGCCATTGCGTTGCGCACCGTTGGATTGATAAACATCCAGTTTGCGATCAAGAATGACAAGGTGTACATCATTGAAGCAAACCCGCGTGCCTCACGTACTGTGCCATTTATTTGCAAGGCATACGACGAACCATATGTTAACTATGCAACCAAGGTGATGTTACGCGAGAAGAAAGTGAAAGACTTTACTTTCAATCCGACACGTAAGGGCTATGCGATCAAAGAACCTGTTTTCAGTTTCCATAAATTCCCTGACGTAAACAAGGAACTCGGCCCTGAAATGAAATCAACCGGCGAAGCGATTTATTTCATTGATGACCTGATGGATGATTACTTTATGAAGATCTATTCCGAACGGAATTTGTACCTCAGCAGGTAAGCTAGTTCAGGGTTCAAAGTTTAAGGTTCAAAGTTCAAGGTTGGACATTCTGGAACGATGGGCTTGTGCCAATTGTTCGAAGTTCGGCGTTTGAAGTTCGACGTTTGATGTTTGATGTTTGAGGTGGTTTTCGGTAACGTAGCAGTTATCGAAAACCCATCAATTACGAACCAACACACTCGTGGCTCGCAGCTCACAACTCGACACTATTTCTAAATCCGACTTGCAGCCTGTGGGTTTAAAGTTCAAGGTTGGGGTTCGATAACGATGGGCTTGTGCCAATTGTTTGAAGTTCGACTGAGGTTGGTTTTCGGTAACGTAGGAGTTATCGAAAGCCATTTTAATCGCTCACACCACAGCCTTTTTTTCAACCCGTCGTAACCGTCCTCCTGATGCGCGCATGTGCAATGCTCAAAGCATGCAGAAGGATCCCCGGAACAACGGAAAGATGTCTCGTATGGAAAAACAAAAGGCTATTCAGAAATCATCGAAAACCCATCAGTTACCAAACAAATCTAAAGGCAGCACGCAGTTTGGAGTTCAAAAATTTTTGACTGATCGAAACACAATTGTACCCTCAATAATATCCTTATACCTTATTGTACCTTGTACTTTGTACCTTGAAACTAACTCGTGGCTCGCAGCTCACAACTCGCAACTATTTCTGAAACCGCCTTGCAGCTTGGAGCTTACAGCTTGAAGCTATTCGGAAAACTCTTAAGAAAGTGGTAACAAGCAAATTTGCAATTGCCCCCTGAACCTCTACCTTTGTTTTTTGGTTTAAGAACTAACGCGGTTGCTATGTTAAAATTTATAATCATCTTTTGTATTGTGGCCTACTTATTCTATAAAATAGGCTCCTTTTTCTTTAGAATCGGTGCGGTTTCGCAAAACCTTCGAAATTTCCAACAGCAACAACGAAAAGGCTTCCAGGATAAAACATCAGCCTCAGGCCCCAGGAAAGGAAACGGAAGCAAAATCAACGGGGGTGAATACGTTGATTACGAAGAAGTAAAATAATCGCTTGACCCTAACGCTTTCCAACCAAAACCGTGAAACTGCAATTTTATAAATATCAGGCTACAGGAAACGACTTTGTGATCCTGGATAATCGCGCACTTAAATTGTCCCTCTCTGCCTCAGATATTGAACGCATTTGTGATCGCAAATTCGGTGTTGGTGCTGATGGTCTGATGTTAATAGAAGAAGATACCAAGTCTGATTTTACACTCCAATACTTCAATAACGACGGTTCTCAAAGTCTTTGTGGTAATGGAAGCCGGGCTGCTGTTTCGTTTGCGTCGCAATTAGGCATCGTAAACGGTAATGCCCTTTTCAATGCTTATGATGGCATTCATGAAGCCGAATTGGTCGATGCAGATACCGTTCGGTTGAAAATGAACGATGTGACGGAAATACAAAAAGAAGGCAATGACTTTTTCATTTATACCGGATCCCCACATTACATCCGCCTTGTAACCGATGTTGAGCGTTATCCCGTAGTTGATGAAGGGCAGAAGATCCGTTATTCCGATCTTTTTAAGCCAGGTGGAACCAATGTGAATTTCATCACACTGCAGGGCGACAATACCATTTTTGTGAGAACCTATGAGCGCGGTGTTGAAGATGAAACGCTTTCATGTGGCACAGGTGTTACGGCTGCTGCTTTGGCTGCTTCTTATCATGGATATACCTCACCGGTAAAAGTCAAAACAAAGGGCGGAGCGCTTTCCGTTGAATTTAAATCCAGCCACTCCGGCTTATCTTCCGGACAGCCAGGCATGTTTACCGATATCTTTTTGATCGGCCCTGCCAAAATGGTGTTTAAAGGTGAATTGGAATTATAGTTGTTCACATACAATCCTTAGTCTGCAGATTTATTTCTCAGCACAAACTATTTACTAAATTTGAGACCTTTTAAACCGCAGCGGATCTCACCAGATCGGCGTACCGGGGCTAAAGCACTATTTTATTTGACTCTATGCTACAATTTATTGCCAAATTATTCGGAACGAAATCAGAAAAAGATATCAAGCGCATCATGCCGTTGGTTGAAAAGACCAAAGAGGAGGGTGAAAAGCTTAAACATATCACCCATGATGAGCTTCGAAATGAAACCCAGGTTATTCAGGAAGTCATTAACAATGAACTGAAACCAATTGATGACCAATTGGCTTCGCTGCACAAACAAATTGAAGAAAATAGGGAACTCGATCTCAACGATAAGGAAGCCATTTTTGGTCAAATCGATAAACTTGAAGCCGACAGAAACAAGGAACTGGAGAAGGTGCTGATCAAAGTACTTCCAAAGACCTTTGCCATTGTTCGCGAAACAGCCCGTAGGTTCAAGGAGAACACCGCGCTGGAAGTGACCGCGAAAGAATACGACATCAAATTTGCAGCGACGCGTGATCATGTGAAGATTGAAGGAGATAAAGCGATCTGGGCGAATCAGTGGATGGCTGCTGGAAACCTCATGACGTGGGATATGGTACACTATGATGTGCAAATCATCGGTGGTATTGTGCTTCATGAGGGTAAGGTAGCAGAGATGGCAACTGGTGAAGGAAAGACATTGGTAGCCACATTTCCTGCATTTCTCAACGCACTCGCCAGACGCGGTGTTCACATTGTAACGGTAAACAACTACCTGGCTACACGTGACAGCGAATGGATGGCACCGATCTTTCAATTCCATGGTATCACCGTTGATTGTATCGATAAACATGAGCCAAATTCAGCGGCGAGGAAAAATGCATATCTCGCAGACATTACATACGGTACCAATAATGAATTCGGCTTCGATTATCTGCGTGATAATATGGCGCGTGATCCATTAGATCTTGTTCAACGGCGTACGCATCATTATGCCATGGTCGATGAAGTAGATTCCGTGCTCATCGACGAGGCCAGAACACCGTTGATAATTTCCGGACCTGTACCACGTGGTGACGAACACGAGTTTTATGACCTCAAGCCACGTATTCATAAACTGGTTGAAGCGCAGAAGAAACTGATCAATGAATATCTTATTTCTGCGAAGAAATTAATTAGCGAAGGAAATGAAAAAGAAGGTGGCCTCGCTTTGTTCAGGGCACACCGGGCTATGCCGAAGTATAAACCTCTGATTAAATTTTTGAGTGAGTCTGGTGTTCGGAATGTGTTGCAGAAGACTGAAAACTTTTATCTGCAGGATAATAAACGCAATATGCCTGAAGCGGATAAGCCGCTGTATTTTATAATTGATGAAAAAGATAACAGTGTAGATCTCACAGAAAAAGGAATAGACCTGATCACGGGTGAAGGCGAAGACAATTCGTTTTTTATTCTGCCCGAGATTGGAATGGAATTAAATAAGCTTGAAAAGCAAACTGACCTGGATGAAGCAGAACGTTTTCGTCGTAAAGAAGAAATCATCCGCGATTATCAAACCAAGGCACAACGCATTCACAGTGTGAATCAATTGTTGAAAGCCTACACCATGTTCGAAAAGGATACCGAATACATTATCGTAGATGGTAAGGTGAAGATCGTTGACGAACAAACGGGCCGGGTAATGGAAGGAAGACGTTATTCTGATGGATTACACCAGGCGATTGAGGCAAAAGAAAATGTAAAGGTTGAGGATGCAACGCAGACTTATGCAACCATTACGTTACAAAATTATTTCCGCATGTATCATAAGCTTGCGGGGATGACGGGTACAGCAGAAACTGAAGCCGGTGAATTGTGGGATATCTATAAGCTTGATGTGGTGGTGATCCCGACTAACAGATCCGCCGTTAGAAAGGATTATGATGATCTTGTATACAAGACCATGCGTGAAAAATTCAACGCGGTTATTGAAGAGATCGTTAAGCTCACCGAAAAAGGAAGGCCCGTACTGGTAGGTACAACTTCTGTTGAAATTTCAGAACTGATCAGCCGTCTTTTGCAACTCCGGAAGATTAAGCACCAGGTTTTGAATGCGAAGCAACACCAACGTGAGGCTGAAATCGTAGCAGAGGCGGGTAAACCGGGTACGGTAACAATCGCTACCAACATGGCCGGCCGTGGTACGGATATAAAGCTTACACCTGAATCACGTGCTGCAGGTGGTCTGGCCATCATTGGTACGGAACGCCATGAGTCCCGACGTGTAGACAGGCAGTTGCGTGGTCGTTCCGGCCGTCAGGGCGATCCGGGAACGTCGCAGTTCTATGTATCGCTTGAGGATAGCCTGATGCGTTTGTTCATGCCGGAGCGTATTGCGCGTATCATGGATAAACTTGGTTTGAAAGAAGGCGAGGAAATCCAACATTCAATGGTGACAAATTCCATTGAACGTGCACAGAAAAAAGTTGAGGAAAATAACTTTGGGATCAGGAAGCGTTTGCTCGAATACGATAACGTAATGAATTCGCAACGTGAAGTAATCTATAAGCGTCGACGCAATGCCCTGTTTGGCGAACGCCTTGAACTCGACATTCTCACAATGTTATTTGATACCGTGGAGGACATGGTAATCAACGCTAAGAATTCGGCGGATTATGAAAGTTTGCGTTTGAATGCGTTAAGTGTTCTTGGTGTAGACTATGAGATTGCCCGCGAAGAGTTCGACAAATGGGATCAGAATAAGATTACAGACGATCTGTACAATAAAGCGCTTGATCATTATCATAAGAAAAATGAAATGGTAGCGCAGAAAGCCATGCCGGTGGTGCGCGAAATTCATCGCACGCGCGGCGCTACAGTTGAAAATATCCTGGTGCCATTTACCGATGGACAAAAACAGATTGGTGTCGCTGCAAGCCTGACAAAATGTGTTGAGACCAACAACGCGGAGCTGGTGAAATCCATGGAAAAAATGATAACCCTGGGAATCATTGATCAACTCTGGAAAGAACACTTGCGTGAGATGGATGACCTGAAGCAGTCGGTTCAAAATGCGGTGTATGAACAGAAGGATCCATTGCTGATCTATAAATTTGAAGGATTTGAATTGTTCAAGCGATTCATCGCCAAAGTGAATGAGGATACGATCTCATTCCTGCTGAAAGCGGATATTCCCGTTCAGCAACCGGATCAGGTTCAGGAAGCCAGGGCACAACGCAGCCGCG
>DASPIZ010000001.1:0-6458 GCA_035628875.1 Ohtaekwangia sp. | reverse complement strand
AACTAAAAGTTGAACCCAGGCCGGGTTTGCTATCAACTTCTGCCCGAGTGTTGTGACCGTCCAGAATATGTTTCACAATGGCGAGGCCCAAACCAGTGCCGCCCTTTTCACGACTACGGCTTTTATCCACACGATAAAAACGTTCAAAAATGCGATGCTGATGCTCGAGCGGTATGCCTTCACCGGTGTCTTTAACCATTACCACAACGTTTTTCTTATGCTGTTCGAAATCAACGAGCACTTCAGAGTTATCAAACGAGTGTTTAATTGCATTTGAGATCAGGTTAGTCATTACCTGGTTGATGCGCTGCCAGTCGGCAAACACGAGCACTTTCCGCCTTTTACCTTCGATACGGAGACGAACGTCTCTTCGATCTGCTTTTTCTTCAAACTGTTCGAACACCTCTTCAGTTAGGCTGTACAAATCGATCTGTTCAAAATGCATTTTGATTTGACCTGTCTCAATATGCGATAAGGTCAGGAGGTCTTGTACCAGCATGTCAAGTCCATCGAGACTGCGCGCCGCCTTGCGCAGAAATTTCAACCGTACACTCTTGTCATTTACAGCACCATCCAACAGCGTATGTACGAAACCCTGTGCGGCAAAAATTGGCGTCTTTAGTTCATGTGAAACATCAGCAATAAATTCACGTCTGAATGCCTCAAGCTTTTTTAACTCATCGATTTCTTTTTGCTTCAGCTCGGCGAAAGAAAATATTTCTTCGTGAATACTTTTCAAAGGATTGAGCGTTCCTGCACGTTGGTTTAATTTTGACAGCTCTTTTTTCCTAAGCTTATCCATCATGTTATGGAGTGTATTGATCTCACGAAAGATCAGAAACTCAAGTACCACAAAAATGGAGAGATAGGATACGGAAAAGCTGATAAGAAAAGTAACGACCAGTGCACTTACATTAACACTTTCAAATAATGAAAGAAATAATGTGGTAATAACAGCAATCGAAATTGCAAGGAGTAGTGCAAGGCCGCGCGAACTGTATACCATTTCGGCAAGTTAATAACTATACTCGGTACAACGAGAGATTAATTCAGGATGAATTTGTACCCTACGCCTTTCACCGTGGTGATATAATCCTCCCCGATCTTTTCACGCACTTTGCGGATGTGGACATCAACGGTTCTTGCTAGAACATAGACGTCAGATCCCCATATATTCTGCAACAGATCTTCACGGCTAAAAACCTTATTTGGATTTTGCGCCAGAAAGTACAACAATTCAAACTCTTTCTTAGGAAGACTGATCTCTTTTGAATCGAGTTTAATGGTATAGCTTGTACGGTCAATGGTCAGATCGCGAATAGTAATTAAGTCTACCGGCGACGACTTTTTAGTATCCCGGCGAAAGAGCGCATTGATCCTGCTCATGAGGGCGCGAGGTTTGATCGGTTTTGTGATGTAATCATCCGCTCCGACATCAAACGCGGCAACCTCCGAATATTCTTCAGATCGTGCAGTAAGAAAAATAATAAAGGTTTTTTGCAGATCAGGTGCGTCGCGCAGCAACCGGCAGGTTTCCACCCCATCCATTTTGGGCATCATGATATCCAGTAACACCACGTCGGGTATAAACTTCTTGGCAATTTCTACTGCCTTTATGCCATCAAGTGCCGTGCGGACATCATAGCCGCTCTTCTCCAGATTGTATTTCAGCAATTCTACAATCGACTCCTCATCATCAACGACAAGCACTTTGTGCATTGGCTTGTTTCCCATAGGTTAACTATTTGTATCAAAAGTAGAGAGAAAACAGGGCAATTAAAACGCGCGCCGGTTTCTTAACAATTCCTTAAAGCACCGGTCTTAATTTCTTAAAGTGCCTAATTCAATAGTCGTTTAGTTAATCTTGTTTTCTTTATGGATTCAGCCTGCCTTCTGCAGGGAAGAAAGGTTTACGGAAGCTTAACGAATGACATTGGTGCGTAACGCCTTAAGCAATGGAAATATTTAGCGTCAGAAAGCTCATTAGATGACGCTATCCAAAAAGTTGAAGCCACAAAAGCACCAAGGCACTAAGAAGTTTTGATTGAAATTTGCATTTCTTCGTGTCTCCTGTGCCTTCGTGGCAGTTAAATAACAGATACACGCTATTTATTTATCACAGGAATGGATGCTTCCTTGCGAGGTAATCGATGTATACGCGAAGATCGCCCTTAAAACGTCCTTGCCATTCTTCCCAGAAAACGTCCTGCTTCGCCTGGTACTGGCGGAAATTCATAAAGTAGGCATTATTGGGAAGCTTTCCCTTAAAACGCTCAGATGGCTTTTTTGGCAAACGAAGGCTTAGTGTATCCAGGGAAGTAACAATGTGCCTGATCATTTCCTGCTTTTGATTGATCTTATTCTGAATGGCTTGTTCTTCGGTCATGGTATTATAGAGACTATCAAGTTTTTCGGCACCGCGTAGCATGTGATCTACATACTTCAGATAATCCCTGTCTTCGTCCATGTATAAAGTGTATTCACCTGATTCCGTTCCATACTTGTGGCGCAAAAATTCCTCCGCACCGCGATCGCCAATGAATGTTGCCAGGTTTTCATTAAAGTCAACACTATCCTTAACAAAAATGGTGGCATGCGACATCTCATGAATGATGAGATTGGCAAGATCACCTTCGCTGCGATTCAACATCTTGCTGAGGATCGGATCGGTAAACCATCCCAGCGTTGACCAGCCTCCCGGATTTCGAATGATCGCATCCCATCCTTCCTGCTCCAGTTCTTCTTTCAGTTGAACAGCGAGATCTTCCCTGAAAAATCCTTTGTACGGAACTGCACCCAATACCGGGAACTCCCATTCTTTTGCTTCAAGCTTAAAGGGTTTAGCGGCAAGCACTACCCACATGATCTCTTTTCCCTGCTGATCAAAAAGCGTTTTATAATTTTCGGTATCCTTTAGACCCAGTGAATCAATTGCATATTCTCTTACTTCGTCAATGAGACGGAGCCGCGTTTTCAGAGAATCCGGAAAAGCAGGATCATGAAGATATTCGGCCACTGGTTTGGCATTCCAGATGATATTGAATTGACCGTACCCCTGCCTTAATCCATAGACTACCAGATTCCAATTAAGCATCACCAGCACAACCACAGTAAGCAGTACCGCAAACAAAAAGCGTTTCGTGTATTTCCAGATCAGATTCTTTTCAGGCACTGGCTAAACATTAATTCCGGATGCAATATAAATACAATGACACCAGATGACACAAACATTTTAGAAACAACAACTCACTGACAACAATGAATTTAACCATAGCACCTTCAAGCAAAGAAAAAAAGAAAACCAGGATTTCCCGTGAATCAACCATTTTTATTTCTAACCTGAAATTGTAATTTCAACCCAAGGTTGTGTTAAAGAATTGAAGTCCCAGCCGTTACCTAAACATATAGATCAAAAAAGCTGGAGTTCAACGCTTGAACAATCTTGTATTTCCCATTACCAAAAGCAACGATAAACAATAAACATACAAATGAGCGATGCAAAAGAAAAACTGAAGGCGCTTCAGTTAACCATTGACAAACTTGAGAAGACATACGGCAAAGGAACCGTAATGAAATTAAGTGATGAAAAAGTGATGGATGTACCCGCCATCTCAACAGGATCACTCGGCCTTGATATCGCATTGGGTATTGGTGGAATTCCCCGCGGAAGGATCACTGAAATCTACGGACCTGAATCTTCCGGTAAAACAACCCTAACCATGCATTGTATTGCCGAAGCGCAAAAAAAAGGCGGCCTTGCTGCATTTATTGACGCAGAACACGCCTTTGATAAAGGTTATGCAGAAAAACTAGGCATTGATACCGAAAATCTTTTAATCTCTCAACCTGATAATGGCGAACAAGCACTTGAAATCGCCGACCATCTTATCCGCTCCGGCGCTATCGATATCCTTGTCATTGACTCGGTAGCTGCACTTGTTCCAAAAAGTGAACTTGAAGGTGAAATGGGAGACAGCAAGATGGGACTACACGCACGTTTAATGTCTCAGGCGTTGCGGAAACTTACCGGTACGATAAGCAAAACAGGTTGTTCATGTATCTTCATCAACCAGCTTCGTGAAAAAATCGGTGTTATGTTTGGGAACCCGGAAACTACAACGGGTGGTAACGCTTTAAAATTTTATGCTTCCGTTCGTCTTGACATTCGTCGGATTGGTCAGATTAAAGAATCCGCAGATGATATTACTGGTAACCGCGTAAAGGTTAAGGTGGTGAAAAACAAAATGGCTCCACCGTTCAAAGTCGTGGAATTTGATATTATGTATGGTCTGGGTATTTCAAAATCCGGAGAGATCCTCGACCTTGGCGTTGAACTAAACGTAGTACAAAAAGCCGGCTCATGGTTCTCTTATGGTGGCAATAAATTAGGACAGGGACGCGATGCCGTAAAACAAATCATTGAAGACAATCCGGAACTCATGGATGAACTTGAAAAGAAAATCAAAGAGAAGATTGTTGGAGAAGGCGCTAAAGTACTGGAAGAAAAAGTTTAGTCGGCACTAACTGATTATCGAAAAATATAGCCGTTTACGCAAGCAAGATTATTCTTAAGCTTGGGTAAACGGCTAAGTTATATCAAGGCATGAATGGTTATTTAAACCAGCATGCCTTTTTTGTTATGTCCTTATGTTGCACGAAGTGCTATTACAGGATCAAGTCTGGCTGCAAGCGCCGCAGGAATTATCCCACATACTATTCCAATCACAGAAGAAATCCCAAGACCTAATACGATATTTTTTAAACTCAATGTTACCACCATGGTTCCGAGCGGAACAAATGTAATCAGGTAGACCAGGAAAAGCCCGGCCAGTCCGCCGATGAGACTTAAGAAAATTGCTTCGAAAAGAAATTGAAATAGGATGAAATAATTTTTTGCACCCATCGATTTTTGCAAGCCGATGATGGGCGTGCGCTCCTTAACAGAAACAAACATAATGTTAGCAATACCAAATCCACCAACAAGCATGGCAAAGCCGCCAATCACCCAACCCGCAACACTTATCCCGTCGAAAAGGCCACCAATGATGTCCATTAACGCTTCAGGTCTATTGATGGCAAAATTGTCTTTTTCTGCCGGCTTCAATCCTCTTCTGCCGCGTATCATTCCGCGCACCTCGTTCTCTAACTCGACCAAGCCAACATCATAATCGTGTCCTTTAATTCCGATAGACGATTGCAATTCATCCCATCTCCCTGAACCGGTTTGATATAGCTTACGAAAGGCGTTGTATGGAATGATCGTTACATAATCATTACTTGGTGTTCCCATGAAGCTCTCGCCTTCTCTCCTGATCACACCGATCACGGTGTACTTCATGTTTTTAACTTTGATTACTTTGCTTAACGGATCCTCGCCATTTGGAAAAAGAGCATTGGCCACTTCGAATCCTATAATCGTTACGTTTCGCCCATTCAGAATTTCATCAGCAGTAAAATAACGGCCAGCTACCATATCGACAGTAAAGATGTTCTCATACCCTTCACTTGCGCCCACTAATCTAACCTGCCCGATACTATTGTTATTTCGTTTAATAACCATATCGCCACGATCGGCAAAAATCGACATATGGCTCTTATGTCGAAGATTTTCCTGTAGATGACGATACTCGGCATACGAAGGTGTTGGCCGCATCCAGAAATCCCACCAGCGATATTCACCATCGCTATCCGCTAACCATGGCCATTTTTCCAGGTAGACAACACCGCTTCCAATAAAGTTAAGACTGTCTTTAATGTTCTTCTCCAGTGAATCAACAATGGTGAGCACCGCGATGATTAGAAAAATCCCAACCGTAACACCAAGCAGGGATAAGACGGTGCGTAAAATATTTGATTTCAGGGCTTGCCATGCGAATCGAAAACTTTCATATATCTGACCGAGAACCTTCATGAACCTTGGTGACTATTAAATGTATGGAGAAAAATCAAATACAGGTTTATAACGCAGCTTTTCCGGTTTAGTTTGTCGCTGGCCAATTCTTAAAATTACTTCCATAGACTAAAAAAGGGCTTTTTTGTTACAGATCGGAAAAACATAGCCTCTTTTGTCGGAAAAGCTAAATATTGACTTATTTTTGCAACCCAAATTAAAAATTATCCCTTCATTGGGTATCCTTTGCTTATACGAATATGAAGTTATCCGAATTCAAATTTGAGCTTCCAAATAATCTGATCGCCTTAGACCCAGCTGAAAATCGTGATGAGTCACGGTTAATGGTGGTCCATAAGGATACCGGAAAAATTGAACATAAAGTTTTCAAAGACGTCGTTGACTATTTCGGTCAGGGCGATGTGCTTGTTGGAAACGACACGATGGTATTTCCGGCCCGTCTGTATGGGCGAAAAGAAAAGACGGGTGCGAAGATTGAAGTCTTCCTGTTGCGCGAATTAAATCCGGAGATGCACCTGTGGGATGTACTGGTTGACCCGGCAAGAAA